>JAFRKK010000010.1 GCA_017431745.1 Candidatus Saccharimonadota bacterium
CGCCCCATATTGCGTCCAATAGTCCGGAAAACCCATCAGACGCTCACACTCTAGGGGAGTAAATCTCCTGACTCGACCATTTTTCTCTAATACTCCAGGCTGGTTATAATTGCCCAACCCTTTATAACTGGCGATAATGGTGTTGGCAGTGTCTCTGAATTTGACTACATCTCGGCTTTTGCTGTAGCTGATGATTCTATTTTCGTCAAAATGTGTCTTATATAAGGGCTTAAGTGGAAATATCGGCTCGCTGGGGACTTTTCCAAGAACTCCGACAATGATAACACGCTCTCGCTCTTGGGGGACGCCATAATGCGAGCTGTTGAGCACATTCCACTCCACATACAGCCCCAGTTCTGCCAATTCACTAAGGATTGTGGAGAAACTTGTTCCACCAGCGTTGCCGAGGATTGCCTTAACATTTTCGAGAACAATGATTTTAGGTCGTTTTTCTTTAATGATTCTGATGAGGTCATAGACGAGTTGCCCTCGTTCGTCCTCAAGTCCTTTTCTTTTGCCTGCGGTGCTGTAGCTTTGGCAGCAGAATCCGGCAACAAGGATGTCGAAATCTGGTAATTCTTTTGCGTTGATTTTAGTGATGTCTCCATAGTTTTTGTTTCCTGGAAAATGATTCTGATAAACAGCCTCGGCGAATTTGTCGATTTCTGCATGTCCTATACACTCTGCCTCTAGACCTGCGGATTTTGCTGCGTTCTCAAGCCCTAGCTCAAAACCGCCAATGCCACTAAATGCCGAGAAATACTTAATCTTTTTCATTTTTGTTTTAACTCTTTACTAACTCTATTGTAGCAAGCGGGCGTTTTTAGATGTTCTAGGCTTCATGGCATTATGCCTTGAAACTAAACTACTATGCCAATTTATATGCCAACATCGCAAAATGGTTATGGACAATTATGGATTATGGTGGAATTGTCAAATTGGTGTGAGTTTTATATAATTAGGGGCAGGAAGTTTTGTGGGATTTGGGCATTACGTGCCTCGAAATCGTGTGGGCGGGTTAACCGTCTCGAAGGTTCGAATCCTTTCGCTTCCGCCAAAAATGAAAGAAGAGAGCTTGCTCTCTTATTTCGTTTTTGAAGGGAGCAAAAAAGGATGACTATCCTTTCTCTTCCGCCATTTTCCTTAAACCCCTGGAGCTATTTTTTTGTGATATAATAGAGGTAAATTAGGGAGGAGTTTCCGAGATGGCCGAGGAGGATATAGAGAAAAGAATCGAGATTTATAAAGGCCTTGAAGGTGAAGTAGTTTTTGATGTAGATGCGAAGAATGAGACAATTTGGGCAACGCGGGCACAAATAGCACAGATTTTTGGAGTGACACCAAGAAACATATCTGACCATTTAAACAATATTTACGAGACTGGTGAACTTCAAGAAAAACGAACTAGGAAGAAAAACTTCCTAGTTCGAACAGAGGGGAAACGAACAGTTCGACGTGAAGTTGACTTATACAATTTAGATGTAATTATTTCGGTGGGGTACCGGGTGAATTCAAAAAAGGCGACGAATTTTAGGATTTGGGCGACGTCAGTGCTGAAGAAGTTTGTAACGGACGGCGTGGCGGTGAACGAGCGGCGGCTTGAGGCTATCGTTCAGAAAAAAGAAGTGAAGAAGTTGCGCGACGTGGAAGAAATGATGGCATTGGTGAGGCGGTTGACAGCGCGAAATGAGCTAGACGCAGGGGAAGCAAATGGAGTACTTGAGGTAATTTCGAAATATGCTGGAAGTTTTAAAACTTTGGAAGAGTACGATGACGGACACATTGACCTGTCTTTTATGGGGAAGAAAAAGCGAGTAAAAGAGTTGACGGTAGAAATGTGTGTTAATGCAGTAGATAGTCTTCGAGCGAACGTGGGAGGGTCGGATTTGTTTGGAAAAGAACGAAGTGGAAGCTTTGAGGGGAGTCTCGCGGCGATTTTCCAGAGCTTTGAGGGGAAGGATTTATACCCTTCGACACAAGCGAAGGCGGCGAATTTGTTATATTTTGTGATTAAGGATCATCCGTTTTATGATGGAAATAAACGGATTGGGTCACTTTTGTTTATTCTGTTTTTGACTTTGAATGATTGCCATTTGACAGAGAGCGGAGAAACAAAGATCTCAGACCGGGCTTTGACGGCGATTGCGCTTTTAATTGCGGAGTCGGAACCGAAGGAAAAGGAGCTGATAGTGTCCTTGGTTTGCAAATTATTAGAGTAAAGTGATATAATGGAGGTATTATGGGAGAGAGGACTAAATCTAAAGTGACGAAAAATAAAAAAGGTGGGCTAAAATCGGGGCGACAAAAGCTAAAAGCAAAAATGCTAAAATCATATTACGGTAATCCGATGAAGGATATGAAGTTGATTGCGATTACCGGAACGACAGGTAAAGTAACGGTTGCTCATTATGTACATGAGATTCTGAAAGCTTCAGGGGAACAGGTGGCAGTGCTAGCTTCGGATCAGCCATTTAAGCTGGGGATGCTACATAAGTTTTTGTCAGATGCGTGGAAAGCCGGGGCAAATTATGTGGTGGTAACGGTGCCGGCAGAGGGACTACGCGATAATATTTTCTATGGCTTGCCGGTGCACGTGGCAGCGATGACAAACTTTGTGACGGCGGGACTGAAAGATATGGAACCGGAGGAGTATCTAGATAACGAAAAAACTTTGTTTGATATGAAGCCGGAATATGTGATACTTAATCATGATGATATGAATTATGAAACCTTTTCAGAATTTAAAGGCTCGAAGGGAACAGTGACGTTTGGCATATCAAGCTCGGATGTGAAGATATTGAATTCCAAATTATATGGTAAAGGAGCTGAGGCGACGATGTCAATTGGGGGCGAAATCGCAACACTAGCAACCTTTGTGACTGGGGAAACAGCAATATCTTATATGGCTTGTGCGGCGGCGATTGCGACGACGCTGGGGATCTCCAACGACAAGATTATCGATGGTATTGCTAATTACGAGGTATAATTACTAAAGTCTTTTTGACAGCTGGACTTGTTTGCCGTAATTATTACAACACAAGGCAAGAAAAAATCTCCTTATTCGCCCTTCGGGCTAGGGGAGATTTTTTCATTGTTGAGTTGTAATAATTACGCAAACAAATCTGGTCTAAATCTCATTATGCTGTCAAAAAGACTTTAGTAATTTCCTCGTGACTGCGATGTCTTCAAAATCGTGGGGGCCGTCGGCACGAAGAATGGTTTTTTCGTGGCCTTTGCCAAGGATGAGAACGAGATCGCCTTTTTTGGCTTTCTTCAGGGCGAGTGCGATAGCCTCTTTGCGATCAGGTTCGAGGAATAAGTCTTTGCCTTCTTTTTTGCCGGCTTTTTTAGCGCCTTTGACAAAGCCCTGCATGATTTGCTCTAGTGGTTCGTCGCGGGAATCATCTTCGGTAATAATGACGATATCAGAATTTTTGCCGAGAATTTCGCCACGAATGGGGCGAGTAGAGGGGTCGCGCCGGCCAGCACCGCCATGAACGGTGATGATACGGCCTTTGTGGCCTTTGACGGAATTAAAGACCTTTTCGATGGCATCGGGGGCATGGGCATAATCGACAATTACGGTAAAGTTTTGACCTTCGTCAATCACATTCATGCGACCCTCAACGGACGCCAAGGACTTGATGCCTTGCGTGATTTGCTTAGAGCTGAGGCCAATTTTTTCACCTACTACGGCGGCGGCAAGGGAATTATAGACATTAAACTCGCCCGGAATCTTAGTTTCAATATTCATGTCATGATATAAATATTTGACACCATCAACCTGTAACTGGATTTTTTCGGGTTTATTTTGACCGGATTTTATACCATAAGTGATATAATCTTTGGCGATTGTTTTATAGTATTTGGTGGCTGGGTCGTCGGCGTTAAGAATGCTAAATTTGGCGCTAGCGAACAATTTACCCTTGGCGTTGCGATAACCGGTGAGAGTTTTGTGGTAATCGAGATGTTCGTGAGTGAGGTTAGTGAAAACTCCAATTTCAATTGGAATACCTAAGGTGCGGTACTCAGAGAGTGCATGAGAGGTCACTTCAAGAACTAGGAACTTAGCGCCGGAGTCGGCGATTTCTTTGATGCGTCGGTTGAGGGTGGCGGCATCGACAGTGGTCATGTGGCCGAGTTCGGGCTTCAATTTATCTACGCCGTAAGCCACAGTAGTCATAAGGCCAGTTTTAAAGCCTGCGGTTTTTAACATATTCCAAATCATGAAACAGGTAGTGGTTTTGCCGTTAGTGCCAGTGACGGCAATGACGCGAAGATTTTTGGCTGGGAAGCCGTTTTTGGTGCTGGCAACGACGGCTTGAATAAAGTGGTAGGGAAGAACCGCTTGATTATAGAAGGGTAGTTTTTCTAGAGTGGTTTTGATGCTCATTTTTACTCCTTTAACGATAATGCTTTAGTGAGTCAATTGGGTTCTTAGTGGCGGCTTTCAGTGCTGGGTAGATACCGAAAATTATGCCAACGATGAGGGTGGTTAAGAAGGTGATGGCGATAATGTGCCAACTAATATAGGGGGCAAACGGAGTGACTACGGAAAGGAGGAAGGCCAGAATATAACCGAGAACTAGACCGAAAATACCGCCAAGTATAGAAAGGATTAGGGCTTCAAAGAGGAATTGAATAAGTATATTGCGAGAGGAGGCACCGACGGCTTTTCGGATACCAATTTCGTGGGTACGCTCGGCGACGGAAACCAACATGATATTCATAACACCGATACCGCCAACCACCAGAGAAATACCAGCGACAATAGCCAACATACCAGAAACAATGGTAAAGAGGTTGCTGGCGGGATGAGTGATATCGTCGCCATAAGCAACGGTGAAGTTTTTATCGCCTTGTTTTTGGTTTTCGAGGGCCTGCTTGATATCCTCGGATATAGTAGCAAGACTATCAGTGTTTTCTGCTTTGACATTAATCTGTTGAATTTGGGTGGAGCCAGTGATTTTATTGAGAGAGCTAACATCCATGATAAGAGCGTTGTCATAGTCGATATTGTCAAAGTTGATGGACTTATCGATTTCGTCTAGTACGCCGGCAACCATAAATTTTTCTCCCATGATGGTGATGCTTTTGCCGACGGTGGTGTTAATAGTGTTAAACAGCGCTAGGGAAAGGGTATGGCCGAGAACGACAGATTTGCTATCTTCGGTATTGGTGAGGAAGGAGCCGTAGCGAAGAGCTAATGGCTCAATTTTTACATAGTCGCTGTTGGTGCCAAGAATTGGCACAGAGTCGAAAGTGTTCTTTTCAGAGGCGACGGTGTTAGTAGAAATGGCAATCGGGGCGACAGCGGAAACGTGGTTGACGCCTTTGATTGCTTTGACATCGTTAATCGAGAGATTGGACGCCTGAAAGGAGTTTGCAGAGGTCAATTCTTCGACGATATTGGTGAGGTTATCCTTGGTAGAGCTTGGCCGGACAACGATGAGATCGGCGCCGATTTCTTTGGTTTGCTCCTTGACGAGGTTAGAAATGCTACCCATTAGAGAGAGAATGAGAATAATGCTAGCAACACCGATGGCGATACCAAGACAGGTCAGAAAAGAGCGGGTGCGGTTATCTTTAATCGCAGCGCGGGCGAGACGATAGTGAGTTCTAACGAGAAGTGCCATTATTTTTTTCTCCCTTTTTTAGATTTCTTATGTTTTTTGGGTTTTTCCTCAGGATTTTTTTCGGGAGTTTCGGGTTTTTTCTCGGTGGAGGTAATTATTTCAGGTTCTTCGGCTTTTTTGCGTTTTTTGATTTTTACACTAATCGGCTGAGGAAGATTTGCATCAGCGACGGTTTTAACATCGGTGTCGATTTGGCCGTCGAGCATATTGATGACACGAGTAGCATAGCTAGTTAAAGCAGGGTTGTGGGTTACCATAATAATCGTGTTGCCTTCTTCGTGAATAGCCTTCAGCTCCTCCATCACGATGTGGGAGGCACGGGAATCAAGGTTACCAGTAGGCTCATCTGCGAGGATGATTTCTGGGTCACCGACGATAGCTCTAGCGATAGCAACACGTTGTTGCTGGCCGCCGGAGAGCTGATAGGGAAGATAGTATTCGCGCTCGTTTAGGTGAAACCTTTTTAGGGCGTTTGATGCATTTTTTAGTTGCGCCGTCTTAGAATAGCCGGTATAGACTAGTGGTAGGGCAACATTATCGATAACGGTTAAATCTTCGATTAAATTAAAGTTTTGAAAAACAAAGCCGATTTTTTTGGCTCGTAGTTTGGCCTGGCGCCGGGCTGAAATATTGGCGACATTTTCGCCGTTTAAGATGTATTCGCCATGCGAGGCGCGGTCTAGTAGCCCAATAATATTAAGCAAAGTGGTTTTACCACAACCGGATGGCCCCATAATCATGATAAATTCACCGCGCTTAATAGTTAAATCAAAGTCTTTTAAGGCGTAGGATTCGGTATCGCCGTAACCATAACGCTTGGTTAAACCTTTTAATTCGATTAGTATATTTTCGCTCACCTGTTTTCTCCATGGATTCTAATTTGGCGGAAGGGACAAGATTGAGGAATCCCTCGCTACGCTCGGGATGCGAACTTGCGTTCCGCTTGATTTTGGCGGAAGGGACAGGATTTGAACCTGCGAACGAGTTGCCCCGTTACACGCTTTCCAAGCGTGCGCCTTAAACCACTCGGCCACCCTTCCGTCTTGTAATTATTCTAGCACGTTTTACTGGGGAAATAAAGACTATTTTAATTTTTGATAGTGATTGTGTAGGGCTGCAAGTGAACTGCTAATTACTAGCATCACGGAGCAAAAAACAAGATAGACGAGAGGAATTACATAATAATTACCACCAAAGGTTAGCCCATAAAAGTCGGGCCAAATTTTAATAATGCAGACACAAAAGATATAGGGTGAAGAATAGATTACTGGGGGTAAAATAGCAAGGAGACAAGGTTTTAGGCCAATTTTTGTTTCAGTTTTAAAAAAGAAAATATAACAAATAGCACCGAGGATTGGATTTAGAAAATGAAGGAAGAACATTTGCTCTAGTAGCATATCAAAATAATTCCTGCCACTAATGGCGCGCATAGGAGCAAGAAAGAATAATACTGTGAGACAGGTGAGCATCGTAGAACTAGCGGCAACCAAATACCAAGTGGCAAGTTTAGTAGAAAGCCCTTTTTGGGGATGTCTTATAGCGATGGTGGCGGAGATTAAAGCAACTAGTCCTAAGAAGATGTTGCTTAAAATTGTGAACGAAACAATGTGGTGCCAGTACTCAATTTTAACACCACCAAATGCACCGCTAGCAAGTTGGGCGGCGCCAGCAGTGGTGCCAGCATCAAGGCGAGTGGCACGGCCGCCGAAAATCAGAGTTGAAATCACGGCGATGAGCATGGTGACAAAAATAAATAAGTTCAAGTAAATGAAGGCTTTACGAGTAGTGGTCATATTATTATGATAGCACAACTTATCTAATGGAACTCCAAACTTAAATTTTTCTTCGCGGTTCACTCATTAGAACTCTAATCACTACTTTTCAAAACTGGACTTGGCAGTTAGTAATCTTTACAAGATTCGTCAGGCGCTCGCGTCTTATGCTCAACCTACAGTGGTTTCTGTTATTCTTATTGGCTCTTACCCATAATATATGCAAATGGACTATTGACCTACTCAGGATGGACGCTCACGCACTGGAATATTGTAAAGATTACAACGGGCCAAATCTATTTAATGCTTTGAAAAGTAGTGATTGGAGTTCCATGAAAACGCGTGCCGCCACCCGCGAAAATTAGGACGACTTAACGCAGCGAACCGAAAGTCCGTAGCGGCGCTCAAGGCTGCTGGCCGAGTTGACACCACTCGAATAGAGGATCATATAGAGAGCGCGATCACTGCTAAGAGACGTAGATGATCGGTAATAGCCGTTATAACCACCGTTGAAAAACGACTCAGAATCACGATAATACCCGGCACGCAAAAAGTAAAGTGGGGCACCATACAGTTTGTTGAAGATAGTTGATCCGGTTGGGGTAGTATTATTGTTATAGGTCACAATTTCAGCTGAGCCGCCCAGGACGATCATCAGCTTTCTGAAGTCCGCAGTGTCATTAGTGCCAGTCCTAGTATTTGGTAGATGCCAACCTTTAGGGCAGATACTGTACGGAGCATCCGTATTGTCGTTGGTTAAGCTTCTGCCAGAACCAACTGTGGCAGCATCCCATGAATAGTAAGAATAACAGCCTGGGCTGGTGCAATCTGAATCATTAGCGGGTGCTCTATTGGAATTGTAGACAAAAGCCTTAGCATTATCGTTGAATCCAGTGGTACTTGAGGTTGGTAAAACTATAACATTACCAACCTTGGTTAAGTTCCCACCCGTAGTAAATCCTTCAATATAGGCGTCTGTAATATCAGTGTCTGCTGAGGATAGTCTTGTCTCTCCAGGGAGGTCTAGGTTCTTCGTCATCCAGCATTGTCCATTTTCTAGTAAGGCTGTAGTGTAGATGGTATTATCTCTACTATCTACCATATCCTTACCACAATCAGCCAGAGTAGCGTTTTGCATGTAGATAATGGGTGGGTTAGGGTTGGCTATACCTATGAAGTTAATAACGTTGGTGTATTCTCCTGCTATTTGGTTAGTGGTAGTTCTAGCACCTATTTTGAATAGGACTGAACTAGAGCCCGATGTAGTAGAGTTAATGAGTTTGATAGAGCTAGATGAAGTATAGAGTGGTAGGCCGTTATAGCCTGTGGCTGGAGTACCGGTGATGTCTCCACTTTGCCAGGTGGTACCTGAATCGGTAGAATAGGAATAGCCCCAAGTATTAGTACTATCATCAAAGTTAGACAAAGAGGCTTTATTGGTTGTAATGCTACTGAACTTATTAGTAGTATCTACTCCATCTTTTCTTAGTTCTGTAGATGTATTGGTACTACTACCTACTGTACTACTTAATGTATAGCCTGCTATGCTATTACTATTAGCTGTGACTGTAATACTATTACTATCCTTATAGTCTCCTGGAGTGAGGTTGGGTATAGTTAAATCTCCTGAGACGGTGACGTTGATGGTGGGGTTGAGAGTGAAGGATACGCCGACGTTGCTTTCATATGATTCGGCGGAGGCGTTATCAAACACATTGTTGCTGACAATAAATAATAACGATATGGTGATCGTTAACATTATGGTTCTTAATATTATCTTCATTTTCTACCTCACTTAAATTTGCCTTTTATCCCCCTAACGGTGCCATATTTGGCATGAAAGGCGTACATACAAAAATGGCACCGCAAGGGGTGCATTAGTTTCGCAATTTGTACCAGAGGTTCCAAACTGTTCGACTTCCTTACGATGCCGTTCTTAGTTTGGAACAGATATAAATAATCTGGTACACTTAATTGTGAAACTAATGCATCTTCATTATAGCACGAGGATTATTCTTGTGTCAAAATTATTTGCGGGTGAGGATAGCGAGGTTTTCGATGTGTGGGGTGTGAGGGAAGAAGTTGAAAGTTTTGATTTCGGTGATGCTGTAATTATTAAGGAGTAGGCTAACATCCCTGGCCTGTGTGGCGGGGTTACAGGAAAGGTAAACTATTGTTTCAGGTTTAACTTCATTTAATCTATCGATCAGTTTTTTGTCACAGCCGGCGCGGGGAGGATCAAGGATAACGGTGGCATCTGGTTCAATGTAATTCAATATCTCTTCTGAACGTGCAAGAATTGCTTGAGGGCAGTTTTTTCGGGGCGCGTCCAAAACCCCTTCAAAAACTCCCTCTACGCAATTCTTGCTAAGTTCACGGAAGGCAGATTTGTCACATTCTACCAGGGTGAGATGTTTATCCTTTGCGACGGAGAGGCCGATGGTGCCGACACCGGAGTAGAGGTCTAGGACCTTGTCGGTGTTGATGTGTTTTTTGATTTCTTTTAAAACCATTTCGTAGACTGGTGGATTGATCTGGAAGAAACCGTTAGGGGAGTAAGAATACTCTTTGCCTAGGATTTCATCGGTAAGGTTTTTAAAAACTGGGTGGGGCTTGTGGTTTTCGTAAAGACCACCAGAAACTTCCCCGTTTTGATTACAGCGGAGAAGCAGAGATTGATAGTTGCGAGCTTCCTCGTGATTATTGTTTAAAGTATTGACGATTTCGGTAGCTGTTTTGAAGATCTCGGAGCGTTCAATGGAGGAAGTTTGAATTGGGATTTTGCGATGAGAACCGCGAGCGTGAAAGGCAAGGTCTATTTTACTAGTGTCATTATTCCAATAGAGGGAATATTCCATCTTGTTGCGATAAAAATATTCTTTACTATCGGTGAATATTTCAGGTTTAGCAATAGCAATATGGTGTTCGCGGAAGATTTCAACAACTAGCTCTTGTTTTAATTGGAGTTCGTAGTCGTAGCCCATGATTTGCCAGGGGGAAGTAGAAAGATAACATTCGTCTTTTGGCTCTACGCGGTATTTGGATGGGTTGCTGATTTTAGTGGCGACAGCTTCGACAAAGTTGGCTTTTTGCTTAGTAATATCATATTCTTCTACAATCTCACCAGGCAAAGCGTTCCAGAAAAAGATTTTCTTGCCGTCTGGCAAGGTTCCTAAAGCCTGTCCACCAGGTATAACCTTTTCAACTCTAATCATATAATATATTATACCATGAGGTGGGTAGCAGCAGCTAAGCGTGCCCTGCGGGCACGCTCCGGGCCGCTCTGGCCAAGTCCTTATGTCCCTTAGGACACCTTAGCTACTGCTACCCACGCTAGTGATAATAACTTGATTATCTTTGAAGTTTTTGATGAGGCAGCGGCGGCGGGTTTCATCGAGCTCAGAAAAAACATCATCTAGCAAAATGATTGGTTTTTGGTGGAGTTTTTGGTTGATAAGGTCAGCTTCAATAAATTTGAGGGCGAGGATAATGGAACGGGTTTCACCACGGGAGGCAGAGCCGTCGGCAGGTTGGTTGTTAAAATTAAAAACATAGTCGTCGCGATGAATACCAAAGGTGGTGTGTCCTAGATAATGATCGCGTTCGTAATTCTTTTCTAAATGGTTTAAGTAAGTTTGCTCGGACTTTGGCGCCTCGGACTGGTAATTAATAGTTATTTTGTCGTTATTTTCAGCGATGGAGTGATAGGTAGGAGTAAGTTTTTGGTTAATTTCCTGAGTAAATTGTTCACGATAATTGTGGAGGTCAGTACCATATTTGGCTAGCATAATGTTCCAAGAGAACAGATTGTCTTCTTTCAAATAATCTTTTTTAAGAAGTTCGTTGCGCTGTTTTAAGGCTTTATGATATTTACTAAGACTAGTGGCGTATTTTTCGTCAAACTCAGCAAAAATGCGGTCAAAGTAGTCGCGGCGCCGTCCAGGTGAATGACTGATTAGATTTAGATCAGAGGGGAGAAATAAGACTACTGGGTATTTATGTTTTTTAGGGAGGCGTTTTTGTTTCTTATCTAAAACAATAAAGTTTTTGGTTTTGCCGTCGTAGGTGGCGACAGTAGTTTCGCCGTTTACATATTCAAGTTCAATACGGTAATATTCGGAATCGCGGTTCAATATTTCGGGGTCGGTAGCACGAAAGCTTTTTCCTCTGGTTAAGATATAAATAGCCTCAAGGACAGAGGTTTTACCCCAACCATTACTACCTAAAATAAGGGAGGTTTTATCGTCGCAGGTTAATTTATAACTGTGATGATTCCGGAAATTAGTGAGCTTGATAGATTTGATTATCATTATGAGTTAAGTGGCATTACGATATGAGTGTATTTTTTGTCCTTTTTGTTGCGGAGAAGGGTAGGGGAAACACGATTAGAAAATTCTAGTTCAACTTCCTTGCTTTCAAGAGAATTAAGTGCATCGATAAGAAAGCGGGAATTAAAATTAACGCGACCGTCTTTTTCTACGATAGTTTCAATTTTGGAGTCGTTTTCACCAAATTCATTAGCAACGGATTTAACCAAGAAAGTGTCAGGGGTTTTTGCTTCACAGATTATTGAACCGCCGACTGAACGGGCGAAGAGAGCAGCAAGCTTAGTGACACGAATGAGCTCTTCGCGGTCTAGAATGACTTTAACATCGTTGTCTTTTGGAATGAGTTTTTGGTAGTCTGGATAACTGGTATCAATGAGTTTGGAAATGATTTCGACTTCGCCGAGACGAAAACGAACCAGGTCGTCATTAAAGGAAATTTCAACTTCCTCAACGTCATCACTGATTGAGCGGAGAACTTCTTGAAGGGAACTGGCTGGCACGATAGCCTTAACTTCGCTTTCAACTTTATCGATGAGGATTTTTTCAGCAAGGCGGTAGCCGTCGGTGGAAGCGATGGCGAGTTTATGATCATAGGTATTAAAATAGACGCCGGTTAGTGCGGGACGAGTTAAATCGTTGCTGCTTGCGATAATAACCTGAGCGACGCTAGTTTTAAATTCGTCGACACCAATTTTATAGATGACGGCCTTTTTTTCATCAATTTCTGGCATTTCGGGGAAATCGTCAGCCAGAGCACCGTTAATAGTGGATGAATATTGACCGGCCTTGATTTCAACTTTAGCGTCCTTGGAGTTAATTTCAATGGTTTCACCTTTTGGAAGATTAGAGATAAACTCAGCAAGGAGCTTGGCGGGAACAGTAACTACACCATCTTCAGAATTGGAAACCGGGAGAAAATCCATAATAGCCATATCGAGATTAGTGGTGACAAGGGAGACTTTTTTGTTATCTACCCGAATTAAAACATTATTGAGGATGGGGAGAGTAACCTTACCAATTGCAATGCGGCTAACATTATTTAAGGCTTTACTTAATTTTTCCTGAGTGACTTTTATTTTCATTTTTAAATCCTTTCTATTAAATTATTAATTGTAGTTATAGTAGAGCCGGTGGAATAGTGGAAAAGATTGATAAAGTGCAGGGGTGAAAGGAAAGTGTGTAAGTTGGTGGAAAATGGGGGAAAAGCTAGTGGAAAAAGGGATTTATACACTGCTTTTTGGAGCATGAGGAGATTTACACGGAAATTTGCACGGGTTTTACTAGTGGATTTACACGGGGTTTTGCACAAGTTATCCATAGATTTTCTCCTTGATTTCCTCGATTTGGTCGCGGAGAGTGAAGTTTAATTTGAGATCTTGTTTAATTTTTTTGACACCATGCATAACAGTAGTGTGGTCCTTGACACCAACTTCGACAGCAATTTTGTTGGTGCTTAAGTTTAGTTCGTTAGAGAGGATAAACATGGCGACCTGACGAGCAGTTTTAATGTGAGCAACGCGAGACTTGCCAGTGAGTTCTTTAACGGAAAGGTTGTAATATTTAGCAACTTTTTCAACAATTTGCTTAGCGGAGGTGGGGCGGAGCTTGGCGGTTTTATTAACAGAGACCGAACCGTTTTCGATTAGCTCTAGTGGGGTAAGGCCACGCACTTCAGACATTAGAAGGATGGTAGAGAATTCGCCTTCGAGGTCACGAATATTAGTGTTAACGTTTTCAGCGATATATTCAATGGCTTCTGGTTCTATTTCGGCGCCCATTAGCTCAGCTTTAGCGCGAAGTATAGCGCACTTATCTTCGAATTTAGGAAGCTGTAAGTCAAAGGCGCCAGCCCAGGTAAGACGAGAAGCGAGTCGTTCGTCAACTGATTTGATTTGAGAGGGAAGGCGATCTGATGTGATAATGATTTGCTTGTTGAGTTGGTAGAGGTCGTTAAAAATATTGAAGAATTCTTCCTGGGATTTTTCTTTATTAACGATGAATTGAAAATCATCAATAATGAGGACGTCGAGTTTTTGGAATTTGCGATTAAATTCTTTACCTTTGCCATTTTGGATAGCGTCGATGAAATCGGAATAGAAATGAGAAATAGGGGTGTAGAAAATCTTAAGGCTAGGATCTTTTTTAAGAAGTTCGTTACCGATAGCCTGGACGAGATGGGTTTTACCTAGCCCTGGTCCACCATAGAGAAAGAACGGGTTGTAACGAGTGCCGGGGGCCGCGATAATACTTTTAGCGGCGGAAACCGCGAGGTCGTTATTGGAGCCAATCACGAAGTTGTCTAGAGTGTATTTTTGGTTGAGGCCATTAGTAAGACTGTTTTGATTGGCAGTATTACGAATGGTTTTGATACGGGTTTTTATAGGACTGTTTATGGCGGTAACTTCGCGGGGGCGGACTTTGGATTTGACTTTGGTTTGAACTTCAAAATCAACAGAATTAACAGTGACGTTATTGTTTTTGAGCGCTGCAGAAATAATATCTAGATAACGATTACGGAGTTGTTTAACAAAAAATGAATTCTTGACACCAATAATAATGTTACCGTCAGTGGTAGATATTAATGAAGTATCCTGAAACCAGGTAGAATAATTAGCAGGGGAAATTTGCTGCTCAATTTCAGCTAAGGCGTTTTTCCAGACGTCGAACATTGTATTTTGAACCTCCTTCGTATATTAATTATAGCACGAGAATGGGAGTTTTCCACAGGGTTTTTAGTGGAATTTTTATGTTATAATATGTAGTTTTGGAAACAGACTAGAGTTTTTCCACATTCCAGGAGTTTCCCTAAAAATATGTGGAAAACTGCTTGAAAAATGTGGAAAAATGCGGTATACTATAATAAGTTTTTGAAAAATTTTAAAGTTTAAGGAATAATATTATGCCAAAGAGAACGTATCAGCCGCACAAGAAGCAGCGCAAGGTGGAGCATGGATTCATGAAGAGGAATGCGACAAAAAATGGGCGTAAAGTATTAGCACGACGTCGACTGAAGGGTCGCGCAAGACTATCTGCATAAAAAATAACCCCCGAAAGGGGGTTATTTTAAATCTTTGAAATGATAAGTTTACGGTCGCGCCCCTCGCCTTCGGAGTGAGTTTCGATATCGGAATAATCAGTTGCTACTTTATGGACGACGCGACGGTCAGCGGCGTTTAGATTGATTTCCATTGGTTTGCCGGTGCGGCGGACTTTGGCAATCCAACTTTCGGCTTTTTCGGCGATACGGTCGGCGCGTTGACGTTTGTAGCTAGCAACATCAACGTTAACTCGGGTGACTTCGGCGTCTTTAGAAACTAGCGCCATTGAGACGACATGCTGAAGAGCGCGTAGGTTGTCGGCATTGCGGCCGATAAGAAGGGAATTGAGCGAGGTGGATGGTACAGATAATTGAATGACTTCGTCATCGATAGTTGAGGTAACTGCAACGTTAATACCGAAGAAACTAAGTAGATCTTCGAGGTAGCGGGCAGCAAATCTAATTGATTCATCTTTATTCATTTGTTATCTCCTTTTCTTTTTAGTATCCCGAGCGGAGATGCGAGTAATTTTTGTTCCGGTTTTTTTGTTTTCGACCACTTTGGCCTCTTTGATATTGTTTAGTTCTTTAAGAATAGCCTTGTCGGTGGCTTCGTCGATTTCGGCGTCGACTTTTTTGAGGATAACCTTTTGTTGGAAGACTGTAATGATATTGCTAAGGAAATAGTAGAAAGCGAGTGCACCGTTAAGATTAAACATGATGATGAACATCATTATTGGCATCATGTAGGCCATTTGGCCGGTAGTCATGCTGCTGATGTCGGACTCGTCGACATCTTTGCCTTCTTTAGCGTCTTTTAGAATATCGCGGAAGGACTTTTTCTTTTCAGATTTATTGGAAGGCATTTGTTGCTTGGTAGCCCAGTATTGAACAACTGAAGCGAGAATAGTACAGGCGAGAATAAAGAGAGCGCTCCAAGAGAAGTTGCCCATAAGAACGTCGCTAGCCTTGACATCTAGACGGATGGTACCAAAAAGCATTGGATAGAAATCGTAAGGAGTTTTTTCTTCGTCGGGGATATCTTGGTTGGTGAGGTCAGCTAGATAGGCGGATTGTTTGTCTTCGAGAGTGCGAATTTCGGAACCTTCGTAAGCGACGATGTCGTAGGCGCGGTTCATGAGATTGTCTTGAGGAAGCGGAGTAGCGATGACGCGAATAGCGGAGAAAATCGCAATAAAGATAGGGAGCTGAATGAGGAGAGTGATAATTGAAGCGAAAGGCTTAACATTGTATCGCTTGTAAAGATCCATGGTCTGAAGGGACTCCATCTGCTTGTTGCCTTTGCAGTTTTTCTTAATCTTGGTAAGTTCAGGTTGAATTTTACGAATGAGACGGGTTTGGTTTAGCTGCTTTTTGGTGAGTGGCCACATGCAAACTTTAACTAGGACTGCAAAAATGATAATCGCAATACCAAAGTCATGAACAAGATTAAAGATCATGAATTGAATATTAACGATGGGACGAACGACGATAAGGTCAATAAGGTTAAACGGACCACCAGTTAAAATTGAGCCAACAATGAAGGCTAGGAAGAGTCCCCAATAGATGTATTTTTTCACACTCTTTTTATCCATTTTATTTATTATAACACACTTTGCTCTCGTCGACTAGGCCTCCGAGAAGTTGCTCTAGTTCTTTGAAGGGCATAGTGAGAATATCGTCGGAGTAAATAATGAAAATAAAATCGGTTTTTTTAGGGATGAGGTCAAGGTTCAATCTTAGGGCTTCATAAACACGACGGCGGATACGGTTGCGTTTGACGGCGGATTTGGCAACTTTTTTAGATACAACGACGGCAATGCGAGTAAAGCCGCGGGTGTTTTCAGTGAAGGTAAGAGACATTTTGGACGTGCGCAAGGTTTTGCCGTGTTTGTAGACGTACTTTACTCCACCGCGAGAATGAAACCGGTATTTTTTGCTTAACATATGTAGTTATTATATCACTAACTAAACTCAAGAGTAAAATACCGAAACGTTAAAATCTCGCCATTTTAAAAATCACAACGGGTCAGGCGGACTCGCCCCGGTATTTCAGTACCGGATGCTCGTCCGTGACCGTTGTAATTTTTAATTGGGCGATTTTAAATTGTTTCGGTATTTTATTCTTGAGCTTCGTTGCCGATGATAATGACAAAGTCACAATCAGTTACGATACCGGCTGGGAGATCGGTGGCTGGTTTGGCTTCTTGGCCGTATTTCTCTTCGAGGAGCTTCTTGGTGCCAGGCTTGTCGTCGTGGAGGACATAGAGAGTGTAGTGCTCGGTGTATTCGCCAGCTGGAGCGTCGTCAACGTAGATATTAATATAACCTTCTCCTTCAAGAGTAGTTTGCTCGGCGCTAGCTACACCTGGAGTGCCGGTGCCATTGAGAACTAGGATTGAACTATTTTCGTATTCTTGTGGGTTATTGCTAAACATTTTGGCAACATATGCTTTGATAGCAGAGTAATTGCCGTTACCAGCGGATGGGAGGACATAAGAGATGCCGCCGATACTGCCGGTAGTCATAAGCTTTTCGGGTTCGATGAGGGAAACTTGACGGATGCTGTTAAAGTCGAGATCAGTGAGAAGGTGAGCGGCAGTTTTCATTTCATCAACAGAGAAATTGGTGCGAAGATTATCGCCGAGCGTGTTGGCAAGATTGAGAAGGTCGGGGAGGGAAAGATTCTTCTCAAGGATTTTTTCTTTGATGCCAATGAGGATTTTTTGCTGAGAGGCGCCGCGAGAGAAGTCGCCGCTAGCGGTGCCGTGACGGGCGCGGGCGAGGCCTAAGGCTTGAGCCCCATCAATGGTATAAGGGACACCAGCTTCGAAGACAGCTTTAGTATAATTATAATCACTAATGTTTTCGTCTAGGGTCACAGTGATGCCTCCTAGGATATCGACAATAGAAACCAGTGAGCCCCAGTTGAGATGGGCGTAGTATTGGAAATCTAGACCAAGGATGTCGCTAACTTCGGCCATAAGAGCTTCGGCGCCTTCGGTTTCGTGCTCGCCGTCCATATTGTTACACCAGTAGATTTCGTTGATTTTGCCGGTGGCGGTACAAGTTCTTGATACTTTAAGATCACGAGGAAGAGAGAGCATGGCGGTGTCACCAGTTTCTTGATTGAGACTGATAACCATAATGGAGTCGGTGAGTTGGGCTCCGTCATGGACGCCATTACCTTCGTCTCCGTCCATATTGTAGCCGCTAGTGCCGAAGGCTAAGATATTGGTGCGACCGTTTTCGTCTGTTTTGAGTGGTTCATAGTATTCGGTAAAGAGGCTAAAAATATTGCCTTCACCGTTACCGATTCTCGCGAGAAGATCGTTGCCCCAGATGATGAACCAAATGACGCCAGCGAGGAGCAAAACAACAATACCAAGAATGATGCCGGTGATGATTTTGCGTTTTTTGCTGATAGGTTTTTTATTTTGTTTTTTAAGTTTTTTGTCGAGCTTCTTTTGCTCTTTTTTGGAGAGCTCTTTTTCTTTATTCATGGTTTGGTCCTCAGAGGCTTTGAGTTCGCCGGTTTGTTCGTCGAAGTTAAAAGTTTGGACTGGTTTTAAAAATTCTTCAGTGATATCGACTGGTTTTGGAGCAGGTTTTTTAACAGAGGTTTTGGTGGGCTTGGAAGTTGTTTTTTTGGCAGTGCTTGGGGTCGGTTTTGAGGCGGACTTAGGGGAGGTAACCTTAATAGTTTTTTTAACGGTTTTTGGTTTTGCGACAGCGCGACTAGAGGTCGCTCGAGTTTTGGAGCGACGTGGAGCTAGGCCATCGATTGATTTATTTTTGTCCATTGTTTATAATTATAACATAATGGGTATTAAATTAACGAAAAAACAATTAGCGGTTTTGAATTTCTTAGAAGATTTTACAGAGGAAAACGGGTATTCGCCCTCTTATCGGGAGATTATGTCTGGATTAGGTTTGTCTTCGGTGTCGGCGGTAGCGGAGCATATTGATAATTTGGTTTCGAAGGGGGTTTTGCGTAAGGTGCCGGGGGCGGCGAGGTCACTAGAAATTTTGGACTATAAACATGAGGAGACGGTGGGATTGTTTAAAGCAAAGTTGATGGACTGCTCTGAGAGTGAGCGTGAGATTTTGCTGAAAGCGGCAGATGTGCTGGGGTTGGATTTGGAGTAGATTATTGATTGGAGTCAGGGGTTGCTATTTGCCATAATCTTGTTATAATTTTATTAGGAGAATAGCGATTTATGACAAGAAGGCAAAGAAAGAACCGGAAATGGATAATTGGAGGGTTGATTTTAGCTTTATTGGTTATCACTGGGGTAGGAGCAGCGGTGATTTGGAATAACGAACACCAAAGCGCCGAACAGGCAGACGAGGCAAAAAAGGCTGACGCAGAAGAAACAAAAAATACCGAAAAACGCGACGAGGAAACGGAAGAAGAGTATTCTGAAAGGGTGGCAGAACAGAAGAAGGTGAAACAGTATGAAGGGGAAGATCCGAATAAGGCGGAAGAGCTGACAGGTGCGATTACTTATGCCGGAGTGAGTAATGGGACATTGATGATAGCTATGAATATAGACCAATTCTTAGGTGAGGGAAAATGTGCATTGAGTTTGGTGCGAAACGGAAATGAAATATACTCAGCAAATGCTGATATTGTGGCGGAAGTTAGCACTTCGACTTGTGACGGTTTTAATGTGCCGGTTGGTAGCTTGGGAGGTGGGGCCACTGATATAATTATTAAACTAAGTTCTGGAGGAAAAACTGGAACAATTAGAGGGGAGGTAAACATATAATGGCAAATAGAAGGCGTAGTAATAGAATATGGTTTGTAATGCTAGGAGTGTTCGTGGCGGTATTTTTGTTTACATTTTTGGCACAAAAGTTTAAGAATGATAATGAAGTGGGCGCGGCAAATATGGCTGCGTTTGACCCTGGATATATTATTTCGGACTACCAGATGAGTAATTATAATTCGATGAATGAAGCGCAAATTCAGAGCTTTTTGAGTTCAAAAGGCCGATGTGGCAACACTAATTTTAGCGGTGTTGGAACTAGAGTAGGTTATTTTTCGGATAGTACGCCACCGACTACTTGGCATGTGGTGAATGGGCACACGGTGTGTCTTGCTGAAGAGAATATGAATGGGGAGTCTGCAGCGCATATTATCTGGCAGGCGGCGCAGGATTATCGAATTAATCCACAAGTGTTGATTGTGCTTTTACAAAAGGAGACAGGATTGATTACGGATCCGATTCCGAACAGCTGGGATTATCAACGAGCTACTGGTTATGGTTGTCCGGATACGGCGGCATGCTCGTCTAAGTATTATGGATTTAAGAATCAAGTGCGCAATGCGGCATGGTTATTTAGGTATACTTTAGATAATGGATATAGTAGGTATCCGATAGGAAATGTGTATGTACAATGGAACCCGAATGCAGGATGTGGTGGTAGTATAGTAAATATTAAGAATAATGCGACGGCGGCACTTTATCGGTATACGCCGTATCAGCCGAATGCGGCGGCGCTTGCATCGTCATATGGGTATGGCGATGGATGTTCGGCTTATGGGAATCGAAACTTTTATAGTTATTTTGAGGATTGGTTTGGGAATATTAAGTGGGATGGGTGGCCAAGTGTGTCTGTAGTGTTGTCGAATAATAGAATCGCAAAAGAAGAGAGTGATGCGAACATTGAATATCAGGCACATATAGAACATTATGGTTGGCTTGGTTGGGTTGGTGGCGGAGAAATGGCTGGGACTTCTGGCTATTCAGCCAGGATGGAAGCAGTAAAGATTAATTTGAAAGAAGGAGACGAGATAGAATATCGGTCGCACGTGCAGGATATTGGGTGGATGGATTATGTGCAAAATAACGAATTAAGTGGAACCACAGGACAATCTAAACAAATAGAGGCAATACAGATCCGATTAAAGGACGATATGGCCAAGCGATTCGATGTATATTATAGGGTACATGTACAGGGGATTGGATGGATGGATTGGGTAAAAAATGACGAAATTGCAGGCACTACTGGACAGTCTAGGCGAATTGAATCTGTCCAAATTAAGATTACGTTAAAACAAATGGGACTGGGGCCAGAATATTCAGTTCATGTACAGGATTATGGTTGGATGGGTCAAGTGAAAGATGGTGAGTTAGCAGGTACTACTGGCCAGTCTAAGCGAGTCGAAGCTGTAAAAATTAAATTAGAAGATGAGCTTGCCGAAAAATATGATATCTATTATAGAGTTCACATACAAGATTATGGTTGGATGAATTGGGCAAGTAATGGAGACTTAGCAGGTACTACTGGACAATCTAAGAGGATAGAAGCATTGAGGATTGAGTTGGTCGAAAAATAAGTATTATTAGAGTTTAAGAATTGAGACTTACTGATTCGTTTTGACTTTTAAGTAGTTTTTTGTTGTCTGGGTTGCTATATATTTCATGATATTTTTTAAAATACCACACTATTTCCCGTATTGTTGGTGATGTTATTTTTTTTATGACTAGATTGTTTTGTTTGAAATATTGTTTAAAATATCTGTTTATTATTAATAAGAATGGTCCTAGCCCAAAAAGAACATTAAATAAACGAAAGTAAGCATCGATATATGAAATGTTAGCTGAAGCTATCTCGTCGATCATCATTTGATAATCGTTTGGTATATTAAACTTATTGATGATAATGGCTTCTAAGTTGGGGGTTCGAGAGAACATTAGATTATGTGAGATGCTACCAGAACACATTGCTATTTTCTGTGATTTATTAAAGTAGGTTATTTGTTCAGCTACGCTGAGTTGTTCTGGAAGGATTATTTTATAACCATTATTTTTAAAGGCTTTTTCGATTTTATCTTCTCCTCTTTCCTTAGTTTGACCGAAATTTTTCCTAGAGAAATAAATTTTTTTTGGAGCATCGATTTTTCGACTAAGGGCGTTTTTGACTATTTTGTTTCTAAATTGGATAAATTCTTTAGTATAGTAATTCCCGCCGCTAAAGGCTTGTTCGGGGATGATTATTTTTTTGAATCTTGTTGGCTGCTGTATATTTATGAATTGCGTTTTTTTACACCCCAGTAGTTCGAGCAGTTCTAGAAAATTGGAATCTAGATTGCAAGGATTCATATTCCATTCCCATCCACAGTATGCTATTTTGTATTTTGTCGGGTTTTTCATGATATACCATAATCGATTAATCTGGTCGCATATAAAATGCCCCCAGTGTCTAACAAACGGTCCGAAGAAAACTACTTCTTCGTCAATAGTTTTCACTTTATCTTCATTGTAGTTGTATTTTTCTCCGAATAAATAGCTAGTGGCTGATTCTTTTATGAATTTACCACGTTCGTCAATTACTCCACCGCTCGCCCACAGTTTATCCTCACAAATATGCGCCGGTAGTATTATTCCATTTTCAACTGTAGTGACTTGTAATTTCTTCTTTTTTAGATAATGATGCCCCTTCTTATATTTTAATTCTTGTTTTTTATTCATGAAGTATTTAATTTCATTTGCCATTGTTTAATTCCTTTTTGCTACGGCTGATATTTCATCCAGTATAAGTGGAGGGATGAATTGTATTTTATTGCGATTGGGCGGCAGTTGGAGACATGCGTATTGCCCGATAGATGTTATTCTGGATTTTAGTTCGGCGAAAACTGTACCAGTTTCAATTTCTTGGATTTTGCTAAAATTTTTGTGGTAGAGTATTGAGGAATTAGAATAGTTTACGGAAATTGGATACACCATTTTTTGTAGCCAGTTTTTTTCTGTCACGTATGCTCCTTGAGATATATATATGATGTATTCGGCATGAGCGGTTAATGAGGTTTTAAGGCTTGACACATTGAATGTTATTAATGCGGGGTCGACGCACTCTATGTGTTCTTGATGAGCAAATTGTGAGACTGCCTTATCATTGCCTATATTCAATATAGCAATATCTAATTTTGAGAAGCCTTCTTGGTGCTTAGCATTTTTAATTTGATTTTTCAAATCGTTGTTCAGACTTCTTGCGTAAATTATGACTTTAGTGCGGCCTTCTATTTCTGGCATTTCTGAATAGTCGATGGGTTTATATTTTTTTCGGCTTAGAATTTTTCTTTGTAGCGCTCTGAATGGTAGAGTGACTTTCCACCAAGAGGAGTTGAGTAAATATTGAATATATTCGTTAGTGGCATTTTCCTTTATGCGTAATTGTTCATTTTCTCTCCTGATTTCGTCGATGTCGAATAGTCTTTTGAGGTCATGGATACTATTCGCGATAACTTCGTTCTGAGATTCTAAAAGTATGTCGAGGTCTTTATTTGCGATTTTTTCTTTCTTTGAATATTTTTCTAGACATTTTTCTAGATATTTAATGTAATCTTTTTGATCTGCAGTATCCATTTAAATCCTTCCTTGTATTTTTTCTAATATTGTATCGATCCCTTGGGATAGAGATGTTTTAGGGTGCCAATTGGTTTCATTCTTGATTAAACTAATATCTAAGACATTATTTTGCACATCGCATTTCCTTGGCGAGCTATAGCTAATTTTACACTTTTTGCCTAGCTTATCTTCGATTAATGAAATAATTTGTTCAATAGTGTGCCCTATGCCGGTGCCGATATTAAAAATGGTTTGATTACCCCGATAATCTAGGACGGATAAAATACCACTGATTGCATCGTCGATGTAAATATAGTCGCGTGTTTGGTTTTTGCCATAAATTTCTGTTTCTTTACCACTGAGCGTGTTGTCAATAATGATGGGAATGATACCTTGTTTGCGTCCTCGAAACGTTTCTTCGCTGTATGGATTTGCGAGGCGAATGATTTTAAATTTTTTAGAGTAATAGTAATTGTATAGATTTATATATTTTTCGATAAATAGTTTACTGATCCCGTAATTACAAATTGGGTTAGTGTTATCCGTCTCGGCTTTAGGTTTATTGCTGTCTCCATAGACGGTACCACCAGAGGAAATAAAAACTAATTGCTTGTTGAGGTCGATGATGTTTTTGAGTAAAATAACACTAGGAAATACATTGTCTGTTATTTCTTGATTGATATTCTGTAAGTTTTCGGAAGGAAGAATAGTAGATACCAGGTGTATTATTACGTCATATTCTGCTATTAAATTTGAGAAATCTTTACAATTAGTAAAATCTACTTCATGATAGTAAAAACTGGTTGAATTGTCTTTTTTATTACGACCAGCTACAGCTACAAAATTATCCTTAGAAAGTTTTTTTGCTAGATGACTGCCTATAAAACCGCTTCCGCCTAAAAGTAAGTACTTCATTTTGTGTTTGCCTCGATAATATTTATTAGATGTTTTTCGAATGTTTCAATGCTGAAATTGTTTTCAAAAATCTCACGTCCTTTTTTACCTATAGAATCGAGATGCGGGTTGTCGATGATTGTTTTTATTTTATCACATAGCTGTCGTGCATTTTTGGATTTGAAAACGTAACCATTGACCCCATCTTTTAGATAGTAAGACGTCCCAGTAGAGTCGGAACACAGCACGACTTTTTTTAGCATGAATGCTTCTGTCGCTACGACTGGCATTGGGTCGTCGATTGACGGAACGACTAATACCTGAATTTGTTTGTATATTTCGAATAATTCTTCTTTGCTCATAGAAGTTTTATATATTAAATTTGGATGGATATTCTTTGCGGCAATGATTCGTTTTTTTATGATTTTTCCTTGTAGATCAGCATCGGAGTTGATATCGCCGATAAAAATAAAGCTTGCTTTTTGATGATATTTGCGAGGTAAAAGGTCAATTGCATCTAGTAAAACATCTTGGCCTTTGCGTTCGGTGATGCTAGCGGGGAATAGAAAATTAATGGAGGATGGTTTATCAATATCGGTTGTTTCTATAAATGCATCATGAACGCCGTAGTTGAGAATTTTTGGTTTGTATAAGAAGCCGTGCTCTTTTAGCTGCTTTTGTGCATATTGACCACCGGTGTATACTTTAATATTATTAGTTATTTCCTTTGGCATAGTCTTACCGAAAATCTTATAGCTTTCTTTACCTTCGTGTATCCACCAAATGATTGGCGAGTTATCATTTAGGTAACGATTAATTAGATTGCGATAGACGGCTGTGACCATTATGGTGCAGTCGTGGCTAATAATAAAAGAGTCCACATAAAAGTGTTTTCCTCTGTCTTCCGCTAGAGTTCTGTTTTCACTAATTATTACGAGTTGGCGATCTATGACTACAGGGATGCCATAATCAAGTAAATCGTTTAGTAATGGTCCTCTTCGCATTGCTAATACTGTTACGTAGTATCCTTTGCGTGATAATGTTTTTGCGGCTTCGATTGCGACGGTTGGCGCACCGGTACGGCTTAATTCATGAATGATAATGAGGATATTTTTGGAGGATTTAATATTTTTGGGTTCTTGCGGGGTATACAATAGGATGCCGGGATTGTATGTGAGTATAATTTCTCTTTTTTTGCCATGAGCAAGTATTTTTTTGAAGTATGGTAAAATATTCTTCTTATGACGTCGTAGTTCTTTTTCTAATTCGTATTGCGCCATGAGTGTTTGGTGGCTGGTGCTCTTTGCAAGAGTGGGTTTTCTATTGGCCATAACATTCATTTTAACATGATTAACGTTGTCTCACAAGGATTACACCTTATTTGATTGCTACAGTTTCTGGTGATTTTATAGTATGGTGTTTTTGGAGGCTTTTTGATAGAATGGTATGTATGGGATTGACTAGTTTAGTTGGGAAAGCGTGGCGGGTGCTTGTAGATGAGGGGGTGGTTTCTGTTGTGGAGAAAACGAAGAATTATGCAGTTTTTAAAGTGAAGGCTGGGTTGAAGAAAGATGAGGTGCAAGATATTTTGTTTGTAAACGGGTGTACTTTGCCGCATCCGGAGAGATATAGAGTCGATCACCAAATGGAACAACTAGAGGCTTGTGGGCTAAGCGTGGAAAAAGTTTTGTATACTAATTTGGATGTGGAAAAATTGAAATTTTATAGGGCGGTGGTGATTTTCCGTTGCCCGATTACAGAAGAGGTGCGAAAACTGATTGAGAAAGCGCACTATTACAATAAAAGGGTTTTTTATGATGTGGATGATCTTGTGATTGATACTAAGTATACAGACAAGATTGACCATGTTCAAAAAATGAACAAGGAAGAACGGGCGTTGTATGATGATGGGGTGAAAAGAATGGGGGAGACGATGAAGCTTTGTGACTATTGTATTACAACGACGCCAGCGCTTAAGCGTGAATTAGAAAAATATGGCAAAGAGGTATATGTAAATAAAAATGTAGCTAGTGAGAAAATGGTGAAATTATCGCTTGATGCGATAAAAAACGTAAAGAAGGATTCGGACGAAGTTGTAATTGGATATTTGAGTGGGAGCATTACGCATAATCCGGATTTGGAACTAATAACGCCGGCGCTCGTACAGATTCTTGAAGAGTTTCCTCAAGCGAAATTGTGCGTGATGGGATATTTAGATTTACCAAAGGATTTGGAAAGGTTTGAAGATAGGGTAATCAGGAAGCCATTCGGGAGTTGGGAAGAATTGCCAAAGGTGATTGCAGGACTAGACATTAATTTGGCACCGATTGAAAAAACAGTATTTAATGAAGCGAAATCGGAGAATAAGTGGACGGAAGCGGCTTTATGTAAAGTTGTGACGGTAGCGAGTGATTTTGGGGCGTTTAAAGACGCGATTGATGACGGTGAGACTGGTATGCTTTGCAGAACAAGTAACGAATGGTATGAAAAAATAAAAAGACTGGTATTAGATAAAAAATTACGAGAGCAAATTGGCGAGAATGCACATAAAAAAGCAATAAAAAACTATGTAACGACTTATACTGGCCGAGGGCTGGCAGAGTTTATTAGCTCTAAATTAGCAAAAAACATTGCTTTTGTATTACCGTCTACCAATATAAGTGGCGGCGTGAATGTGGTTTTTAAGCATTGTGAGATTTTGCGTCGTAATGGATGGGATGTTATGGTGATTAATATGGATAAAAGTGACGAAAACGTTGTCGGTGAGGACGGAGAGGTAAACGTGATAAGTGGGGTGAAGCATGATGTAATTGCAAAAATTGATCGGATGGTGGCTACACTGTACACAACGTTGAAATATGTGAAGGAGTATCCTAACGCGGGTGAAAAAATGTATTTGGTGCAGAATTTTGAGACGAATTTCAATGAGTACGGTTCACCGGTGAAGCGTGAAGCGAACGCAACTTACCATGAGAATGGAATAAAATATTTAACGATTTCAGAATGGTGTAAGGAGTGGTTGGAAAAGGATTTTGGTAGAAAGGCAAAATATGCACCAAACGGGATTGATTTAGACAAGTTTAAATATCGTGAGAGAAATTTGCAGGGAAAAATAAAAATACTGGTTGAGGGAAATTCGAACGATTATTATAAAAATGTGGACGAGAGTTTTCGGATTGTTGAGAGGCTTGATCGTGAAAAATTTGAAGTTGTGTATTTATCGTATTTAGGTAAACCGAAAGCTTGGTACAAAGTAGATAAGTTTTATAATAAAGTTCCCCACGATGAGGTAGGAAGAGTTTATAATGAGTGTGATATTTTATTGAAAACTAGTATACTAGAAAGTTTCTCTTATCCGCCTCTAGAGATGATGGCAACGGGTGGTTATGTAGTGGCAGTACCAAACGGCGGGAATCGTGAGTATTTGAGAGATAAGGAGAATTGTCTGTTTTATGAACAAGGAGACATTGATGGAGCGGTACGAAAAATTGAACAGATTGTGGAAGATGCGGAATTGAGGAAAAAGTTGGCGAAGAATGGACGGAAAGTGGCGGAAGCAAGAGATTGGGACAAAATTGAAAGTAAGATATTGGGGTTATACAAGTGAAAAGAGTACTCTATTTAGCAGAGGATAAAAAAAGCGCTCAGTTTCGATATAGAGTTAAGAATGTGGCGGAAGTTTTAGGCAAGACAAACACGAAATGGGATATGGAGTGGGTGCTAAAGGATGACTTGACTAAGCTTGATTTGGAAAGGTTTGATTTAGTGGTGATTCTTAGACAAACCGATAAGGATGGGCAGATAGGCCAATTCATTGATTTAGCACACAAGGTTGGCAAGAAAGTGCTATTTGATTTGGACGATTTGATTTTTGATTATCGTGATTTGCCGTTATTGATGCGGTCGACTAATAGTCGGAATATATTTTATTGGGTAGGGTATTTTTGGGGGATTCGAAGAATTGCAAGAAAAGTGGACGGGTTTTTGTGCACAAATGATTTTCTCGGAAAGAAATTGAAGCGAAGCTTTAGAAAACCGTATAAAGTGATACCGAATTCATTGAACCGAGAACAGGTAGAGGTATCAGAGAAATATTTAAAAGAAAAAAAGCACGAAGGTTTCGTGGTAGGATATTTTTCTGGTTCACCAACGCATGTAAAGGATTTCCGGATGGTGGAGCCGGAGCTTGTACGATTTTTAAATAAGTATGAAGGCTCACTTTTAAGAGTGGTGGGGTATATGGAACCATCTGGACAAATGCAGGAACTAGTAGCGCGGGGAAGAGTGAAATTTTTGGATTTAGTGGATTATTTAAAATTGCAAAAATTGATTGCAGAAGTTGATGTGAATATTGCGCCGCTAGTAGTAAATGATTTTACGAATTGTAAATCGGAATTGAAATTTTTTGAGGCAGCAGCGGTGGAAACAACAACGATTGCGTCACCGAACTATAGTTTTAAAAAAGTGATTAAGGACGGTGAGAATGGGTTTTTGGCAAAATCTGGCGAATGGTTTGAAAAGCTAGAATATTTATATGAACATACAGAAGAGAATGAGAAAATTGCAAAACGAGCTAGGAAATATGCAATGGAGCATTATTATTGGAAAGAGTTTTTGAGAAAAGTGGAGGCAGCGTATGATTACTTCGCGAAATAAGAAAGTGTCGGTGGTGGTGCCGAACTATAATTATAGTAAGTATATTGGTAGGCGAATCGATTCAATTATGCGACAAACATATCCAATTTATGAGTTGATTGTGCTAGATGATTGTTCTACGGATAATAGTGTAGATGTGATTGAGAAGAAACTAGTAGAAGTGCGAGAAAATCACCCAGAAGTAAAGATTAGTTTTGTGAAGAATGAAAAGAATTCCGGCAAGGCAATAGCGCAGTGGAAGAAGGGGTTTGAACTGGCTACTGGAGATTATGTGTGGATTGCTGAAGCGGATGATTTAAGCTCGCGGAAGTTTTTGGAAGAGGTGATGAGGGGATTTGATGCTTCGGGAGTAGTATTATCGTATGCCGAATCAGCGATTATCAATAGTTGGGGGTTGATGATAGCGCCGAATTTTAGATGGTCGCGAGATAAAGAAAAAACAGGACATTACAAAGACAGCTATGTGAAGGAGGGAAAAAAAGAAATTGAAGAAATTTTGGCAATTCGGTGCACAATACCGAATGTATCGTCAGTAGTGTTTAAGAAAGATAAGAAAGTTTTGGAGTATCTAGATGAGGCTTTACGGTTTACGCAGGTAGGGGATTGGTATTTTTATACGAAGGTGTTAGAAAATGGGAAGATTAGTTATGACCGCCGAGCATTAAATAGGTTTAGGGTTCATAAGGGAAGCGTGACGAATGATTCTAAAAAAGCAAAGCGGCATTATGATGAAATAATTGAGGCGCACGATTATTTTAAGAAGAACTATGAACTATCTGATATGGCATTGAAAAGGATGAAGGCGGAAGAAAAAAGGGTGGCAGAAAGAATAAGAGGATGAAGGGGTGAAAAAACCAAAGGTAACGATAATAATACCAGCGTATAATTCACAGGAATATATTGGGCGATGTTTGGATAGTGTATTTGCGCAAACTTTTCAGGACTTTGAGGTTTTGGTGATTAATGATGGCTCTACGGATGAGACTGGTGAAATAGTAAAGAAATATGCAAGGAATAATAAGCAGTTAAGATATGTAGAACAGGAAAATATAGGAGTGGCTAGGACGCGGAATAAAGCTTTGAAGTTGGCTAATGGCGAATTCGTTGCGTTTTTGGACAACGACGACTTCATAGACAGCGATTACATAGAAAAGTTGTTACCTTCAAAAAATGAAGACATAGTAATTAGTGGATATAAAAGACCAGATGTTAAAGGGAAGATAGTCAGGGAGGTAAGGCTTGAAAAAACGAACTGGAGTAAATTTGTGGTACCAGCTCCGTGGGCAAAAATATACAAGCGGAAGTATTTATTAGATAATAAGATAGAGTTTTTAGATAATAATATTGGTGAAGATGTGTATTTTAATTTGATTGCTTTACTTTCGACGGAGAAGATTAAGATTTTGAGATACGTGGGATACAATTGGTTTTTTAATGAGAAAAGTGTTTCAAATACTAAGCAAAAAAGATATAGTGACATTAACGTTTTTGATTTGCTAAATGAATCTTATGATGAGCTAAAGAGAAGAAGGTTGTTAGATGCCAACTACGAGCAATTGGAATTATTCTATTTTAGATATGTAGTATGGTTTTTGCTATATGCAGCTAAGGGGGCAAAGAAAGAGAGAATCGATAAAACATATGATGAGTTATTTGGGTGGTTGGGAGAGAGATTCCCAGATTATAAGAGTAATAGATTGTTGAAGGGAAATCTGCCGGGAGAAGTAGGATCGACAAGAATTATTTATAAGACTTTTATGAGATTTCATAGGATGGGCTTGGGGAAAATCTTGGTGTGGGGCTATGCGAAAATATAGTCAGATATGGTATAATTAAGTAAAGTAATTGGAGTTATTTTATGAAAGGAATTATTCTAGCCGGAGGGTCGGGGACGCGACTTTATCCGTTGACACTAGGGACTTCTAAACAGATGTTACCGGTGTATGACAAGCCGATGATCTATTATCCGTTGTCGACTTTGATGCTCGCAGGGATTCGGGATATTTTGATTATTTCTACACCTGATGACATGCCGAATTTTCAGAGGCTTCTTGGCGATGGTAAAGCAATGGGGTTAGATCTTTATTATACGGTACAACCTTCGCCAGATGGATTGGCGCAGGCCTTTATTCTAGGGGAAGATTTTATTGGCGATGAAGCCTGTGCGATGGTGCTTGGTGACAATATTTTCTATGGTTCTGGATTTTCGGAAATGCTGAAGGAATCGGCAGAAAAGGCAGAAAAGGGGAGAGCAACAGTATTTGGCTATCACGTGACAGATCCAGAACGATTTGGCGTGGTGGAGTTTGACAAGAATTGGAAAGCGATATCAATTGAGGAAAAACCGAAAGAACCAAAGAGTAATTATGCGGTGACGGGGCTATATTTCTATCCGGCTGGAGTGTCTGAACGAGCGAAAAAAGTGAAGCCATCTGATAGGGGCGAACTTGAAATTACCACTTTGAATGAAATGTATTTGAAAGACGGCCTTCTAGACGTACAACTCCTTGGGCGAGGTTCGGCTTGGCTGGATACGGGGACGATGGATTCGCTCGCGGACGCATCGGATTTCGTAAGAGTAGTACAGAAGCGGCAAGGGATTCAGATTGCAGCACCAGAGGAGGCAGCTTATAAAAATGGTTGGATTACGAAAGAACAACTATTAGAATCGGCAAAAAAATATAAGAAGTCATCTTATGGTCAGCACCTCTTTAATGTGGCAGAAGGGAAGATGCGAGATTAATGGGCAACTTTGTATTTAATAAAACCGCGATAGAGGGAGTATATGTAATTGAACCGAAAGTATTTGGCGATGAACGGGGATATTTTATGGAAACTTATTCGGAAGTAGATTTTAGAGAGGCGGGACTTGATTATACATTTGTGCAAGATAATCAGTCGTCTTCAAGACGAGGAGTCCTGAGAGGACTTCATTTTCAAAAAGAACATCCACAGGCGAAATTGGTTAGAGTATTGTCAGGTGAGGTGTTTGATGTGGCGGTAGATTTACGTGAAGGGTCGCCGACTTATGGTGAATGGGTTGGGGAATTACTTTCAGCGGACAATCATAAACAGTTAATGATCCCAAGAGGATTTGCGCACGGGTTTTTGGTAGTATCAGAAACGGCAGAATTTGCGTATAAGTGTGACGAATTCTACCATCCGGAGGATGAAGGGGGGGTGATGTATGATTCTTGCGGGATTGAATGGCCGGAATTGGAAGATGAATTGATTTTGTCAGAAAAAGATTTAAAACACCCGAAATTAGCAGAACTAGATTTTAAATTTAAGTTATAGGAGGTATATGGATAAAAAAACGATAATTGTAACTGGTGGGGCGGGGTTTATTGGTTCGAACTTTGTATATTATATGCTGAAAAAGTATCCTAACTACAGAATTGTGTGTTTGGATTCTTTGACCTATGCGGGAAATTTGTCTACATTGAAGAAGGCGATGGAGAATGAAAATTTTCGCTTCGTAAAAGGAGACATTCGGGACGCGGAAGCGGTAGACAATTTGTTTACGGAAGAAAACCCAGATATTGTGGTGAATTTTGCAGCGGAATCGCACGTGGATAGATCAATTGAAGATCCGCAGGTGTTTTTGGAGACCAATATTATGGGGCCGAAAGTATTGATGGATGCTTGTTTGAAACACAAGGTTTCGCGCTACCATCAGGTGTCGACGGACGAAGTCTATGGTGATTTGCCACTTGATAGGCCGGATTTATTCTTTACGGAAATGACGAATCTACATGCTTCGTCGCCATACTCGGCTTCGAAGGCTTCGGCGGACCTTGTGACCATGGCGTATCATCGGACTTATGGACTACCGGCGACGATTTCGCGTTGCTCGAACAATTATGGCCCATATCATTTTCCGGAAAAACTAATTCCGTTGATGATTATAAATGCGCTGCATGATAAAAAGTTGCCAGTGTATGGTGATGGTAAAAACGTGCGTGATTGGTTGTATGTAGAAGACCATTGTAAGGCGATTGATATGATTATCCATGCGGATTGTATAGGTGAGGTTTATAATGTAGGTGGTCATAACGAAATGGCGAACATTGATATTGTGAAGTTGATATTGAAGGAACTTGGTAAACCTGAGTCTTTGATTGAGTTTGTGGAGGATAGAAAAGGACATGATAGAAGATATGCGATTGACCCAACGAAGATTCGTGAGCAACTAGGTTGGGAACCGGAAACGAAATTTGAAAATGGAATTGTGAAGACGATAAAGTGGTATTTGGACCATAAGGATTGGTGGGAGGAGATTATTTCGGGAGATTATAAGAATTATTATGAGAAAATGTACGGAGGGAAATAATCTATGAAGGTGTTGGTGACAGGGACGAGTGGGCAACTAGGATTTGATGTGATGGAAGAGCTGGCTCGACGTGGATATGAGGGGATTGGCGCAGATAGATCGGAGACGGAGGCGGATTTTGAACACGTGCAGATGGATATTACGGATAAGGCCCGAGTGTTTGATGTGGTTAAGGAAGTGAGGCCCGATGTAATTGTGCACTGTGCAGCTTGGACAAATGTGGATGGCGCGGAGGATCCGGAGAAATTGGAGATGGTAAGAGCGGTAAATGTAGACGGAACGAGGAATCTAGCGGAAGCAGCTAAGGAAGTTGATGCGAAATTTGTGTATATTTCAACAGATTATGTATTTAATGGTGAAGGTGATAAGCCGTGGCAACCGGATGATAAGAATTATGCGCCGATTAATGTGTACGGGCAGTCTAAGTTAGATGGTGAGTTAGAAGTTTCGCGAATTTTGGATAAGTATTTTATTGTACGAATTGCTTGGGTGTTTGGTAGAAATGGGAAAAACTTCATTAAAACGATGATTGAAGTAGGGAAGAAACATCCAGTTGTTAAGGTGGTGGATGATCAAATTGGCACGCCGACCTATACAGTAGACTTGGCGCGGCTTTTAGTTGATATGATTGAAACTGATAAATATGGTTATTATCACGCGACAAATGAAGGCGGATTTATTTCTTGGGCAGACTTTGCGGAAGAGATTTATAAGGATGCAGGGATGGACGTTAAAGTTGAGCGCGTAACGACAGACGAGTATGAGAAAATTGCGGGAAAAACGGTGGCGAAGCGTCCGTTTAATTCGCGGTTAGATAAATCAAAGTTAGTTGATAATGGTTTTGAATTGTTGCCAACTTGGCAGACGGCAGTAAAGAGATTTATTGGTTCTTTAGAGAATTAGATTTTTCGGATTTTTGATAGAAGTTGGTTAGAGCCTTGGCGATAGGTTTTGGCCAGAAACGTGTGAAGATTTCGTAATCTTCTTTGGTGCGGATGCCTTGATTGATGATGTTCGTAGTAGTAGAATTTTCAGAAATGCGGTGCCCCATGAGAGGTTTTGGAATAAAGGTAAAGGCTCCGCTTTTTTTGCTGAGTTTTTCCCAGGCGTGCCAATCGCAGTTACATTCGAAATGAGATTTGAAAATGTTTTTAGGACAGTTTTTGGCAACAAAAGTGACGGCAGGGCAGCAAATGGTGCAACCAAATTTTAGAATTAGGCGTTTCATAAAAATAGAGTTCAAACTATTTTTGGCGCGTATTGGTAAAAGTAAGATGCGTTTGATTTTAAGATTAGTATTGGTGAATGTTTTTTTGTTATTACGTATTTCGTAGTAATCGGTAAAAATGATTAGCGATTTAGGATGTTTATTATACGCATTAACAACTGACGCTGCATAGTTTTTTTCGTAAATGTCGTCTTGGTGCGCGATGGTAACTAGAGGAGTATCAGCGGCATGTATGGCAAAATCAAAATCTCCACCAATAGTAGTGTGCTCTCCTTCAACGATTTGCAAATGATATTTTTTAGCGAGATTTGTAATGTGGGAATTTTTGGTGGTGGTTGCAATAACCACCTGACTAGGATAAGTTTGATTTAGGACGGATTTGATGCAGTTTTCTAAGTATGAACTTTCTTGATAAGCGAGAATAACGAAAGTGTGGAGTTTATTTGGCATTTTTAACCTCGTGGAGTTTAAACTGTAGGAGCGAGATGTAAAGAACAACTAAAGCAAGGCTGGAAATAAGGAACGAATAGGTGGCTCCATCAATACTGAAAGATGGGATGAGGATTATAGAGGTTATAGTTGCAATGATTGTAGCGATGAGGTAAACGTAAGTTTGGCGACGGTTTTCGTTTAGAATAGTAAGAAGGCTAGAGAGGATTAATGCTATGGCGTAGAAAATAGAAGCTAGAATTATTAGTTCAAGGGTAATTGTGTATGACGAAAGATTAAGTTGGAAAATCGTCTGGAGTAGAGGGATGCCAATGAAGAAACAAACTACGAGAGCGATTGCTCCAAATAATATCATTGATGCTAGGATTTTTTTGGTAGATGAAACGAATGAGGAATAGTCTTTTTTGGCGTGATGATTGGAAAAAGTATTAATAAATGGGTTAATTAGGTACGAGCCGACGAGCCCTAGCACTGTGGCTGGCATAATAAGAATGCCGAAGATGGCTTGGATTTCGTCGGATTCAAAGTATGGGAGGATGTATTTTTGACAGTTGGAAAGATAAATTGCAAGAGCGGAGAAGATAAAAATTGGGAGACAAGCTTTGAGGATAGACTTAAGATTGATGAAAGACAATTTGTTTTTGCGATCATAACATTTGCGGTAGTTGGGAAGGTCGTAAAGGAAAAAGAAGATAAGATTAACGACGATGAGCGCGAGGATAGCTAGAGGGAGACTAGCAGTTAGGTAATCTGTGACAAAGAAGGCGAGAAGACCAAAAATGGCTTTGAGGCTAAGTGAAATACCAGTTTGGTAGAGTTTGCCTTTTTTTTGAATAGCGCCATAGAAACAATCGCTGATGGCTTCAATAATGCGGAAACCAGATAGGAGTAATACAATGCTGATTTCAAAGAGAGAAAAATGGTTGATCAAACTAAAAATGAGCAGGAATAAAAAACCAGCAAAGGAGGTTACGATACGACAAGTGAGGTAATCATTGAAGGAGAATTTATTTTTAAAATCAGAGACCTGGAAGGATCGATTATAAAAGGTTGCAAAAGTATAAAGGAAAATGCAGAGTGCGAATGCATAAGTAAAAATGCCGGCAACGTCTAAACCGTTGATAAAGCGGACGACGATAAGAAAAAATAGAGAATTGCAGGAATTTAAAGTTAAACCGATAGCGTTCCAGACAAAATTTTTGGTATTATTTTTGTTTGTCATTTTTGTGCTCTTTGTGTTTTAGGATTGATACTTCCTGGATAAGTTTGGTAATTTGAGTTTGTTGATGACTGATAACGACAGTGAGAAAGAAGCAAAGTATAATAAGAAGAGCAATGGCTATAAGGAAAATGAAATTGGAAAGGGTTTCGAAACCGAGCCAGTTAGATAATACAGTGAGTGGTTCTGGGAAGATGGCGATTAGTAAAAAAACTATTGGCAATAGGAGCCAGGCGATGGAGCTCTTAGTTGAAATGTGGTTTTTCTTTAATGAGGCGATAATTAGGATTAATAACAAGACGGCTGCAATAGACATCTCAATTTGAATGTTAGTCATATTTGTTTCTCCCAATGCTTAATATTATAATTGATAAAAATACGTTAATAGCAGCGTAAACGCTTTTCCAGGAATGGATGCTAGAACGACCAGTGGTGCGCTTATTCATTTTTACTGGTACTTCTTTGATTTTATAGTGACGAGATCTTAATAACTCATAATTTGAGATAGGTTCGGGATATTCTAGAGGATAATTGTTGGTAAAAAGCTCAATGACTTTGCGATTAGCAGCGCGAAAGCCAGAAGTAGGATCGTAGATGCGTTTACCGGAGAAGAGTTTTATCGTGCCAGACAAGAAACGGACGCCAAAGCGGCGTATTTTTGACGCGCGTTGGTTATCAGAATTTTTGTTGACAAAGCAGGAGCCGATGACAAGGTCGGCTTCTTGGTCTATAATTGGCTGGATGAGATCTTTGATGTATTCAGCATTATGTTGTCCGTCAGCATCGAACTGAATGGCGATGTCGTAATTGTTTTCAAGAGCATATTTATACCCGGTTTGGACGGCGCCGCCGATGCCGAGATTATTTAAGAGGTTGATGTGATTGTAGTTTTGCTGCTTAAGAATTTGTTCAGTATTATCTGTAGAACCGTCATTAATAACAACGTAATCATAGTGAGTTTGTAGAATAGAGCCAATAGTCCGTTCGATTGATTGACTTTCATTATATGCGGGAATGATAATTAAAATTCTAGTCTTCATACGGTATATTATATCATTGTTTGACTAGATATGATAACAGATGATTGAAGTAATGGCGTAGACGCTTTCAAAAATGTAGAAGATATACAAAGGGTAATTTTGCTTGAGCTTGGAAGGGGATATTTTTGATGGTAATTTTTTGTTTTTACCAGTAAAGGCGAGGGGAATGAGCAGTAGGACTGGTAGGAAATATCGACCTTGAACGCCATCGATAAGCGTTTCGCCTGGTTTGGTCCATTGGGTATACATGGTGGTAAAAGTAAGAAGAGCAACTGTAATGAGTATGAAGATGGATAGAATTTTTAAGCTTTTAGAGACAGAATAATTGCTGTGGACTTTTTTGCACATGAAAGCAAAGATGATTGTGGATGGGAATAGATAGAGTGGTGATAGTGTGATATTGAACCATTCTAGAAATCCGCCGAGGGTCCCATTAAGATAGAGATAGAAATGGGTTGAAATAGATTTTAACAAAATGGATAAGTATAGCAATGGGTTGCTAGTGAGGATGTCGCGATTGGTAGGGTCGACTTCTCCGCTGAGAGAAGCTGATAAGAGTAGCCAAGAGGCTAATATAACGATACAGATTCCGCCGATTGCGAAAATGGAAATGATTTTTTTCTTGCTGCCCCCGAAGCGTTCTTTTGGAATAGTAAAGAGCAAGAAACAAAGTAACGCATAGACAACTTTACTAACTGATAAAATGGCGCATAATAACAAAATGATGGCATAGTGTTTTTTGGTGAATCTACTACGGAGTGAATAAGTAGCATATAGGACAAAACTGACAAGGGCGATAGCTATAACCGTAATGAAACCGTCCGCCGAGAGAGAGGTCATGGCTTGCATGGTAATGGGCAAAAAGGCAATGAAGAAAACAAACTCTTTAAGAAAGGGTAAGAATTTGATGCATAAATATAGTATGATTATGCATGCAATACAATTGAACAGTTTAGCGAGATATGCTGTGATCAGAAAGGGAAGATGAAGGACTTTGCCGATGCCCATGCCAATAACATGTGGAGCGTAACTAATAGGATTATAGCTGCTCGCAGATGTTTTTATAAAGGTTCGGTTGTTGTTATCTGCTTGCGTGAAAAGATTGTCTGCGACATCGTAGTATGTAACGTTATTTTCTTTAAAATCACGAACGATTTCGATATTGGAGGCTTGGTAGCTACCCCTATCATAGCCATTTTCTGATGTATCGGAGATGATTTGCCCTTCAGTAATTTCGTAGACACGGAAGAAGTGTGATTCTCCGTCTGGAGCGCGGCTAACCGGAAGAGCAAAAACATAAACTATGCCTATGATGAGCCCCAGGATGAGAAAAAGCTTTTCGATGGGCCAAGATTTACGTTTGGCGATAAGAATAATAATGCAAAGGATTGCCTCGAGCAAGATAGAGCCTAGGAGTATAAGAACAAAGGTTGTGCCAAATTTATGGTCGTTTGATGCAAAACTCCAACATAGAAAAAAGATATTAAGCAATGTAAGTCCGGTAATTAAGAGAACTGTCTTATAATTACTCTGAATGAATTGTTTAAACTGAGTTATATTATTGTGATTATTTTTTTGGAAAGGTTTACTCATAGTAATTTATTAACTCCAGAGTTTTCTGTAGGCTTGGGCTACTTTTTCCGGTTTGTCATTAAGCATAATTTTGCCATTTTCGATTAGAATGGCGCGAGTACAGTATTTTTCAATGTTTTCCATGGAGTGGGTGACAAGAATAACGGTTTGATTGCCTTTGATTTTTGCGAAGTAATCGTTACATTTTTGCTGAAAAGCGGCATCGCCGACGGCGAGAACTTCGTCGAGGAGTAGAATATCCCCTTTGGCGCGGATGGCGATAGAAAAGGCTAGCCGGACTTGCATACCGGATGAATAATTTTTGAGTTTTTGATCCATGAAATCATGGAGTTCGGCAAAATCAACTATTTCGTCATACATGGTATCCATTTCTTTGTTAGAGAAGCCAAGTAAGGCGCCGTTGAGGTAGACGTTTTCACGTCCGGTTAGGTCAGGGTTAAAACCAACACCAAGCTCAATGAATGGGATTAGGCTGCCGTTGATTTCGATTGAGCCTTTTTCAGGGAAATAAATTTTGGCAAGAGTTTTTAGAAGAGTAGATTTACCAGAGCCATTGCGACCAACGATGCCGACGAATTCATTGCGGTGGATATCGAAACTGATTCCGTTTAGGACCTTTTGTTCTTTGTAGCCTTTGATACCTTTGAGACGATTAAAAATGGCTTGTTTCAATCCCCAAGCTTTTTCTGTAGGGAGCTTAAAACTTTTGTGGAGGTTTTTGACTGAAATAACGATATCGTTTTCCATTTATATTTCCTCCGCGAATTTCTTAGATTTTTTACGGAAATACCAGGAACCCCAAATGAGTAGAATTGCAGTAATGGCAATTGGAATGAGCTTGATAACAAAATTGCCAGTACCGACATAATTCCAAGTGGTGACAGTTTCGGTAGTAATGAGCAAATATCGGACATCTTGAATGATTTGAGCGATAGGGTTAAGCAAAATGATTTTGGCGGCAATGTCGCTAGTAGATGCAATCATAGAGATAGGGTAGATGATGGGTACAGCATAGAATAAGGCTTGAGTTAACACGTCCCAAATGGAGGTAATATCACGATATTTGACGTTAATGGCGCCAAGTAAAAATGAAATACCGAGAGCTAAACAATAGAATTCGAAGAGCACGAGGGGCGTTAGTAGCCATGTCCAACTAGGCGTGATGCCGTCTAGGAGAGCGAAAATAATAACAACGACCAGGTTAATTAGTAGATTGATTACCGCAGTGAGAGTAGCTGAAACCACTACGATGTATTTAGGGAAACAGATTTTACGGATAAGCTCGCCACGCTGGACGATGGCTTGGATACCTTGGTTGGTGCATTCAGTAAAGAAGCTCCAGAGGGTGGTACCGGCAAGAAGATAAACTGGATAATGTGGAATGTCGCCACCAAACCTGAGGAGTTTACCAAAAACTACATACAATATGGCAAACATCATAAGAGGACGGAGTAATGCCCAAAGATAGCCCAAGACTGAACCTTGATAACGGAGCTTAAAATCCGTTTTGGTCAGTTCTTTCAATAAAACTCGGTTGCCTTTGTAGGCAAAATTTGGGATAGCCATATGTTTAATTATACCATGATTTTGATATAATATATATAGCATGATGAAACAGAAAAATGAACAGGGCAGGAAAAAGACGGTGCGGCGAAGGTGGCCTTGTTGGGGTATGGTACTTGGGGTAGTGCTGGCTGGGACAATTGCTGTTTTGGTGGGGCTACATATATTTATGTATAATTCGTGGGGACTTAGAGGAGTGAGGTTTAGCTATGAAACGGGATTCTATGAAGATAATATTGAAGTAGAAATGCATCCGGAAGGATTTTTGGTGACGCGGCCGGTGCGGATTAAGTACAATATGAATGGCGACGATCTCGAAAACACAAGCGAAGAATATACGAATGCAGTGCGATTAGAAGTGCCTGAAGAAGGATATAAATTATATACGGTTACAGCGACGGCATGTGAAGATAATGGTGAATGTCTAGATCCACAAGCAGCGATTTATGTTTTAGGAAAAAATTTGAATGAAGATATAACTTTGGATATCATAAATATAAATTGCTCGCAAGAGAATTTGTATGATTATGATAAGGGTATAATGGTGAAAGGTAGGATGTATGATGAGGGAATGATGGCTGGAGAGAAGATTTTATTAGCAAATTACAATCAGCGTGGTAAAGCTTGGATGAGGGAGGCATTTATTACGAGAATAAATGGTGATGGTAAAATTGTATTGAGGCAGAATGTGCATATCGGCGTATCTGGTGGGTCGTCTTCTGAATATGATGTTAAATCTATAAAATTTTTGATGGAATTGCCAAATGGTAATTGGGGCTCGTTTAGATTACGTTCGGGTGGCCAAGATCATGATACGGGAAATATAAGATCGAGTGTAGTTGATAGATTAGCGGAAGAAAGTATGTTTGATGGAAGAACTGGGACAGAACGTGTAGTGGTATTTCTGAATGGCAAATACTATGGGATCTTTGATATGCAAGAGACTTTTTCAGAGCAAAATTTAGTAAATAGATTCGGCCTTAGTAAAAAGAAAAATGTGGAAAAAATTAGCGAGAGCGGCTCTGAAGCATATATTTTCAAGAAATTTGGACTTGAGGATGAGAATTGGGACAATTTGGATTTAGCCGAAAATAGAGATAAGATAGAGGCAATGATCGATATGGACGACTATTTGAAATATTATGCTATTTTTATAATGACAAATAATACTGATTGGCCCATGAACAACTTTATAGCATGGCGGTATGTAAATGGGGAACACACGGACAACCAATACGAAGATGGCAAGATAAGATTTTTGATACGCGATACGGATTTAGTATATTATACGAATGGGAATAGGATTTGGTTTGAAGGTGCAGTTGGGGATACTTTTAGGGCGATGATGGATAATGAACATAGGGGTGTAGGCTCCTCTTTTCGCAAAGTGATGAAGTCGGAGTATTATCGAGCGCGATTTATTAACTTGTTGAGAGACTTAATCAATGGGCCGTTTGCGACGGAGAATGTCTTGAGGATTATTGATGAAGAAGCGGCGAAGATTGAACATCAAGTGGAACTTTTTAGTACTGAAGAAGAGTATGAGGAGTGGAAGGGGTGGATAGAATTGATGAAGAAGGCCGCCTCTGAAAGGGAAAACCAAATACGGGAGGATGTTAAGGAATATTTTGGGGTGGAGCTTTAGGGCTGGACTTTTTGGGGATTTTGGTGTATAATATATGCGTTTAAAATGATGGGGAAATATGAATAAAGAGATATTTGGAAATGATAATTGTATCAGAGTAAGGGGAGCTAGACAGAATAATCTGCGTAATCTTGATGTAGATATTCCACGCGATAAGCTGGTGATTATTACTGGGCTGTCTGGTTCGGGCAAGTCGTCTTTAGCGTTTGATACGGTTTATGCGGAAGGACAAAGACGATATGTAGAATCATTGTCGAGTTATGCGCGAATGTTTTTGGGTATCATGGATAAGCCGGATGTAGATTCGATCACAGGGCTTTCGCCAGCTATTTCAATTGATCAGAAATCGACTTCTAGAAACCCACGTTCGACAGTAGCGACAGTGACAGAGGTTTATGATTATCTCCGGCTTTTATTTGCTAGAGTGGGAGTACCACATTGTCCGATTTGCCATAAGGAGGTGTCAAGACGGTCCGTTGAAGATATTGTGAACGAGGTGATGAAACTGCCACTTGGTTCAAAATGTATCTTGCTGGCACCGATTGTGGCAGCGAAGAAAGGTGAATTCCAACACATCCCAGAACAATATTCGGCGAAGGGATTTTCGCGCGTGAGAGTAGATGGGATTGTGTACGCGTTAGATGAATTTCCAGAATTGAACAAAAATGAACGGCATAATATTGAAATTGTAGTAGATAGATTTGTGCTAAATCCGGAACTTAGAACGAGAATTGCTGGCTCGATTGAACAGGCACTTGAAATGGGGCAAGGGATTATTGAAATTTTGCGTGTAACGGATAATGCAACAGCTGTTGGGGAGGTGAGAGTAACGGTAGATAACACAGAATCGTTTGTGTTTTCGCAACGATATGCTTGTCCGGACCATCCGGATGAGTTGATCCCGGAGTTAACACCGCGGTTGTTTAGTTTTAATGCGCCAGAGGGAGCTTGTCCGACTTGTACGGGACTTGGGACACGAATGGAGATTGATCCGGCTTTGGTATTTAATAATAATTTGACGATAGCGGAAGGCGGAATTCGGCCATTTAACCGAGTGGGACAGGATTCATGGTGGTTGAAGCGATTGATGGCTGTAGGGTTGAAACACGGGTTTAATGCACAAACGCCGATTGGCGAATTGTCTGAAGAAGTCAAGCATTTGATACTGTATGGAACGGGGGATGAAAAATATCAGATGCGGATTAGTGGATCGGGCAGGTTTGCAGACGGGACAGTTTATGAAACTACATATGAGGGTGTAATCCCGATGCTGGAACGAAGATACCACGACCCGAAGGTGTCTGATTTTACGAAACATGATATTGAACGTTTTATGCGAGTACGAAAATGCCAGACTTGTAATGGAGCAAGATTAAAACCGGCAGTATTGGCGGTAACGGTACATGATTTAAATATTGTAGATATGTGTAATTTGGATGTGGAAGCGACGCTTGAAGTATTGAACCAAGATTTAGGATTTACGGAAGCAGAAGAGTTGATTGCAAAACCGATTTTGAAGGAAATTCGTGAAAGGGTGCAATTTATGAAAGATGTGGGACTCGGATATTTGGAACTAGGACGTGCAGCGAATACTTTATCGGGTGGAGAAGCGCAAAGAATTAGGTTGGCGACGCAGATTGGTTCAGGGCTTCAGGGAGTGCTTTATGTGTTAGATGAGCCATCGATTGGTTTGCATCAACGCGACAATGACAAATTAATTGCGACTTTAAAGCATTTGCGGGATCTTAAAAATACGGTGCTAGTGGTGGAGCATGACGAAGATACAATGTTGCAATCAGACTGGATTATTGATATTGGGCCAGGAGCGGGGCTGCAGGGCGGTCAGTTAGTGGCGGCGGGTACGCCGGAAGAAATTATGGCAAATCCAGATTCAATAACGGGGCGTTATTTATCGGGTGCGGAAACGATACCAGTGCCGAAGAAACGACGAAAGGCGAAACGCGGTCAGGAACTAGTAGTAGTCGGAGCGCGAGAGAATAATTTAAAGAACATTGACGTGCATTTTCCACTTGGAGTGTTGAATGTGGTATCTGGCGTATCGGGATCGGGAAAGTCAACATTGGTGAATTCAATTTTGGCGAATGAACTACTAGCGAGATTGCACCGAGCACAAACAGTATCAGGTTTACACGAAAGAATTGATGGAATTGAAAACATTAATAAGGTAATCGTGATTGATCAATCACCAATTGGACGGACGCCGCGTTCCAACCCAGCGACTTATACTGGCGTGTTTACGGCAATTCGAGATTTATTTGCTGCGCAGCCGGAAGCGGAAGTGCGTGGATATAAAGCGGGACGTTTTTCATTTAACGTAAAAGGTGGGCGTTGTGAGCATTGCCAAGGTGATGGTGTGAACAAGATTGAAATGCATTTTTTGCCAGATGTGTATGTAACTTGTCCTTCATGTCATGGTAAACGATATAATGCAGAAGCACTAGAGGTGAAATATAAAGGTAAAGATATTTCGCAGGTGCTTGATATGACGATTGATGAGGCGGTTGAATTCTTTGGTTCGATTCCTTCAATTGCAAATAAGCTTAGAACTATTCAGGAGGTGGGATTGGGGTATATCAAACTAGGCCAGCCAGCGACCACGTTTTCTGGCGGAGAAGCACAGCGGATTAAGCTTGCGACAGAATTATCACGTCGTTCAACCGGAAAAACTTTGTATATTTTAGATGAACCGACGACAGGGCTTCATTCGGATGATGTGAAGAGGCTACTTGCGATTTTAAATAAGTTGGTAGACGGGGGAAATACGATGATCGTAATTGAGCATAATTTGCATGTGATAAAATCGGCAGATTGGATTATTGATATGGGGCCGGAAGGTGGCTTGAAAGGTGGCCAAGTAGTGGCTTCGGGAACGCCTGAAGAATTGGCTAAAACTGCGAAAACACCAACAGGAAAATATTTACGGAAGTATTTGTAATGGCTTGGAAAAATGATCAGGTTTCGGAGAAGGAAACTGCAAAGATAATTGAGTTGGCTTCGTCGTGCCTGGATTTGGAAGGGGATTATGTGGAAATGGGATGTTATAAGGGCGACACATCATTGCTCTTAGCCGATATTATCTTTTCTGGGCCGCGTCCGGCCGTACGAAAGCCACGGGCGGCTGGCGCTAATTCTCGCGCTGCCGCGCTCCGAAATGCCCAGAAAAGACAATATCCGGCTAACAACCACCGTCTCTTCATTTATGATTCGTTTGAGGGGTTGCCGGAGAAAACGGAATCAGATGAATCAGCATTAGGCGTGGATTTTAAAAAAGGAGAGTTAGTGATAACAAAGAGGGAGGTGAAGCAGAGATTTTTGAAAGCAGGACTGCCAGTGCCAGTAATAAAGAAGGCGTGGTTTTCGGATTTGAAGCCAGAAGATTTGCCAGAGGAAATTGCTTTTGCGTTTCTTGATGGAGATTTTTATGAGTCGATTAAAGATTCTTTAAAACTAGTGATGCCGAAAATGGTTGAAGACGGAGCGTTAGTGATTCATGATTATAGTAATCCGGCGCTACCTGGAGTGAAAAAAGCAGTGGATGAGTTTGTGACCAGTAAAAGTTTAAGATTTAGGATAGTGCTGCTGTAATATTGGCACTCTTGCATTATGAGTGCCAGTTTGTTATAATGGGGACAGAAAAGGAGTTATAAAAATATGGCACTGAAACCATTGAAAGATCGAGTTGTGGCGGTAGTAGAAAAACCGCTAGAAAAGACTAAATCTGGAATTTTGCTAGGGGAGGCAAAAGAGAAACCGGCTTACGCAGTAGTAGAATCGGTAGGCCCAGAGGTAAAGGCGGTGAAGAAGGGGGATAAGATTGTATACAAAGAATACTCAACTACCGAGATCAAAATGGACGAGAAAGACTATATTATTTTAAAAGAGGAGGATGTCTTAGCGACATTGTAAAACTATGGCAAAGAAAATATATTATGAAGCAGAAGCACGAGAAAAAGTGTTGTTAGGTGCTAAACAGTTATATGATGCAGTAAAAGTGACATTTGGTCCAAAGGGAAAAAATGTAATAATTGAGAAGGAATATGGGGCACCGGTAATTACGCATGATGGCGTAACGGTGGCGGAAGCGGTAGAGTTACCGAATTCGGAGGATTCGTTAGGTGAAGCGGTGGGTGCAAAATTAATTAAAACGGCAGCACAGAAGTTGAATAAGGTAGCAGGTGACGGTACGACGACTGTGACGGTTTTAACTTATAATATTCTGAACGAGGCGAATAAACTAATTGCAGCAGGAATGAACCTAATGGAACTTAGGCGTGGGATTGAGAAGGCTGGTGCGGAGATTGTGAAGGGAATTGATAAGGTTTCCGAAAAAATTGATGGAGATTCAGCGAAAGTAGCGGAAGTGGCGACTATTTCGGCGGGTGACGCAGAGATTGGACGGTTGATTGCGGAAGTAATTGCGAAAATTGGTAAGGATGGAGTAGTGACGGTAGAAGCTGGTCAGGGACTCACGATGGAGTCGGAAATTGTGGAAGGATTTTCGTATGATAAAGGTTATTCATCGCCATTTTTCGTGACTGACGTGAATCGACAAGAAGCAGTGTTTGAAAAACCTTTAGTACTTATTACGACGAATAAAATTTCGGCAGCTTCAGATATTTTGCCGCTACTTGAGAAGTGTGCGCAAGCTGGGAAGAAGGATTTAGTGATTGTTGCAGAGGAAGTTGAAGGTGAGGCACTGAGCCTTTTGGTTTTGAATAAGCTTAAAGGCGTGTTTAATTCTTTGGTATTGAAGGCACCGGCGTTTGGTGAAAGACGTAAAGAAATTATGGAAGACATCGCGATTTTGACGGATGCGACAGTAGTGTCAGCGGATAAGGGGTTGAAACTTGAGGAAGTGGGAATGGAAGTTCTAGGTTCGGCAGCTAAAGTAATCGCAACAAAGGACGAGACGACAATTATTAAGGGAGCGGGAGATAGCAAGGAAGTTTCTAAGCGAATTGCCCTCATTAATACTTATGCTGAGAACGCGAAGAGCGATTACGAGAAGGAAGAGTTTGAGAAAAGAGCTGCGGCGTTATCTGGTAAGGTGGCAGTAATTAAGGTCGGTGGGATGACGGAAACGGAGATTGATGAAAAGAAGTTCCGGGTAGATGATGCGGTAGCCGCGACAAAGGCGGCACTTGCTGAAGGAATTGTGACTGGTGGGGGGGTGACACTTGTGAATTTGGCGGCAAAACTTGATGATGTTGATGCTGGTACGCGGATTGTGAAAAATGCTTTGAAAGCTCCGTTTGTGCATATTATGGAAAACGCAGGGTTGAACGCTCAGGCACTTCTAGCTGAAGTGGAGAGCGCAAAAGCAGGTAAAGGGATTAATGTAATGAACCCAGCTGATGGGTTGGTGGATTTGAAGAAAGAAGGGGTGATTGACCCAGCGAAGGTGGCAAAGGAAGCGGTGAAAAATGCAACTTCGATTGCGGCGACAGCAATTACAATGGGGGCATTGATTTGCGAAATACCGGAAGAGAAACCAGCTGCTCCTGATATGAGCGGGATGGGATATTAAAAAAGAGCCCTTCGGGGCTCTTTTTTGTGTGAGGTGGGAACAAGTTTACATTTTGTCGATTGCTTCGACGAGGTAGAGGAGAGCATTGGCACGCTCAGTTTCATCTTCGAGTTCACGAGCAGCTTGATATGCTGGTTCGAGAACAGTGTAATCTTTGAGTTCTTCGAAAATGTCTTTGTAGATATTGAACTTTTGAGATTTATTAATATTGATTTTGCTGATGAGTGGAGCGAGGTCGCGAAGAGCAGCTTTTTTGACTTCGGTGGTATTGATTGAGCTGGGAGCGGTGTCGACAGCTGGTTGCTCTATGACTGTGGTTTCTTCAACTGTGGAGGATTCTTCTGCGGTAGGAGCTGGATTAGCGTCGAAGTTGTTAATTTCTGGGATATTCATAGACTCAAGTGGAGCAATTGGCTCAGTAGCAGGTGCAGTTGGCATTTCGACTTTTGGCTCAGGGAATGGCCCGACTGGTTCACCAAGTTCACCAGTGTCGCCTTCAGGCACCGATGATGGTGCAGCTACCGGATCAGAAAAAACTGGATCCACATTGGTATTGTTTGCAATGTCGTCGATTGCTTTTTGTAAGTCGTTATCAACGCTCGATGGTTGATTCTCAGTAGTTTGATTTTGGTCCATTTTACCCACCTTCTTTTATTATACTTATGTTAATATTAGCACATTATTTTTAAATACGCAAGAAGTTTACGATTTTATCGAGAAAATCTAGTTTGACTTCTTCCATAGGGAGCTTGGCGCCTAGGGCGTCGACGATGGCTTCGCCGGAGTCGCCAGGGAAATAAACTTTGACGCTAAGACCGAAACGTTTTTTGGGAATGAGGACGGCAGAGAAGTGATTGCCCTCCTTTAGGATACCGAAGGCTTTGAACTCTTCGTATTTGTGGAGGCGATCGCCTTCTTTGAGGCCGTCGTTATCTAGGGTGTATTGAATTTTACGGGGAGGGCGAAGATTAGAAATTAGAATTGTGATGATACTAAGCGCAACTAGGACTAGAAAAGTCCACCATTTTAGCCAAATTGAGAGGGCAATTAGCCCAGCACCGACAACAAAAAGACCGATGTACCAACCGGCTTTATGTTCACGGATGATGTATTCTTCGGCTTGCCATGAAATTGGTTGTGTTTTTGCCATAACTTAATTATATCATAGTTTGGAAAAAAAGAGGAAAATGTGATAGAATTGAATGAATGGAGGGTTACCCAAGTGGTTGAAGGGGACTCATTGCTAACGAGTTAGTCCGGAGCAATCTGGAGCGGGAGTTCGAATCTCCCACCCTCCGCCAAACACTTAAACTTTCTTTTGAAAAAGAAAGTTTAGCAAAGAAAACTATAGGATGAAAAATGAAATGAAAGTGAATTCCATTTCATTTTTTGATAAATATATGTTATAATTAATGTATGAGAAAGTATTTGAGAATAATTTTGCCAATAATGCTATTAGTAGTTGTTTTTGGACTTGCGGTGGTGCCGGAGGTATCAGCGTTGACTTTGCAGGAGGGGGCAGAGGCTGCAAAATGTGATGGTTGCCCATCAGATTTATTTGGTGAAACAGGCGCGTTTCGGCAGATAACGAATACGATTTTATACATCGTGGGAGTTATTGCTGTAATCATGTTGATTATTGGTGGGATTCGGTATGTGATTTCAGGTGGTGATGCGAAGAAAGTGACTGATGCAAAAAATACAGTGCTTTATGCGATTATTGGTTTGGTGATTGCGGTATTTGCATATGCAATTGTGAACTTCGTGATTACGTCTTTGCCACATTCAGATGATGACGATAATGATGAAACACAGACATCACTTTTAATCGAGACTACTAAGGGCTAGAATAGCAAGTTTGATTTTTTTGGCTCCGGATTCCTGGAGCCTTTTTACGGCAGCTTTCATGGAGGCACCAGTAGTCCAGACATCGTCTAGGAGAAGATAAGTGGACTGTTGGTTGATTTTAATTTTGGGATTGATTTTGTAGGCAGAGGAGGCTTGCTTTAGACGAGTTTTTTGATCGGTGCCGACTTGGACGGTATCTTGATTACGGAGGAGGAGAGATTGAACTTGGTAGTTTTTACCGCGAAGTTTGGCAAATTGTTTGGCAACAAGATAAGTGTGGTCGAGTCCACGAGAGCGAATATGTTTATGGATAGTAGGAAGGGGAACGATGATGACAGAACCTTTTAATTTAGGTAAAGTGGCATCTAATAGTTCAGCCAGAGGCCTAGCGGCGGCTCGGACGCTTTGATACTTGAGATCGTGGACGAGCTGGCCGAGCGGGCCGGAACGTTCACCGACAACGTAAATGGGCGGGAGTTTTTTGACTCCATTTTTAGGGCAAATAATCGTATGCTTTTTAATTAAGTTTTTTTTACAACAATTGCAAAGGACGCTCCCAGTGCGGCCGCAACCCCTACAGGAGTGGGGAGCGAGGAGGTCTAAAAGGCCAGGAAATGTTGTATTTTTTACAATATTTGGCATATTTCTCTTGATTTTACTACAAAGGTGGTGTAAAATACAAGCATAACAATATAAGTGGAGGAAATATGGCTCGTACAAACAGTGACGATTTGCTGATGGAGGATGACCTCGCTGCGGCGTTTCTTAATGAGGACGAAACGACTACTCCGGTAGAAACTGCGGAGCCGGCGGTAGAGGAAGTGCCACAAGAGGAAGTCAGCGAAGAAGAAATCGTCGAAGATGAATGGGTGGAGACGGACGAGTTTCCCGGGCAGCTAGCTGTAGATGTCTATGAAACCGCCGACAAATTAGTAGTAAAAGCTCGCACCGCTGGCATCTCGAAATCTGATCTCGATGTCAGTATTTCCGATAATATTTTGACTATTTCGGGTGTATTGTCGGGTGGTGAGGATGAGCAAACGACTAGATGGCACATTCAGGAATGCTATTGGGGTGAGTTTTCTAGAACGATTGCATTACCGGTGCAGGTGCGTGAAGATGAGAATAGCGTGAAAGCGGAATTGAAGGACGGAGTGTTGACAATTATGTTCGAGAAGGAAAAAACTGAGGCGCCGAAGAAGATCGCAATTCAATAAAGACATTGGCCTTTTCTTTGAGAAAGAAAAGGCCAGCAAAAGAAACCAGCAAGAAAATTAACTTGGAAGTGAATTCCAAGTTAATTTTTGATTAAGTCTAGTTTATCTCGTTGAGATAAACTAGAGAATTGATTATTGGCCGAGGATGTTGGAAATGACGAAGTTGACAATAGCAAAGGCAAGTACACAAACAACGAGACCGATAACGCCATAGAGGATGGTGTCTTTGGCTTTTTTGACTTTGCTAGTATCGCCAGATGAGGTCATGTAGGTGACGCCACCGATGATGATAACAACAACACAGACGAAGCTAAGAACGCCAATTACAGCGTTGAGAATGGCAACGACATTACCCTGAAGGTCGTTGTTATTGGCTTCATCGACCGGTTGTACTTCGGGGATACCAAATTTTGTGATAATATCTTTCATGTTTAATCCTTTATACTTAATTTAAGTTTATTTTATAACGTTTTTTTAAAAAAAGCAATAATTTTGTGAGATTACGCGTTCTTTAGGATATTAAGGATGACGAAATTAACAATAACGAAGGAAAGGACGCAGATTATGAGACCGATACAGGCGTAGAGAATGGTGTCGCGGGCTTTTTTAGTTTTACTGGGGTCACCGGAGGATGTCATATAACTGACCCCACCGATAATAATCCAGATGACGGCGATGAAGCCGGCAACGCCGATGATGGCACTTAGAATATTAACAACGACATTATTTAAATCGCCGGAACCATTGCAACCAGCGGCATCCTTGACTTCGTCTGAGGCGCTGGAATTACAGATGTCATCAACGGCAGAAACAGGTACAAACCCTGCTATACTAGATAATGTAACTAGTACGGGGACGGACATTTTAGCTATTTTTGATTTCATAAACCTCCTTTGAAATTATGGTTTCATTAACGTAAGCGTCCTTATTGGCTTCGCGAATCATGTTGGAAACAAAAGCGGTAATTATTTCGGCGAGTGCGACGATAGCGAGACCGATAAGGGCATAGACGATGGTGTTTTTGGCTCGTTGGAGTTTGGCGGCGTCACCAGATGAAGTAGCATAGGTAATGCCACCATAAACCACGAAAACAGCGGAGACGACGCCGGCTATGCCGACTACCCATTGGATAAGATTGATGACCATAGTATTAGGGTCGGGGCAGCCATTTTCGGATAAGCAGTTGCCGATATTGCCTTGCCCACCGACTAGAGCAATACGGATTGAGCCTAAAATAGCGCTAGCAGACATGACGATGGCGAGACCAATAAAGGCATGAGCTAAGGTTTTTTTACCTTCGGCGACTTTGCCGGGGTCACCAGCAGAAAAGGTATATTTATAGCCACCGTAGATGACGTAGCCTAATACTAGATAAGCGGCAATAACGGTGATATCAGTGAGGACGTTGGCGGCAATCATCCAAACACCAGATTTGAGAGAGTCTTGGTCAGAGATATTGACATTACAATCCCAAGAGGTAAGACCGAGGAAACCGCCACAAGAATTGCCTGTACGCCCCTGGAAAGCAGAGTCGGCGTAGGTAGGCTGAGCTACTGCTAGTGAAACAGCTGAAATGGCAGTTAACGCAACGATAAGAGATAGCAGGAGTTTTTTAATCATATTTTTATCTTAGCATAATTTATAAAAAAGTCTAGGTTTTTGATAGTTTTTATGGTTATAAAATGTTTTTGACTATTTGTGAAATAAGCAGTTTTACCTCTTGACAAAAACGCTTATGCGTGATATAATTATGTTACGCCTTGAAATGGGCCTTGTGGAAGGACTTAAAAGGGAGGCGGAAGATTTATGAGTGGTAAAAATACCTCAAAATTTGGAAGGGTAAGGGCAATTATTGCCAGTTTTTTGGTGCTCATAGGTTTAATGACAGGGGTGGGGACGACAATTTTGAATGCTAACGATACTTATGCTGTTCCTGATGAAGGGGAAACGACTAGTGAAACTACCACTGAGAATAACAGTGGGGCTGAGAATGCGGAGCCTAATAGTAATTCAAACAACAATTCCGTAACTGTGAACGGTGCCGCAAACAGTAATAATGTGAACGATCAGGGGTCGAAGACGACAGGTAATAGCTGCAAGGATAGTTTAGGGGCGCTAGGTTGGGTAGTGTGCCCGTCAACTGGGAAAATTTCAGAAGCAGTGGACTGGTTATATGATAAAATTGAACAGTTTTTGGTGGTTAGCCCGATTTCGACAGAGGATGGTTCGCCGATTTATGAGATTTGGAAGTATTGTCGTGGTTTGACGAATATTGTATTTATTATTTTCCTTCTAGTAGTGATTTACTCACAATTGACTGGGTTTGGGATTTCGAATTATGGGCTGAAGAAGGTTTTGCCGAAGCTGATTGTGACGGCGGTATTAGTGAATTTGAGTTTTTTGATTTGTTCGTTAGCGGTGGATGTGTCAAATATTGTGGGAAATAGTTTGCGTGGGGTATTTACTTCGGTGGAAGAGACGACATTGGCGACAAGTACATCAGGGATGGGACCGGTGTCACTGTCGAGTATTTTTAATGCTTTGGTGACTGGCGGGACTTTGGCGATTGGAGCCGGAGCGATTGCGTTTGAATTTGGGATGATTTGGATGTTGATACCGATAGCGCTGGGTGCGATTGTGGCAGTGGTAACGGGATTAATAACGATTGCTTTGCGTCAGGCGGTGGTGGCGCTTTTAATCATGATTTCGCCGCTTGCGATGGTGGCATATATGTTGCCAAACACTGAGCAGTGGTTTAAAAAATGGAAAGATTTATTGACGAGAATGTTGGTGTTTTATCCGATGTTTTCGTTACTATTTGGGGCGTCGTCACTAGCTGGATTTGCGATTATTATGAGCGCAAAAGATGGGTTCGGATTACTGCTTGGGGTGGCGGTGCAGCTTTTCCCATTGTTCTTTGCATGGAAATTGATGCAAATGAGCGGGACGTTCCTCAGTGGGATTAACGCGAAGCTTAGAGGGCTTGCTGATAGACCGTTGGCGGGGAGTCGGGCGTGGGCAGATTCGAAACGGCAAATATCGAGTGCAAATAGGCGAGAATATGGAAAGACGCCGATGAGTCACTTGAGGAGATTTATGGATAATAGACGAGCGCTTGATGCGAAGCAGTTAGAAAATTTGCAGACGATTCAGAAAAATCGGGCTAATGTGTTTGTACAGAAGAAAATCAGTGCTGGTTATGATGGTTCGAAGTCGCAGGGGACTTCAGAATACTTGAAGGCGAATAAGTATACGAGGACAGCAAAGGATGCGTCGACTTCGGGATTGCTCAGCGAGACGGCAACGATGGACACAGCACATACGCTTTCGAACTATGGAGACTACTATGTAGATGAGACCGTGAGGGAGCGGATTAAAGTGGCTGAGAAAGCTGGCAAGAAGGGTAAGGCTTTGGCAGAGCAGATTAGGTTGAGTGATCCTGAATCGCGCAGAAATGCGGCGGCAGCAGGCGCGTTCTTAGAATATAGTCGGGCGCAGATGACAGCGGAGAACGATAACGAGTCAGACTTTAACTTTATGGTTAAGGAGTACCTAGATAGTTTGAAGGATTATGATCCGAACGATAAGAGTGATAAATTTAGTAAATACAAACATTACATTATGTCGTCGGCTGGTGGATTGGGTGAAGCTGGACAGACGCGGGTGCTAGGTAAGATTATTGCGAGAGCAGCGGCGGTGGAAAGCAGCCAGAGGCGAGATATTAATATTATCGCGGCGAAATATCCACACGACAAGACGAACTTTAGAAATATGTTTGTAGGTTATTATGTGAACGACGATGGATATGCTACTGACAAAGAAGGCAATAAACTGAAGGATGAGAAATACCGTGGCTATTTGTTGAAGCATCACCCAGAAAAATTGGTGAAATGGGATCAGATTGATGAGCAGGGTCGAAAATATTATGATTGGTATGATGGTGAGCAGTTTGTTACGAGAATTTACGAAACGGACGGCTCGGCATTTAAGGAGCTTTTCTCTAATCAAGATGTGATAATTAATGATCCAATTAATAATTTGTATGGTATGTTGGCTGGTATGGAGCCTGGTAAGGATGGGGTGCCTGAGCACATTGGGCTGAAGAGATTTAGAACGACGATTGGTAGAGGACTATTGGCGGCACCATTCAAGGATAAAAATGCGGCATTTAGCCCGATGGTGGCGGAAATGATTAAGAAGGGTTACATACAGAATTATACACAAGAGTTTTTGGCCTATCTCGATAGCTTGAACAAGGCTACGAAACCGGGTGCGTTTAACGTGCAAGATGCAGATGCGATTAAGATGTTCCAACTAATGATGAATCCAGAAAAATGGCCAGAATTATTCCCAGAAGAATTGCTCAGAGGGTTTAGGAATGTAAATGGTGAATTAATCAGCGGGTTCAAGCTGAATGATGATGGGACATTGAAGACTGTAGCTGATAGTGACGGTAAGCAGAAGCCAATCAAAGTGCCTAATGGTGAGGCGACTTATGATGAATTAATGGCGTGCGTGAAAGAGAAATATATTATCCCAGCAGCGCGGAAGATTACATTAATGATGTCGCGACAGACGCCGAATACGGCTGATAACCAGAAGGCTGGTACAATCGAGGAATGGAAAAAGCTCAAGGACGTGTTTGACACTAAGTGGGGTAAAGGAAAGATGTTTGAGGTTGACCCGTATAAACAGAAGGGTGATATGCGTAGAATTGCTAGAGAAGTGCGGGAGAGCTTGCACGAGGGAAGGTTCGATAGCTCCGTTTTCTGTGCAGAAGTTGATGATATGTACATGTCGTGTGGGGCAGATTCGGATGAATTTGCGAGGAGTTTTGTGGAGTATTGCGACAATGTTTCAAGGGATTATCCTGACAAGGTAGATTCTATAAAAATGGTAAAAGATAACTTTGACGAATACATTAGAGATGAGCAGGCAGCTGGTCGTTATCCAACGACAGATGATTTGAAGGACAAGATGGAAGAATTGATACACTCATTTATAAATGATGATTAAAAACAATTATTCCAAGATGGATATGCTATAATATTATTATGGCACAATATAAAGTACCGCAGGATGTTGAAGCGGACGATAAACTTCTCGGGCCGTTTAGTTTTCGGCAGTTTGTTTATCTTTTGGTGGCGGCGGGATGTATTGCTCTTGCAGTGGCTTTGTTTCAGCTATTTCCAATACTAGTGATTATCCCAGCGATACCGGCACTGTTTTTCATTGTGTTAGCGTTACCGTTAAAAAAGGACCAACCGATGGAAACATATCTTGCAGCGATCGTTTCTTACTACTTGAAACCGCATACGAGAAAATGGACACCAGGGCAGAGGGAATCGACGATTGATATTATAGCGCCGAAGATAGTGGAAGATACAAGAGCACGAGATATTACGGGCGAAGAGGCAACGCACCGGCTGTCGTTTTTGGCAGATATTGTGGATACGGAAGGTCAAGCGATTAAGGGCATGGGTGGAAACAGCCCAGTGAATGAAGAATTGGTGAGAGAGGCAAACAATACGAGTGATATATTTGAAACGGGGCATTTTGATAATTTGGAAAATACGATTGCGAAGGATGAAAATGAGCGACATGAAGAAGTAATGCGTGAGATGCGTGAAGCGATTGCGAAGAGCGAAAGTATGTCGGGAGCAACGGTTCAGAAAAATATGGAACAGCGATTGGACGAGCCGAAAGAGGACTCTGCAAAGATGGCTGAGACGGTGGTGAAGTTTGATGAACAAGGGCCAGACTTTGAATCGGTGTCAATAGTGAGGCCAGGGATGGCGGCAGCAAGTGAGCCTGTGGAAAAGTCTAATCGTATAGAACAAAAAACAAGCGAAAAAGTGGAAAAAACTCCACCAAAACCTAGTATAATAGAATTAGCAAATAATACTGATTTTTCTGTTGCGACGATTGCGAAGGAAGCTAACCGAATTAATAGAAAGGATGAGGGCGAAGTTTTTATATCGCTACACTAGAGTATAGAATATGAACCCACAAGGAAGTCAACAACCACAAATGATTATGCCGAATCAACCTGGACAAGCGATGCCGCAGGCACAACCGATGGCAACGCAGCAGATGGCGCAGCCAATGATGCAACAGCAGGCGATGCCACAGGCGAGCCAACCGATGCAGGCGGGGCAACCGATGGCGCAACCGCAGGTGATGATGCCGGGGCAGCCAAACGCGGCGATGATGGGCTCGGCGGCGATGCAAGCTCAGCAGAACGCGCCGACTTCACCAAACAAGGACGTTCCAACGTCGACACAGGCAACATTGTTGATTTCGGAATTACGCGATAATGTGGTGATTATGAAAGATGGGTCTTTTAGGGCAGTGGTAGCGTGTAAATCAATAAACTTTGATTTGATGAGCGATATGGAACGCGAAGGGGTGGAATATTCGTACCAGAATTTCTTGAACTCTTTGAAGTTTACGACGCAAATTCTGGTGAGGTCACAGCGGGTAGATATTGGGCCGTATCTTGAACGGCTTTCAGAAATCCGGCGCAATAATGACAATATGTTACTTGGTGTATTGATGGACGATTATATTAATTTCGTAGATATTTTGTCGCAAGAGGCAAATATTATGGATAAATCGTTCTTTATTATTATTCCGTATTATCCATCAGCAGACATGGAAAAAACTATTCAGCAGACGAAGAATTTCTTTAAATCGTTTTCGCGAGCGAAAGGTCCAGATGTAACACGGATTGATCGTGCGACCTATGACAAAGCTTTAACGGAATTAAACAACCGTGTAGATTCAGTGACGTCGGGATTATTTCAAATTGGAATTCAATCAGTGCGACTTAACACAAAGGAACTAGCGGAGCTTTATTATAATTTCAATAACCCGGATACGGCAGTAAGGGAACCTTTGGTAGATTTTAGTAAACTTGCGACGATGTATGTTAAAAAGGGCGAACGGCCGGTGGATGGCGCTAATGTAAATGGAGGGCAGGTAAATGGCTAAAAAGAGGCAGCTTACTGCAGCAGAAATTGCAGCACAAAATGAGGCGATGGAGCAAGCAGAAATTCAGCGAGCATTTGAACAAGGAACGAACACTTTACGGGATTTGATTTCGCCTTCGGCAATTGAGATTCACTCGGATTATTTTCGACTTGGCAATAAGTACGGACGGACAATGTATGTTTATGGGTATCCACGGATGCTCTATACCGGATGGCTATCACCAATTATTAACATTGATGAAGTGCTAGACGTGTCGATGTATATTTATCCGGTAGAGTCGGCAGTAGTGATGAAGAATTTGCGTACTAAGGTGACGCAACTTGAAGCGTCAATGAACGTTAATGCGGAAAAAGGCAAAGTGCGTGATCCGGAGTTAGAGGCGGCAATTACTGACGCGGAGGAATTACGTGATCAGCTTCAGGTGGGGGCAGAGAAGTTTTTCCGATTTGGGCTATACATTACATTGTGGGCGGATTCTTTGGATGAAATGAAGTTTGTGCAGCAGAAGATCGAAACTATTTTAGGTCAGCAGATGGTGTTTTCAAAAGTGGCAAATTCGCAACAGGAGCAAGGCTTAAATTCGATTATGCCACAATGTACGGACCAACTGCAGATTCGGCGGAATATGAACACGGGGGCGATTTCGACATCATTCCCGTTTACGTCAGCGGATTTGACTCAGGACAAGGGTATATTATATGGCGTGAATATGCATAATAATGGGTTGGTGATTTTTGATAGATTCTCTTTGGAAAATGCTAATATGGTGGTGTTTGCGAAATCGGGTGCTGGTAAATCGTTTACGGTGAAGCTTGAAGCGCTACGTTCGATGATGGTGGGGGCGGAGGTAATTATTATTGACCCGGAAAATGAGTATCAGAAATTATCCGATGCGGTAGGCGGATCATATATTAGATTATCTTTGAATTCTGATGTAAGGATTAACCCGTTTGATTTGCCGAAAGTGGTGGATGCGGAAGATGCGAATGATGCTTTGCGGGCGAATCTTGTAACACTACATGGGTTGTTTAGATTGATGTTAGGAGGGAATCAGGTTTCTTCTGGTGGGCAAGTGGTGCCGGCGTTGACAGCGGCTGAAGAGGCAGATCTAGATCAGGCTTTAATTGATACTTATGCTAGGGCGGGGATTACTTCAGACCCATTGACCCATCAATCTACGCCACCGACGATTGCGAATTTGTATGATACGTTGCTACATATGGAAGGGACGGGACCGGCTTTAGCACAGCGTTTACGCAAATATACAACGGGTACGTTTGCGGGGATTTTCTCACAGCAATCCAATATTGATATTAATAACCAGATGGTGGTATTTAATATTCGGGATCTAGAAGACGAACTTAGGCCGGTGGCGATGTATATTGTGCTGAGTCACATTTGGAATATTGTGAGGGCGGAACAAAGGAAGCGTTTGTTGATTGTAGATGAGGCGTGGCAGTTGATGCAACATGAAGATTCGGCGAATTTCTTGTTTTCTTTGGCGAAGCGAGCCCGTAAGTATTATTTGGGTTTGACTACTGTAACACAGGATGTGGAAGACTTTATGAGTACTAAGATGGGACGAGCGATTGTGGGGAACTCGTCGATGCAGCTACTTTTGAAACAGTCGCCGTCGGCAGTGGATGTGCTTTCGGACGTGTTTAAATTGACTGAGGAAGAAAAACGGCGGTTGTCAAACTTCCCGGTGGGACAGGGACTATTCTTTGCGGGACCAAATCACGTGCATATTCAGGTGATTGCATCAGAAACGGAAGAGAGTTTGATTACGACGAATCCGGGGCAGAAGCAGAGAGCACCAGGACAGTAATATTGGCGGGGCCTGTCGGCACATATTTTTCTAGCATCGGGACTTGAAATTTTAAGCACGTCATACGCTGGCAAGCCGGGAAAGATTGCCCTTTACAGGGCAACTTTCTCGGTTGCGTCAGGAATATACGTGTTAAAATTTCAAATCATTTTATGATGCTAGAAAAATACGTGCCGTCACCCGCCAGATTATTCTTGGACGAGGCAACGGACTGCGAATCCGAGGTACTTGTTGTCGTTGTACGAAGGGCTGACACCGGTAGTATTCATGTACAGACCGTACCCGCGCTGAGCAGAATGCGCAGTACGCGACCAGTAGTAGCCGACGGAGCCGAGAACGCCGGCTCCACCAGTGCCATAGCCGCCGCTAAGCAGGAAGCCAGGAGTACTGGTAACTTGGCCTACGGTTGGAGTATTTTCTTTTGTAGTGGTTGGGTTTGCTACTTCCATTTGAGCGGCAGAAGGATACTGATTGTAAAGCTGTTGGAACTGACCACCACTACCACTAGTAGGCAAAGTCCAACCAGCTGGACAGATGCTGTTGTTAACGTTTTGGCCTTGAGTAGCGATGTAGGTAGTGCCAGTACCAGCAGTAGCAGTATACCAGTTGTAATAGCAACTCTCCCAATCGCTGGCGGTACCGTTACCAGTACAGTAATATTCAGTGCTGTTATTCTGATACTGAACGCCGTCAATGGTATAGGCGTGGAATTTACCTGGGGATGGGAGTTTATTGTTTAATACATAGTTGCTACCTACATCAGAGTTGGTAGGAGTGAGAGTGAGGGTGGAGGTGCTGCGGCCGAGTTTGAGGTTCTGGAGCATCCAGCAGTTGCCGTCTTTGAGTCTAGCTACTAAGTATTTTTGGTTATCACGATTGTCTGTTAGCTGATAGACCATACCGGTAGTAAGCGTGGATGGGCAGCTTCCTACTTCCTGCATATAAGTAGCATCAGCAATAGTTTTAGTAGTAGGAGCTGCGGCGGTGTTGGGATGAACCATAGTATATTTAACTTTTCCGGTGTAAGTACCGGCTAATTGGCCACTGCTGATGTAGACTTGGTATTTAGCTTGAACCTGGGCACCAGTAGCTGTACCGGAGGAAGTAGATGAGGTATATTTTGCTATTTGAGTATAAGTTTCGGGTATGACATGGTAGTTATTAAAGCTGTTCATAATGGTAGGATTATCGCCAGATACTGGATTAACCTTCATCGCCCAACTACTACTATCACCGCTTGTAGTAGTGCTGGTGCTGATATTACCATATACTCCGATCATTTGAGTGTTGGTGGGAGTAGTATAGGCATTATTGCCATAGCCTATAGCATAAATAGAATAGCCACTAGGATCATTGCAAATTGTAGTGAGTTTACTGCCACTGATTTCGGCGGTAGAGCCTGGATCTACGGTAGCGCTATAAATACTATTGCCACTAGTATCCGTGCCATTGCTACCACCCTTCATGGTACAGGCAGAGTTGACTACGACTGATACGTTAGAGGAGTCGGTGGCGTTGTCTGCCGCTTTAACAATTGAATTAGATAGAATAAGACCAGTTAGTAAGGTAGTTAACAGCAAGAATCCTGGAATAATAAATAGGATAGAGTTACGTTTAATATGACATTGGTGCTTTATCTTCATTAGATTACCTCTCTTATTTTGCTTATCCCCCGGCGGTACCACTAAAGTATATTGAAGCACAAATGAGGCTATACAAAAATGGCACCACCTGGGGTGCAATAGCCAAACGTTCAGCAATCAGTATTACGACCAATTGTTCATACGCGTGACAACCAAGTGGCGCCATTTTGTATACGAACATTTGGTGTATAAAATATACCAATTGCATTTAATTAAACATTTAGCTATTGCATTTTAATTGTAGCATACTTTTTAAGTTTTGTGCAAGAGTCAATTTTTATTATTGGCACTCTTGACGTGTGAGTGCCAGTGGGGTATAATAAATATACTATGAGCAAACGTGATTATTATGAAGTCTTGGGCGTTTCGAAAACAGCGTCGGATGATGAGATTAAGAAGGCTTATCGAAAACTGGCAGTGAAATATCATCCAGATAAAAATCCGGGTGATAAGGAAGCAGAAGCGAAATTTAAAGAAATTAATGAAGCGCATGATGTGCTTTCTGATAAGCAGAAGCGAGCACGGTATGATCAGTTTGGACATGCAGGCGTGGGCGGAGCTAGCGGCAATCCGTTTGGTGGGGCAGCCGGGAATCCGTTTGGTCAGGGTGGAGCATTTAACTTTAACGGACAGACGTTTAACTTTGATTTTGGCGGAGGGGCGTCACCATTTGATGATATTTTAGGAAGTATTTTTGGTTTTGGTGGTGGAGCCAGGAGAGCTAGGCGGGGTGCTGATTATCAGACTACTGTAACTTTGACGTTTGAAGAAGCGATTTTTGGTGCGACAAAAAAGGTGACGCTGGAGGGGAAGGATTTGAAGGTGAAGATTCCGGCTGGGATTGACGACGGAATGAGTATTAGATTGCGTGGGAAAGGTGGGCCGGCGCCGGAAGGTGGCGAAAAGGGCGATTTGTATGTGAGGGTGCGAGTAAAACCACACAAGCATTTGACACGGGAAGGCGCGATTATTTTGTCAGAGCATAAGATTAGTATGGTGGACGCGGCGCTTGGATGTGAAATTGATGTAGAAACAGTAGATGGGACAGTGACAATGAAAGTCCCGGCGGGAACACAAAGCGGAACGCCGTTTAAACTGTCAGGGCATGGAGTACCGTTTCGGGACAATGGTGATAGGGGGCCACATATTGTGACGGTAATTGTTGAAACGCCGAAAAACTTGTCACGTAAACAAAAGGAACTTTTGGAAGAATTTAGAAAAACTAAAAAACGCGGGTTTTGGGGCTAATTTACGCCGCAAGTTTTAGTTCGACTAGGCCGGTGCTGACGTTTCTAACGACGAGGTCAACGCCGTTGGCGGAACGTTCGACGCGGTGAGTGACCCAACCGCTGGAATTTCGGACGACTAAAGAATTTGAAACTAAACTTCCTTCAATGTAGGAAGTGGAGCCATCTGGTGCTTTGTAGATGAGCCCATTTTGTAATAACATTTCTTGGATTTTACCCATTTTACCTCCGTTTGTTTAATTTAGTTTACTCTTGATGGTTTAAAAAAGCAAGCGTGAGAAATTTATTTTTGTGAGGTTTTGTGGTATAATTGGGGTGGAATATTATAATTTGATGTTATTTGTTAACCCGTTGATATAAGAAAAATATCGACAAAAACAATTAGAAAGGGAATTATGGAGATTGTTGTTCCAATAATTGCCGCCGTGGTAGGAATCGCTGCTGGGGCGGGAGGAATTTTTGCATATAATAAAAAAAATGAAAAAGGTGGCAAAGATAAGGCGGATGATTTAGTGAGGAAAGCGAAACGGGAGGCGCAGGATATTGTTCTTTCTGCGAAGAAAGAGGCATCTGCGATTACTGAGAAGAACCAGGCGGAGGAAAATGAACGACGTAAAGAATGGAAGAAGACGGAAAATCGTTTGGCGGAACGCGAGAATACTTTGGATGCGAAATTGGATCAATTAGAAAAGAAATCTGAGAAGTTGACGCGTGAAGAAAAGGAACTTGATGAGCTCAAGCAGGAAGTGCGTGATATTAGGACTAAGCAGCACGAGAAATTGGAAAAGATTGCGGGCTTGTCTAAGGCTGACGCGCGGGAAAAATTAATGAAAATGACAGAGAATGATATTAAGCAGGATTTGGTCGGACTCGTGACAAAGGAACAGAAGGAGATTAAACACGGAGTTGATGAAGCGGCACAAGCGATGCTACTTACTGCAATGGAAAGAATGTCTTCTGAAGTGACGGCTGATCGTACGGTGACGGCATTGAAGCTGCCGGATGATGATATGAAGGGGCGGATTATTGGCAAGGAAGGTCGTAATATTCAGGCACTGCAGCGTGCAACTGGCGTAGATATTTTAGTTGATGATACGCCGGGTATGGTGGTTTTATCTTCGTTTGACCCGATTCGTCGTCAGGTTGCAAGATATGCTTTAGAGCGTTTGATGAAGGACGGGCGCATTAATCCATCGTCGATTGAAGATGCAGTTTCGAAAGCTGAGCGTGAGATTGAAAAAGAAGTGGTGCGAGCTGGTGAAGATGCGGCACGCGAAGTTGGAATCGTGGGAATCCCACGCGAGATTTTGCACTTACTCGGTGAGCTGAAATTTAGAACTTCGTATGGTCAGAATGTATTACTACATTCGATTGAAATGGCACATGTGGCTGGCATGATTGCAGAAGAGATTGGTGCTGATAAGAGAATCGCTAAAACTGCGGCTTTGCTCCACGATATGGGTAAAGCAGTGACTCATAAGATTGAGGGTAAGCACGCTGATATTGGTGCGGAGCTAGCTAAGAAATATGGTATGAGCGATGAAGTGGTGCATGCGATTGCAGCGCATCATGATGATATTGAACCAACGACGCCGGAAGCGATTATCGTGAAGATTTGTGATGCGATGAGCGCGGCTCGCCCGGGTGCTCGCAATATTTCGGCGGAAAACTTTGCGGAAAGAATGCGTGATCTTGAGAACATTGCAACTTCGTTCCCGGGTATTGATAAGGCCTATGCGATTTCGGCTGGTAGGGAAATCCGTGTAATCGTGGAGCCAAAGCAGATTGATGATTTGTCGGCTTTGAAATTGGCCCGTGATATTGCAAATAAGATTGAAGCGACGATGAGTTATCCTGGAATCATTAAGGTGAATGTGATTCGGGAGACTCGTGCGGTTGAGTACGCGAAGTAGTTCGTTTTGCTGAATTATTTGGAGGAGGTTTTATGAAGCGGGAGATAGTGGTTCATGGAGTGTATCGACATTTTAAGGGCGGAATGTATATCGTGGAGGATATTGGGAGAGATTCGGAGACGGAAGAGCTAGTGGTGATTTACCGAGCGCTTTATGGCAATGGGATGCTTTGGGTGAGGCCACTTGAAATGTTTATTAGTGAAGTGGACCATAAAAAATATCCGGATGTGAAGCAGAAGTATCGGTTTGAGTTAGTGGAGATGAAACAGGAGTGATATAATGGTAATAAGAGATTAATAAGGAGGAAAATGGAAGGAAAAATTTGTCAAAGTTGTGCAATGCCGTTAACATCGAAAGACATGTTTGCGACAAATGCGGATGGGAGCGTAAACGAGGATTATTGTAAGTGGTGTTACAAGGATGGCAATTTTATTGATGAGTGCACGATGGAAGAGTATATTGAAAAATGTTCGCAGTTTGGTGAACAAGCGGGAATGACAAATGAAGAGATGCGTGAGTATTGTACGAAGATTTTCCCGACTTTAAAGAGATGGAAAACTGTGGAGTAATTATTATATGAAGATTGAGTATTTGAAACTTGTCGAGGAGGCGGGGATTTCTGAGTTGGTGATGGTAATGTAACAGAGGCAAAAAAGAGCAAAGAGGTAACTTTTGCTATTGTTTTTTGATTTATGATAGAATTAAAGTAATATAATAATTGAAAGGTTTTTATGGACAAGAAGAAATCATCTAACAATGTCATTATCGGGCTTTTGATTGCTTTGATCGTGGCGGTTTTGTGTGTGGGCGGATACTTTGTTGTTAAGGACATCGTTGATGATCGAGATGACGAATCATCTCAGAGCAGTGATGATTCTGGTAAAAAAGATTCAGATAAGAATAATTCGCATGACGACACATCCGATGCCACTCCGACACCTGAACCTGCGCCAGCGGAGGATGAGATTGAAGCGGCTATTATTTATTCCGAGATTCGTGGCAACGATTATTATATTGAGGTACAAACGAATGGTGCGATAAGCGGTACTTGTGAAATATCTATGGTGCCTACTAATGGTGGACAAGGACATCACGAAACGGATGATTTAGACGTGCAGAACAAGGTGAGTACTTGTGATGAAGATTTTTCATTGAAGGGCTTAAGCCGAGGCGAGCATAAGATTACCGTTGTGATTCGGGCTTATGATGGGCGAACTAAGACTTTAGAGCAGATTGTGAATTTGTAATCTAGTAGCGTTATGTTTAATGCATCAAAATAGAATAGTTTGATTGATGCTTTTGTTGAATAGATTTATTTCTTTTTGGAGTTGATGGTAACACCACCGAAGGCGCCAGCTGCGTCGATGTAAATAGTGTGTTTGCCTTTTGCTGTGACATCTTTTCTTTCGTCGCTCGCGCCACCAAAGATGAAGGCGGATTTGACTTTGATTTGGACGTCTTCTGGGATGGTGATGTCGATACCGCCGAAGGCGCAGAAGGCTTTGATGACGGTGTCTTTTTCGAATTTGGCGTTTATGAGATCTAGGTCGACTCCGCCAAAGACGGCGATGATGTTGGAGCCTTGGAAGGATTCTTTATTATAGGTGCGCTCATTGCCGGAGAAGATGGCGGTTTGGGAATCCATGATTTTGCCGTTTTCGAGGTCCTCGATTTTTTTGCCGATTTCTTTATCGTTGTTTGTGTGGAAGATGCTGCGGAAGACGAGGCCGAGACCGATGGCGATAAGAACGACGGCGAGGATGACCTTCCAGGCGATGTCGTAAGAGAAAACATCCCTAGCCGCGAGGAGAAGAATGACGCCGATGCCGATTATGACGAGGCTGGAGAGCTTTTCTTTGTCGGTGAAGAGGCTGACGACGCCGGGGACAATGATGAATAAGGTCCACCACCCGTCAAAGAAAATGTCGATATTAAAGAGGCCGATGGCGTTGCCGCCGAAAATGACGCCGAGTGCGATGATGGCGATGCCCCAGATGATTGGTTTGATTTGTTTCATTTTGTTATACTCCTTTATCTTATGGCAATTATAGCATATGCAAGGTCAGGACGATAGAGAAGCTGATAAATAATCATGGGAGTGGTATAATTATAAATAGCAGGGAGTTTGATATGAGTAGTAATAACAAGAAAAGTGATGATAATCGGAAAAATGTAACGAAAACGGTGGTGAAAAGTGCAGCTGCGGGTGCGCTTGAAAGTGTAGTTGATCAAGCCGTTAATAATGTCGTGCCGACGCGAGCGGCGGTGCATCAAAAGTTTTCTGATATTGCGCGAAATGTGCCAGTGCTAGGCGATGCGATTGATATTGGGCAGAAGGCGAGCTACCTTGGATACCTAGGTAAGCTCTTTGGGAAGAAGAAAGACAAGAAGTGATATAATTGAAATAGAATTGGAGGAGGAAAAATGACTGCGAAAGTCTATTTTACAAAAGAGATTACACCTGAAGGATTGCAAAAAGTATTTGATGCTTTGAAGGTGGAGTTACCCGGTAAGGTTGGAGTGAAAGTGTCGACAGGTGAAAAGGGGGCAAAAGGGTATTTGAAGGCGGACCTAATTGGGCCGTTTGTTAAGGGTTTGAAAGGGACGATTGTAGAATGTAATACTGCTTATCCTGGTGCTCGCAATAAAGCTTCGGACCATATGAAAGTGGCGGAGGAGCATGGTTTTACGTCGTTTGCTGAAGTTGACATTATGGATGCGGAAGGGGAGATTAAGATTCCGTTTGAGAAGGGGAAGCATTTGAAATATGATTTAGTGGGTTCTCATTTTGACAATTATGATTCGTTTGTGAATCTTGCGCATGGGAAGGGGCATATGATGGGAGGATTTGGTGCGAATTTGAAGAATCAGTCGATTGGGTTTGCATCGCGAAATGGTAAGGCATATATTCATTCATGTGGGAAAACCAAGAGTCCAAAAATGTGTTGGGTTTTGAAGCACGAACAGATTGATTTTATTGAGTCGATGGCGGAAGCTGCGACAGCGGTGGCGGATTATCTTGAGGAAAAGGGGAAACCGATTGTTTATATTACTGTGATGAATGCACTTTCGACATCATGTGATTGCGATGCGGAGCAGGATGACCCAGTGATGGAGAACTTGGGGATTGTGGCGTCGGTTGATCCGGTGGCAAATGACCAAGCATTTATTGACATGGTGTGGGCGTCAAAGGATCCGGGTGCGGAGGCTTTGAAAGAGCGGATTGACTCTCGGCTTGGGCGTGAGATTTTGCCGTATGCGGAAAAGCTTGGGCTTGGCAAAAGGGAATATGACTTGATTGAGATCTAGGTTACAATTTGCTTGCTCTTAGATGTTGTGGGAATAAATAGGTTTACTGAAATGTGATAAAACTAGTCGGAAGTGTTCCAGCTAGGTAGAAGACTAACAAGGTCGTAGGCGGTTTGGTCTTTTCTGATGGCATAGTTGGTATGGCCGCCGGAATATTCGTCGTAGCTGCTGCCGCCGAGAATCGTGGTAACATCTTTGACACCGTCGATACGGTGAGCATTGTAGTTCTTATCATTTAGGATAGCATAAACACGGAGCATGTCTATGGTGCCATCTTCCATGAGGAAGAAGATGTATTCATCACCAACACCTTGTCCGAAACCGGCGATTTTTGAAGAGAGGGCTTTGCGACTAAAAGGGACAGTGATAGTGTAGTCATAGTTTTTGATGTCGTAGTAGCGGTCGACGACTTCTTTGTTGAACGTGATTTTAGCTTGCTTGCCGTCGGTTTTATCGATTTCGATTTTGGCAATTTTCTCGAAATCGGAGTTTTCCGAATCGGATTCAGAAAGTTCGGTGAGAGTGTAGCTGAAATTCTTGCGAGCATTCAATATCTTAGAGTTTGGGATTTTGCAATAATCGGCACCGGGAATTTGGTCTTTGACACAGTCAAGAGTGCCAAGAGGAGTGTTTTGAGTGAAAGTTTCGGATTTTTCGTCGTCATCAGTGTTGGCAGTGGGAGGTGGCGTAATAGTGCTGTCCTTACTCCAAGAAATTTCATTAGGTTTATTGAAAAAGAGGAAATAGATTCCTCCGCCGATAATCACTAGGATAAGAATCGCGATAGTGACAATATATGGGGTGTTACTTTGTTTTGTCATAGTAGCTCCTTGTTAATTAATTTTATTATAACATAGTATTTGCGCAGAAGTGGATTTCGTGATATAATTATTGGAGTGAGCGGGCCGGTAGCTCAGCTGGTTAGAGCACGAGCCTCTTAAGCTTGGTGTCGTGGGTTCGAGTCCCACCCGGCTCACCAATAAGACGGAATGCCTTTAGGGGGCATTTTTTGAGTTGGGGGACTCGTTCTTCGAATCGAGTCTCACCCGGTTCACCAACAGGGGAACCTGTGGAAAACTCAGATTCGAAGATGAAATTAAATGGTGATTTAATCTAAAAAATCACCCTTTTTTGTGCATCAATTTCGAGGTTCGAAACCATATTTCGCACCAAAATGTCCTTTTCGACGAGATCTCCTTTTTCTAACCTGTTAATTAGCGAATTTAGTGAGTCCGTCGCGAATGAAAACGGGCAAGACTATTCAATTATGGTCGAGGGTGAAACCACGGCCGGCTATTTCTGTCAGCTTATGGTGAATCCTCAAGAAGTCGCTAAGATTTTTGTCGATTACGACTATGCGCTTTATCGTGTTCTCGGCGAAGATGCGCCGGACGCTATGTGGGAAGATTTAGGTCGAAAGTTTGGATTAGAGCATGTTTGCTCGGTGGATCTATGAAAGACGAGCTATTTTTCTATCTGGTTTCTAATCGTAGTTAGACGTTGACCTTTATATAGCCAATATGCGCCACCTTGATATGCTTCTGAACTAGTAGCGGTGCCCAGCCTGCGCTTAACAATGGCTACTGCACGAGAAAGTGTCGCCTTTGTTCCATCTTGAAGTTCAATTACATTTGTTTCATTAACAACGGTTGCTTTAACGGCGTCGTTTTCAGAAAAGGATAACTCCGCCCCAATAGGTATTCTGAGTAATCTGAATGTAAGTTTTGCTTTAGTGACTACTCTGGTATTTTGATTATCTGGTATTTTATTACTTTGACCGCACGAATCATCTGAATTATGCTCTTTTAAAATTGATTCAGAATTTAGACGATTATTATAAGTTTCAATCGATGCATCGTCCAGTGTTCTCGCGCATTCTCTAAATATACTTAGTGCTTTTTCTGGAGTAACATTAAAAAACTCACGGCCTTTTCTGATGCGCATGTCTGGATTAACAATATCTATGAGGTGGTGTATTTGCTTCTCGGCTTCGTCATACTTTTCAGTTTTTAGGACTGCATATATTTCGAACGGAAGCGGTACGGCCGTATTGTCTAGTTCTTTTGAGCGAATATTGACTGGGCGAGAACTTTTTCCGATTTTAACCCAGTCGTCTCTGAAACTTGGATTCGTCAAAATATAAACATAGCCGTTCATAATAGTTAATATTATACCATAGTTTACTGATTATTCAAAGGAGACACCATCTACGTTACAGCAGTATATTGGCGGAAGTAACACGCCTTTTATGTTTTTCTAGATAATCACGCATATTTTCATTATAGTGTTCGTGTTTTATATGGAAATGCCCACCTCGTATTTCGCCGACACTAGTTAGATCTTCTGAATAAACGTTTCCAATAGTTTTAAAGGAGTGATCAATATATGGTCTGTCGGTTGGTTCGTTGGAAAGACGGCCGATTTGTAGTGTTGAATCACTAAAATAAATTATGCCATATTCGAACATTTTGTCGTGATTAGCGCATAGCCAGAAGCCATTATCTCCGTCTGTCGCTCTGCGATTCTTTTCTGCATCATCATAATGTATATTATGATCAATATCAGTAACGCGTTCAATGTGAGATCCGATTATCATGTGTTCCATATCGCAACCACAAATATAACACCTCTTGTCGCCATACTTCTTGAGCAAATTATAGTGAAAGACTGGGGTATCTCGACTGGTATCTCGTGTTGACGATGAGGCTGTTCTTCCGCCGGGAAGAAGCTCGATTTTTTCTCCAAAATCTACACCCTCTTCTTCGAGTACTTCGCGTTGATCATCTGACAATGCGGTAGAGTCATTGTCGAGAACTTGATAGAAAACCACTATTTTTGAGCTGATTCGGGCTAGCGTAATAGCAAAAATAAAAGACTCCATTGCATTAGCTCCGAATGTCTTTCCGTAAATAGAAATCTGATTAGCGTATTCATCGCTCTCGTCTACGAAAAAAGTTTGTCTATTATGCGAGTTTCTATCACTGGTTTTATTTCGATATGCTTTTAGATCTTCGTACGAGTTGAAAGGATGGATATCGGTTAACTGAAGTTCGTCCGTGTTGAGAATATTAATGCCAATAGTGACAAAACAACGATAAAAGAGTTTGGCATAATCCGTACGGTCGTTCCTATCTGGTCTAATGATGTATATATCAAAAGTTTTGTTATTATTTGGATCCTTTTTAAATTCTATATATGCAGGGGAGACGAATTGCATCAAACGCGCGTTTCTTGAATCATTGTCTGGATTTGAAAGACAAACATAATGTATGCTACCATCATCTGTGTTTTTAACTTTTACATAACGCCCGATTCTGCGCGCTTCTGACGACACGACATAGTTTGAAGTATGATGAATTCTTTGCACTATAGCAAGGACGATGTCGTCGCTTAAACTGGCGACTGGCCCTCTGTCCGGAAGTACGACTTCAATCATTTGTTATTCTCCTTATTATAATTAGTAATTAAAATTTCTTTCCTACCTTTTCTTGCGGCCTTACTATATTCAATAACGTTATAATTATTCTCTTTGATCCAGCTATCTAGCAGGTCGTTATGCTTTCCATTGTGATCTAATACGTTAGATAACATAAACTTAATACCTTTGCGGTTGGCTTTATTGAGAAATGTATAGAGTCGTTTTTCGTCAGACTCATCCCAGCCATTAAAACCTCTTTTGCCATCATTGTAACTTCCGAGCGTAATAAGGTATGGTGGATCGCAATACAGGAATGTTCCATCCTCAAAATATTGTTCCATTTTTTCGAAATCACCGGAGCAAATTAGGAGGTTTTGTTCTTGTATTCGTCGGCAGAAGCTAATTAGCTTTGACAACATAACATCATTAAAACCAGCAGGGCCAACTGGATTGTTGCAGTCATATGAAGAATTAAAACGTATTTGTTGATTAAAACCGTACATAATTAAGACGTATAGCATTTTCAAATTACGCCTATCTAAGGGCGTGGCGTTATACTTATCGCGCAATTTAAGGTATGCTTCTTTTGCGCCGGGCTCTAATTTGTATCTTTTTACGGTTCGAGTAATATATCTAACAAGTTCGGCAGTGTCAGTGTTTTTAAAGCACTCTAGGAGTCTGGCTACTATAAAATTAAAATCGTTATAAATAATTTGCTCCGCTTCTATATTTGCCCCAACACTGTAACCACCGCCAAAAACATCTATGAAGCGTTGAATATTTTTATTTGGTAGGTTGTTTTTTATGAAGTCCACCAAATCATACTTGCCGCCCTGATAATTCAACGGTGACGCATACTTTGCTTCTAGATATGGTTTTTTCTCAATGAAGAATAAATATTCACAATGTTCATCATTAGAATATGTCTGATGATTACGATATTTTTTGTATGGTATCTTTTTCAGATAGTACGTTTCTTCTTTTCCATATCGTTTTAATGTGTTTTCTATGTATTTTTTTGACATTAATCCGTCGGAGCTATAACTCAGAATGATATATTTAAAGTCTGCTTTTGCAATTATGAAATCAAAAACCTGTTCGACTTCTCCTTGTCGTGAGAATGCGGAAGAAGTTTCGGAAGTATTTCTAAGGCCGCCTTTCCCACTTATCGCTGGGTTATCATATCTAGCAATAGTTTCTAGTAAATGGTACTGAACGGAATATTGATTTTTTGTATAGGGTGGATCTAGGTAGAGAATATCGCCACTAACTTCGCAGATTAGTTCTTCAATAGTTTCATTCCTTACTTCGCTTTCGCATATTGGATTGGATCGGGTTGATTCAACATGGATAAACGGCATTCGTTTGACGGCTCTAGGATCCCATTTTTTTAAGTATGATCCGTATACCCCAGCAATATTGGCAACTTTAGATGCAGATTCGATTAGAGCCGCCAGAAGATAATAGTATTCTTTGTCGTTGATTTTTTCATCTTTGCGCCAGCTTTCTATTTTAGTGCGAATAAAATCAATTCGTTTGCCATTTTCAGAAGAGAAATACATTCTGTTTCCACTTCCGCCGTCAGAATATTCATTGAATATAAACCCCTCGATACCGTTATTGGTATTATTGAAATAGTCAAATGGATCCAGACCCAATTTAGGAAAAGTCATATCTGGAGTATTTAGCTTTGCGTACGTTATGACATAACTATAGTATTGGATGTCGTTGGCGGTTATGCGGAATTTATCTTTAAAATAGTCCCCCACGGCCGCAGTCCCACTGAAAGCGTCGCAAAATGTAAGGTTAGAGTCGTTTAAAATTCCTTGCTGTTTTATGAAATCAGCAATTTCGGGGAGAAGATCTGTTTTTGCACCTATATACCTCATCTGTATATATTATTATACCACGAGAACACCTTAAGCCGTCGGCAGTGTCGTGAAAAATATGCTTAGTATGATATACTTTTCCACAATGTTTTACCGTTTCGTGCCAAGAAAAAATCTCACCCCTATTTTCTGTACAATAACTTTCAAAACCCGATTGTGTCCAAGTGGACGCTATCTATTGACTAAATGATAGAATGTTTTATTAGAATCGTTGCCGTAATGGTTGATATCTTCCGGTTCGGCTCAAAGCGAAAGCTTATGGACGCGCCACTTGCCAATGAAGAACATTTGAATTATCGCGTCATTCACGTCGCGGTTATTTAGCGCGCGTGGAATGTATGCGAGGGAAAAGTAGTACCATTTGTCGTATTCGGCGTCTAACCTCGCAAAAACGCGCTTACCGCGCCCCAAAAGGCGCACATCGAAGCGCTGTGCTAGTGTTTCTAGGGAATAAGTCTTTAATTCGTGGATTGCGTCGCGAACGGGCGATTCCATTAGTTCCATACGCTCGAATTTATCGTAATCGCGCGAATTAAATCTGCCGCTATGTTCGAGCATGAAACTTTCAAGTTGTCGGGCGGTAACCGGTATTGGCTCGCCTGGTTTGGTTTTCTTGAATGGGCGGCGTTTTGCCATGTTGCTTCTTTTCGGTTAGAAGTGCGCCTTGCGGCGGTAAAAATTGTCAGCCCTACTTTTTCTTAATGGCTTCTAGGAGCTTTGCCTTGTCTATTAGTATTGGAGCGCTTTTGATTTCAAGATGGTCAATTTTATAACTCATCTTCCAATTTCCAGCTCCTCTTCCAGAAATTTCTTGATAATACCAGTTGTTATAGCAATCTCTAAAATAAATCCTAAATGATATTTCTACGGTCTTTGCTTCTTTTTCGCAGTCAATAGCTGAGGCGATGAGGTCGCTATATTTATCTTTTTTATATAAGATGGGCGCAATATTGCAATAATTCTTACTACCTTTAGAATAATGTTTTACACCTCCTACCCAGATGTCGTACATTTCTCGTTGACCAACATTCTCAAAAGATAAGGCGATAAATGCAATAGTCTTATTATTCTTCGCTAAATCAATTATTGGCGGAATTGTCGTTGTGGACTTTATCGACGGAGTATTCGTCTCAACTTTGATGAGTGGAAGAACATTCTTGCGACTGTCTTCTTTTCTGAATTCATTTTGTTTTTCAATGGTTATAGATACCGCCATGATGGCACCTATAAATCCAATAAAAGATGCGGCGATTGTGCCGAAGTAATTAATACTAAAATTCAACCATTCTTTTGAGTTATCACTATTGACGATGCCTAATCTGCTAGGGGAATCCGTAACGTCAAGAAGATAAATACAGCCAAAAATAAGTAGCGCTGCAATGAAAGTCCATTTAGCGATTTTAATATATTCGTCCCATTTATCCTTTTTTGGGGCTTTTTTCTTTCTTAAACGATTCGATATATTTAATAGTATTTTTGACATATTATTTTATTCTTGATATACTAATGCTACAGATGGTAGAAACATAAGCGTATTAAAGTTCTTATAAGTATCGATTGTTTTTATCGGTGCTTGTAAGAGTTTTAATAAGCTCTAGGAGCTTATTAAAACCCTGTGAAGTTAAGCCGTCATTACTTGTTCTGTTGAGTTGGCGGCTTTTTCTTTATCTTCTAAACAGAAGCTGAAGAATTGACCCTTTTTCGGGTAAATCAATTTACCCTTGAGCCGACGATATTTGCAGATAATATGCTTTCGGCACAACGGGTTACCGTGTGGACAATCATTGTTGATCATTATTGATCCTTTTTTACGATTGCTTATCGCCACCGTACCCTGCAGCACGATGACTGCATCGACATTGTTTCTTTTTATTTTTCAAGTTTTTAAAAGTGCTGCCTAGAATTACACTCTAGACCTTGTCAAATAAAAAAGTCATATGCCGAGATGAAGACGCAGGCTACGACTTTGCCTTACGGCGTTGAACTTTTTTGAGAGCTACGCCTTCGTCTCGAAATATGACGCCGGATTTTTAAGGCCGTAACACCGCTTTTTTGCGATCCCTCGTGGCAGTTCAGGCCACATCTTGTATTACCTCCAATTAACTCTATAAGAGTTACTGGCTACTTTTTATTTTAAACCATATTCGGGAAAAATGCAATATGCCAAATTAAAATTTTAACTGATGATGACGCTATATATGGGGCTTGATGCTTATGCTTATTTATTGTTTTATGCATTGACATTGTATTTCTTTTATTTTCTTCATTGTCATTGTTTTAAGCTTCTACGGCTCCAGTTAAACCATATTTTCTTAAAAGTTCGAATGGAGTGCGAAGCACGACATCCCCATGGAGCGAAGCGATATCCTTATCTCTTTGCCTGCAAAAGTATACCTCAGAACTCGCACGGCATCAGAGTAGGGTAGTCCTTTTTAGGTATAACCTTGATCTTAGCCGTGTATTCAGGGTGGTCAATACACCAGTCCACAACCATGCATAACCGAATAAGGTAGTCTTTTCGATCCTCACCAAACGAATGAAATATTGAACCCGCCGTGAGGCGTGTTTTTTTGTTGTATAATATTTGTATGGATAAAAATAGTAAAACACTAGTTGTATATTTTTCGGCGCAAAATCACACAAAAAATGTGGCGACAAAAATTGCTGAGAGTTTGAATGCTGATGTTTTTGAAATTGAACCGACACAGCTTTACACTGAAAGTGATTTGAGCTGGACAGATTCTGATTCGCGGGTTTCGCGTGAACATAATGATGAAAATTTGCAAAATGTAGAACTAAAAAACACCGTGGTTCCAAATTGGGATGAGTACGATACGGTATTTGTTGGTTATCCAATTTGGTGGGGTGATTCGGCTTGGCCGGTGGATTCTTTTGTAAGAAAAGTTGATTTTGATGATAAGATCGTGATTCCGTTTTGTACTTCGCATTCTTCTGGGCTTGGTACGAGCGATACAGATCTTAAAGCAAAAGCTACGGGTGGTAATTGGCAGCCTGGACATCGCTTTTCACAGGATGCTACTGACGTAGATATCAATGAATGGGTTGAGAAATTTATTGAAGCTTAGAACTGGATAGTGAATTTTGTAGTACTTTTGTTGCTGTCGGCCTTAATTTGCCAATTGTTTTGCGTGCAGAGGGCACTAGCGATGGCAAGGCCGAGGCCGGAGCCTTCTCTAGTCTTGTCGGTTTGGTAGAAGCGATCGAAGATTTTGTCAAGATCCTTTTTAGGGATTGTGGTGCCATCGTTGGTGACTTTAATACTGTCATCGTTTAATACGACTGTGATTTTTTTGTGACCGTATTTGGTGGCATTATCTAATAGAATATCTAAAATCTGGAGGATGTTTTGTTTTGGTAAAAGGAAGGTTTTTGATTTAGTATTAGGTTTATAAGTAATTGTGCCGGAGAATTTGGGCTTGAATAGTTCGATGTGGTTTTTGATTTCTTTATTTAAGTCAAATTTTTCGGGTGTGCTGTTATTATTTCCGGCGTCCATTTTGGCTAGTTGTAGTAAATCTAATACTAGCTTATTCGCGTGAGTGACTTCATGTTCGATATTTCTTTTCCATTTTTCGTTTGCTTTGCTCACGTCAAGAGCTTCGATATTTGCTTCGATGACGGCGAGTGGAGTTTTGAGTTCGTGGGAGGCGTTGGCGATAAATAGTTTTTGCTTGTCGTAAGTATCTTTGACTGGTTCGACAATTTTTTGCGATAAATAATAAACAATGCAGAAGGTGCCGATTTCGATAAGCAGGCCGACACAAATAAGAGTAATAAGCAGGCGAGAGTTGCCTTCTTCGCGGTCGTTTTTGATGTAGTCGTTAAATGCTTGGTCATCAAAGAATGGCTCGTTGATGCTGATAGTAATGCCGTTTCTGGGTGGCTCTGGCTCTGGACGCATGGTGGAAGAGAAGAGCATGATGATGGTGCCCGCGAGAATTAATACGGCGGTGGTAGTTGCCATAGTTGTGATAATGATTCGGTTTCGTAGTTTCTTAAACATATTATTTACTCGTTAATTTATAACCTAGACCACGAATGGTAACAATTCTGGCTTTGCTATGGATTTTCTTTAATAGTTTACGGATTCTGGATATGTAAGATTCAATATAATTATCTTCGCCAAAGCCATCTTCGCCCCAAATTTTGGCAAGTAAATGCTCTTTGCTAATAAGAGTGTCTGGAGATTTCATAAATTCGGTGATAATTTCAACTTCTTTGGCGGTAAGCTGCTCGCCGTTTAAAATCGCATTGGTTTTGTCTAATACTAAATCGCTATAAGTGATGTCTGAAATATCTATATTTTTGGGGCGACGAATTAGGGCTTTGATTCTAGCGACAAGTTCGGCGGTTTTGAACGGTTTGGCAAGATAGTCATCGGCGCCATGATCTAAGTGACTAATTTTGGTTTCTACTTCGGAAAGGGCGGAAAGCATGATGACTGGTGTTTGGACTTTTTTCTCGCGCATACGTTTTAGAATGTCAGTGCCGGAAAGTTTTGGCAGCATAATATCTAGAACTACACAATCATAAATATCACTAAGGGCATTTTCTAGGCCGTCTTTGCCGTTGTTTGCTAAATCTACGGTGAATCCTTGTTTTTCTAAGTTATGTTTTACTGCTTCAGCTAGGAAGGTGGCGTCTTCTACGTAAAGTATTCGCATATTTTTCTCCTTATTTAATTATAATATAATTTTGCAATCTGAACCTCAAACGAAACTGAAAAATATCTTGGAGTTATTTTAAGGTTTCTTTCAGGAAAGGGGATGATAATGGTACTGTATAATAATTTAAAAGGAGAATATAATATGGAAAAAGAAGATAATAGAAAAGATGAAACTAGGGGAAAGATTATACTTTTTGCGATTGGTGTACTGATTGGCGCAGTGATTGCGTCGGCGGCATTTCTGATCTGTGTGAATACGCTGGGTGTAAATAATAGTAGCGGATCGTCAATGCAGATGCCAGGTGGTGGAACTCCGCCAGAAATGCCAAGCGGGGATAGTCAGAGTGGAAATAGCCAAAGTGGACAGGGACAACCACCGGAAAAACCAAGTAATAATAATCAGAGTAGCGAGAACGAGTAGGAGATTAAATGAATAATAAAAATACTATTATTAATATAGCGATAATTGCGGTTCTTATAGTAACGCTCGGAGTAATGTGGTTTTTTATCATTAATGCTTTAATGGGTTCTGAAAATGGTGATATGGCCGCTACGGAAAGTAGCTCGTCGGCTTCGTACTCGGCGGTGAAAGAAATCACATCGGACGAAGAAATCGATGGGGAAGAGTTTGCTTCAGCTAATAGCGACGAGAACGCAGTGCTGGCTTCGGGCAATATAAAAGTTACTTTAAGTAATATCAAGGTGACGAAGACTGGAGATTCGGATGGTGGTGACAATACGAGTTTTTACGGAACGAATTCAGCGATACTAGCAAAAGGTGGCGCCAAATTAACAATTAAAAATGCAACCATTACAACCGATGCAACTGGTGCGAATGGAGTGTTTAGTTATGGCGGATCGGCAACAACGAGTAATTCTTCGTCAGACGGGACGACGGTGGACATTTCCGACTCTACAATTTCAACTAGCAAGGATAATTCTGGTGGTATCATGACGACGGGTGGAGGCGTAATGAATGCGGAGAATTTGACGATTAATACGGCTGGGACTTCAAGCGCGGCGATTCGTTCGGATCGTGGCGGAGGAACTGTGACGGTTGATGAGGGCACTTATAAAACTACTGGCAAAGGGTCACCAACAATTTATTCGACAGCGGATATTACAGTGAAGAATGCCAAACTGGTGGCGACCGCATCGGAAGGTGTGGTGATTGAAGGGAAGAATAGTGTAACGCTTGAAAATGTTGATTTGACGGATACTAATAATACTTTGAATGGTCAGTCGACGACTTATAAAAACGTTTTCCTTTATCAGTCGATGAGTGGTGATGCGGATTCGGGCGAGGCTTTATTTACCGCTAAAAATTCCACTATTACTACGAACAAAGGTGATAGTTTTTATGTGACTAATACATCGGCGACAATTAATTTGGAGAATAACACGATTGTAAATAATGACTCTACAGGAAACTTTTTGAGAATCCAAAAAGACTCTTGGGGACAGTCTGGTAGTAATGGTGGTGTCGTAACGCTAAATATGAGTAAACAGTCAGTTTCAGGTAATATCGTGGTAGATTCGATTTCGTCGTTAACGATGAAACTTAGTAATGGTTCGTCATTTAAGGGCGCGATTAATAGTGAAAATGCGGGTGAAGTCGATTTGGTGCTTGATAAAACAAGTACAATTATTTTGACAGGTGATACTTATGTGAAGTCGTTGACGAATGCTGATTCGAGCAATAGCAATATTGACACGAATGGGTATAAACTCTATGTGGACGGTGCTTTGCTGAAATAGTTAGTATTTAGTTTAGGATGGCGATGGAGATGTTGAGGTAGGCTGCGAAAGTGGTCCAAAGGAGGTAAGGAAGTAAGCACCAAAAGGCAGCACGAGAAAGTTTGTAGGACTTAATGATAAGAATGAGTTCGAGAATCCACATAGCGACTAGGATGACAAAAGCAAGCCAGTATTGATTGGCATTAAAGAAAATTGGGGTCCAGACGAAATTTAGAATTAGTTGGATAGCATAGATGATGAGAGCGGTACGGGCGGAGTTCTTTTCAGATTTCTTGCCGGTTAAGTATTTGAGGCAAATAAGGTATGATGCGATGCCCATTAAAATATACAAAATTGTCCAGGCAACAGGGAAGAGCCAAGCGGGAGGGGCGAGTGGTGGTTGATTAAAAGCGCCAAATTGTTCCATAGCATTGCGGCTGAACATTGAAATAATTAATCCACCGCCAAGCGGAGCAGCGATACAAAGTGCGCAGCGCCAGATTTTGCCAAAAGTGGTTAGTTTGGTTTTTGTCATTTGATTCTCCTTTTTCTTGCTTATGGTTAAATTATAGCACGTTTGGTATAATAAAAGCATGAATGTTTTGGAATATGCTAAAGGAGTAGAAAAGTTGGTTGATCCGATAATGGTGGGACAATCACATTATATGCAAAAGAAGTTGGCAAAAATGCCAGTGTGGCTGCAAAAGAAAATTGTGACTTCGGCGGCAAAGAAGGCGGATAAAATGCCATTCGTGGTGGAACCGTATTGCACGTTTTTGTTTTATAAAATACCAGTGCCGGAGAGAGTGGAGAAGTTTATGCCGGATGGGTTTCGGCCAGCGAAGTCGGCAGTATTTGAAGGCGATGCAGAGAAATATTACGGGATTGTGTCGATGTTCCGGATTCATACGAGCGTATTTTGGGGAGCTCGGGCGGAATATTATTTGATGGCAGAAAATACCAAAACTGGGCTACTCTCATGGGTGATGATGGATTATATTAGTGATTCGATTTCATATGATGAGATTCACGGGTTGAAATCCCCGGACGTGAAGGCAGCGGTGATGACGACGACGTGTGAAGGAGATTTTGTGTGCGAAATGAGAAATGCAAGTGGAACGAAAAAAGTGGAATGTGTGGCGTCGCTTGAGAAAGCGAAAATGCGGCCATTGAATGAAAGATTGTGGATAGAGGGAAATACCTCGATAGCTTATGGGCGGTTGGCGGGACAACCAGATGGAGATTTATTTTCGTTAACTTTCTATCCGGAAGAAATGAAAAGAGCGCTCGATGTTCCACTTAAAGATGTGTCGCATTTTTATGTGTGTTCGGAAACGGTGGGGAAGTTTGGGGCAGTGCTTGATAAGGTGGTGAGTTTTCCGTATGCGCAGCACATGTTGTCAGATTCGCCGGGGACTCATACGCATTATGGTTCGGAAAAAGCTTTGCGCGAGGCAGTGGAAAAAGTTAATTTTAAGAAAATTAAGACTTTGGCGAGATAGTTTTATCTGAAACTACTTATGATAGAATAATTTGGTGTTTTATTGTATAATAATAGTATGCGGAAAAAGTCCGATTTTATACTGAGACTATGTTTAATTATAGGGGATGCGGTGGCTTTGGTGTTGTCGTTTGCGACGGCTTATTATATTCGGGTAAGGATTGACCCGCGACCCTATACATTTGAGACTCAGTTTGGTGATTTTGTAGTGACTGTGATGTGGCTAGTGCCGATTATGTTGATTATTATTGCGGCGCTAGGGTTATATCGGAAATCAGTGGTGATTAATAAATCGAGATTGCCAGAGAGGGGAAGACTATTAATTGCAGCAGTGATGGCAGTGGCAGCATTAATCGTATATGATTATTTTACTGGGCAGGAAATTTTCCCAGTAAGAGTGATGGCGTTGACGGCAATGGCGTTGTCGTTTGTCTTCTTGCTAGCGGAGCGGATTATTGTACGATTTATTATTCGACAGATCTTCAAAAATGATTACGGAGTGAGGCGAGCGATAATCATTGGAAACTCAAAGAATACAGAGTACTTGGCGGAATATATTTCTTCGAATCCGGAGTCACAATATCGTTTAGCGGGGATTGTAGCCGGACGAAGGTTTATTCCGGAAGATTTAAAGAAGAAACAGTTTTCTTCGTTGAAGGATGCATTGAAGCGTACGAAGACGGATGTGATTTTTCAGACGGATGAGAGATCTACGGAATACGTATACAAGCAGGCGGTTAATCGGCATCTTTTGTATTTCTTTGTGCCATCGGAAACGGCACTATCGTCGCATTTTGGGGAAATGGAGTTGATTGGAAATACGCCAGCTGTGATGGTAATGGCAACGCCACTAAGTGGTGGCTATGCGCTGATCAAAAGAATTTTTGATATTTTATTCTCACTTTTAGGTTTAGTGATAACTTTAATCCCGATGACAATTATTTGGATAGTTTTGAAAGTGACGGATTTTAAGCACTCGCCGATTTATGTAGATGAAAGGTTGACGCAGTATAATCGGAGATTTAAATGCTATAAGTTTCGGTCAATGAAACCGGAATATTCAGGAATGCCGGCCGAGAAGGCTTTTCGATTGATGGGGAAGTCGGAACTAATTAAAAAATATCGGAGGGATGGGGATTATCTTAAAGATGACCCGAGGATTACAAAGGTGGGGAAGTTCCTTCGGCGGACTTCACTTGATGAGCTTCCACAACTATTTAATATTTTGAAGGGTGATATTTCGTTGATTGGTCCGCGGGCGTTGCTACCGGGGGAACTACGTGATTACGGGGATCGGTCGCTTATATTGACGGTGAAATCGGGGTTGACGGGATTTGCGCAAGTGTCAGGAAGAAGGGATATTTCATTCGAAGAACGGAGAGCACTAGATATTTATTATGTGAGGAATTGGTCATTGATGCTAGATCTTTCGATTTTCTTTAAAACAATTGCGGTGGTATTGAAGGGCGAAGGAGCGAAATAGTGAAGGTTGCGCTGGTTTGTGATTGGTTGACAAACGTAGGGGGAGCGGAAAAGGTGTTATTAGAACTACATCGATTATACCCGAAGGCGCCGATTTATACTTCGAAATATTCGAAAAAGGGAATTGATTGGTTTTTGGATGCGGATGTAAGGACAGGGTGGCTGCAGGTGTTCCCAGCGAGTTTGCGTCGATTTTTAGGCCCATTGAGACAGCGATGGTTTGCGCATCTTGATCTTTCGGAATATGATTTAGTGATTTCGGTGACGGGGGCGGAGGCGAAAGCTGTGAAGTGCAAAAATGGGCTTCACATTTGCTATTGCCATGTGCCGACACAGTATTATTGGCAAATGTATGATGATTATTTGAAAAATCCGGGGTTTGGGGTGTTGAACCCGGTGGTGAGGTTTTTCTTTAAATTGATGGTTGGACCTCTTAGAAAAGCAGATTATAAGGCAGCGCAAGGGCCGGATCAATTTGTGACGATTTCGGAATATGCGAAAGGGATGATTGCCAAGTATTATAAACGTGATGCGGTGGTAATTCATCCGCCGGTGGAAATTGAGTGCTTTAATAAGGGTAAAGGCGCGAGCACAGCGTGCCCTTCGGGCACGCTCCAGGCCGCTCTGGCCAAGTCTTCATGTCCCGCAGAGCACACCGTGCTCACGCCTTTACCCGACAACTATTATATTACAACTTCTAGGCAGGTGAATTGGAAGCGGCTAGATTTGGTAGTACAAGCTTGCAAGGAACTGAGGAGGGAATTATTGGTAGTCGGAGAAGGACCAGAACACAATAATTTAGTTAAAATGTCAAATGGACAGGGAAATATTCGGTTTTTGCCGGTAGTGGATAAAAAAGATTTGGCTGAGTATTTGGCGGGAGCGAAGTGTTATTTGTTTCCGAGTTTAGAGCCGTTTGGAATTGCACCGGTGGAAGCATTAGCGGCGGGGTGTCCGGTGATTGCGCTGGGCAAAGGTGGGGCTTTGGACTATGTGAAGGACGGCGTAAACGGACTTTTATTTGATAAGCAAACTGTAAAAGCCTTGAAGGAGGCGATGCTCAAGTTTGAAACAATGAAGTTTGACCGAGAAAAAATCACCAAGACTGTGGAAAACTTTTCAGTAGCTAGGTTTGATAAAGAGATAAAGGACTTGGTACGTGGAAAAACTGAATAAATTATTTAAGTATTCATTATATGTGTTGCCGGTGGCGTTGTTTTTTTCGTATGAGCCGGTGATGCATTTTGGCAGTGACGCTTCGATGAATTTTGAATTATCAATTCCCCTGGTGTGGCTGGTTTTGTTTGACACTTTAGTGTTTTTGATGTTTGTGAAGGAGAAAAATTTCTTTAGCGGTTTGAGACGAAAATGGATGTGGCTACTCTTCCCTGTGTGGCTTTCGTTGTCGATACTTTGGTCGCTGAATTTTGTGCGAGGGATGTTGACGGTGGGGATTATGTGGCTTTTGTATTTTGCAGGATATGGAATTTGGAGTTTTAGAAAACTGCTTGATAAGGAATTTTGGCGAGTGTTTCTTCGATGGTTTTTTGGTGCTTCCCTCGTGATTTGTGCGTGGTGTTTGTTGCAGTGTATATTAGATTTAATTGGGGTTTCGCGAGAAATGTCGTTGATTTGTGCGGGGTGTACATATCATATGTTTGGTTTTCCGCATCCGGATGGGTTTGCGATTGAACCGCAATTCATGGGTAATCTCCTGCTTGCGCCGACGCTTGTAGCAGCGTGGCTGTTAGTGAAGAAACAGGATAGTAAAAATTTAGAACGGGAGCGCTCACGCGGTGATAGTTTTTACAACAGGTCAGTCGGAGTTCGCACGAAATTACAGTTTCGTGACTCACTCCGTGACTGTTGTAAAAACCACGCCGGTTCGCGCTTTTTAGGTTCTAAATTTTTGCTATTCTGTTTCTTTACAAACATGTTTACACTGTTTCTGACGTTTTCGCGAGGGGCGATTTATGCGTTTGTCGTGGGACTTTTGGTGATGAGTGTGTGGGTGTTGGTGGAGGTGAAGGCTAAATGGAAGAAAGATATACTGAAGCGGGTAGGCTTAATATGGGGGGTGGTAGTTCTCTCTTTTGGTGTGGCTCTAGGTACGCAAGGGTTAATGGCGGAACTTAGTCCAACGAATGATACGTTTAAAACTGGTGTATCGAAGGTGCTGAATCATCTATCACTAGGAGTAATTGAGGTAGACGGTAATTCCCCAGTAAAAGATACGTCAACAGAGGCGGAAGTTGTGGAAAACTCTGTGGAAAAGAACGGGGAAAAGCTAGAGGACGAGCAGGCGATATTTGATGGATATGTGAGAGAATCTACTGAAACAAGGTTAAGATTATCTGGGGCAGCGATGAATATTTGGTCTAAGGATTTTGTTACGGTATTATTTGGTGTGGGATTAGGGGGTGCGGGACAAGCGTTGTATGTAAATAATTTGTCGCCAGCGCCAAAGGAGATTGTGCAAAATCAATACGTCTCGTTGTTACTTGAAACTGGGATAGTAGGTATTTCCCTGTTTTTGTTGACGTTGGTTTTGATAGTGCGGACAGTAATGAAATATGACACTCGCGTGATGATAATTAGTCTGCTAGTTGCCTTTGGGGTTTCGCTCTGCTTTTTCTCGGGATTGCCGAATGCTTTGCATATTTATTTGCTGCCAATGGTTTTATTATTCCTTTTATGGTAAAATAGAATTAAGAATAAATATAGGAGGCAAATGAACGATTTAGTAACTACTAATGAAAAAGCTGAAACTAGGGACGCTGAAACTGTGTTGACGGATGAGAACGCAACGGTGGACGAGTTAACGGAAGTGACTACGGGGAATACTGATAATGGAGAGGAGGTTGTCATTATAACTACGACGAGTGATGGCTTGAGCGATGTATCAGTAGTAAATTCTAGAGATGCTGCGATTGGACTAGCAGTGACAGCGGGCGTATCGTTGATACTTACTTTAGTGATATTCTTTGCAATTGCGATGAAGAAAAAGATGCCAAAATCAGGATTTATGCGATATTTGCGGGAATTTTTGAATTTTAGGAAGATTTGGATAGCTGGGGTTTTGAAGTTTGCTTATATTTTCTTAGCTTTGGCGCTGACGATTGGTAGTATCGTGATGATGTTCTTCGGTGGAGATAGAGTATTAGAATTTGTGCTAATTGGAATATTTGCAATCGTGTTTGGGAACATTCTGCTCAGGCTTGGCTTTGAGTTAACAATGATCACGGTTGGTATTTGGGAAAACACGCGTGATATTAGAGGAACTTTAGTAAAGGGTGAAGAGGAACCGGAACTAAGGAAACGGATGATTGAGGAAGAAGATTTGATAGAAATGGACGAAGAAGATACGGAAGAATAAACGAAACAATAAAAATAGCCCTAAAAATGGGCTATTTTTTGACGACCCCTGTATTAGCACTCTTGACAGTGTAGTGCTAGCGTGCTACAATAGGGGTATGATTAGCACTCTTACACTGTGAGTGCTAAAGAACTAAATTGAAAGGAGAAATAAATTATGTCAAAAATTATCGGTATTGATCTCGGTACTACCAATAGCGCTTTTGCTTATATGGTGGCTGGTAAACCTGAGGTAATCACCAACGCCGAAGGCGATCGCACTACTCCTTCAGTGGTGGCTGTGACTAAGAAGGGTGAAAGATTGGTAGGAAAAGTGGCGCAGCGTCAGCGCGTAACTAATCCAAAGAATACTATTTATGGGATTAAACGTTTGATTGGTCGTAAATTTGACGATGATGAGGTACAACGAGATAAGGAAATTAGTCCGTATAAGATTGTGAAAAAAGGTAATGGTGTAGCGGTTGAGATGGATGGCAAGGAATATACTCCAGAAGAGATTAGCGCAATGGTGCTTTCGAAGATTAAAGCCGATGCGGAAGCTTTCCTGGGAGAGCCAGTGACCGAGGCGATTATTACTGTGCCGGCTTACTTTGACGACTCTCAGCGCCAGGCTACGAAAGATGCCGGAAAAATTGCAGGGCTTGAAGTTAAGCGGATTATCAATGAACCGACGGCGGCTGCTCTTGCCTATGGACTAGAAGGCAAAAAAGATGAGAAAATTGCAGTATTTGACCTTGGTGGTGGTACTTTCGATGTTTCGATTATGGATATTGGTGATGGGGTGTTTGAAGTACTTTCTACTAATGGCGACACACATCTAGGTGGTGAAGATTTTGATAATATTTTGGTTAATTTCCTGGTGGATGAATTTAAGACAGAATCCGGGATTGACATTAAAAATGATGCGGCTGCGATGCAACGGGTGAAGGATGAAGCTGAGAAGGCGAAAAAGGAGTTGTCGTCATCAACTTCGACGGATATTAATTTGCCGTTCTTGTCAGCTGATGCGGATGGTCCAAAGCATTTTGAATACACTCTGACGCGAGCAAAGTTAGAGGAACTAGTAAAACCTTTGCTGGACCGTTTGGCTACGCCTGTAGAAAAAGCACTTAAAGATGCTAAACTGACCACAAAGGATATCAATGAGATTGTGATGGTAGGTGGGATGACTCGGATGCCAGCAGTGGTTGAGAAGGTAAAGGAGATTTTTGGGAAAGATCCGATGCAGGGCGTAAACCCGGATGAAGTAGTGGCGGTAGGTGCTGCTATTCAAGGTGGCGTGCTTCAAGGTGATGTGAAGGACGTGCTATTACTTGATGTGACGCCACTTACCCTTGGTATTGAGACGATGGGTGGAGTACGAACACCATTGATTGAACGTAACACTACGATTCCAACATCTAAATCAGAAGTCTTTAGTACGGCTTCAGATAATCAGCCGCAGGTTGAAATTCATGTGCTTCAAGGTGAGCGTGAATTTGCAAAAGACAATAAGTCGCTAGGTCGATTTATCCTTGACGGGATTGCGCCGGCGCCACGTGGCGTGCCACAGATTGAAGTGACCTTTAACTTGGACGCCAATGGGATTTTGAATGTGACGGCGAAGGACAAAGGGACCGGTAAAGAACAGTCGATTACGATTCAGAATTCGGGGAATATGAGCAAGGAAGATATTGAGAAGGCGCAGAAGGAAGCTGAACTTCACGCAGAAGAAGATAAAAAGAAAAAAGATTCGATTGATGCGAAAAACCACCTAGAAAATACGATTTATCAGGCAGAAAAAATGCCGGATGAATATAAGGATAAAATTAGCGGTGAGGATAAGGAAATTATCAAAAAGGCAGTAGAAGAAGCTAGAAAAGTTTTGAATGATGAAACGTCAGATAAAGATAAGTTTGAGGAGGCTACAAAGGAACTTTCTGATAAGATTATGCCGATTGGGGCGAAACTTTATCAGACGGAATCGGGCGAAGCGAAAGCAGAAGATGGAGCTAAATCTGATGCTGATTCTGGCGATGGTGATGAACCGGTTGAGGGAGAAGTGGTTGATAAATAATCACTGAGTTGGGTAAAAACGGGGCGCTTTAGGTGCCCTGTTTTTGTGTGGTATAATGGAGCTATGGCAATTGAGAGGTTGGTAGAGCCGACGGTGGCTCATGATGATACAGAGGAGGAGCGAATTGAGGTAACGCTTAGGCCTGTGAGTTTTGATGAATACATTGGACAGGAACATTTGAAGAACAACATAAGGTTGGCGATTGAGGCGGTGAAGAAGCGAAACGACGGCTCGACCCTAGACCATGTATTATTATACGGCCCGCCAGGGCTGGGAAAAACTACGATGGCGGGAGTGATTGCACATGAACTAGGGGCATCTTTAAGGGTAACTTCGGGGCCAGCGATTGAACGGGCGGGGGATCTCGCATCGATTTTGACAAATTTAAAAGATGGAGATGTATTATTTATTGATGAAATTCATCGTTTGCGGAGGGCAGTGGAGGAAGTACTATATTCTGCAATGGAAGACTATAAACTAGATATTGTGATAGGGAAAGGGCCAGCAGCGAGGTCGGTGCGACTAGACTTGCCAAAATTTACGGTAATTGGGGCTACGACAAGAACTGGTTCCCTAGCTGGACCACTCCGAGATAGATTTGGAATAATTCATAGATTAGAATATTATAAAGAACCAGAAATTGAGCAGATTATAACCAGAACGGCGGGGATTTTGAAAACGGAGATTAAGCCGGAAGCAACGGAGCTTTTAGCTACAAGGTCGCGGTTAACGCCGAGGATTGCAAATCGGCTGTTTAAGCGAGTACGAGATTATGCAGACGTAAATGGGGATGGGATTATTGATGCGGCAATAGCGAAGGATGCACTTAAATTGATGGAGATTGATTTTATGGGGCTAGACCCGGCGGATCGAAATATGCTGCGGTTGATGGATGAGAACTATGGAGAAAGACCAGTGGGGCTGGCGACGATTGCGGCGCTTACCGGAGATGAAACGACGACTATTGAGGATTTTTATGAGCCGTATTTGTTGCAAATGGGGTTACTTGCGCGGACGCCTAAGGGAAGAATAGTGACGGATAAGGGGCGAAAACATTTACAAGATACGAAAAATAAGGTATAATAATAAAAAGCTAAAAGGAGCTATTATGGACGGGAATTTAGCCAAAATTCGTCACGAGAGGAGTAAAAAGGATTTTCCAGGTCTCTCGCTAGAAGAGGGGGAATTTGTGGAATTTGCGTTTTCACGGGCAAAGATTATTTTGATGATGATTATGGTAGGGATGGCGCTTGGGGTGATTGTGGTGTTATTAGTATTTTTGATAGCGCTTTTGAACCAAGAAGTGATTGATGTGATGGGGCAAAAGTTTTTGTTTATTATCCTGTTGGCGCTTCTTGCGGCGTCAGTGATAATGGGGCTGATAGCCTTGACGACTTATCGAGGAAACAAACTATATGTGACGAATAAGCGGGTGATTCAATTGATGATGAATTCATTAGTGTCGTCTTCGACGAATACGATTGATTTGATTTCGGTAGAAGACGTAAGTTTTCATCAGAATGGACTTTTGCAGAGGATATTGCATTATGGAACTTTAAGGCTATCGACGATTGGCGATGAGACGACCTATACTTTTAAGTACTCAGATATTTCACCAGAGGATCTGGAGACGGTATCGGAATTAATCTCGAAGGCAAAGAAGGATAAAAAAGAGTTGGTTGAATCGAAGGGGTATTAAAAACTAGCCCGAGAGGGCTAGTTTTTAGTTGCGATTGTATTTGACGTAGGTATCTTCCTTTTCGAGAAAGGATTTTAAGGTGTATTCTTTGCATTTACCGTCTTTGCAGTTGGCAGGAGTGTAGGAATAGGAGCTTTCTGGGTCGCCGAGATTATGACCAGAAGGGTCGGTCCAAAGGCTAGGATCGACGACCTTGAGGTTGTCTTCAGAGATTTGTTCGGGATAATAACCGTGGTCTTTGTAAAAACTTTCTTCAAGGGCGTAATACATGGCATTGATGGCAGTTTTGCGATCTTCGTCCCTATCAAAAGCATCGATGTTGGATTTTTGGATGAAGAAGAATAGCAAAAGTAGAGATGCAAATACACCAACGACGATGATTTCTAAAATAGTAAAGCCTTTCTTGCTGTCCATGCTTTTATTATAACACATCTCATGGTATAATGTATGTAAGTGGTACCGTAGCTCAGTTGGTTAGAGCGTGGGACTCATAAGCCCAAGGTCGCTGGTTCAATTCCAGCCGGTACTACCATTTTTGTGTAAAAAATCTTGGCGCGATGCCAAGTTTTTATGGTACACCCGACACGATTTGAACGTGCGACCTTCAGTTCCGGAAACTGACGCTCTATCCAGCTGAGCTACGGGTGCGTAATAAAAATGGTACACCGGATAGGATAATAAATAATCCTGCTCCGGTTACTAATATATCAAACTAAAGCAAGCTTTATTTTGATATATTTGGTACACCGGATAGGATTCGAACCTACGACCCTCTGTTCCGAAGACAGATGCTCTAATCCACTGAGCTACCGGTGCGTGGAATAATTATACCATATTTTATGGGGTTTTGGTAGTGGGGGGTTGTAAAAATGACAGGGGTGTGCTAGGGTTGGCGCATGATTGGAAGACTAGGGAATTTAATACATCAATCATATTTTGTAGTGGCGTTAGCTGGAGGAATAATCGTTGGCGTAATAATAGGACTTGTTTTTAGGATTAATTTTTTTGCGTCAGCGGTATGGGTGGGGTTTGTAATATTGGTGTTGGTTTTGATTTATATTTTCCCGCGGGCGGTATTTGTGGGAGTGGCGTTCGTGGCGGGGATGATTTTGGCGTGGTTTAGAGTATCGGCGGAACTGTACGGTCAGGATTATGTGAGGCAGTTTTACGGGCAGGAAGTGGTGGTAAGTGGAGTGGTGGATGGTGATCCGGAGGAAGATGAAGGGGAAGTGAAGCTAAAACTGACTGGGCTGAAATTTGGGGAAGAGGGAATAAACGTAAAAGGAAATTTATACATGACTTTAAAGATGGTAGAAGTGGCAAGGGCGGATGAAATAACGGTAGCGGGGAAAATGCTGGAAGGATTTGGAACGTACGCGGGGTATATGTATAAACCGGTGGTGAAGCAGGTGCGAAGACCGGAGCCGGGCGACGTGGTGTTAAAGTTGAGAAATTGGTTTGCGGAAAGAATAAAAGGATTAATACCGGAAAAAGAATCTTCGCTGGGTTTGTCGTATTTACTTGGGATGAAGACGGGGCTTCCGGATGATTTAAGTGAAAATTTACGGACGGTGGGGTTAGTGCATATTGTGGTGGCTTCGGGAGCACATTTATCGATATTGGTGGAGGTGGCACGGAGATTATTTGGAAGATTATCAAGGTTTTCGGGGCTTTTGTTTTCAGTGTTATTTACGTTGTTTTTTATGGCGATGGTGGGCTGGACGCCGTCGATAATGCGGGCGGGAGTGATGGTAATATTGACCTTAGTAGCTTGGTATACGGGACGGAAGTTTGAAGCTTGGCGGATTATTTTAATCGTGGCAGCGTTTACGTTGATGTTAAATCCGAGCTTTATAATTAATTTAGGATGGTTGCTTTCATTTGCGGCGTATGGTGGGATTATGATGCTAGGACCGAAATTGATAAAATTCTTTTACGGAGAGAGAAAACCGGGGTTTGTGGGAGCCACGATCATTACGACAGTGAGTGCGACATTGATGACGCTACCGATTACATTATATTATTATGGGACGGTGTCACTGATTTCGGTGGTGGCCAATTTATTGATTTTGCCGACTTTGCCGGTGGCGATGGGGCTAGTGTTTGTGACCGGAGTTTTTGCTGGGGTGCCGGGAGTGGAGTTTGCAGTTTCCTGGTGTGCGACAAAGTTACTGGATTTTCATATTTTAGTGGTGGAGTGGTTTGGAGGAATGAAATGGTTTATGGTGGAAATTGAGCCTTATCGGTGGTGGGTGTTTTTAATATATTTAATAGTATTTTTGCCTTTAGTGATTAGCTATTTATGGAAAAGAAGAAAAGTGGTATAATTATCTTAAATAGAAGCTAAAAGAAAGGTTTTTTATGGCGGGGAATATGACTAATAGTCAAATCTATAAGAGGACGATAAAGTTTTCGCTACTAAGAGTATTGTGGGATGTATTTGCTTTTGTGGCGCTGATAGGGTTATCGGCAGCGGGGTTCGTGATTGCAGAGAGTGCATCGAACCAAGGTTTGATTGGGCTTGGTATTGGTTTTATATTAGGGGCGATAGTGATGTATGTGATTCTCCACTACAAAGCTTTTTCTTATAAGGCAGGCCAAATTGCAATGATGACAAAAGGTGTATCAGAGGGTAAATTGCCTGAGAATGTGATAGGAGAAGGAAAAGCGATTGTAAAGAAACGATTTAAAACGGTGGCTGCGTACTATGCAGTGACTGGCGCAATTAAAGGGATTTTCCGACAAATTGGTGCTGGAATTACGTCTGCAGGGAAGGCTGTGGGTGGTGATACTGGTGGGGCGGTTGGTAGTACAATTTCTGGCGTAATCCAAACGATTGTTAATTATTTATGTGACTGTTGTTTGGGATGGGTGTTTTATCGTGATAAAGAAAAATCTACCAAGGCAACACTGGAAGGTGCGGTTTTGTTCTTTAAGCATGGTAAGACTTTGGCTAAGAATTTGGGACGGGTTTTTGGAATTGGTTTGATTTCGTTTGTGGTGATTGGTGGTTTGTTTGGCGTAATAGCTTATTTTGTGATGTCTTTGTTCCCAGACGTATTTAATGATTTAAGTGTTAAAGCTGCCGAAGTTGCTGCAGAGAAAAATGCCGGTGTGGCGGAATTCTTGTCTAATGCAACGAATTTAATGATTGTATGCGCGGCGTTGGTTGGGGTAGTGTTCTGGGAGATGTTGCATTCGACATTTGTAAGGCCATTTGTGTTAGTTGGAGTTTTGCGAAACTTCATCCAGTCTGGGGTCGATGATATGCCAAATGAAAAATCGTTTGCTGAATTAGATAAGAAATCTAGTAAATTCGCGAAACTACACAAAGAATTGGAGGAAGAGTAATGTCGGGACATAGTAAATGGGCGACGACTAAAAGACAAAAGGCGGTGGTGGATGCTAAACGTGGAGCGCTTTTTACAAAAATAGGGAATCAGATTGCGATTGCGGCGCGTTCAGGAACTGATCCGGCGATGAACCCATCACTGGCAATGGTGCTTGAAAAAGCGCGACACGCGAATATGCCGAAGGCAAATATTGAGCGGGCGATTGCGAGAGCGGCAGATAAATCAGCGGCGGCTTTGATTGAAGAAGTTTATGAAGCTTATGGGCCAGGGGGAGTGGGGATTGTGATTGAAGTAGCAACGGATAATAAGAATCGGACTTTGCCGGAAGTACGTCATACTTTGGATAAAAATGGGGGTCGGATGGCGGACGCTGGCTCGGTGATGTTTCAGTTTGCACGAAAGGGTGTGATTGAGGTTACAGAAAAGGGTGATGAGGTGATGATGGTGGCATTAGAGGCTGGAGCAGAAGACGTGGTCGATGAGGATGAGGGCTCGATGATTTACACGGAAGCCTCGGATTTGATGAAAGTGAATAAGGCTTTGGCTGATGGCGGTTTTACGGTGACTTCGGCGGAAGTACAATATGTACCATCGTCGTATGTGCCAGTGGAAGGTGAAAACGCAGAAAAACTAGAGAAATTGCTTTCAGCGATTGATGATTTGGATGACGTGACGAATACGTATACAAATGCGGAATAATATGATATAATTAAGAGCGGAAAGGTGGCCGAGTGGTTGAAGGCACTGGTCTTGAAAACCAGAGATGGAAACATCCGCAAGTTCGAATCTTGTCCTTTCCGCCAAAAAATTAGCCCCGAAGGGCTATTTTTTAGCGGCCGTTTTTCAGGCGCGGATGTTTCCGCTTGTCGCTGTGTTTGTGGTTATTATTGCGATTTTGCTTAGAAATTGGTCGCAGTTTAATTTTTCTTGCCATAGGGATATTATACCATATATGTGGTATAATGGGTAGGGTAAAGGAGGTTTTATGAAAAAATGTTTTGATGCGGATAAGTATTTGAAGGTGCAGAAGAAAAAAATCGAAAAACGCATCAAGATGTTTGATAAACTGTATATTGAATTTGGTGGTAAATTGATTGATGACCAACACGCAGCCCGGACTTTGCCTGGGTTTTTACCGGATTTAAAAATTAGGTTGCTTCAGGAGTTTAAAGATAATGCGGAAATAATTTTGTGTATTAATGCAGATGCGATTGAGAAATCAAAAATTCGAGCTGACCATATGATTTCTTATGAGACGGAAGTTTTGAGATTGATTGAGTTTTTGAGAGCGAAAGGACTGACAGTCAGTTCGGTGGTGATTACATTGTTTGATGGGCAGAAAAAAGCGGTAGATTTTGCGAATCGGTTGAAGGATTATAAAGTGAAAGTATACTTCCATACTTTTACGAAGGGTTATCCGACGGACGTGGACACGATTGTGTCTGAGGAAGGATACGGAGCGAACCCTTACATTAAAACCACAAAACCCTTGGTGGTGGTGTCAGCGCCAGGGCCGTGTTCGGGGAAGTTGGCGACGAGTTTGTCGCAACTTTATCATGAGAGTAAGCGAGGAGTAAATGCGGGTTATGCGAAATTTGAAACGTTCCCGGTGTGGTCTTTGCCTTTGAAACACCCAGTGAATTTGGCTTATGAAGCGGCAACGGCAGATTTAAATGATAAAAATATGATTGATTATTTTCATTTAGAAAAATATGGAGTGCCGGCGGTGAATTATAACCGGGATCTTGAAACTTTTCCGGTTTTGAAAGAGATATTACATCGGATTACGGGGAAGAATGTGTATTATTCGCCAACGGATATGGGAGTAAATGTGATTGGCGAGTGCATTACGGATGAAAAAGCAATAAGGAAGGCTGCGTCAGATGAAATAATTAGAAGATATTATCGGGCGATGGTGGATTTGAAAAAAGGTTTGGTGGGGCCAGAGGTGCCAGAGAGAATTAAGTTATTGATGAATGAGCTTGGCGTTTCGGAAAAGGATAGAATTGTGGCAGGGATGGCAGAGGACAAGAGGGAAAGCGTAGGTAATTTGCCGAGTGCTTGTATTAAAATCGGTAAAAAATATGTGACTGGGAGAAAGACCGGGTTCCTTTCGCCGGTGTCAGCTACTTTTTTGAATGCACTGAAGGTAACGAACAAAATCCCAGATGAAGTGGATTTGATTGCGCCGATGGTACTTGAACCAATTCTTGAAGTGAAGAACAAAACATCTAATTTTAAGGAGTCTTATTTGAAGTTGGGTGAGGTTTTAAGCGCGCTTTCAATTTGTTCGACGACAAACCCGATTGTGAAAAAAGCCTTGGAAACTTTGGATAAGTTGGATGGGGCAGAACTTCATGCAACACATATGATTTCGGATGATGAAATGATTATTTTGTCGAACTTAGGGGTAAATGCGACTTGCGGGACCGAGATAGATATTAATTGATAGTGATTTGGTCGGGAGTAATAGTGAGAGTGCTGCCGGGCTGAGCGGCGCCGGATAGAATAGCAGCAGCAACAATGTTTTCGACGGTTTTTTGGACGATGCGACGCATTGGGCGAGCACCCATTTTAGGATCGTAGCCTTGGTCGATGAGGATTTGTTTGGCTTCAGGAGTGACGTTGACCGAGATTTTTTGGATTTCGAGAGTTTTGTTGGTGGAAGCGATGATGAGGTCGAGAACTTGAACGAGATCTTCTTTGGATAATGGTTTGAAGAGGCAGATTTCATCGAAGCGGTTGAGAAATTCGGGCTTGAATTCGCCGGAGCTAATGAGGCTTTCGATTAATTCTTCTTTGAAGTCATTGATGTTGTTGCCCGATTCGATTTTTTCGCGAATGGTGTTAGCGCCGGCGTTAGAAGTTGCGATGATGATGGAGTCACGGAAGCTGATCTCGCGGTTTTTTTCGTCACGAAGAATGCCTTCATCGAGAACCTGGAGGAGCGTGGTGAGGACGGAGGGGTGAGCTTTTTCAATTTCGTCTAAAAGAATAACTGAGAAGGGTTGTTTCATGACTTGGGCCGTGAGGCTGAGAGAATCGGAGGCGCCGTCACGAATTAGGCGAGAGACGTCGTCGCTTGAAACGAATTCGTTCATGTCGAGGCGGATGATATTGTCTTCGCCGTCGAAATAAACTTGAGAGAGAGCTTTAGTGAGTTCAGTTTTACCGACGCCAGTAGGACCGAGAAAGAGAAAAGTGCCGATAGGGCGATTCTGGTTTTTGACTCCGGCACCAGCGCGGCGGAGGGCGTTAGAAACACTTTTGACAGCTTCTTCTTGGTCGACCATGCGTTCGTGGATTAGTTGCTCGAGGTTTAAGAGTTTGTCACGATCTTCGGTGGTTTCGGCGACTTTGACCTTGACGCCGTAGGAATTTTCAACAGCGGTTTCGACAGATTTTTCGGTGACGAGACCGTCTGTAGCAAAACTGGCAGCAGATTCTAGAAGCAGTTTGGCTTTACCTGGCATTTCGACATCATGAATGTATTGTTCACTGAGACGATAGGCAGTAGTAAGAGATTTGTAAGTATAGATGACGCCTTTTTGATGCTCAAAATAAGGGACTTGATCCATGAGAATTTTGATGGTTTCGTCGTGATTTGACGGGTGAACCATAATTTTGTTTAGAGAGCTTGCGAGAGCCGGGTTTTTGGCGGAGATTTCGAGGAATTTTTGGTCGTCCATAATAAGGATCATGCGGATGCTGCCGGATTGAATGATAGGGGTGAGAGTATTTGAAATATCGATTGAGCCGGGGCCTTCTTCGAAGAAGAGGTGGGCGTTTTTGAGACAGAGAATGATGTTTTTGGCTGAATAGATTTCGTTCATGATTTTGATAAGGATATATTCTAGCTCGCCGCGGTCTTTGGCCGTGCTGATGAGGCTGGAAACGTCGAGGGAGTAGATTTGGCGAAATTTAACGCTTGTAGGGATTTTGGCGTCGGCGTTGAGAAGAGTTTGAGCGAGATAATTGACAATGGTAGAACGGCCGGAGCCATAGGCACCGATTAATGCGACGTTTTGGCGGCCACCTTTTGAGAAGGTTTGAATGATTTGGTCGATGATTTTGTGGTTTTCGGCTTGTTGAATGTGGAGATTGTCGCCGTAGTAACGACTGGAAAGATTGGTGGCAAAATGTTGTAAAGTTGGGGTGAAGCCGAAAGCAAGGTCGCGAGCGATGCCGCCAGAGTGAACGGGCTTTTTGCTGTCTTTGACAATGCCGTGAAGGTAATTATACCAAGTGATGCCCTGGTAGAGGTCGTCACGATTGAGTTTGAGCTGGTTTAATAGAAATTCAAAATTTGGGAGGTTTTCGATTAGAGCGACGACGAGAACAGCGCCAGTGATTGCTTCGGAATTGGTTTTTTCACGAATCCTGAGAGCGGTTTCGTAGATGGGCTCGGTAGCCTTTGGGAGGTATTGGAGGAGCTGTTCGAATAGTGGAATAGTGAGTTCGAAACGAGCCATGAGAAAGGCACCACTGCCTGTGGTGGGGAGGATTTTGACGAGATTTTCGGGGGTGGTTTGGTCGGTTAGTTTGAGGAGGAGATCTTCTGAGAGGAGGTCGGTAAAATCGCTGGTGTTTTTAATCGGGATGTCTTTTAGGGCGTTTTTAATCCAGAAAACGAGCATTAAAGGCCAGGCGGCAAAACCAATAAAAAGCCAGCCAAGAGAATTATGAATGGCTAGAAGAGCGATGCCGCCAGCGAGCAAGGCAAAACAGAAAGTATAGCAAAGAGCGATGACGGCGGGGCTATGGAAAGCCTTCTTCTGCTTAGCTTGGTGGACGCGGGGATTTTTGGGATTAAAAGTGACGCTCATAGAGTGACTCCTATGACTGTCAAGATAATGCCGGCAACGGGGAGAAGTGGAATAAAGGGCCAAAGGAGAATGAGGATGAGGCTAAGAACACCGCCGAATATGATTATAATAATACCGACGAGAAGTAAAGTAAGGCGAGAGAAAAAGCCGACGATGCGGGAAACTAAGCGGTCTAAGAACATGTGAAATTTGATATCGAGAGAGGCTTGGTCGCTTGCGGCGGCGGCGGAAATTTGACGATAAGGTTTGAAAAGGGTACGGACGAGAGAGCCCATGGAGAAGAAATCGGTAGTGTTCGAAAGAGCGGTTTTTAGTTTGCTGACAAAAACTTTCCAACCGGAAGAATACCACCACAAAAACATTTCCGTGATTGCCATAAGCTTATTATAACACAAATATCCTTTTTCGGACACACTCAAGGGCGTTCGCCCAAGCTTACGGTCCTCAAAAGGATATTTGTGTTATTTTAAAATGTTTATGCTATAATATGAAATATGAATGAAGATGAGGTACAGCTGAAACGGCGTGAGAATGAAGAGGAGGCGACGCGGAATCGGGCGCGGATTTTGGGGTTGCCGTATCTAGATACGCGGGAGTTTGAGAATGAAATTCCTTTGGTGAAAGACTTGTTAGACGTGCAGCAGATGCATCAGGATTTTATTATTCCTCTGCAAAAAGGTGGAGGTGAAGAGCATTACCAATTTATGGTAACTAGTCAAACGCCGAAATCGTTGATTGAAAAAATGCGGCAAGAATATACGGATGAAGGTGAGAGGACGGACTTTTTCTTGATTTCGGGGTCGGCGTATAAAGTATTTATGTTAAGATATGACCCGCCGAAACAGGTGCATTATGATGATATTAAAATTGCGGGAGAAGGGGATTCGGAGACGATTGCTAGCGTTTCGCAGACGTTGGCGCAGGTGTCAACGGAGAAAGTCTTTGACTTTTTGATTGACCAGGCGGACAAATTGGGAGCAAGTGATATTCATATTGAAAATATGCGAGGGGAAATTCGGATTCGGATGCGGGTGGATGGAATTTTGCATCCAGTGGCGAATATTGACCGAGATAGATACCGAATATTTATGGGTGAGCTAAGCTCGCGGGCGAATGTGTCGATGGCATCGAATAAACCGCAATCGGGGCATATGCAGAAAGAAATACACCGAGACGGAGCGACGCATCTCTTAAACATTCGTGTAGAAACGGTGCCGACGATGTATGGGCAAGATGCGGTGCTGAGGCTCTTTAATTTTGATGAATCGCTACTTAATTTGGATTTACTTGGTTTGTCAGGTGAAGAGTTGAAGGAAATTAGAGAAGTGATTTCGCACCCGCGAGGGTTGGTTTTAATGGTAGGACCGACGGGTTCTGGTAAGTCGACGACTTTATATTCAATATTGAACGCGCTAAATACTTCGGATCGGAAGATTATTACACTGGAGGACCCGATTGAGTATGGGATTACGGGGATTTCGCAGATTCCGATTCATACGAATGATGGAGGGTCGTTTGCGGAGGGGTTGCGTTCGGTACTGCGTTTGGATCCAGATGTGGTGATGGTGGGGGAGATTCGGGATGCGGATACGGCGAAGACGGCAATTCAGGCTTCGATTACGGGGCATTTGGTGCTGTCGTCATTTCACGCGAATTCGTCGAGTGCGGCGTTTTCGAGGATGATTGATTTGATTGGGGTGAATCCGATTTTCTCGTCGTCGATCCGGTTGGTGATGGCGCAGCGGTTAGTGAGGAAATTGGCGGATTCGAAGCAGGAACGACCGGCGACGGAAGCGGAAGCGAAATACATTCGTGAAGTCTTAGCGGATGCTTCACAGGAAAAATTATCAGGGGTGAATTTGGATGAGATTAAGTTATATGACCCAGTAGTGACGGAGGAACACCCGTTTGGGTTTGACGGGCGGACGGTGATTATGGAGCAGCTGATTGTTTCGGATGATATCCAGGCGTTTATTCGAGGGGATGTGGCGGATGCGAATACGGAAATGATTGAAGCGGCAGCAAAGAAAAACGGGATGTTGACCTTGGAACAGAAGGGGGTGTTGGCGGTGCTGCGGGGTGAAACAACTTTGGAAGAAGTGTCGCGTGTGATATAATGTATTATTATGAGTGAAAAGATAGTTTCAGATTATAACGGATATGACTATAAGAAAATTTTTTGGGAGGACGCGGATCGGGAGTATGAAGATCAGGCGGACCGGATGGCGATTCGGAAGTTGTTGCCGAAGCGGATGGATAAATTTGCGGATATTGGTGGGGGGTATGGGCGGCTGGCGAATGAGTATTTGAAGCGGGCGCATAAGGTGATTATATTTGATTATTCAAAATCGGAGTTGAAGCAGGCAAAGGAGATTTACGGCGATAAGATTGAAACGAAAGCAGGAGATATTTATAAGTTGCCGTTTAAGGATGGGGAGCTGGATGGGTTGCTGATGGTGCGGGTGACGCATCATTTGAAGCACATGGATAAGGCGCTCGCTGAGCTATATCGGGTGTTGAAGCCAGGTGGGGTGGCGGTGATTGAAGTGGCGAATAAACGGACTTTGCCGAAGATTGCGCGGTATGTGACACGGCGGTCGAAGGTGAATCCGTTTGATCATAAAGTGGCGAACTATAAAGAGATTAGCAAGGATGGGTTTTATAATTATCATCCGAAATATGTGGAAGAGATTTTTGAGAAGACTGGGTTTAAGTGTGAGAGGGTGTTGTCTGTGTCTAACTTCCGGAGCGGGAAGTTGAAGAAATTGTTTGGAACGAAGAATTTGGTGAAGATGGAAAATAATGCACAGCAGATGCTGGCGCCGATTCGGTTTGCGCCGTCGATTTATTACAAGTTGCGGAAACCGGAAGAATAGGGTATAATAATAAAATGTTGATGGGGTCGTCGATTAAAGTCGTCGGCGCCCTCGTTCATTGTTCCCTCACTCGGGGCCGTCGTTCAACGGATAGGACATATCCCCTCTAAGGATACAATGCAGGTTCGATTCCTGCCGGCCTCGCCAAAATTTCACGCGTAAGCGTGAGTTTTTTGTTGAAAGCTATGGACAATGGGTGGGGAGTGGTGTATAATTGAATTAGCGGTGCCATTTTTGTAAAGAAGCTTCAGAAGCAAGTGTACCGCTGGGGAATAGCAACCAATAAGAGAGGTACACATGAAGAGCGCGAAGAAGTGCGGAGTCACTTTAGCAAAAATAAGTATAAGAAAAAAGCTGAACAAGCTATGGCATAAGCGATGTTCCAGCGCCGGTATGTTTTACACTTCTTCTGCCGGCGCTGTGACCTCGCTTATTTTGTGTGCTGTGCTTTGTGGAGCGTTTGGTTTATTTGCTGGGGCCGATCAGGCTTCCGCTACGGCCTCTACACTCACTATTTCGGTTGCGGAATCTGTATCTCTTAGTATTTTGGCTAATGGTACGACTGGTACCTTTGCTACGTCAGATACTAGTACTAATAATATCAGCGTCAAGACCACTAATGGCACCGGTTATACACTAGGCATTAAAGCTAGCACTGAAGGCAGTAATACTCTAAATGGGGCGAATAGTGCTAGTATACCATCCCATACAGTTACAGCGGGAGTTAGTGAATCTAATTATGGTAATGATAGCTATGCGTCAACTAATAACTTGAACAATACCTGGGGCTATAGACCATCTAAACTGAACTCTAGCGCAAACAGTAACTATCTTCCGGGCCCGACAAGCGCTTCTACGCCAGTCACTCTGGATAAAACGTCCGTATCTAACCCGTCTACGGCTAATAACTATAACCTGGCTATAGGGGCTAGAGTGACCAGTAGTGTTGTTTCGGGAACGTACAGTAACACCTTTGTCATAACTGTAGTAGCTAATCCGTCCATTTATTCCATCACTTACAATAAGAATACTACAGACACCGTATCTAATATGCCAAGTAACGTAGTAAACCAAGAAACTTCTAGTGAAACAGTTCCCCTAGCAAGTAATACTCCAACTAGAACTGGTTATACCTTCCAGGGTTGGTGTACGGCTCAAGTAGCTGATGGTGCTGACTGTACTGGTACTTCCTACGCAGCAGGCAGTAACTGGACTATAGACCAAACCGCCGCTTCCAACTCTCTTACCCTTTATGCTAGATGGAAGGCTTCATCTAACCAATACTGTACGGATTGGTCTACTTGTATGCAAAACACCACCAGTACAAAACCAGCTTGTGGTACTACTATGACTGATGGTCGTGACGGTAACACCTACACTACTGCTACCATCGGCGGAGTTTGTTGGATGACCCAAAACCTCAGATTCCAAGGCACAGACCTCAAAGTAGACGAATCAGACGTAACTTCACCTGTGACCTTGACACCGTATAGTCTAGATAAAAATGATTCAAGTTATACTAACCATTGTGATAATACTAACGGTTATAACTATGCTTGCACCAAACTCTCAACTGACACTAACTACGGGGCTTATTATAACTACTGTGCTGCTAGTGCCGGTGAAGTCTGCAACAATAGCACCAAAGCCGATGCCACTAGAAGTATCTGCCCGGCTGGCTGGAAGCTCCCAACTCAGACTCAATTAAATGCAGTACCGAGTAAGGATTCGCACTTTACAGCTGCAGCTGGTCTCGCCGGGAACTACTACGGCGGTACGCTGAACAACGCTGGCTCCTACGGTAGCTGGTGGGGCTCTACTGCGTATAGTGCTACGTATCAGTACAGCCTCTACTACAACAAGGACTACGACTTCTGGTTCGTCATCAGCCTCTACAAGTACTACGGGTACTCAGTTCGGTGCGTACGCGCCTCGTAGTATGGCTCGTAGCCCCTAAGCCCTCCACCGGAGAAACATTCGCTCCGGCCCGGGGCCGGAGCGATAAAAGGAAAAAAGATGGAAGAAAAGACAAAAGAGAAAAAAGAAAAGAAAGATTTGGGTAAAGCAGAAGTAAGAAAAATTCTGCATGGGGGGAACAGCGATGGAGTGATCAACGGCAAAGAGCACAACAGTCGGGGACGGGGACGTTCGCCGGAGGAAAAACGGAAGTCGTACGCTGAGTATCGCGAGCGCAAGAAAAAAATTATAGAGTTTGAAAAAACCAATGATCGGTATTTGGCGTTGTGGCCGGCGTCGGATAAAGATACAAATAAGGAACATACTTTTTATAATATGGGTGGGACTTCGGCGATTATTTATGTGCACGAGATAGGGCCGAGGCTAAAGCGAAAGCCGACATTGCGTCATGATATGGATCATGGGAATAAAAGTGAGAAGTTCCACAGCGGGATTTGTTCGATTGCGGATTTGGACAAGTTGACGGAAAAATTGGCGGGGATTGGGATAAAACGGGCGAAGACGAAAGACAAAGATTTGGTGCTTTTTAAACTGAACCGAGAATATCCTCATGCTGAAGTAGTGGAAATGTTGAAGCAAGAACAGAAGAGGGTGGATGCACTGAATAAGGTGATTTATGCAAAGGTATTGCATCCAGACATTCATAAGCAAATTTTAGAGTTGAAAAAGTTAATCCCGCCAAAAGTAAAGAACATGGATAAGACTTATCGTGAAGTGATTGGGATGGAGTTGATAAAAACTTTGATGAATTTGACGCGTCTTTATTCGCAGATGGCGCATGGCGATATTGACGAGAAAGAAGGAGCTAGGAAAATAATGTTAGAAGCTGACATGATTTTGGAAGAAACTTCGTTGATGAATGAATTGCATCTATGGGAAGTAGCTTTTTGCATTAGAATAGCAGATATAACGAATGGTTTAAGACAATTGGTGAAAGGAAAGATACTAAATAAATGAGATTGACTGATTCATCAAATAATGAATGGCTGAGAAGTTATGAAAACCAGTTACTATTTGAATTATATGTGGCTTATATTGTAGCAAGGCGGGGCGGTAAGCGCGGTACTTTTGACGAACATAAATTTGAGGTGAACGAATTTGAGAATCTGGTGAATTTGCGAGATTCGCTGCTTGATAAGACTTATCGTCCTTCGAGAGGGACGGCGCACATTATCCATAATCCGGTGATTCGGGAAATATTTGCGGCGTCGTTTCGGGATAGAATTGTACACCACTGGATTTATGATAATGTCTATGATTGGTGGGATGCAAGATTTATTTATGATTCGTATAGCTGTAGAGAAGGCAAGGGGACGAAATTTGGGACAGATAGATTAAAGTATCATATACAATCGGCTTCGGATAATTATAAGAAAAAGGTTTGGGTAATTAAGCTAGATGTTCAGGGTTATTTTATGAGTTTACCGCGGGGAAAATTATATGAGCGGGCGATATGGGGATTAGATAGACAATTTGAGGGGAACTATGGAAAGAAATATGAAATGCTGAAGTTTCTTTGGGGGCAGACGATATTTGATGATCCTTGCCGTGGTGTGAAAAAGAAAGGTTGGCCGTATGAGTGGATGGATTTGCCGGATTCAAAAAGCCTTTTCAAACAACCGCCTGGGGTAGGGATTGTGATTGGAAATTTGACTTCGCAACTTTTATCCAATATTTATTTGGATCAGTTAGATAGGTATATTGTGTTTGATTTGGGGTGGAAACATTATGGGAGATATGTGGACGATTTTTATATCGTGGTGACGGAAGAGGAGTTGCCACGAGCGATAGCAGACATTGAAGCAATTCGGAGGTACTTGGCGCGGATAGGTTTAACTTTGCATCCGCATAAAGTATCAATTCAGCCGGCGGATCGGGGCGTGGAGTTTTTAGGTGGGGTGGTTTATCCTGGGAGAGTGCATCCAGGGAAAAGAATCGTGAAAAATGCGAGGAAGGCGTTTAATGAAACGGTGGCTGGAGTACGGGATGTGAAGTCTGTGGTGTCGTATATGGGACATATGAAATATTTTTCGCATGAGAAGCTCCTAAGTGAGTTGTTCGAAATGGTGGGGTGGGAATACCAATTTTAGCAGTTTGTTAGAGGAGGCTTTCAAAGCCTCCTCTAAACCTCCACGATTTTAGAATAAGATGCGAGTCTAGGGGCTACGAGCCATACTACGAGGCGCGTACGCACCGAACTGAGTTCCCGTTGTACTTGTTGTTGTTGTTGACGTTCCAGTTGTCGTTGTCCTTGTTGTAGTTGAGGTTGTACTGATTCGTAGCACTATTCGCAGTAGAGCCCCACCAGTTACCGTTGGAGCCAGCGTTGTTCAGCGTACCGCCGTTGTAGTTCCCGGCGAGACCAGCTGCACTGACAAGCAAATACGAGCTGCTTATCTATATTTTATAGATGCCGTGTGGAGGAGACGACTTGCTTGGGAAATGCTCGTAACTTTACGGTATGGTTAGTGAAGCAACTGCTCGAACGTGACGAAGTAGCACCACAACTACTTGAAGTTTATAAAACCCCAGGTTGAGACAACTCTTTAACGTTACAAACAGCAACTGTTAACGGGCATAGAAGTCGCTTAGAACCTTTATACTCCTTGAAGCAAAAAGGCGTAGATGACCTGGAGTTATCTTCCAGGGGACTTCTGCCCTCCACCTTATTCATGCGGTCGGTTGGCGATGTGCCTGAAGTGGCATGCAGATACTACCTCGCGGCCGGGGGTCAGTCATAATAAATGATGCCCCCTCATGTTTTATTATAACATTTTAATTATTTGAGGGAGGGGGTTTTGAAGATGAATTTGACGGAAGTGGCGCTTTCGTTATTGTAGTGGTGGTAGGAGTTGGCGGCATTGATAGTGCTGCGGAGGCTAGCGGTGAAGGCTTGGAGATTGTTGTTAGCGAAGTCGATAAGTTTATTGAGGCCTTGCTGTTTGAAGGCGGTGAGGCCGGAATTCAGAGTATTCGCGCCAGTGGCGAGCTGAGAAGCGCCGCTTGCTAGCTCGTTGGCGCCGGCGGTAAGGGCAGGAGTTTGGGAGGCGATATAATCGACAGTGCCGGTGTATTCTGCAATGCCGCTTGAAAGAGAAACCAGGCCGGTGATGAGAGCTTTGGTTTGACCGAGTTCGGTGGCTTGATCGATCTGACCGATTTGGATTAAATAATTGATGAAATTAGTGAGAATTGAATCGTAGTTTTCGGTAGTGAGCTCCTGACCGATTTTTTCACTGGTGGTTGATAGAATGCCGCTTAGAAGTTCGGCGGTGCCGTTATTTAATGCGGCGCTGTGATTAGATAGTTCACTGAGGCCGGAGTCTAGTTTGGCGATGCCAGAGGCTAGCTTCCCAGCTCCGGTGGCTAGGTCGGTGCTACCTTTGGCTAACTCGGAGGAGCCGGTAATGATTTGATCGAAAGCGGCACCTAGGTCGTTGATAGAATTGACAACGCTATCAATGCTGGTGAGCTGAGTAGTGTCAATTTCGGCGAAGAGTTCGTTGGTAGCGAAAGTGTAGGTGTTAGGTAATTCAAAGTTAGTGACGTCGGCGGTGACGGTGAAACTATCCGGTAAAATATCAGTGCCGAGGTCTTCATTTAAGCCAGCGAAGGTGTAGCCGGCGAGAAGGGTGCTGCTGGATTCTGAGATGATTTTGCCGTGGTCGATATGAATATTAGTGAACCTTGCTGGGTCAAGAGAGAGGCTGGTGATAGTGAGGAAAGGAACTAACTTATTTTGATAGGTTTTAGTGGCGGTGAATTTGTAGGCGATTTTGACGTGACCGGACTGGCCGACTAAATCTTCACCTTTGATTTCGTTGCCATTTAAGGAATAGGTGATGGAGACAATCAAAGGGAGTGGCTCGGAACTGGTGTTGATGGTGTTATTAACGAAAGATTTATTGACGGAGCCGTCTGGGTTGGTGATGATATAGACGTTTTCGGATTTGCTGAGGTTGGCGGCTTTATTATTATCGGTTAGGTTGCTGTCGGTAGTGATTAAATTGTTTGATGATTTTTGCTGGGTTGTAGCAAAACTGCTAATTGCAGCCGTGAAGCCGGTTGATAAAACTAGTGCCAAAACGGCAATAGTGTAGACTAATGATTTTTTCATTTTCATATTATTTGGTTCCTTTCGTTAACTTTTTCATACCTAGGGTGGTCCTAATAATTAATGGATCAGCGAAAATGAGGAGAGACGGTAGGATGGCCGGGACGAGGACGATGCTGATAATAGCGCCGCGAGCGAGTAGCAACGTCATCGAGGAAATCATGTCGGCGCGGGAGCAGATGGCGACACCAATGGTGGCGGCGAAGAGTACGGCACCGGAAACGATGATGGAAGGGAGGGAAGTTTTGACGGCGATAAAGGCAGCCTTTTTGCTATTTCGGCCATTTAGGCGTTCGCGTTTGTAGCGGGTGGTGAGGAGGATGGCGTAGTCAACGGTGGCGCCTAATTGGATAGTGCTGATACAAATAGGCGTGATAAAGGATAGTTGGTCGCCAGTGTAGAACGGGAGGCCGAGGTTGATGAAAATGGCGGATTCAATGACGGCGATGAGGATGACTGGGAGGGAGATGCTGCCAGTGACGAGCATGATGATAATAAAGATGGCAACGATAGAAACGATGTTAACAACTTGGAAGTCATGAGAAGTGAGATTGATCATATCTTGGGTGAGGCTGGCCTCGCCAACTAGGAAGGCGGTGGAGTCATATTTTTTCAGAACGTCGTTCATGGCGTTGATTTGGGTGGTCATTTCATCGCTGGCGGTTTTGTATTTGGAAATAGCGAGAGTGAGCTCGTGTTGGTTAGAGCGAGTGATATTAACGACGGATTCGGGAAGGATTTCGGCGGGGATTTGGTCGCCGAGGATTTGTTCGAGGTTGAGGACGGACTCGATACCGTCGATAGATTCTAGGTCGCTGGTGAGATTGAGGATTTTGTCGGTATCAAGATTAGCGTCGGTTAAAATCATGTGGACGTTACTGAGGCCGAATTCTTCGTTTAACTTACGGTTGGCGACGGCGAAATCCATATCGGAAGGGAGGGAACGGGAGATATCGTAGTAGACGTTTTGGTTGGTTTGCTGATAGCCATAGAGAAAGGGTGGGATGAGAGCGATGAAGATAATAATGAAAACTGGGAAAATATTGATGATGAATTTGGCGGTTTTATCAAAAGAAGGGAGGATGGATTTGTGGTCGAGCTTTGGGAGGATTTTATGGAAAGTAAGAATAAGGGCGGGAAGGACGGTGATGGAGCCAATCACGCCGAAAATAACACCCTTGGCCATCACTAGGCCGAGGTCGAGGCCTAAGGCGAAAGTCATGAAGCAAAGCGCAATAAAGCCAGCAACGGTGGTAGCAGAAGAACCAATCACGGAGCTAAGAGTGGCCTTGATGGCTTGTTCCATGGATTTTTCAGGATTTTTGGTTTTGGTGAGGTGTTCGCGGTAGGAATGCCAAAGAAAGATGGAATAATCCATAGTGACGGCGAGTTGTAAAATGGCGGAAAGGGCCTTAGTGATATAAGAGATTTCACCGAAGACGATATTGGTACCGAGATTGTAAAGGACCATGATGCCGATACTGACAAGGAAGATGAATGGAACGAGCCAGTTATCGAGCAAGGCGAACATGATGACAAGTGCCAAGATGACGCCGATAATAATATAGTAGATTTGTTCTGATTCACTGAGGTTACGGAGGTCGGTGACAAAGGCGGACATACCGGAGACGTAGGCGTGGCTATCGACAATTTGGCGGATTTCTTTGACGGCGTGGATGGTTTCGTCGGCGGAGGTGGAAGTATCGAAAAAGACGGCAATGATGGATTCGTTGCCCTTCTTGAAGGTGTCGTAGATGCTATCCGGGAGGATTTCGGCGGGGAGGTTGTTGTTTTCTAGCGTGCCGAGACCGAGAACAGTGGTGACGTGGGGGACGTTTTTTAAGTCATCTTCGAGACTAGCAATTTGCTGGTTATCTAAATCTTCAGTGATAATCATGGAGAAGGCACCTTTGCCGAATTCGTCGAGGAGGGCTTTTTGACCTTTGACGGTGTCCATGCTGTCTGGGAGGTAGTTTAGCATATCATAGTTGACTTTGGTATGCAAAAAGCCAATTACGGCCGGGATTAAAAGAATCGCGGCGAGCGCTAAAATGAATTTACGGTATTTGACGATAAATCTTCCCATTTTACACCATATATAATATATGGTGTAATTATACTCCTGTAGGGGTGAAAAGTAAATTGATTATGGCTTTAGTCGTCATCTTCGGGAAGGATGGCGAGGTGGGATTCTTCAAGCTGTATAGCATCCACTGTGGAAGGAGAATTCATCATGAGGTCGACACCGGAGCCGTTCTTCGGGAAAGCGACGATGTCGCGGATGTTATCAACGGATTCGAGTACCATAAAGATACGATCTAAGCCTGGAGCGCAGCCGGCGTGCGGTGGAGCGCCAAATTTGAAGGCGTTTAGCATGCCGCCGAAGCGGGATTCGACGTATTCATTGTTATAGCCTAATATGTTGAAAACTTTGTACATGATTTCAGGGTTGTAGTTGCGGACAGCACCGGAGCAGACTTCGTAGCCATTCATCACCATGTCGTATTGGTCAGCCTTGAGTGCTAACTTCTCCTCGTCGGTTTTAGCGTTCTTTAGGGCTTCTAGACCGCCTTTTGGCATACTGAATGGGTTATGGCCAAAGTCTAGTTTGTGGTTATTCTCATCCCACTCATAGAACGGGAAGTCCACAATCCAGGTGTAGGCGACTTCGTTGTTGTTTTTGAGGTTGAAATGGTTGGCGAAGCTGATACGGAGTTGGCCTAAGACTTTGTTGACTTTGGCACGGTCATCAGCTCCGAAGAAGACGGCGTCGCCGGTTTTAGCGTTAGTGAGTTTTTGGACGCTTGCGATTTCGGTTTCAGTCATGAATTTAAGAATTGGGGATTTAGGCCCTTCAGCTGTATATAATATATAGGCAAGGCCGCCAGCGCCGAGCTTACGAGCTTCCTCAGTGAACTCGTCGATTTCGCGGCGAGTGAGGCTAGCGGCGTTTGGCACACATATAGCTTTAACGCAATCAGTTTTAAACACTTTGAAATCTGTATCTTTAAATACTTCAGTGAGGTCGATTAATTCTAGACCGTAGCGGAGATCGGGTTTATCTACGCCGTAAGTTTCCATAGCAAAATCAAAAGGCAGACGGGGAATTTTTTCGCCGGATTTGAGATACTTTTTGGCAGGTTCGGAATTAAGTACGAGTTTTTTATTGCTAAATTTAGTCGCTAGTTCGACAAAGAGCGGTTCGATTTCTTGGCGGACAATCTCACCGTCGTCGACGAAGGACATTTCCATATCTAATTGGTAGAAATCACCGTAGAGGCGGTCAGCGCGCGGGTCCTCGTCGCGGAAACAAGGGGCGATTTGGAAATATTTGTTGACGCCACCAACCATTAATAGTTGCTTGAATTGCTGTGGGGCTTGAGGAAGAGCATAGAATTTGCCCGGGTGGAGACGGGAAGGAACGAGGAAGTCACGGGCACCTTCGGGGCTGGAGTTAGCAAGAATGGGAGTAGTGACTTCAGTGAAATCATGGTCGTACATGAAGTTGCGAATAAAGCGGTAGAATTCGGAACGGCGTTTCAAGATATTTTGCATAGAAGGACGGCGGAGGTCTAGATAGCGGTATTTGAGTCGGAGTTCCTCGCCGGATTTTTCGCCATCATCGTGAGTGTTGACTGGAAGAGGCTCGGATTTGTTGAGGAGGGTGAGGTCATCAACAACGAGCTCAATGGTGCCGGTTTCGATATTAGGATTGATTAAATCTTTGGCGCGTTCGCGCATTTTGCCGGTGGCTCTTAAGACATATTCATCGCGAATGGATTCGGCGAGCTTGAAGGAATCCTGGGTTTCGGGAGTGATGACTAACTGGATAATACCGGTGTGGTCGCGGAGGTCGATAAAAATGAGACCGCCGTGATCGCGGCGAGAGTTGACCCAACCCTCGACGGTTACTTGTTTGCCTAAATGGTTCTTTAATTCATTTGCTAAAATTCTCATATCTGTTATTATAACATAAGATTGGCTAATTACATAACCTATCTTTCGATATTGAAACATGTGCCGCATAAAAATTACAACAGGTCAGGCAGATTCGCTCATAAATTGCCAGTTTCTTCGCTCATCTGTGACTGTTGTAATTTTTATCGGGCAGTTTCAAATTATCTCAAGATAGATTATGTAATTAGCCTAATAAATAATCTAATAGCATTTGGGTGGTGAAGAAACCAGCTAGGGAATCTTTGTCGTCAAGTACGAGGAAATAGTGGGAGCCGAGGCGTTCGATTTCTTCGACGGCGAAACTCAGGGAATCGTTCATGTGAAGGTAGTAGAATTCTTTGTCGAGGTATTTTTCGGCGCGGTCGGTTTTTTTGATTTCGAGTGCGTTGAGAGCTTCGGTGTGAATGATGCCTTTGACTTTGCCGCCGTTATCGACAACTGGAAAATTGGTGAAGCCGGATTTGTATAGTTTATCCAGAGTGAGTGGGCCGAGGATTTCTTTGTGGTTAACAAAAATCATTTTGTCTTTTTCGACCATGAGATCGCTGATTTTTTTGTCGTCGAAGCTCATAATGGCGGCGATGCGAGCGCGGTCTGCGTCGCTTAAAATAGATTTAGGCGTACGGCGGAGAACGTCGATAAATTCTTCAAGAGTTTTAGGAGTGTATTTTGGTGGCTTAGCGGGGGTTTTTGCGCTGCGGAATTTATCGAGTTTGGGATCAAGCCATTTGACGAATTTACGCATTAAATCATCGAACATGATATAATATATTATATCATTATTTACAACATTTGAGTAAAGGGAGTTATTATATGAAAAACAAAATGGGGTTTTCAGTGGTTGGCGTAATCATCGGAATTTTAGTGGTGGCGCTGATTGGGGTGGCGGCTTATTTTGTGATTGATGGTAATAATAAAGCAACGGATTTTAACAGTTATGACTTTTATTCGATAATCCCAGGGAACAAAGATAACGGTGGCATTGGTGACCATGTGAAAGGTTCTGAGACGGCTCCAGTTTTGATATTTGAGTATGCAGACTATCAGTGTCCGGGTTGCGCTTCGATTAACACAAAAGTTAATAAGGCGATTGAAGAGCTTGATGGGAAATTGGCAGTAGTGTATAGGAGTTATTTGCTTTCGTATCACAAAAACGGTACGGCGGCGGCTTCGGCAGCGGAAGCGGCAGGTTTGCAAGGTTATTGGAAACCGTATGCGGATAAACTGTTTGCGGAACAGGCGGAGTGGGAATATGCTTCGGCTTCAGATAGGACAGCGTTATTTGACAAGTATTTCCTAGAGGTGACGGATGGCAAGGGTGATGTAGATAAGTTTAATGAAGATATGGCGAGCGAAGCGGTGTCGAAGAAAATTAGTTTTGATATGGGGATTGGTAACCGGATGAATATTGAGGGGACGCCGGCATTTTATGTTGATGGACAATTGATTGATTGGGGCAGTAAGGAAGGCTCGAGCGTGACAGTGAATGGAAAAACTATCACCTGGACTGAAGCTAAGGGCGGTGATGATTTCGTACAACTATTGAAAGATATTGTTGAAGCTAAATCTCAATAAAGCTTTGCCATTCGGCTGGGGGGATTTTGGATTGTTTTTGTTTACTTGATTTATTTAAACGTTTGATACGCATATGTTATGCTATTCTAGCAAAGATTTTTTAATAGTCAAGCATAAAAATGATATAATTGTTTTATGAAAAAGCGTGGGCGCGTTAAGTTCCATAAGATTAAAACTTGGTGGCTTTTGGTGGCTTTAATTCCGCTGTTTTTTGTGGATGCGACGTTGCTTCGTTTTGACCATATTCGGATGACGGAGTTGAGAGATGCGGTAATGGCGGCGGACGAGGCGGAAGACGAGGCGGCGGTATCGGAGAACCTGGAGAAGTTGAAGGACTTTGTATTTAATAATATTGTGATAAATGTGGTGGACGATAACGGGGAGCAGAAAGTGACTTTTGGGACGGGGCCGTTTTATTTGGAGCACATGTATATTCGAGCGGCAAATGCGGCGCTTGCGGAGGCGGAAAAGAATATGGCAAATGATGGAAATCCGAATGGAAATGTGTATGCGATGGCTTCGGAAGTGTGTAGGGCGGCGGCGATTGCTAATGGCTGGACTTGGAACTCGCCGGAATATATTAATTGTATGATGAGTGAGATTCAAAAATACCCGGCAGCGGATGAATTGCAAACTTCGATTACGGCGAGTTTGCCTTCGACGGAATTGTATCGAAAGAACTACGCTTCACCGGTGTGGGCGCCATCGTTTACAGGGTTTATGTTACTTTTGACCTTGGTGATTATTGTTGTAATTTTTATCAGGGGGATATGGTGGGTAATACTGAGGCTATCTCTGTTGTTGGCGTGAAATCAGAGATTTTTGGAAGATTCTTAGAAAAAACTCTTGACTTTTTTAGCTTGGGGTCATAAGATAGGAATATATTAACTTAAGGAGGAAAGCTAAATGGCTTACGAACATACCAATGGTAAGGGTGTGAAATATTACCTACATAAATCTGAAGTGACTCTTCGTGGCGGCAAACCACAAACTATTTATTTCTTTACTAAGCAAGAGAACGGTGGTAAGGGTACCCCATGTGACCTTCCTGCAGATCGTGTAGTGGTTGAAAATCCACGCAATGGTTTCTTGACTTTGAAGAAAAAATAATTAAAACAGAAAAACAAACAATCGCCCTTCGGGGCGATTTTTTATTGGTGGTGGGGGTATTTGGATTTGAACCAAAGACACTGCGTGTATAAGACGCATGCTCTAACCGGGCTGAGCTATACCCCCGCTACCTTATTTTACCATAAAATGCTATAATAGTAAGCATGAACGGGTTGAAGACGAAAATTCGGAGATTGAATTATAAAATGAAGCATGATTTTTTGACGGTGGAAAATGTGGTTTTGGTGCTCGCGATAGCATTGTGTCTAGTTTGGACATATCAATCGATTGCAGCGATGTCGAGAAACTGGGAACTGACGGAGAGGTTAGCAACGGAGAAGAAGGCTTTGGAGCTTTTGGGCGTGGAAGTAGAAGCGGCGGAACTAGAAAATGAATATTATAAAACTAATGAATATCAGGAGCTGCTAGCGCGAAAGTATTTAGATAAAAAAATGCCGGGTGAAAATATGGTGATTATGCCGGAAAATTCGGAGGCGGCGAAAACTAAATATGAAGTAATTGTGGCAAAAACAGAAGAGACAGAAAAGGAATATTCGAATTTTGAAAAATGGATGATGTATTTGTTCCCAAATTATTAACGAAAAATTAATGCTTATGGTATAATAATAATATGACAAAGGTAAAGGGTGGTTTCACTTTGGTTGAGGTATCGCTGTTCCTGGCGATTACTGGTCTTTTGTTCCTTGGTGTAACAATCGGGGTGCAGAATTCGATTTTTCAGCAAAGATATAATGACTCGGTGCAGAATTTTGTGGAATTCTTACGTAGCGCATATGCCAAAACGGAGAATGTGCAAAACATTGGTACTGGGGATACAAAGCAGGCGATTTATGGTAAACTGATTACATTTGGCGAAGCAAAGAATTTGACCGGGGATGAAAACAATGGTGAAGTGTTTATGTACGATGTGATTGGTGACGCAAAATGTAAAGGGAGTTTTAATGGTACACTTGATGCTTTGAAAGTTTGTAATGCGGAGGTGCTGAAGGAAAGCGGGAAGCGCGAAACGATAGGACTAGCGGAGGGCTATAGGCCGAAGTGGTCGGCAGCGATACAGACTACAGACTCTGAGCCGTTTAAGGCATTTAAAGGCGCAATTTTGATAACGCGACATCCGCAGTCGGGGACGATTAATACATTTCCGTTGGTGGGGAATACGGTAGAAATTAACGAAGGAAAAACGTTGAGGAGCTATTTGATGGACAATAATATTAGTTTTGCGTCTAAGCAGGTAGATTTTTGTGTGAATCCAAATGGTTACAGTGATAGGAGCGGCGGGATTCGGACTGACGTGAGAATAGAGAAAGGGGCGAGGAACTCAGCGGGAGTTGAAATAATGCCAGACGATAAAAATGATTGCGTGAGTAGAGGATAACGATGAAGATTTATGATAATACTATGAATAAAACGAAAGAGGGTTTTACTTTGGTTGAGCTTTCGCTTTCGATTGCGTTTATTGCGGTGTTATCGTTGGCAGTGGCGTTGATTATTACGAATTCGATTGCGGCATATCATCGGGGATTAATCCTAAACCAAATCAATACGACCGGCATGGAGTTGGTAGATGATATGCGAGCTGCGGTGCAGAATGCACCGGTGGTGTCTTTGAAAAGCCTGTGTGACACTTGGTTTGGAGGGAATGCTGGAGAGTGTGAAACGAATAACGGGCAGGCTTTGGTTGCGGTGAAAAAGAGTGGTAATGTAAAAATTGGTAGCGAGAAAGGCGGCAAGGAGCGTCCGTTGTACGGGGCGTTTTGTACGGGGAACTATTCGTATATTTGGAATTCAGGGTATTATTATAGCGATGAAGGCTCTACTACGGCGGCACCGAAAGCGGAGTTTGCATTTAGAAACATTAACGGTGATTATGCTGACAGGAAAGATTTTAGACTACTAAAGGTGAAAGATGAAAAACGAGCTGTATGTGTTGCTTATAGTGCGTCGGAGAAGTTTGATATATCTGATAAAGATAGGTATGGCGTGGTGACAGAAGAGCCGATTGAACTACTTTCAAATGAGAGTAGCTTGGCTTTGTATGATTTGTATGCGCCAGCGCCGGCAACAAGTAGGAACAATATTTATTATTCTGTGTCGTTTGTGCTAGGGACTTTGCAGGGTGGAGCTGATGTAGCCGCACAAGGAAGTTATTGTGCGACGCCAGAAGGATTAGAAAATGCAGCGATTGAAAACTTTGATTATTGTGCAATAAATAAATTTAACTTTGCTGCTCAAGCAGTAGGAGGAGGAGAATAATGAGTATGAGGAAGTTTAAAAAAGGTGCAGCGTCATTTTATATTGTGGCGTTTTCGACTTTGATATTAATGATTGTGGCAATTAGCTTTGCGACGGTGATTATTTCGGAGGTGGAACGGACTTCAAACGACGATTTGTCGCAATCGGCTTATGATTCGGCATTAGCCGGGATAGAAGATGCGAAACTTGCATATTATAATTATCGGAATTGTTTGGCCCAGGAAGGGGTACATGCGGAAGTGCCAAACGGTGATGCTACAGTAACCTGTAATGAAATGCTATATTATATGGATAAGGCAAATTCGGTTTCGGAAGAAGAGGATTGCCAGATAGTGTGGAAAATTTTGGGTAAAAGCGGTACTGTGGATGGTGATGTGGTGGAAGTAACGAACGGTGTAAACAATAATATGCAACAGGCTACTACCTGCGTGACGATGACGGATGAACTTAGTAATTATAGAGGGACTTTGTCGGCATCTAATATGGTTGATGCGATTAAGTTGTCATTTGCAGACGGAATAACCGCAGACGATGTTGGCAGTATGAGGCTGAAGTGGTTTTCGAGAGATGACGCAGAAAAAGCGGTAGGGAATAAAAGTGACGCGAGGTTAGTCTACAAATCAGCATTCCCGGCTTTGTCGGTGCCAGTAGCGGCTCCGCCGGTAGTATCATTGACGGTATTACAAACTGGACCGGAGTTTACGATGGATTCGTTTAATCAAGTTGATCGTGCGCAGTGGTGGACTAATCGCGGTACGCTGTATTTGAGGCCGCAGGGTGCTGCTGCGCCGGTTGGCAACGAACCGATTGGCGTGGATGCTTTGGTGAAATCGAATGATAAAAGAGTGCAAAATGAGCCTTATGCTGTGAACTGCGCTAATTATGTACGAGATATAGATGGTTACGCTTGTTCTATAGACGTAAAGTTGCCAAAACCGGTGGGCGGAGTGAGAAATGATGATACTTTTGAGGTAGTTGTAAGCATGCCATATGGTCAACCAGCGACAGAGTTTTCGCTAGAGTTTTATTGTAGTGAAGGTAATGTAGCTTGTGGCATTGAAACTAGGACAAACGAAAGCGGAGCTGGGTCGGTGGCGAAGACGAAGGGGGTGCAACTAGAAGTAGATTCTACAGGGCGCGCAAACGATTTGTATCGGCGAATATTAACCACACTGAAGACTAAGAATGATTTGGAACTTTCGGTGATGGGGCCGTTGGAGCTTTTGGATAGCGGTGATTCGGAGGAAAGTGGATTGACGAAGAACTTAACCGTCACTAAGGAATATAACTTTAAGCCATAATAATTAATAGTGCATAAACGGTTGACAGATGCTCTATCTCGCGATATAATATATGGTACGTCGCGGGGTAGAGCAGCCTGGTAGCTCGTTTGGCTCATAACCAAAAGGTCGTTGGTTCAAATCCAACCCCCGCAACCATAAAGATGCAGTGGCCTGAGGGTCACTTTTTTATTGTACTGATGTTTACAAAAACAAAAAAGTTTGAGATAATGGTAATGCAATACATTTACTATTTGACGAGACGGATTGTTTCGCCCGACGGTTGAAATGGCATCGTGAGGTTCATTATCGTCGGACGCGTCTCGCCAAGATGGTAAATGTATTGCACCCCTCATGGTGCCATTTTTATGTACGCCTTTTCAGAAAGATGGCACCGTAAGGGGGCAAAGGCAATCATAACAAGAGAGGCGAAATGCTTATGCGTACAAAGCAACAAAACATGAAGAAAAAACTAAATACCAAACCCCGATGTCGTTTCATAATGACAATACTACTTGGACTATCAGCAATAGCCGGTTTAGTTCTTTCTTCAACGCATAATCTGCCTAATACTTCTGCTTTATCTTACGAATCCGAACAAGGCGTCGCCTTCACTTTCAATCCTACAGTCACTATTTCTATTACGGGTGGTACTGGAGCAACTAATGATGGACTTACTATCACCAACCTCACTCCAGGTGATGTAAAGGATAGTAACATCATTACAGTCAGCGCCTCTGCCAATACCCCACTCGGCTATAGCCTAAGTAGTACAGTAGGTAGTAGTACCTATAACACCACAGAACTCAGAAAAGACGGTACTAGTACTGCTAATAAGTTCACTAACCTCTCAACTAACAAAGCCTCACTCTCTAACTTTGATGATAACACCTGGGGCTATTCCTATTCTACAGACTCCGGCTCTACCTGGATTAGTGGCGATATCACTAGTACTACAGCAACTGGCTATAATGGCTTACCTATTTACACTACGTCTAGCCCTATCAAGCTCATTAACTCTAGTACTGCAGGTTCCTCATCCATTCAGTTCAAAATAGGCGCTAAAGCCAGCACCAGCCAAATCGCTGGTATTTACAATAACGTCATTAACTTTATTGGTACAGGTAAAGTGGTCACTACTGAGTATAAGGTTTACTACAATGATCCAAGTGGCGAAGCTACCACCATGCCTACACCTAACCCATTGCAAGGTACTGATACTACGGGTAATGCTGCAGTAAAGATTAGTTCTACTGTACCAGTACGAGACGGCTACATGTTTAAAGGTTGGTGTACATCCCAAACCACTAACGACACCTGCTCCAGTGACGTAGTCCAGCCAGGCGGCCTCGTAGCCCTGAATCCTGGCACTTCATCTACCACTGCCACAGTTAACAAGACTATCTATGCGATGTGGGAAAGCAATCTTATGATGCAGAACCTAGATCCGTCTAAGTGCACCACCACTGCAACCACTGTTGTAGACAATCGCGATGGCAAAGAGTATCTCGTTCAACGCCTTGCAGACGGCAAGTGCTGGATGACTACTAATCTTAATCTTGCTGGTGGTACCGCCCTCTCTGCAGACGACACCGACGTCACTAGCGCCTATATTAGTAGCTTCACAACCAGCAACAACCTCACTAAGTCTGGTAATACCATAGTTCTCCCACCATCTACTACTGATTCAGGCTTTGACCAAAACGACTATTCCTATGTGGCTAACTCTGGTAATGCTTCTTCTGATTGTTCTAGTGCCCCAGGCTGTTATTCCTACTACTCATGGGATGCTGCTACACTAGGTTCTGGTAGGACCCTTGCAACTGATAACACTGATGCCGAACAATCCATCTGCCCTAAAGGCTGGCATCTTCCGAATACCAGAACCGGTACCGATGACACTTCAGACTTCAGAAAACTGATGATTGCCCTAGGCGGTTCAAGTTCAATCCAAAATTATACTAGCTCTACTACTCCTACTGGAGCCACCATGTCTAGCGCCCTCCAAGCCAGCCCAAACAGCATCATATTCAACGGTGGCTACGCCAACGGCTCGTTCAGAGATGGAGGTAGCGTCGGCTATTATTGGAGTTCTGCGTCAAAAAATACCGATAGCGCCCGTAACTTCCGTTTCGATTCTAGTAGCGTCGCTTCGGCCTATAGTAGTGGTCGCAAGGTCGGGTTTAGCGTGCGGTGTGTGCTAGGTAGCTAGAGTATCACTACTATCCGTAATGAATCGCGTGGTCTCGCTCTGCCCCAACTCCCTCCCTTAAGATAATAGTAAGAGGTAATAAACTAGAGCAAATGTATAATAACGTAATGTTATTTTTTGCGTTTTTTGGCGTGTTTGGTTTTGGCGCTTGGATTCTTGCCAAGAAGTTTGGTAGCGGCAAGTTTAATAATATAATTATAGCTATTCATGATATGTGGGGTGCTGGCGAGTTCGACGGCGGTAAGACCGTGGCGAATGGCGAGAGCGATTTCTTCGGCGAGAAGACTAGCGTGAGGCGCAACAATGCTGGCACCGATGATGCGGTAGTTTTTGTCGGAAATGAGTTTGATGAAGCCGTAATCGAAGTTGTGAGTTTTGCTGGCGACCACTTCGTTTAGATTAACGGTAGTTTTTTTGTATTTGCGGTCACGACGGAGGAGATCGTCTTCGGTAAAGCCGACAACGGCGACTTCGGGTTGAGTATAGGTGATACGGGTAAGTCCGCTATAGTTGACGGGTGTTTTGGAATTACTGATGAGGTTGGCGGCCAAAGTAACACCTTCGTGATAGGCGCGGTCGGTGGAAGATTCGTTGCCGAGACAGTCGCCGATGGCATAAATATGCTTGGCGGAGGTTTGGAAGAATTTGTCAACGGTAATGCCGGTGGCTTTGAATTTGACTTTGGTGTTTTCGAGGCCATAATTTAAGTTTGGCTCGCTGCCGGTGGCGAGAACGATGTCGCTGACACGGACTAATTTTTCGGCTCCTTCGTAGCTGAAGATGAGAAAAGCACTGTGCTCATCGCGGCCAATAGAAATGACTTTACTGCCAAGTAAAATAGTAACACCAAGTTTGCGAGTGAAATAATCGGTAAGGAGATCGCCAACTTCCTTATCCTCACGAGGGAGGAGACGATTTGAGGCTTCAAGTAGGATAACTCGGCTACCGAGTTCAGCGTAATATGAGGCGAGCTCACAACCGGTGGAACCGCCACCAACGACAGCAACTACTTCAGGCAAGCGATGAACTTTGATGGCAGATTCAGGAGTGAGATAATCCATTGATTCAGGGATGGTGATACCGGAAGTTTTGAGATGGGAACCAGTGGCAAGGATGAAGTTTTCGGCGGTGAATTTTTTTTGATTGACGGCAATGGTATGGTCGTCTAGAAAATTGGCATAACCGCTGAGACAAATAACACCGGCATCTTCAAAAAGCTTTTTATCGTTCCCGCCGGCGGCAATAATGGTGTTGAGCTCGCGCGCGGCAACGGTAGGGAAGTTAAAACTGAATTCCTGATTTTTCAATTCAGGGTAGGAAGAAAGTTTGGCATAATTATGTGCAAAATCAAGCGCAACGCTGTATGGAATGTCGCGAGAATTGAGGTTAGAACCACCATAGAAGCGACCTTCAACAAGAGCGACGCTTTTTTTGGCTTTAGCTAATTTTAGTGCGGCAGCGGAACCTGCTGGGCCACTACCAATAACTATGTATTTAAAATCGTATTTTTTACCCATCCTTATATTATTTTATCACGATTTTCGTAAACATAAGCTAAATCGGCATTGTATTTTTTGAGTTCTTTTAGAATTACTCGGCTGAGATCTTTTTCGGTGATGACGGAACGGTTTTTGAGGGACTTTTTGGCGTCCTTCATGGTGCGTTCAATAAAAGATTCGGCGGCGCCTTCGGGAATGCCCACAGCGCGAGCGTCAATTTTAAGATCTTTGATAATTTCAGTTTCGTCAAAATCTTTCATTGGTAGATGGTCCTAAAACAAATTATTAATACGGCGATGAGGATGTAGCTAAAAGCGAGGATGAAACGCGTGAAAACTTTGTCATGAGTGCGGGATTTTTGGATGTCGGCGAGATTAAGGCCGGATTGATATTTCCAGCGAATGAAGAAAAGTGGAATAACTGGAGTGAGGATATAGAGAACGGTAAGGAAATTGCTGGCGAAACCTTCGGAGCCCATGCGCATAATTTCAATACAAGTGACGATGTAGAGTGGAAGAGTAAAAATTAGTTCGCAAGTGCCAGCTAGAGCACCGAGCATGAAAGCGTCGGAGCGAGTTTTGACAGATTTGGCACTTAAATCGAGGGCTTTGGCGTATTTTCGGGGAATGAAAAGTTTGGTGCCGGAACCGCGACGGAAATAGAAGAAAAAGCTAACAATGCCAAGAGCTATGAGAATGCCGGCGATGGCCCAGAATAGAATGGTAGTTTCTGGATGAAGGTTGTCGAAAAAAAATATGCAGGTGAGGTAGAAGATTGATAGGTATAAACAAGTGGTAATAATTTCAGCACCGAGAATGAAAAATAACGATAAATATGAGGCTTTGGCTTTAGAAAACTGGCCAAGAGCGTAATGGTAAAAAAGTGCAAAAACACCTGGTGTTAGCTGTAGGGAAGCCATGACAAGCATAGACAAAATGACGATTCCTAAAGAGATGAAAACGCTCATGGTTTAATTATAACATGTGGGGGGTTGTAATTCCAGCGGATTTATGCTAGCGTAGCCGCATGAAAAAATTTTTACTATATTTACTTATTATGTTTGTGGTGGGAGCGGGTGGGTTAATTACCAAAATTTGGGTAAGCGCGGAGAAAGTTTATGTAGATGATGGGATTCCGGAAATTTATATTAAGGCTGTTAATCCAGGCTACACGATTGACGGTAAAAGTAATGTCGGAGAAATGATTGAAATATCCCGTAAAAACTCCGATGATGTGATACCGCTCGCTGGCATCATGATAGGTTATACCAATACAAGCGGGGAGCAGACGATAGTCGAGTTCCCCGAGCACAGTTTCTGGGCTGGCGAGAACCTTCTTCTTCGTTTGGCTAGCTCACCGGGAAGTGAGTTGGCCAATCTGACCTACAAGGTCAAAGGCACGAGCTCTGGGTTGACCCAGAGCTCGGGGCCGGTGGTGCTGAAGAAGGGGGATGTGGTGCTTGATTCGGTTTGTTGGGTGGATGGGCAGGAGGGCTGCTATCGGAAGTTTAAAAGTGGGAGTGGGGAAAGTTTGGTGCGGAATTTAGCGACAGGTGAATTTGAATTTAAGGTTTTATATGAGCCGGCATATAATCCAGAGAGTTATTATGTGGAGGATAGTGGGATGGGCGAAGTAATAGGGCCGAGCCAATGCAAAGGGCTAGAGTTTTCGGAGATTTTGAGTTATTATGAAACGTCGAAATCAGAACAGTTTATTGAATTTTATAATCGTGGGTCGGAGCAGATTTTGTTGGATGGTTGTGCGGTGCGATATAAAAATAAAAAATACGTTTTGAAAGGCGTGGTGAAGCCGGAGGGGTACTTTGTATATTACCCGAATGAAAATGGGTTTAGTTTGACGAAAAATCCAACCAATTCGAATTCTTTGGAATTGATGGATACGGATGGGCATGTTTTGGATGTACTGGAATATCCAAATGGACAGCGAAAAGGTACCGCTTATGCGTTTATTGGCTATGATGCTGGTGGGCGAGAGCTTTGGCGGATAACGTATGCACCAACGCCAGGTTTGGCTAATAATTACCAGGAATATAAAACCTGTGAGGAGGGAAAAGTTTTAAACAAGGAGACGGGAAACTGTGTGAAAGTGGCGGCGGTGACAGCTAAGGCGTGTAAGGAAGGACAGTATTTGAATCCTTTGACGGGGAGATGTAAGAAAATTCAGACAGCAGAAGAGAAAAAATGTAAAGAAGGGTATTATTTAAATCCAGATACTGGGCGATGCCGGAAAATAAAAGAGAATAATGGAGCAGATTATAGTTTGGAGCCGGAAACTTATGAAGAAAATTCGTCGTTTGTAGCGATTTATGCGGTAATTGGCGTGGTGCTAGCGGCATTACTATACTTAGGGTATGAATTTAGGCGAGAGATCTGGAAGCTTTTTGGTAAAGTTTTTCGACGATTTCGTTAAAAACTTGGTCGCGGGATTGATCGCCGTTGACTTCGATAAGTAAGCCGAGAGTGTTATAGTGCTGAATGACGGGAGCAGTTTTTTCGCGGAATTCCTTTAGACGAGTTTTAAAGGTTTCGGAATCTTTGTCATCAAGGCGGTCGCCGCGATCATTAAGAGTTTTGGCAACTTCGAAACGTTGTTCGACGTCAGCTTCAGAAACATTGAGGATGATGACGGCTTTGATTTCGTGACCGGCGCCAGCGGCAACGGACATAACTTGGTCTTCTTCGCCGTGCCAACGGCCAATCGATGAAAGAACCAAGGGGAACTTGAATAAATCTGGGCGTTCAAAATAAGGTAAAACCCAATCGTAAAATACATTAGTAGGAATGAGTGCGCCGTTTTTAGAGTAGTGGTTTTTGGTTTGTTCTTCCATAGCGCGGATAATCATGCCAGAACTTAGGAATTTAGCGCCTAAGGTTTCGGCGAGCTTGATGCCCTGAGTGTCTTTGCCGGACATGGGGAGGCCGAAAATGTTGATACTGCCGGTACCGAGCCAAGCTTTGATTGTTTCAATTTTATCATCCATAGGTTGATTATATCATAATAAATGCTTATTTTAGGGTGTGTTTTCTCAGCGTTGAAATACGCGCTAAGATAAAAATTACAACACTCGTCGGATTATTTCGGAAATTACAGTTTCCTCAATAATCCGGAGAGTTGTAATTTTTATATGGGCGATTTCAAATGCTTCGAAAAACACACTCTAAAATAAGCGTTATGATATAATTAGCACTATTGACTGTAGAGTGCTAATTTGATATAATTAAAGTATGGAAATAACAGAGCGGCAGAGACAGATTTTATGTCAGATTATTGAGGAATATGCCGAGACGGCGTCGCCGGTGGGGAGCGTGACGATGGCGAAGCTTTTTAATGTGTCATCAGCAACAGTACGGGCGGAAATGGCGCGGCTAGAGGCGTTGGGTTTAATTGCGCAACCGCATACTTCGGCGGGGCGAGTACCGACGGATGCAGGATATCGGTTTTATGTAAATCATTTAGATGGCGTGACTGAGGATTCGGCTTTGGAGCGAGGAACACATGCAATAGAAGTGCGAGTGTCGTCGCAATCGCAAGCTGATGCAGCGATTCGGCGAGCAGTGGATTCACTGGTGGAGTTAACCGGGAATTTAGGGCTCGCAACGATTGGTGGGCAACTTTATCTTTCGGGGATTTCACAACTTTTTACGCAACCGGAATTTGTGGATACTAGGAGAGTGCAAGCGGTAGCAAAATTACTGGATAACTTGGAGCCGTGGCTTCGAGAAGCGGCGCCAGGAGAGCCTTTGAACATCTTTATTGGACAGGAAAATCCGATTGGGCGGAATTCGGAGGTCTCTTTGATTATTTCGACATTTAGGTCACCGTTTTCGGATAGAAGTTATATTGGAGTTTTGGGGCCGACTAGGCAGAATTATTCTAGAGTAATGTCGTTAGTGAAATATACGGGCAAAATGTTAGAGGAAGTATTATAAAAGGAGGAAAATGAAAAAAGAAAAGGCGGACACAAAAATGGAAGCGGAAAATTCCGAAGCAAAGCAGGTTTTGGAATTAACAAATGATTTGCAAAGGACGCGGGCGGATTTTGAGAATTATCGTAAACAGGTGGAAACACAAAAGTTAGCGGAAAAAAAGATGGTGGAGCTGGCGACAGTTTATAAAGTATTGCCGTTAATTGACGATATTGATAGAGCGATTATGAGTTATGCAGAGCTAAAGCCGCTCGAGAAATCGCTTGAGAAGACTTTGAAAGGATTGGGGCTGGGGCGGATTTCATCAGAGACAGATGTGGATTTTAACCCGGATTTGCATGAGGCAGTCATGGTGGAAGGTGATGGTGAAAAGGAAGTAATTGCGGAAACTCTAAGGCCCGGATACTATTACAATGGGGAAGTTTTGCGCCCAGCTATGGTCAAAGTTAAAAAAATATGATATAATTAATTAAATTAGAGAAAGGATTTATTAAATGGCTGAATATAAGCTGACGCTGGAGAAGCGTGAAGTGACAGGAAAAAAGTTGAAAGATTTAAGAGCGACTGGAATGATCCCGTCGGTGGTTTATGGTGGCGGTAAAGAGCCAGAATTGATGGCTTCAGAGTATGTGGCGACGGAGAAGGTGCTTTTAGGCGCTGGTTATCACTCGCCGATTGATTTGACGGTAGATGGTAAGAAAAAATTAGCAATCGTAAAGGAAGTAGATATTGATCCGGTAACGCGGAAGATTATGAATATTGAGTTCCAGGCGATTTCGGCGAAGGAAGCAGTGGTGGCAACTACTCCAGTGGTAGTGGTGAACTTCGAGGAGTCAGAGGCTTCGAAGACTTACCACTTTGCGATGAATTTGTTGATTGACGAGATTGATGTAAAAGCAAAGCCGGCTGATTTGCCAAAAGAACTTACGATTGATGCTTCTGGACTGGTGAACGTAGATGATAAATTGACTTTGGCGGCAATTAAACTGCCAGAGGGAGTAGAATATGCAGATAAGGAAATTGACTTAGAGCAGGCAGTGGTGTCATTATATGATCCGGCGGCAGAAGCCGAGAAACGGGCAGCGGAAGAAGCAGCAGAGGCGGCAGCAGCTGAAGCGGCAGCAACCGAAGAAAATGCTGAAGAAGCTTCCGAAGAAACTTCGGTTGAAGAAAAAACTGAGCCTACTGAAGAGGAAAAGTAAATATCTAGTAATTCTCAACGATAAAATTTCGCCAAGATAAAAATTACAACACCAGTCGGACCTCGACTTGGGACTATCCAAGATCTCGGTCCGTGGAGTTGTAATTTTTATATGGGTAATTTTATATGTTTCGAATTATAGATATTTACTATTCTTTTAGTGCCTCGGTATTAGCGATAAGCCTGTCAAGGAAAGCTTGGCGGGCTTTTTCGGTATTGTCGTTATCACCATTCCAAGCGTAAAGGGCGGGATCTTGAAGGGCGCGAGCGAAACTAAAGGTGACTGGCCAAGGATAAGGACCGTTTTTGGTGATTTCGCGAAGATTATTGGTGGCTTGTTCTGGTGTTTGACCGCCAGACAAGAAAACAACGCCGGCGAGATCTTCGGGAATATGGTTTTTTAGAATTTCTGCGGTTTTTTTGCCAACTTCCTCGGGAGTGGATTGTTGTTCTTGCTGTTTGCCGGCAAGAATCATATTAACTTTTAGAATACAGGCACGAAGATTAACATGGTAGTCGGCGAGTTTACGGAAGAGTTCGTCGAGAATTTTGCCGGTGATTAAAGCAGATTGATTAATGTCGTAGTTACCGTCGTAAACCAGTTCTGGCTCGACAATTGGAACGAGGCCGGCGGATTGACAGGCGCTGGCGTATTCGGCGAGGATGCGGGCGTTTTCTTCTATAGCGTGGTCGGTTGGAGTGAGAATGTGGCCTTGTTCGTCTAAGCGAATTTCGAAGGCAGCGCGCCATTTGGCAAAGCGTAAGCCCAATCGATAGTATTCGCGGAGACGGGCGTCGAGGTTTTCCAAGCCTTTAGTGTAGGTTTCTTCAGAATTTTCGAATTTCTCGAGACCTTGATCGACTTTGATGCCAGGAATGATGCGGCGGGAAATTAAGAAATCGACGAAATTTTGACCGTTGTCAGCGAATTGGCGAGCGGTTTCGTCGAATAGGATGATGCCGTTGACGTGATTTTCGAGGTCTTTGGTGGTGAAGAAAATGTTGCGGTAATCGCGACGGTTTTCGTAGGTATCAGCGATATTTAGCTGTTCGAATTTTTTGTGAATGGAACCGCCGGATTCGTCAGCAGCAAGGATACCTTTTTTGGGTAAAACTAGATTGGCAGCGATGAGTTCAAGGTTTTCCTCGGGACTGGCCTTATCGGAAATTTCTTGAAGCTCCGCTAGATTTAAAGTAGAATTGAGGAAAGAGTTTTCGACATTGATGCGGGCAAGGCGTAAACTTTCCTCGACGGATTTACCAAGGATAAAGCTTCCCAGGACAGTAGCGGCAGCGATGGAATAAGCAGAAAGATGGGTAAGTACGTCAATGCGTTCGACAGAGACTTTTTCGTGAATGTTTTGATACGATAGGCAAGTTTCGGAAACATGAATTAGTTTTTCGGGCGGAAGGTTTGGTTTTTTAGTTTCGTAAAAGACTAAATCAGCTTGGGGGACGAGTTGATTTAAGTTTTGGTCGTTTTGGTTTTCGAGATAGATGATTAGTTTGGTGTTTTTGGAGAGGTCAAGATAGGAGGATATTTTGCTGATGGAAGAGGGGCTGAGCCTAGCGGAACGGTCAATATAAACATAGTCGTAAAAATCATCTGGGGTAGCGAAGTGAGTGAGCTCGTGGCTTGATGGAGCAAAATAACATGGACTGCCATCAGCGATGAGAATATAACGATAAGTTTTGGCCGGTTGGTCGGTGACGAGGCCGTCGGGGGTCATTTTGAGGTCAGAATTGGTGAGGGTAGCCTTAAGGCCTAATCGGGAAAGAACCTCCAGGGTAACAGCGGCGCCACCAAAACTAGACTCGCGGTTAAAGAAAAAATGTTCTTCGGCGTTAAAGGCGAGATTTAACCATTTAGTGTGGTTTTTGTCAGATTCGAATTTTTCGGTGCGGGAATCAAGATTTAAATAAATGTCTTTTAAACAATTGCCCACCACTAAGATATTCATATTCACATTATAGCATAATTATAATTGGTTGAGGTTGATTTCGGGAAAGTTGGTACGGATGTGCTCGGCGTAACCATTATCGATATGCTGCCAAGCGAGTTTCATACGTTTGATTTCTTCGTTGTCGTTGAAGTATTTAAGGAAGGCCTGTTCGAACTCTTCTGGAGCAGGACGGGAAACCATGCGGGCGACGTCCATGTTGGGGTTACCGGTGCCAGCGAAACAAAAATCGATAAAGCCGATAACTTTATCGTTTTCGTCAAGAAGAATGTTGCCGAGGTTGAGGTCGCCGTGGACGAGTTTTTGAAGCTCGGTTTTTTTGATGTAACTATGGTCGGCGTCGATGTGGTTGTTGTAATGTTCATAGTCTAGTTCGTGGAGGAAGTCGGAAAGAGGATATTTGACCTCGCTTGGTGCGTTTGAAAGGTCGATGCTGGAAAGTTCTTTGATGAATTTAGCGACATCATAAGCCACACCGGTGATGGCGGTATGAGACAAGTGGTAAATGCGGTCACCAAGGGTGTAGCCTTCGATTTTTTGGTGGACGGAGAAAGGGCGGTTTTGGTTGTCATAACAAAGTTTCATTTGGGGAGTGTAGTAGCTAGTTTTGCCGTCGACAAAATTGCAAACTTTGGCGTCTTTCACTATCATTTTGGACCAGAAAGGGTTGCGGGGGAACCGGAAAAAGTAGGCGCCTTTGTTAGTTGTAACCTCGATAACGATATTGGTCCAGCCAGTAAGGATGTGTTCGGTTTTTTGGATTTTTTCATTCGGCAAGGTGTCCGCGATGATTTTATCCAAGGGGTCCTTAGTCGTAAAAAAGTTACTCATATGTTATAATGATAGCATGGATAATACAAAAATACTAGCAATTGTGGGGATGAGTGGTTCTGGAAAATCAGTGATAGTGGACCATTTAACAGATAAGGGATACCCGAAGGTTTACTTTGGAGGGATGATTTATAAGGAAATGGAGAAGCGAGGGATTGAGCGGACGGAAGATGGTGAAAGCGAGAAAAAGTTTCGTGAGATGATTCGAGAAACTGAAGGTAAAGATTGGGTGGTGCGCCAGGTGATTGAGGAAACGAAAGACTTGATTGATGCGGGGCAGAAACGGATTATTTTAGATGGGGTATATTCGTGGACGGAGTATAAGATTTTGAAACATGAATTTCCGAAAATGATGACGTTTCTTGCGGTAGTGGTGGATAAGCATTTGAGATATGAGCGAGTGGCGAAACGGCCGGGAAGGTCGTTTGACGCGGCGGCGATTAGAGAAAGAGACCGCTCGGAGATTGAGAATTTAGAAAAAGGTGGGCCGATTGTGGCGGCGGATTATTATGTGTTGAATAATGGTTCTATTGAAACGTTATGTGAGGATGTGGATAAAGTACTGAAGGAGATTGATTTTTGAAAAGACTGGTACTAATTGACGGGAAATCAGTGTTTTATAGGGGGTATTATGCGATGGGGGCTCTTAGCTTGGCGGATGGGACGCCGACGGGCGGGGTGTACGGATTTGCAGCGATTGCAATGGAGATTGTACGGAAGTTGAATCCGACGAAGGTGGTGGTAGCTTGGGATTCGAAAAGTTCGACATCGAAAAGACGAGCGATTTATCCAGAATATAAGGCTGGGCGGGTAAAGCCAGGGGAAGATTTTTACGCTCAAATTCCTTTACTGAAAGAGTTGGTATTAGATCTTGGATGGAATTTTGTGGAGATTGAGGATTATGAAGCGGATGATATTATTGGAACTTTGAGTTTACAGGCGGATGAGGCGGGCGACTGGGATACTTATATTATTTCGTCGGACCTTGATATGCTACAAATTGTGGATGCGAATACGCATATGTGGCGAATTTTGAAAGGGTTTTCAAATATTGAAGAGATTGACGTGCCAGAGGTAGAGGCAAAATATGGAATAAAAAAATCGCAGTTTTTGGATTTGAAAGCTTTGAAAGGAGATGCGTCGGATAATATTCCGGGAGTCGCTGGGGTTGGTGAAAAAACCGCGGCGAAACTTTTGAATGAATATGGTGATTTAGATGGGGTTTATGAGAATTTGGATAAGATTACTGGTTCGGTACACGATAAGTTAGAAGCAGGACGCGAGTCGGCGTATATGTCGCGGGGTTTGGCTAAGATTATGTTTGATGCCCCGGTGAAACTTAAGGACTTGAAGGATTTTGTGTTTGATAAAGAAAAGGTTGTTGATGGGCTTAAAAAATTAGAGTTTAACTCTTTGATTCGCAGGATTAATGCTAGCGAATTTGGAAATAGTGTTGCTCGAGGGCTTTCGGAGGTTACGACCGAGAATGAGGGCTTTGGGTCCGTGACGACGGGAGCGAGCGACCCGTCCCGAGAGAACACTATTTTAAAATCGCTAGGAGATATGATTATCGATTGGGATGTTAAATCTTTAATGCATCGGGATGAGAAGGTGGCGGAAGAGATTTTGGAGGGGAAAGAATACTGGGATTTGGGGCAAGGTGCTTTCTTGCTGAACCCATTAGCGCGGGAGGAGCCGCGACTGGTGGTTTTGGGGGAGGAATATCAACGGCAGCGAGCGGAGTTTGAGAAGTATCCGAAACTTTTAAAGATTTATCAGGAATTTGATTTACCGTTGATACCAGTGTTGTATAAAATGGAAAAAAAGGGAATGTTGATTGACCGAGAATACTTCACGAAATTGCGAAAGGAATATACGGCGGAGGTTGCAAAATTAGAGCAGGAGATTTGGAAACTAGCGGGGCGGGAATTTAACGTGAATTCGCCGATACAGTTGTCGGAAGTATTATTTGTGGATTTGCGATTGCCGGTGAAAGGGATTAAGAAAACCACACGAGGTTATTCAACTGGGGCGAAGGAATTGGCAAAATTATTTGATTTGCACCCGATTGTTCCGAAACTAGTAGAATACCGGGAGGCGGCGAAGCTACTTTCTACCTATATTGTTCCGATACCGGAATTGGCGGATGCGGAAGGGCGGATTCATACAACTTTTACGCAAAATGTGACGGCGACGGGAAGACTCAGCTCGAAAGATCCGAATTTGCAGAATATTCCAGTGCGAACAGAAGAGGGAAAGCGGATTCGGACGGGATTTGTGGCAGCTGATGGCAAGGTGTTGGTTTCGGCAGACTATTCACAGTTTGAGCTGAGACTCGCGGCGATTTTAAGTGATGATACTGATTTGATTCAGGACTTTAATAACGGAGTGGATATTCACACGAAGACCGCTTCGGAAGCCTTTGGTGTGTCAATCGGTGAGGTAACGAAGGAACAGCGACGAGCAGCGAAGGTGATTAATTTTGGAATATTATATGGAATGAGCGTGAAGGGATTAGCGGAGGCGGCAGGAATGCCAATTGCGGAGGCGAAGGAATTTATCGATAATTACTTTGAGCTAAGGGCGCCGATTAAGAAAAAGTTAGAAGCGATTTTGAAGCAGGCGAAGGAAGAAGGATTTGTAGAAACTTATTATGGGCGGCGACGACCAACGCCAGATGTGAGATCTACTAATTTTGTGATACGACAAGCGGCAATTCGGGCGGCGGAGAATATGCCAATTCAGGGGACGGAAGCGGATTTAATGAAGCGGGCGATGATTAGGGTAGATAAAAAATTGCCAAAGGGTGCGGATTTGATTATGCAGGTGCATGATTCGTTGATTGTGGAATGTGATAAAGGAAAGGTCGAAGAGGTGAAAAAAATATTGAAACAGGAAATGGAAGCAGTAGCGCCGGAGCTTAAGATAAAGCTGGCGGTGGACGTGACTACGGGACGGAATTGGGGAGAATTGTAATTAATAATAAAAAATAATGCTTCTTTAAAGCGTTCACCGCTCATTAGAAGCATTATTTTTTTGATTAGTGGCTATATGCTACATTATGTTCCATAGCTTGAGTTTCAAGCATAACAAGCCTAGTGGCATCGTCGACTGAAGAGTTAACGCTGTGTTTGACACGGGCATGCTCCTCGGCCTTCTTGGCGTCGTTCCAACGGTCTAGAGTGCCGACAAGGTAGCCGGTGATGCGGCGGAGACGCTCAAATTTGCCTTCGTCGAACCAAACGGCTTGTTCATTGAAGTATTCTTTAGCGGCCTCTTCACCGGATTTTTCGGCGATGAGCTTTAAGGCGACTTCAGCTAAGCAAGAAACATGCATAGTTTCATATTGATCGAATTCTTTTAGAGCTTCTTTAATTTCCTTTTCGGACACTTTCGCATAACGGGCGATGGATTTTTCGAACCTTTTGAGATCGAAATTCTCGACTTCGTTGGGACTGCGATAAATAATCTTTTTCATGATTTAACCTTTCTTTATGTTTATAAGCGTTACCTGCAATCTATTATAGACGCTATATGTGGGGGTGTCAAGGACTTTTTTAACACTAAATGTGGGGTGTTTTCCACAGTTTGACGGAATTAACAGATATGGTATAATTATGGATAATGCCAGGTTGGAATATTCATCTAGAAGCGGGGGAAAGGGTGGCGAAAAAACTAAAACTTACGGGCTTGAAACGTAGAGAGTTTTTGCTGGGGTGTATTTTGCCGGATATTAATAATGGGTATATTAATCGGGTAAAACGGCGAAAACATCATAAGGAAACGCACTATGCATATAACCAAAAGTCGTCCTTGAATTTTTATGCGGAAAACCGGGGTAAAATTGAGGAAAGAGACCCGATATTTTTGGGCTATTTGTTCCATCTTTATACGGATGGATTTTTTAACTATGATTTTTATCGAACGATTAAAAGGAGTAAGCCCCATGAAGAGTTGAGCCATGATGAGAAAAGTGAGATTAAACATCATGATTTTTGGCTGTATGATTTGAATTTTCATCATGAATTAGGGGTGAAACATGGAGAGCTTCGGCAATTGGCTAGGCGCTCGAACCTAGTACCGATGGTGGAAATTACGCCAGAAGAGATTGAAGAAGTGGAAGGGATCTTGATAGCGGATGATTTGAATAATGATTTGAGAGGGTCGACATACTTGTTTTATAGTCGAAAGCGATTAGATGAACTGATGGAAGATATGATTGATAGTTTTATGAATGATTATGTGTATAAGAGGGGACGAAATGCCTGAGCTTCCTGAGGTAGAAACTATTAAACGAGGGCTTTTGAAGTTTATCGTGGGGAAGAAACTGGTAGATACGGAGATTTTGTGTGAAAAATCGTTTATTGGGGAGCCGGTGAGTGGTAAGGTGCTGGGACTTCGACGGTATGGGAAGGCGTTGGTGATTGACTTAGATTCGAGACATTCCTTGATGGTGCATTTAAGAATGACTGGACAGCTGATCTGGTGGGACTCTTCTTTTAAAAAAGAAGAGTCCCAACGAGAAGAAAATAGAGTAATTTCAAAATCGAAAAGCGCGGTTTCCGATTTTGAAATCGAACATAAACCCAGCTTCGCTGGGGGACATCCGAGTGACAACTTCATTTCCAGATTACCTAACAAACAAACGAGAGTAATTTTAAGGTTTGATAATGGAACTTTATTCTTTAATGACCAGCGGAAATTTGGATTTATTAAGGTGATGTCGACTGATGAAGTAGAGGAGGATGGGTTTATTAGAAAATTGGCGAAAGAGCCATGGAAGATGGGGGCGGAGGAGTTTTATGAAAAGTTACAGAAGCATAAGAATTCTATGATTAAGGCGATAATTTTGGACCAGACAGTGGTGTGCGGGCTGGGGAATATCTATGCGGATGAGGCTTTGTTTCAGGCGGGGATTCACCCAGAAAGAAGATGCGGAAAAGTGAGCTTGAGGGAGGCAGAGCAGTTGTTGGTGGCAGCGAGAGAAGTGATGGAGCGTTCGATTGATTCAGGAGGATCGACGATGGCGACTTATGTGAAAGCGGATGGAACGAGGGGGGACTATCTGGAATTATTTGCGCAAGTTTTTGGACGGACTGGAAAGCCCTGCGTAAAATGTGGGAATGAAATTGTAAAAATTCGAGTGGCGGGGCGAGGAACACATATTTGTAGGAGGTGTCAGAAATGATCAAGATATTTACTGGCGAAGACAGAGTGAAGGCGGGGCGTGAAATTGAGCGGGAGCTAGGTGCTAGTTATGAGGTGATTGAAGGGGCGGATTTGGCTACGGGGGATTTGCCGAGCATTTTTCGAGGGGCTTCGTTATTTGATGAGAAGAGGCGGATTTTAATTCGGGACTTATCACCTAATAAAGCGGTGTTTGAGGAGTTGGTGAACTATATTGATACGCCGCACCAGGTGATTATTTTGGAGTTGAAGTTGGATAAGCGAGCAAAAGCATATAAAGATTTGAAAGATAAGGTTGAGATTCGGGAATTTAAATTGGCTACGAACCAAAATTATGGGTTGGTGTTTGATATTTATCGAACGGCGAAGCGAGATGGTAAGCGTGCAGTTGAGATGTTAGGCAAGATTAAACAAGATGAAGAACCAATTCGGTTTTGTGGTTTATTAATTTCGCAGGCGTTGAAGGATTATGCGAGAAATCCGGGGGCAAAAGAAAAGAGAGCTTTGAAAGAGCTCTCTAGGTTAGATTTGGATTTGAAATCTACTTCTTACTCGCCTTGGCTGTTGATTGAGGCTTTTTTGCTGCGGGTTTCTTCGCTGTAGCTTTTTTTGCAGCTGGCTTTTTCGCAGCTGGTTTTTTGGCAGATTTTTCCAACTTAACGCCGGCAGCTTTGGCAATTTCGTGTAATTTAGCTTTGCGACGAGCAGCGGTGTTTTTCTTGAGTAAATCTTTTTTGACAGCTTTATCGTATTCAGATTGAGCTTTGCTTAAAGTTTTGGCAGAAGGGTTTTTCTTGAAAGCTTTAAGAGCAGCCTTGATGTCTTTCTTGATTTGTTCGTTGTGCTCGGTGCGCTTTTCAGCCTGACGAGCAGCCTTTTTGGCAGATTTAATAATCGGCATTTTCTTCCTATATGATTAAAATTAATTAGTTTTAGTCATTATACCGCATTTTAATGAAAAAGTAAAGGGTAAACTCGGTAATAAACTCTTGCGATTTTGAAACGCTCGTGCTAATATGGTAGAAGAAGGATAAAAATGCCAGAAGATAATACAGCTGCTACACCAAGTATTCCACCGGTAGATCCTGCGGTTGCTACGCCGGATGTTAACTCTGTGTCGGAAGCCAATGCTGCGCCGGTTCAGTCGGCAGCGCCAGCTGATTCAGTGGTGGTTGACCCAACGGTAATGTCGGAAGCGCCGGCGCCGGTTGAGGATGGTCGTAAGGATATTTATACGGAGGTAGCTGGAAAAATTCGTGATTCGAAAAATGTTTTAATTGCGCTATCTTCGGACCCGTCGGTAGATGAAATGGCGGCAGCGATTGGGCTGTCGTTATATTTGGATAAACTAGGCAAAAGAGCGACGGCGATTTATTCTGGTACGACGCCGAATGCTTTGGAATTTTTGAAGCCAGAAGAAACTTTTGAATCTTCTGCGGACACTTTGCAGGATTTTGTGATTGCGCTTTCTAAAGACAAGGCGGACCATTTACGGTATAAATTAGATGGTGATTATGTGAAAATTTACATTACGCCATATAAGGCGCGGATTTCAGAAGAAGATTTGGAATTCTCGTATGGTGATTATAATGTAGATTTGGTGCTGGCGCTAGATGTAGCGAATGGAATTGATTTAGATGCGGCGCTTAGGGAACATGGGCGGATTATGCATGATGCGGTAATTATTAATGTGACGACGGGAAATCCAGGGAAATTTGGTGAAATAGAATGGAGCGATAAGCACGCTAGTTCAGTTTCGGAGATGATTGCCAAGTTGCTTTATAATGTATCAGGGGCGGAAGTTAGCAAAGAAGAAGCGACGGCGTTTTTGACTGGTATTGTGGCAGCGACGAATAGGTTTTCAAATGCTGGAACAACGCCGGAGACGATGCAAATTGCCTCGAAGTTGATGAAATCTGGAGCAAATCAACAGTTAGTATCAAAGAATATTACACCAGATATCGAAAATGAAATGATGTCTTTGTCTGATGAAGGTGATGAAACTGATGAGATTACGGAAATTAATGAGGCTGATGTGGCTGACGAGAAGTCTTCGGAAAAGGACGATGCGGCAAGTTTAGATATTGAGCACAAGAGCAATGATGAAGCTGAGGATGTTGATAGGGTTGAGAGTACTGATAAGGTTGAGAGTGCTGAGGGTGACTTAGCTGATGAAAATAAAGAACCACAGGATAAAGCCAGTGAAGATTTAAAGGCCAAGGCGGAACCCGAGAATGATAAGAGTGAGCAAAAGGATGAATCCGCTGAATCTGGCGAGGATAATTCTTTGTTAGATGATTTGAAAGCGGCAGAGGAGAGTTTGTCGTACGCGGGAGCGGAGGCGGTACCAGAGACGAAGAAAGAGACAGTAAAAATTGACAGCGAGAATGGCACATCGAATATGGATGAGGTAAAGCCTGAGGTTGCGCCAGCTAACCCTGAGGAACAGGCGGTAGAGGCACCGGCCGGTGAGAAGGTGTTAAAACCGAGCGATGATTTTGATTCAACTCCGATGACGGTAGAAGACGAAAACAAATACGGGAAAATGTTAGAGGATGCACTAGGAAGCGTGAATGGTACAGAGAGTGCACCAGAGGCTTCTACGGCTACTGATGCGGCAACTGCTGATGCGGCAGCACCAGTTGAGAATCCGGCAGCGACGGCAGCGCCAGCAGTTCCGGAAAATCCAGAAATTAACGGTGTACCAGAGATGAATTATATGCCAATGCCAGATGAGCAGATTTTGCCACCACCGCCAGCTCCGCCGATTGATATGTCGGGGGTAATGCCGGCGAGTGAACCAGTAGTACCGGCGACTCCAGCTGAATCGGTTGCTCAACCCGTGGCGTCAGCTACGCCGACCGAACCAGTAACGCCGATTGAACCAGCTGCACCGGCAGCAGAATCTGAGCCAACTTCACTTGGTGAACAGCCAGCGATGCAGGATCAAGTGTATAATCCGCAAGCAGCACAGGGCGCTGATCCAGGGGCATTCAAGATTCCGGGAATGTAACTTCTTGGACTTTCTTTGTAAAGAAAGTCCAGCAAAGAAACTTTAGCAAGAAAAACGAATTGGAAGTGAATTCCAATTCGTTTTTTGATTATAATGAAATAGTTGGTTCCGAACAGATTTGGCGGATCCGACGAGACTCGAACTCGCGACCTCTGCCGTGACAGGGCAGCGCTCTAACCAACTGAGCTACGAATCCAACCTACTTGGTATTATAACGTATTTTAGATGAGAAATCAAGAGCAAAACTACTTAATAACACCGAGGATGCCGCGTAGAGCGTAGGCGGTATCTTCGTGACTTCGGACGGTGATGGTGTCGATACCCATTTCGACTACTGGATAATCATTGCCGCCGGGCTGGGTCATGTCACCGAAGTAAAGAATGTCTTCTTTTTTGACGTTTAGCTCTTCGAGCAGGTGAGTCATGCCGAAGACTTTGTTCATACCAGGAGTGATGGCGTTAATTGAAGTGGTGCCACCGATTTCATAATCAAATTCAGGGGCGAGTTCTTTGCAGCGGGCAACGATTTTTTCGCGTTTTTTACAGTCGGGGTCCCAGGCATATTTTTCTTCGGTACCAGCTTTTTGGCCAAGGGCCGAGAAGGTGACTTGGGAAAGACGATTTTCGATGATTTCGTCGCCTGGCTGAAGTTTATCCTCTTCCCAATAACCGAGCTCTTTGGCGGATTGCTCGATGGTTTTGCTGATTTTTTGGACTTGTTCGTCGGTCAAGGGGTAATTATAAACTTGAACCCAGTCGTTTTTTTCGATGTCAAATTTGTAGTATTGAGTGCCCTGGGCGACGAATAAATGGAGATGAGAGAGTTGTTCGGGGATAGGATTAGGAAGCCTGTCGACGATTTGAATTAAAAATTGGTCAAATTTTTGGCCGGAGATTGGGCAAATCTCAAAATGGTCGAGACATTTAACTAGTAGTTCAGCGATATCGTCTGTGATGGGCGTTTTCGCTACATTTAAGGTTTGGTCTATGTCGAATGATAATACTTTTTTCATAATACCTCCATTATATCATGTTATAATAAGGCTATGAAAACATATGTAGTGGGCAATTGGAAGCTGAATTTTACAGTTGGTGAGGCTTCCATCTATCTTCACAAACTGTTAAAAGCAATGCCAAATTATCGAGATATGGAAGTGGTGGTAGCGCCTTCTTTGATTGCGCTTCAACCGTTGTCTTTGCAGGTGGATCGGCATAAAATGAAATTGGCCGCTCAAAATGGATTTTACCGCGATTATGGAGCGTTTACAGGGGAAGTGTCGTTTTCGCAACTGAGGGGGATTGTGGATTATGCAATTATTGGGCACTCGGAAAGACGCTATATTTTGCGCGAGGACGATAAAATGATTGCGAAAAAAGTGGCGGCCTCAGTCCGAAATAAGATTAAGCCGATTTTATGTATTGGGGAGACAGAGAGCGAGCGAGCATTTGGTGAAACGAAAGACGTGATTCGGGATCAGTTACTTGGCGGATTATCGGAAATCGGTGATGATATGGTGGAAAAAGTGATAATTGCCTATGAACCAGTATGGGCGATTTCTTCTGGAAAAGAAGCTAAACTAGCTTCGCCAGACGAGATTTCTGAGGTAGTAAAGTTGATTCGGAAAATATTAACTGATACTTATGGAAAGAAAGTGGCAGAAAATGTGCCGGTGTTGTTTGGTGGGAGCGTGAATCCATCAAATGCGGGAGGTTACTTGACGGTGCCAGGGGTGAACGGCTTGTTGGTTGGGGGTGCAAGTTTGATTTTGAGCGAGTTTACTGATATAATAGAGACAGCTAAACGAGTGAGAGCATGAATAAAAGATACATAGATTTTGTACCAGCAAAAAAAGCTTCGGGCAAACCTAAGGGGCAAGCAGTGCGTGTTAAGGTGGCGCAGCCGCGAGCGGCAATGGTGACTAGAACTACGGTAACCAAAACAGTAGTGGCCGGAGCGGTGGCAGAGCCAGCTCCAGTGAAGCCGGTGGCACGGGAAGTAGTACCGCGGAGAGTAGCGCAATCTGTTCCGCAGATGACAGAGCCAGCAATACACAAGATGCCGACAGAGAAAAAACCAGTGCTGGGAGTGGTAGAAGATTTGAATTCGCATTTCGTGGAAACTAATGTGCCGAAACGGCCACTAAGCGAGAAACCAGTTGTAAGGGCTAAGGCGACAGAGGCGAAGCAGCAAAAAGTAAAGGCTAGAGTGCTTAGGCCAGCAGCTAAACCAAAGGCAAAGCCTGTAGCCAAACTGACCCCTGTTAAGCCGGTGGAAAAGCCGGTGGAAAACTCTACCTATAAACCGCCGAAATCACCGTTTATTAACCAGAATAAAGTAGTGAAAAGACCGCTTTCTGGGAACATTTATAAAAAGCAGATTACAGAGGCAGTAAAAGAAGAACCGAAGGGTCCGGTGACGATTATTGCGAAGCCAGAAAAAGATAGACACATTGGAATTATTGTGACGATTATTATTACGATTATTTTGGGGGCGGCTGCAGGGACTGTTGCGTTTCTGTTGTTGCCAAAATAGGGGAGAATGTGATATAATTGGTGGGTATGGTGGGATTAGCTCAGATGGTTAGAGCGTCTGATTGTGGTCCAGAAGGTCACCGGTTCAATCCCGGTATCCCACCCCATAAAGGTATTTTTGCTAGCGGGTGTAGTACAGCGGTTAGTATGCAAGTTTTCCAAACTTGAGATAGGGTTTCGACTACCCTCACCCGCACCAATTGAAAAGGCACGTTTAAGTGCTTTTTTTGTGGGAATATGTTATAACTATTGACAAAACATAAGAAGTGTGCTATAATGGGGGCAATCCGTACGTTAACATGTTTTGCTTCGATCACGAATTTGAAGGGAAGGTGAACAAAATGGCAAAAAAGGATCATTTAAGATGGAATAAGAAGGAAGCTGTATCTGATGAAGTTATCGATGTTCCAGAGGTTGAGGTGGAAACCAATAATGAACCTACTGGAATCGAGGCTCGCTTGAGAGAGGAGCGCGAGAAATGTGAGGCAATGCCGAACGACGAACTCATAGATTACACGCTTCAGACTCTGGAGAACCTTTGGTCTTCTCATGAACAGAGAGAAAAGCTCGCAGAGAGCATTAGGCCTCTGGAGGATAAGGTCAAGGAGCAGTCTATTCAAATTTCGGATGATGAAAAAGATAAGAAAGAGCTGATAGACAAGATAACCGAACTGAAGGAAAAGATTGGAAATCTTGAGCGAAAGGCTGCTTTGGTCGATAAGCTTGAGGAGCAAGTTTCGGATCTTCAGGGTGAGATAAAAGATAAGGATGATGCTATGGACACCATGAAGGTGAACTATGGTTCTTCCGTTGAAAAGCTGGAGTCAGAACTCGCTGCCACTAAGACCGAAAATGCAACGCTGCAGGAAGAGAATGAAAAATTTCTGAATACGATCAACCATCTCAATGACGAACTCGATGTTGCCGTGAGAGCAAATTTTGCTGGATTGAATATCCGTTCTATAACAGGCGATATGGAGCAGAGGCTGTCTGACGTAAGAAAGAAGTATAAGAAAGTTCTTATGCAGGACGTCGAGAATATGGTGGAAGATATGTTCAATGCATCTACTGATGCAATCGCGGCCGCAGACGATTCAATTAAGGGTCAGGAAGAAGCGGCGAAGGCTCTCGAGGCAGCAGAAGAAGAACTCAAGAAGCGCAAGACAATAAGTGAGCTGAACGAGTATTCTGTAGAAGAAGCTGAAAAAGCCGTAGAAGCAGCTAGAAGAAACTATGAAAAGGTCCAATCGAAGCAGAAATAGGACTAATGTACGGGGAAAGGTCGACCATAGGTCGGCCTTTTTCATGTTTTAAACATAAGCGGGTTGCTTTGTTGTGGAATACCTTGTAAAACTATTGACAAATAAGCGAAAGTGTGATACAATTAAAGTAGTCTGAGTTTTCGGTGTGTTTTCGTAAAATACAGAGGAAACTTAACAACCAAATCATCTCAGATTTCAAATAGATTGAGATCTGTGAACATATATGCTATCAAACCCTACTAGTTTACGCCCCAGGAATATCTGGAGGCGTGGCCTCCAGATTGAATTATAGATTGGAGGTCTAAATTATGTTTACAAACATAATGATGGTAATAGTGATTGCGGCAATTGTTGCAACCATGGCAGTCCATTTCATAGATTTGGATGAAAGTGATATGTCTAAGCAGACGGAAGAAAGCTTAGACATAAAAGCGAAACTGAAGTTGAAACTGAAGAATATGAACACTGAGCAGGTGCTGAAAATAGCGATAGAAAGCTTAGGAGTAGGCATTGGTCTGGTGATACTGAAACATGTAGCACTAAGGCACCCTGAGTTTTCCTGGTTGTGCTTGATAATACTGGTGGCCTTTATTATTGGCTTGATGTATCAATGGCACAAACAGGGGAGTGACCCGGGAGAGTTTGTGTGTTTTACTGCGCTGACTCTGATAGCTGGTGGAATTGCTTGTGTGGCGGCGGCTAATTATGCTTCTGCTACGATAATTCCACTCTTGGCAGTGATATTACTGTCGATTTTTGCGATAGGATTTTATGGTTTTACAGCATTTAAATTCTATCGTGAAATTAATATGCTTGACGATGATGAGAGAGCGGAATTGTTGGAAAAGAAGGAGAACGACACGGTGAAGGAAATGGATAAGAAGGTTGGCCGTTTCAATAGGCTAATGGCAGCGGTGGCAGTAGCCACTCTGATAGCACTGGCTGGAACGACTGGCGTAGTACTGGGAATGGCTGATAGTGGTTATTTCAAGGGTGGTCCGGATTTGAGCGCTAATGTTGAGAAAACCACTATTGCTATGACGGATACGGTGAATGCGGCAACGGACACTAAAACGAAGAGTGATACTAAAACAACCGCAACGAACTGGCATTTTTATAATAATGATGTCCAGGGCGGAAATGCGGAAGATGATTTCAACTTCGGTCCGACACCAAAAGCCAATTCAGCAACGGAGTATGATAAAGATTTCCGCAAGAGGCTCGAGAATGACCCAGCACTTGGTGCTGCGGACATGGCTTGGGCTGATGCATGGCTCGGAACGCGCTATCTTGGCGAATTCTATGAGTCCTGCAACAAGGACTGGGCAAAGACAATTAACGCAGCTAAAGAAGCCTGGATCAAGGATCCAGAAGCTTACAAGGCTACGTTGGATGCTTTCTTCCAGTTCTTGAACACAGCGGAAGTTAAAGTTACAGCGGGCAGTGGTCTGGAAGACCAGATGTACATGAACCCTTATACGGTTGATGGTACGCCTGATGTGATAGTGCTGGCTACACCTGACCATACCGGGAAATTCTTGACGTACTATTTTACGATTAAGGGTACTGGTAAGGTGAAGGTCTCGTATCGCGTTGAGTGTGGCTACCAGCCTACAAACGTGGAGGAGATAATGGGAATTACTCCTCAGACCAAGCCTTCAAATCCTGGAAATACTCCAGGAAAAGGAGACAATCCGACACCGACGCCAACTCCAACACCGAAGCCGACACCAACTCCGTCGTACTCGAAGAATCCGAGTGAAGACCCGGTAAATAAGGGCAACGCTCAGAAGGGCGGAGGCCAGAATAAGTCAACTGATGGGTCAGGAGAAAATCAGCCTGTTGACCCGCGGACAGAGCATCCGACTGGTTCGGGAAACGACAATAACCATGGTTACTCCGATCCGTCGACAGTAACTCCGTCGAATCCTTCGTCAACAAAGTCGGAACCGGTAGTTACGGATTCAAATCCAATGGATTACAAACCTGACCCGGTTACGAATAACGGGCCGACTGATTCTTCAAAGAAGCCAACGAGTTCCGGAGGAGATGGAGAGTTCACTCCTTCGGATTGATGGGAATGATAGCGCGTCAGTAATTTACTGACAGGAAGAGGTTGGGGTGGGGCCTAGCACTTTATTAGTCCCAGCGACTTTTAGTCGCTGGGCTCTTCCAGGATTTAAATTGAAATTTGAGATGATTTGGTTGTGGGCAGACGAAAATTAACAATTCGGCTAGCAAAGAGAGTTTTAATTTTCGTATTAATTTTAATATTTTTAGAAAGGATTATTATATTATGAAAACTATCTATAAATCTATTTTAGGTGTGTCGGCGGCCGCGATGGTTGTCGGTGCGACTGTTGCTCCGGCGTTAGTGAGTGCTTGGGGCAATGCGGGGGCGAATCGTAGAACTTATACGATTGCAGAAATTAATAGTGGAGCTCTTGGCGATAATATCGTCTTTAACTCCATTAAAGATACTGATGCGAATTTATCGCAGAAGGATAAAGAAGCTGGTGTGATTATGCCACTAACTGATGAGAGAAATTTCGTTGGGGCGCGGGATAAGGCAACTGGCAATAATGGTAAAAACAATGTATGGGACGGTAATCAGATCACTGTGGAAGAGGGCAAAACTTACATAGTGCGTCTTTACGTTCATAACAATAACCCAAAGGGTGAAGCTGCGACTGCGGAAAATGTGAAGGTTTCCTTCCAAATTCCGGAGATGATTTCGGCGACACCACGAATTAATGGTTATATTGATGCGCCGGGTACGGCAATCAGCTCTTACTGGGACTATGTCGATTTTAAGAGTGCTGATGGTCGAGCTTTTTACCTTGACTATATTGAAGGTTCAGCTTTGATTGAAAATAACCATTATGGTGCTGGCGGTGGTAAGACCGTGAGTGACGCGATTGTGTCAAATAATGGCGTAAAAGCTAGCTATAAGGCTAACGGTGATGGTAAAGTTCCGGGCTGCTATGGTTATGCTTCTTACTACACGATTGAAGTAAAGCCGGTATTTGAATCGACTTCGGTTCAGAAAACGGTTCGCAAAGAAGGTGAAAAGGATTGGAAAGAATCGGTTGACGCTAAGGTAGGCGACAAAGTTGAGTTTCAAATCCATTACAAGAACTTGAATGCTTCGAAGGTGGATAATGTGATGATTCGTGATTCTTTGCCAAATAATTTGAAGTATGTTCAGGGTTCGGCAAAGTTGCTTAACGCATCAAATCCGAATGGTCTAGCTTATAATGACCCAACGGCGGCAGCAGTGAATGTTGGTAGCTACAAAGTAAATGGTGATGCTTATCTACGTTTCACGGCTGAGGTGGTGGATAAAGATTTGGCTTGTAATAAGACAAATCAATTGGTAAACTGGGCGAAGGTATCGGTGAATGGTTTTGCATTACAAGACTCGGCACAGGTGTATGTGGCGAAAACTTGTGATGAACCTACCCCGACTCCAACTCCTACCCCAACTCCAACACCAACTCCTACTCCGGATAATCCGGGTGAGACTCCAACCACGATTGTTAATACCGGTGCAGGTACGATTGTGACTGGTGCGATTGGCGCTGGTTCAGTAGTGACTGCGCTTGGTTACTATCTTGCTAGCCGTAAGAAGTTAATGTAAGAGCTTGAACTTTCTTTTCATAAAAGGGAAGTTTAGCAAAGAAAACGAGTTTTGTAGCTAAATCGGAATTCACTTCCGATTTAGCTACTGACTACGAGTAGGGTTGGGGGCCGCTTCACGAGAAAATGAGTTTCTGTAAAAAGAGCTCATTTTTTGTGTTGCGAAAGTTGAAATGCTTATGGTATAATGGATTTATATATGGATCCGTCATATTCTAGTCCTGCTCCTTCTGCGGGTGCTGGTGGGCAACCACAGCAGACCGTTTTTGGGGCTGGCGATATGCAAGCACCGGTTAGCTCGGGGACTGGCGATATCGTGCTGGCACCAGAAAAGAAGTCACGTAAAGGGGTGGTGATTGCTTTGATTGTGGGACTATTAATAATTGGTGGAATTTTTGCGGCGATATTCTTAATGCGCGGTGGCGGAGGAAGCGTTAATGTAAATGAAGACACGAAGCTTGCGTTTAATAAATATGCTAATTATTTGTTGTATGGTGAGGATTCGGATCAGGCGCTGAGTGAGGAATATGAAGGTGATGAAGAAAAAGGGATTTATGCGATGTTGGGAGCGGAGTCTGATCAGGCAAAACCTTATGCAGACACTTTAAACGCGTTGTGGGATGATTTTACGGACAGAACAAACAATTTTTCATTTGGCAATGATGGTTTGGTTCGTGATGATTATGGTGAAAGGGTGAAATTTATTTCGGTTTATCTTATTAATAATTCAAAATTAGATGAAGAAAAAATAATGACATTGGCGCAAACCGACGCCAGTAAGACTGTTGATGATTATTTTAAGCTTTATCAAGGATTTAATTTTGAGGAAGCAAAAGAGTATGTAGAGAATGGGAGATTATATTTTGAAAATTTAGTGAGAATAATGGAAATTATTAAAGGATTAGGATGTTACAGTAATGAAGAAGGTATAAACGATAATGGAAACTGTAATGAAGAAGCCATATTTAATGATGATGAGGAATATAAAAATTTAGATGCTTACTATTTGAATATGGATAGAGCAATTTACGATGTGGCCGATTACTTAGTGATAGATAGTAGAGAAATTAGTAAATTGCTAAATGGAGATTTGCAATGAGTAAGAGAAGGATCGGATCATTTTTATTATTTGCTGTGGTTGCGATAGTTGGGATAGTATTGTGGTCATCCCAGAATGCTAGTGCGTATTATGCGAAGAATGATTATGGAGATTATTGTTATGCGATACAATACGAAGGCATAACTGATCATGAGAGTGCCCAAACGAGCGAAATTAGGGGTGATGTTTTTTCTACAAAGCGGCTATGCTTTGATAGTAAGGGTGGTTTGTATACGGATGAACGTCCTGCTAACGCTTCATCTACTTATAGCCGACCTAAATTTGACATTCTAACTGCTAGGAGTGTGAGAGTGACATATTGCAATAAAGGAGCGATGCTTCCGCATAGTGTAGCGTGTGTTAATAACACGAAGAAAGATTTCGATTTGGATTCTTATGGTGGGAATTTCAAAACAATGGCACAAGCGATTAATGATGAAATAGCAGCCAACGGGGCTTTAGCTACTTTGAATTATACTGGTACTACGGAAACGTTAGTGGCACTTGATGATAATAATGCATCTAGGGATAGGGCAAAAGAGCAATATGATGAAACTACAGCAGAAAATATAGAAGAACAAATAGAAGCACGAGCGCAAAACTCGGCGTGCTATGATGCGTCTGGACATCTAGGGTGGATATTTTGTCCGTTGATTCAAGGCATTGGAGATGCTATGGGAGATTTGTACGACGGGATAATCCAGCCATTTTTGGTGATTGAGCCAGAGTTAGTATCAGGAGACGGAACATATTTAGCATGGGATATATTTAGGAATTTTGCTAACATTGCTTTTGTGATATTGTTCTTAGTAGTGATATTTTCGCAACTTACTGGCGTAGGAATTGACAATTATGGTATAAAGAGAATGTTGCCAAAACTAATTGTAGCTGCTATTTTGATTAATCTATCGTATGTGATATGTCAATTAGCGGTGGACTTATCAAACATTCTAGGTAGTAGTTTGGAATCGCTATTCATTAATATTGCGAAGCAAATAGATAGCAATGCAGCGTCGCCAGCGGATTATTTTTCTGGGTTGGTAAGTACGGCGGGAACAGCTATTGGTATTGTGGGGCTTGGCGGGGAAGCCTTAGTGACGTTGGCTCCCCTAGCTGCTATGGGCTTTGCGGCGATTATACCGATACTTTTGGGGCTTCTTTCGGCAATAGTATCTGTGCTATTCATGTTCGTGATACTATTTGTGAGAAAGGCAATAGCGATATTATTGGTGGCTGTGGCACCATTGGCATTCGTATCATACATTATGCCAAATACCAAGAAATTACTTTTTGATAAATGGTTGAATATTTTTAAGGGGGTATTAACAGTTTATCCTTTGGCGGGTATGTTGGTGGGTGGCGGAGTGCTTGCATCGTCAATCATCGTAGCGGCAGCAGCAAACCAAGCAGCAAGTGGAGACGCTGATTTAGGCACATTTCTTTTGTATATGGGCGCGTTATTGATACAAGTAGTGCCATTCTTCTTCTTGCCGAAATTATTTAGAGGTTCACTTAGCGCGGTGGGGAATCTTGGCAATGCGATTGCTGATCGTGGCAGGCGATTTAGCAACAGGGCGCGAGGTGCAGTGGAAGGATCGGAAAGAGTGCAGGATTGGCAGAATCGCCAAAAAGAAAATGCAGCACTTGGTAGGGCTAATAGGACATTGAATAGGTTGCAAGGTCGGGCAGATAGGGGAGAGCTTACCGCTGGACAACGGAGAAGGTTCGCTAGGGCAACGAATATTAAAGATAGGATTGGGCAACAACGTAGTAATGAGAACTTGATAGCGGCGGAGACTGAGTATGCTAATAAAGGGCAGAACGATATTATGGATGATTGGAATAAGGCTTTTGATAATAATGATGCTGATAAATTGGATATGTTGACGAACTTGTTGAATAAAAGATATGGGGCAGCTGCTGCTAGTGACATAGGAAAAGCTTTAGAGGGTAAGAATATAGTTGAAAATGCTAATCATCGATCTTCGTTGAATACGTTGCGACGGACTATGGCTAATAATTCAGATTTTGCTGGGAATATGCGAAATAAATCTTCGGATGCTTTCCAAATGATAGGTAATGGTGGTATGGATAAAGGTGGCACTTTGCAAAACTTGTCACACTTTTCTAAGAATAATGGTATTTGTACGAGCGCGAAAGATTGGGCTACGCAGTCTGCTGCTACGTTGGATCGTGCGATTAAAGCTGGTAAATTAGATGAGGAGATGATTAAGAATCTTTTGAATAGTACAGCGCCAGATATTCAGTCTGGTATACAAACAGATAAAGATAAGGTTGAAGTATTGAGAAGAGGATTAAGTAGTATGGGGGCAAGTGGTGGGGGTAGTGGAGGCGGTGTGGGAACGATACAACCGGTAGTAGAAGAGAGAGATAGTGGGTTAATTATAACACACGGAATAAAATAGTTTGATTTATTGATTAGTTAGTTGGGTATGAAGATTGATGAGCGACTATTAATTTTGGTTGGTGGTGCTTTGAATGACGTGATCAAAGAGGCAAGTGACGGTGAGGGGGCCGACACCGCCTTTTGTTGGAGTAATGGCGGTGAGATCCTTTCTGTCTCGGACCTCTTCGGCAAGGTCGCCTTTTAAGACGCCGTCTTCGGAGGCGGTACCAGCGTCAATAATACAGGCGCCGGGTTTAACGTGAGAATTAGTAATTAGCCCCGGGGCGCCCGTGGCTGTGATTATTATATCATATTCTTTTAGTTCTGTCAAGTCATCACCTCGGTGGAAGAGTTTGACATTGTAATTTGAGTCAGTAAACATCTTGTAGAGTGGTTGGCCAACGAGTTTGCCGCGGCCAACGATGGCGATTTTTTGATTGTCTAGTTTGATGTCGTAGCCGGACAATAACCACAAAATAGCGGTGGCGGTGGCGGAGTCAAATTTGGCATTTTGGCCGAGACCGTCGACGTCCTTTGCGGGTGTGATAAGGTTGCAGAGTTCATCGGTTTTGGATTTATCAAGCAATGGGAGCTGGATGATGATACCAGAAATTTCAGAATCTATATTAGCGGATTTAATTTTTTCGGAAATATCTTTAGCATCTTTAGCATGGTAATCTTCGACCGTTATACCGATATCTTTACCGTATTGGATTTTGAGATCAACGTATTTCATAATGACTGGATTATCGCTGTCGCGAATGATGAGGAGTTTGGGCTTTTTGGTCATAGCACGGACTTGGTGAGCTTGACGTTCTTTAATAAAGCCAGCGAGCTCAGTGCCGTTTAGGATTTTCATTGATTACTCCCAGTGGTAAACATACCGGGCTTGATGGGAGGGTTGATGATTTCAACGGGTTCTTGCTTTAGCCAATAGCCGAATTTGTCGTAGACTGCGCTGGCGATTTCGTCACGGGCTTTGGCAAGGTCATCAAAAGATTTGGCAGATTCGTTGATTAAAACTAGAGGGGCCTTATCGCTGACGCGAATGCCATGGAGGAGTTTGCCTTTGAAGCCGGCTTGTTCAATTAGCCAAGCGGAACTTAATTTATTGCCGTCAGAACCGCGGTGGAGTGGGTAATTTTTGCTTTCGGCGATTTCAGCTTCGGCGTCGGTGAGGTAAATGTTGTGGAAAAAGGAGCCGGAGCTGGCTTTTTCTAGGGGATCTGGGAGTTTGTCGGCGCGGAGAATGGAGACAATGTTGCGGATGCCTTTAGGACTGAGGTCGACGAGGTCGTGTTCTTTGATGTAGCGTTCGATGGAATTGTAAAATGGGCGTTGCATCTGACCTTCTTTTAATTCCAGGGTGATAGAAATGACGAAATAACGGCCTCTTTCGGAAGTGTTGAGAATGCTATGGCGATAGGTAAATTGTAGGTCGGCTTTGGATAAGGTTTTGTAGGTGCCGGTGTAGGAGTCGTAGACTTCGATTTCGGTTAAGGTGTCGGAAATTTGTTGGCCATAGGCACCGATGTTTTGAACGGGAGCGGCACAGGCAAGTCCGGGGATTTTGGATAATGCTTCGATACCGGTGAGGTTTTTATTTACAGCATACTCAACGACGTTGTCCCAGTATTCACCGCCCATGATTTTGAGTTTTGTTGATGGATGGTCAGATATGTCTTCCTCGGACACGCTTAAGGGCGCTTGCCCAAGCTTACGGTCCTCAGAAGGTGTATCCTGACCATCTATTGCAATACCCTTCATGCGATTGATGATAATAACGCCGTTGAAACCGTCGTCGTGACCTAAGGTGTTTGCGCCGTAGCCGAGGACAAAGGTGGGTAGGCCGAATTGGGCGGCAAAGCCGTAGGCGTCGGCAACTTCAGAAGGATTTTCAACTTCTAAAACATAGCGGGCAGGGCCGCCAAGGCGCATAGTAGTCAAGCTAGAAATCAAGATATTTTCGTTAACTCGCATGGGATTATTATAGCATTTTTAGTGGGGGGTTGCAATTTGATTTGCCCTATGATATATAGGTGCGCAGAAGATAGGGTTTGGCGTAGTTTTAAAACATGGTCAGGAGAAAGGAGGTTTATGGAAGTTGAAATTGAAGACGCAAAGTTGACAATTAAACTAAAAATTACTCCCGCTAAGAAGCGGAAGTAATTACCAAAACTAAATTGATTCTACCATACAAAATTGTGAAAGTCAACCCTATCTTCATTTTATAAAATAATGTATAATTGTCAATAGAAAGGTAATACTATTATGGCAAAAAAGGATGTGGTGGAGAAGAAAACCAAAGGGGCGGAGAAGGCTAGTGATGGAAAATCTGAAGCGTTGAAGCTTGCGATGGCGCAGATTACGAAGCAATTTGGCGATGGCTCAATTATGAAACTAGGTGAGGCACCGAAGATGGATGTGGAGCTTTTGCCGTCGGGGTCACTTAGTTTAGATTTGGCGCTAGGTGGTGGATGGCCAAAGGGGCGAATTATTGAAATATATGGGCCGGAATCTTCGGGTAAAACGACATTGGCTCTTCATGCAATTGCGGAAATGCAAAAGCAAGGTGGGCAAGCGGCGTTTATCGATGCGGAGCATGCTTTGGACCCGGCTTATGCGAAGAAAATTGGGGTGGATACGGCGAATTTGTTAATTTCGCAGCCGGATAATGGTGAGCAAGCGCTGGAGATTTGTGAGACTTTGGTGCGGTCAAATGCGGTAGATTTGATTGTAGTAGATTCGGTAGCGGCATTAGTGCCACAGGCCGAGATCGACGGTGATATGGGCGACGCGCAGATGGGTTTGCAGGCTAGGTTGATGTCACAGGCGATGCGTAAATTAACTGGGATTATTTCAAAATCGCGGGCGACAGTGATATTTATTAACCAGATTCGGATGAAGATTGGTGTGATGTTTGGTAATCCGGAGACAACAACGGGTGGTAATGCGTTGAAATTCTATGCTTCGGTACGAGTGGATATTCGGCGGATTGGGCAGATAAAGGAGGGTGATAATGTTTCTGGTAACCGGACGAAGATCAAGGTAGTGAAGAATAAGATTGCGGCACCGTTTAGGACGGCAGAGTTTGATATTATGTACAATGAGGGGATATCGAAACCGGGTGATGTGTTGGATTTAGGAGTTTTGTATGGAATTTTGGAAAAATCCGGGGCGTTTATTAAGTATAATGGTGAGACTTTGGGGCAGGGGCGTGAAGCGGTGAAGAAGTTGTTCCGTGAGAAACCGGAGCTGATGGCGGAAATCGAGGCTAAAGTGCGCGAGCGTGCGGCGGCGGAATGATTATAACTGAATTGAAGCAGGGGGTGAAGAATCCAAATCGGGTGAATGTGTTTGTCGACTCGAAATACGCTTTTTCGTTGGATGTGGTGCAGGTGGTGGATTATAAGTTGAAGGTGGGGCGGGAAATTACTGGTGATGAGCTGGCAGAATTAAAGAAAGCTTCGGAGTTTGGGAAGTTGTATCAGAGGGCGCTAGAGAAGGCTTTGACAAGGCCTCATTCGGAGCGGGAGATGCGAGATTATCTTTTTAGAAAACTCAAAAACTCCTCTTCGGACACACTCAAGGCCGTTCGGCCAAGCTTACGGTCCTCAGAGGAGTTTTCTGAGTTTTCTGATGCAATACTTCAGCGACTTATCTCAAAAGGATATGTCAATGATCGGCGGTTTGCGGAGTTTTGGGTGGAGAATCGGTTTGTGAAAAAGGGAGTGTCTAAAAAAAGATTATCGATGGAATTAATGAAGAAGGGGGTGGCGCGGGATATTATCGACGAGGTTCTAGATGGACGAAATGATGAGGAAGAGATTTTGAAAATTATTGCAAAAAAACGCAATAAATACGATGATGAGAAACTAATTAGTTATCTTGTGCGTCAGGGATTTTCGTATCAGTTGGCGCAAAGCCAGGTTCGTGAGTACGGAAAGGATTGACAAAATTCGGAATAAAGTCCTCTTTTTTGGCTTTTTCTTTTAAGACTTTTTCTTCGTCTTTGATGATAACTTTGTAATCGGTGATTTCGACGATTTCGTTACGGGAAATGGTGAGTTCAGGGTCGATGAAAGCTTTGACGGCGGGACGCTTGACGATGATTTGTTGGACGATGAAATCTTCGGAAGTGACGGTAAAATCTTGAACTTTACCTAGCTTGCTACCTTTTTTAGTCTCGACTTTGAGGCCAATGAGATTGAAATTAAGTTTTAAAATTTCGCTGATTTTAATGACATCATCTTCACTGACTAGTTCGTCGACATTATCGATAACGAAGCCATAATTAGAATACTCACGAACGGAACGGACGTCGAGGAGGTTTTGCTGTCTATTAATCATTGGACCTTCTAGACGGAAAGCGATAACTTTGAGGTCATTGGGATCTATGATGGTACTAGTGATTTTACCAATAGCCCCGCCAGCTTGAACACTTAAGACTGGCGCGCCGATAAGGCGTGAGTTCATGACTAACATAACTATATTGTAGCATATTATTTGGTGAAGTGGGAGAGGGGAAGGGCGTCTTTAATGTCGTAAGTGCCGATTTTAATGCGGCGAAGTTCTGTAAGATAGGCGCCGGTGCCGAGTTTTTGGCCGATGTCTTCAGCGAGAGTACGAATATAAGTGCCGGAACTGCAGTGGACTTTGATTTTGAGTTCGGGGTAGGCGTAGTTTAAGATGTCGATGGAATAGATTTTGACTTCGCGACTGGGGATTTCGAAGTCTTGGCCTTTGCGGGCAAGTTTGTAGGCGCGCTGGCCGTTTATTTTGATGGCGGAAAACTTGGGTGGAGTTTGGGTAATTTTACCAATAAAACTGTGAAGCACCAGAGATACATCTTTCTCGGAACGCTCCCTCGCGCCTGTCGTTACAGGGCTCGGTCGCTCCTGTTGCTCGCCGTCCTCGCAAAGGCTCCTCGAAAGAGTATCTTCTGGTGCTTCATTTCCATTGACATATTGTTGTATTTCTCCTTCGGGGTCGCCGGTGGTGGAAGTGTAGCCGAGTTTTAAGGTGGCTTCGTAGACTTTGTCGAGTTTTAAAAATTCGGAGGATTTTTTGGTCATTTTGCCGGTGAGAAGAATAAGGAGGCCGGTGGCGAAGGGGTCTAGAGTGCCAGTGTGGCCGACTTTGACTTTGTGGCCAAATTTTGTTTTTAGATAGCCGCGGACTTTAGCAACGACACCAAAACTAGAAATGCCGGCGGGCTTGTCGATGAGAATAATTTGTGATTCATCCATTGCGTTATTATAACAGATATGATATAATGGGGCAATGATAACAAAAGAGAATAAGACCAAGGCTATTGCCCGCGTTGCTCGTAATAAAGCGGACGTTGGTTCTCCTGAAGTACAAGTTTCTATCTTGACGGAACGCATCAAAGAGGTGACGGAACATGTCAAGAATAACAAACATGACTTTATGGCCAAAAGAGGTTTAATGCAAATGGTGGGGAAACGCAAGAGATTACTGCGTTATCTAGAAGAGACCGATTTTGAGCTGTATAAGAAGACTGTAAAGAAACTAGGCCTCAGGAAGTAATATTTGGCAAGAAAAAACCCGCTTAAAACTAAGCGGGTTTTTGGTGAAACTACTTATTAAACAACACTGCATCAAGCTCTTTTTTGGCTTTTGCAAACCTTGATTTATTCTTGTTTCTCCTCTTTAAGTCGGCGTTGGTTTTGACGCCGATGGAGATGAGGAACGAATCAAACATTTGATTACATTCTTCGATTGCTGCTTCGATAGCGACCTGACGCTCATTTTCAGATTCGTAGAAATTATTGGCTACGAAATTTATGTGTTCGATATGCTTGAGATAGGCTGAGTAACCTTGTTCCTTGTCGTCCATAAAGCATTCAACCACATCGATGAATAATGTCATCTGTCTTTCGAAGGTTTCGTCGAACCGATGGAGTACTTTATTGATCCTTGCTTCCTCGTCATTGCAATCGTAGCAATTCGGGTGGAAGCTTCCCGTTATAGTCCCTTTTTCAGGGAAGTCATACAGGAACGTTCCGGTTACCTGAATGCCAAATTGTTCAGCGTTTCGCTTTCTGCAACTTGAATAAATTTTGCCTAGCGGCGCGTAATAATGGCATTCTTCTAGAGGTAAGCCAGTTATTGTTAGTACTCCGCTTCCATCTTTTGCAATCAGTTTGTAGTTTCTTGGATTTAAGTTACCCATGTTTTATTCCCCCTCCTTTAGGCTGTATAAACATGTAAAAACAACGTATGTACTTATTATATCACATTTTGCGAAAAAAAGCAAGATTTGGTATAATAAAAGTAGTAAATTAACATGGGAAGACGGCAGATATGGGTAAAGGGGTCCGTATCTGGAGTTTTCCCGGGAAAGGAATTTTTATGGATATTATTAACCCTAATGGCAAGAAAACTATTTCGGTGTCAACGGAATGGCTAGGGCGGAAACTAACACTAGAGGTAAACCGAGTAGGGTTTCGGTCAACTTCTTCGGTATTGGTGACTTATGGGGATACTGTAGTACTGGGCTCAGTAGTGGTGGGGACGAAGCCGGTAGTACTCGATTATTTCCCGCTTTCAGTAGATTATGAAGAAAAATGGTATGCGGCGGGGAAAATTAGTGGCTCAAGATTTATTAAGCGCGAGGGTAAACCGACAGATGAAGCAGTGTTGGTGGGGCGTTTAATTGATCGTCCGATTAGACCGTTGTTCCCTAAAGGATATCGGCAGGAAATTCAGGTTGTGTGTACGGTGCTATCGATGGACCCGTCGTTTAGACCAGATTGTGTAGCGATGATTGCGGCGTCTTCGGCGCTTATGAACGCAGGGGTGCCGTTTGATGGACCAGTAGCTGGAATTCGGATTGGGCAAATTGATGGTAAATATAAAGGATTTTTGTCAGCGGAAGAACGTGAAGCTTCGCCGATGGATTTAGTGGTAGCTTGCAAAGATGGTAAGGTGATGATGGTGGAAGCTGGCATGAAAGAAGTGCCAGAGGAAACCATTATTGATGCTATGAAATGGGCAGTGAAAAATGTACAACCGGTACTAGATTTGCAACGTGAACTGAGCAAACAGGTAGATGCGCCAGAACAGGAATATGAATTAGTTTTGCCATCAGAGGAGGTGATTGAGGAAGTAGCGAAATGGACGAATGGTAAATTTGGCTCAAAAATCCGGGGAAATGTAATGGAACGAGCACAAATGTTGGATGACTTGAAATATGCGATGCACGATGAATTTGCGCTAGAGAAAGGTGAAGGCGAAACGGATAATGAAAAAGTAGAATGGTATGATGATAATTTGCGTGATGTATATGATCAGGCATTTGAATTAGCGGTATTTAAAGAGGTGCGTAGAGGGATTGTAGAAGAAGGAGTGCGGCCAGATGGGCGAAAGTTAGACGAAGTACGACCGCTTAGTTCACAGGTATCTTTATTGCCGAGGGTACATGGGTCATCGCTGTTCACAAGGGGTGTGACTCAGGCGATGAATATTGTAACACTAGCACCTTTGTCATATTCTCAAGAGGTAGATACGATGGAAGTGACGGAGGGTAAAAGGCGGTATATGCACCACTATAATGCGCCATCTTATACGGTGGGAGAGCCTGGTAGGATGGGTTCACCGGGGCGACGTGAGATTGGGCATGGGTATTTAGCAGAACGGGCTTTGACTCCAGTACTTCCTTCGGAAGAGGAATTTCCTTATGCAATTCGCAGCGTAACTGAAATTATGTCGCAAAATGGTTCGACTTCGATGGCGGCAACTTGTTCTTCTTGTATGGCTTTGATGGATGCGGGTGTGCCACTTAAACGGCCAGTTTCCGGTGTAGCAATGGGATTAATGGTAGATGTGCCAAAAGGAACGGCGATTGAGGCGAAAGATATTGATAAGGCGTATGTATTGACTGATTTGATGGATGCGGAAGATTTTGCTGGCGATATGGACTTTAAAGTAACTGGAACTAAGCAAGGTGTGACAGCGCTTCAGATGGATATGAAAGTGCATGGTTTGCCAGTAGAAATAATGGAAAAGGCTTTGAAACAATCACATGCAGGGCGAATGTTTATTTTGGACCATATTGTGTCGATAATTCCTGAACCAAGAGCGACGATTTCGGAATATGCACCACGAATTGAAAAAATTATGGTAAAACCGGAGAAAATTGGTTCGATTATTGGTAAAGGTGGTGAAACGATTAATAAAATTACGACGGAAACTGGGGCAGAAGTAGATATTGAAGATTCAGGACTTGTAACAGTGTCAGGTAGTGATCCGGAAAAGATTGCAAAAGCGGTGGAATGGATTAAGTCTTTGGTGGAAGAGCCGGAAGTAGGAAAAGTCTATGAAGGGACGGTAGTATCGATTAAAGATTTTGGGGCGTTTGTAAATATTATGCCTGGGATTGACGGGATGCTACATATTTCACAGATTGTGGAGGGGAGAAGGTTGAAAAAAGTTGAGGAAGTACTGCATGTGGGCGATAAAGTAAAAGTTCGGTTGGTAGCGATTGATCATGGGAAATTGTCGTTATCGATGATTGGTGTTTAAATGGAAAAAATCCGGAATTTTTGTATTATCGCACATATTGACCACGGGAAATCGACGATTGCAGATCGGATGATGGAATTAACTGGGACGGTGTCGAAGCGAGAGATGAAATCGCAGCTTCTTGATTCGATGGAGCTTGAACAGGAAAAAGGGATTACGATTAAGTTGGCACCAGTAACGATGGAATGGAAAGGGTATACTTTAAATCTGATCGACACGCCGGGGCATGTGGATTTTTCGTATGAGGTGTCACGGTCTTTGCAAGCGGTAGAAATTGCGGTGCTTGTGGTTGATGCGACGCAGGGAATTCAGGCACAGACTTTGGCAAATGTATATTTAGCTTTGGAGCAAGATTTGACGATAATTCCGGTGATAAATAAGATTGATCTTCCGGCGGCGGATGTGGAATCGGTTTCAGCGCAGATTATGAATTTGCTTGGATGTAAACGTGAAGATATTATAGAAGTCTCTGGTAAAACTGGACAAAATGTGGATAAAATATTAGATGCGGTAACAGAAACTAAACCAGTACTTTCTTCATCGGGACTTGAATTTTTAAGCACGTCATACACTGGGACGCCGGCAGAACCGTCCCTTCGGGACGAACCTGTCGGGTCCGTCAGGAATATACGTGTTAAAAATTCAAATCAATTTTATGATTCAGAAAATACTGGTTTAGTTTCTCCTACCAGGGCGCTGATATTTGATTCGTATTTTGACGATTATCGGGGAGTGGTGCTGTATGTACGGATTTTTAGTGGAGAGATTTTTAAGAATGATGAGATATTAATGATGGCGGCGGGAACGAAAGGATTGGCGCTTGAAGTTGGGGTATTAACGCCAAAAATGACGCCGCGTGATTCATTGAAAGCTGGTGAAATTGGTTATATTGTGACGAATTTGAAAACAACGCGAGAAGCGAAGGTGGGTGACACGGTGACTTTGGTGAAAAATCCTGCTAATGAGGCTTTGCCGGGGTATAAAAATGTTTTGCCGTTTGTGTATGCGGGTTTTTTTCCGATTTCGAATGATCAATACAAAGAGCTGAAGGAAGCAATTGAAAAACTAAGTTTATCGGACTCGGCACTTCGATTTGAGCCGGAAAATTCGCCAGTTTTAGGGTTTGGACTTCGAATTGGGTTTTTGGGACTACTTCATATGGATATTATTCGGGAACGATTGGAGAGAGAATTTGGACTAGATTTAATCGTAACAAACCCATCGACGAACTATGAAGTAGTGATGAATAACGGTGAGGTATGTGAAATAAAATCGGCGGCGGATTTGCCGGACGTGTCAGAGATTCAGGAAATTCGGGAGCCGTGGGTGAAAGGCGAGATTATTTTGCCAAAAAGCATGATCGGCGGAGTATTAAACCTAATCAACAGTAAGCGTGGGCACCAGACAAATTTGAATTATATTGAAGATCGGGCCGTGATTGATTTTGAGGCGCCGATGGCAAATTTGCTGACGGATTTTTATGATCAATTAAAATCGGTGACTTCGGGATACGCGTCGTTTAATTATGAGCTTGACGGTTATCGGGCGGAAGATTTAGTGAGAGTGGATTTTTTGGTGGGTGGACACAAAATGGATGCTTTGTCGGTAATGGCGCATAGGTCGGAAGCTGAGGCAATTGGCCGGGAGGTGACAAAAAAACTCAAAGAAGTGATACCGCGGCAAAACTGGGAAGTGGCACTGCAAGCAGCAATTGGAGCGAGAATAATTGCTAGGGAAACGATTGGTGCGTATCGTAAAGACGTGACAGTAAAGATTCATACGGGAGATAGGGACCGGAAAGCGAAGTTGCTTGCGAAGCAAAAGCGTGGAAAAGCACGGATGAAAAGATTTGGGAAAATTGATATTCCGTCGGAAGCGTTTACTGTAATGTTGAAACGTGACTAGTGTGTTATAATCATTATATGAAACGATTTTTGGTGATGTTTTTTCCTCTGGTATTGAGCTTGGTAACAGTGCCGTGTTTGGCAATTACCGAAAATCAAGAAAAAGTAATAGTGAGCAAATGTAGCGAAATAAAAGAGCAATTAAAGACGTTGCAGAAAAACGATGCAAGAACTCGAGTGCATTTGGGAGGACGATACGAAACGATTTTGACGAAATTTATGACGCCTTTGAATGTGCGGCTTTTAGAAAATAATTTGTCGAATGTGGAATTAGTGGAAAATCAGAATGATTTTGCAGGGGCGAAGACTTTGTTTAATAATGATTATATTAATTACCAGCAAGATTTGGAAGAATTGGTGTCGATGGACTGCAAAAAAGAGCCGGCGGCTTTTTATGAAAAGCTGGATAAGGTGCGGCAAAAGCGGAAAATTGTGGAACAGGATGTGTTGAAGCTGAGGAGTTTGATCTCGACACACGTGAGATTGGTGACGAGTTTGAGGAGTAAAGTATGACAGAAGATAAGAAAGTAAGCGTAGATGCGCAAGCGCCAAAAAAGAAACTGAATCGAGGAGGGCGAAATTTGATAATTTTGGGTGTGGCGGCGGTGCTAATTGCAGCGATAACGAGTGGGGTGAGTTTAGTGATTTATCATAATTCGGGTGACATATATTTAGACCGATCACGACCAGGATTTTTGCCGGATGAAGAGGAAATTGAGGAAGAGACTGAGGATGAAGAGGAATATAGTTTTAGCAAGACCGGGCCAATTGATTTGACGGTGCTCGAAGAATATTTGAATGAATTGCAAGTAGAGGTTGAGGCAGTGGATGCGTATGAAAAACCGTTTGAAGAGAAAATTTTGTCGGATGAGAGTTTTGGGATTCCAAAAGCAGAGTAGGGTTGATTTTTGAATGAAAAAAGCATATACTTAAAGTGGAGAATGATATGAAAAAGCAGAAAAAGTCACGACAATTGGGGATGATAGCGCTAGTAACGTTCATGGCGGCTGTGGTGTTAATGGTCGTGGGGCTTTCTGCCACAATGAATGCGATTGACGAGATTGCGATATCAAAGTCACCTACGGCGATATTGGCGAGTGCGGGGTTATCGGAAGATAAGAATGTGTTTTTGTCGGTGGCGTATTTTGACCGAAAGTCGGATGAGTGTGTGAACATGTATGATGCGGGAGCAAAGGAAGGTTTGAAAACACGGCAATTTGAGTGGAGCAAGTGTAAATATTATAATAAAGAAATCGAAAAGGGTTTGGCAAAATATGAACTATCGGAAGAGTATTTGCCGGTAGCAACTGGCAATGGTAAAATGACGCCGAACCAAGGTTTGAGTAATTTTGACGGATGGTTTGAGGCGGTGGAGGGAAAAAGCGCTAATTATACTGGCGCTTTGAAACTGGAATACCAGGCGGATGGAGCAGAGTTTGTGTTTCATCATGATCAGTTTTATCCTTTAGACGGAGCGGAATTTAGTGAGGGCGATGAAGTAAATAAAGATGGGCATAATCATTTATGGACGATGAGTTTTGCGGCGCCGTTTACGGTGTTAGCGAGTGGTGAAGAAGGATTTGCGATTCGGGCAGACGATGACACGTTTGTGTATATCGGAGATAAATTGGCGATTGATATGGGCGGGATACACGATGCGACAACAGGGCGTTTTATGATTAATGAGGAAGGGGAAGTATATGCGGCGGTGGAAGGTGAAGAATTAGCTTATTCAGGAATTAAGCTAAATGCGGGAGATGGTTCGATTGTGAGAATATTCCACGCGGATCGTGATTCGGCAGATTCGGTATTTGAGGTGAGGTTTGCGGGGATGAGTTTAAGTATAACTGATGCAAAATTAGCAAATCGAGAAGGCGATGGGGTACAGATTGCTTATGACCCGACAGACCCAGCATATGTGGCGCCACTTGGTGAGACTTCAGTGGTAAAGCCAGATGGTACAAAAGGTTTTATCGTGATGGCGACAGTGGAAGGCGTGATGGTGGTAGTATTTTCAGTTTTGATGGCGGCAGCAATTCGGAGTGTTTTGCGACGAAAAATGGCAGCGCGAGAAACCGAGAAGAAATAATTATTTGACAGGTTTTGAAATGTTAGCGGCGTGGCCGTAGTTGGGGATGATTTGGTCGTGTTTTTTGCCTTCGTGGTCATAGAGAGGGATTTTTAATTCGTGAGCTAGGGTGTTGACTAGACAAGCGCCGATTCTGAGGCCGGTGAAAGAGCCGGGGCCAGACATAAATTCAATTTCGGTGATATCTTGCCAGGTGTAGTCGTTTTCTGCTAATTTGTCTTTGATGAATTTTAAGAGTTTTTCGGCTAAATCATTAGCAAATGGATATCTGTATTCTTTGTCGTCTAGTTTTAGGATTGTTTCAGGAGCACTAGTATCTAAATATAGTTTCATAAGATAGATTATAGCATGAAACGGGTCCTGCCCGAACCTATTTTTTCAACAGCGGGACTTGAAATTTTAAGCACGTCATACACTGGCAAGCCGGGAAAGATTGCCCTTACAGGGCAACTTTCTCGGTTGCGTCAGGAATATACGTGTTAAAATTTCAAATCATTTTATGCTATTGAAAAAATAGGTTTCGGCCACCCGTTTCAGTGTATTCTATTTTAACAACAGCTCTATCATCAGGTAGAATATCGATGGCGGTGTTGCCCCATTCGATGATTGTTAAAGTATTTTTGTTGTTGATTGATTCGTTTAGGTCATCGAGCATGAGGCCAGGGTCGGGGAGGCGGTAGAAATCGTAGTGGACGAGGTGTTTATTGTTGGGTAGGGCGTAGGATTTTGAAATGGTAAAGCTAGGGCTGGTGATAGGCTCCTTGACACCGAGGCCTTCGGCGAGGCCGCGAGTAAAAGTGGTTTTACCGGCGCCAACATCGCCAATTAATTCAATTACCATGGGAAATTTGATTTTTTTGGCAAATTCACGACCGTAGTTCAACATTTCTTGTTCAGAATTGATTTTCATTGTATAATAATTATATCATGAATATTTATATTTCTGGGATATCAGGGACGGGGATGGGTCCGCTGGCATTGATGACAAAAAAAGCCGGGTTTAATGTCAGTGGGTCGGATTTGACGCGAGGGGCGATTTATGACGAATTGGTTGCTGAAGGAATTGAGGTTGAAATTGGTGAACAGAATGGCGAACTGTTGGCTAAAAAACTGAAAGAGGGGGTGGATTGGTTTGTGTATACTTCGGCGCTCCCGGATACGCATGCGGAACTTGTGATGGCACGAGAAGCGGGGGTAAAATGTACGAAACGGGATGATTTTACGACATTTTTGGTGGAAAAATTGGAATTAAAAATGGTAGCGGTGGCAGGGACGCATGGCAAAACAACTACTACCGCAATGATTATTTGGGCGTGTTTGAAGCTTGGGCTTCCGGTTTCGTATATTGTGGGGACGACGCTTGGTTTTGCTCCTTCGGGGGCCTATCATTCGGGTGACAGGTATTTTATTTATGAGGCGGATGAATATGATAGGAATTTTTTGAAATATCATCCGTGGTTAGCGGTAATTCCGGCGGTTTCTTATGATCATCCAGATATTTATCCGACACGAGAGGATTATGAAAAAGCGTTTTCGCAGTTTGAAGCGCAGAGTGAGAATGTAATTGAAATTGTTGATGGTGAAGTTAAACGACGGGATGGCGGTAGAACGATGTTTAAGAAGGATAGTTTTAGCTTGGCGGGGGAGGTGAGGAAACAAGATGCGGCGCTCGCGGCTGAGGCCGTGATGAAAATACAATTTGAAGAGTATATTAGAAAAGGAATGATAGTTGATTATAATTTTATGGAGTTAGCGGAAATCTTGAATGAATTTCCAGGTGTGGGACGAAGATTTGAAAAAATAGCGGATGGGGTGTACACGGATTATGCGCACCATCCGGAAGAAATTGCGGCGACGGTAGAGATTGCTAAAGAAGAAGCGAAGTTGAAAGGATTAAAAGGCGTAGTGGTAGTTTATCAGCCACATCAGAATATTCGGCAGCATGAAGTGAAAGATGATTACAAAGAATCTTTTGTGGGTGCAGATAAATTGTTTTGGTTGCCGACATATTTGGTGCGAGAGGACCCGAATTTAGCAGTGATTACGCCAGAAGAATTTGTGGCGGGGCTTTCCAATAAGGAAGTAGCGGAAGCAGCAGAAATGAATGATGATTTAGCGAAAAAACTGTGGGGATATGTAGACGAGGGGTATTTAGTGGTTTTGATGACGGCTGGCCCAGCGGACGAATGGTTTAGGAAAATATTTGATTTTTGATAATGGTTATGATAAAATGGGGATATGGAAAATGGTGGTGATAAGAACAATAAGCTGCTCATGGGTATTTTGGGCGGTCTATTATTGATTATAATAGGTTTAACGGTGGGGGTCGTAATAATGAATATAAATAAAAACGACGGAACTGATGTCGCGAGAAACGATGATGAAGAAATAGTCGTGAACGAAGATGATTTGCTTGAAGGCGAAACGATGGAAGAAGCAAAGATAAGGTTGACTCAGGATCGGGAGTGGGACGGAATTAAGAAAGACATTGAAAACAAAGTTGATGAGTTATTAAATAGTAATTCTGTTGATATTGATGCCGTGAACAAGATTTATAACGAAGGCATAGAAAAAGCAACCGAGTGGAATAGACACGATTACGTTGTAGATTTAGTTGTTTCGAGAACAAATAAGTATTCGGCAAAAGGCTTAGAGCGCGAGGCTTTGGATGCACTACTGGCGGTTGATCCGGAAATACTGGATAATGTTGAAAAGTACTATTATTATACAAGTGCCATTGATTTAGCTACAAAATTGAATGAGCAAAATCTCGTAAACGAATTGATTGCAAAAAGAAGTGCGATAGAAGCAGACTTTATTGAGCAAAGTGATAGCATTAGAAGATTTACTGAAGCAGTGGGGGCTGAGGCTGAATCATATGTTGGAAAGGAAACAAAATGATTTCTAACAAACTAAAAGTATTAATAACCATATTGTCCTTTGCCTTTTTTGGGGGACTATTTTCAAATGGGGCCTATGCGGCAATTCCGGTAAGCGGAGTTGGTGGTATTATAAAAAATCTTACAAATATGACATATGATGGGTCGTCGCAGTGGAATTGTCAGGGTAACTTCCAGCCTACTTTTGAATTTGGCAATAGATGTAATGGCGGTATTTGCGGGAAGGCTATTCGGCATTTTAAGTGTATTAGTGCTGGGGTGCACGGTTGTGCAACAGAAGATGAAACGTTGAGCGTAAAAGTTGAGCTCATGTCGGCTGCTGAAGCGAATGCGTGGAGAGATCCAGATGGCGAGAATGTCTTTATTAGTGGCCATCCGAACCATGCTAAATATGAGTACTATAGGGTAACTTTGTATACAGAAAACGACCTTCAGAACGTGCAAGGTGTCGTGTATAGAAGGAAAAAATATAATGTGACGGTGAAGTCGATTGATACGAGTGGGCGGTCACTGGCTAACGTTCCTGGACTAGGGGATATTTCAAGGGAAGTGGATGGTGGAGCTACTGCAACGGTTACGCATGGTAACACTTCTGCTGGTTTTACGTTTAAATATTGGCGGGCGTCGAACGGTGCAAATCTAGGAAATGGAAATTCCTATAGTATTTCGTCGGATGTCGACATAGTAATCTATGCAGTGTATGAGGCGTTTAACTCTACGTCTACGTTAGATATAAAAGTGAAGAATAGTTCCGTGGCCAAATACAATAGTTATCGAGATGATACGATTTACGCTAAACCAACTGATGTGATTAAATATCAAATTGTCTATAGGCCATTAGCACAGGGTGGTTATTCACTAAGGCCACAGCGAATTAGTGTTGATGGAGGAGGTGCTTGGGGTATTAATACGACTCTAGGTCAGGCGTTGTCTGGATGGAGTAACTCGTTTAATATTGGTAGCGTAGTCAGCAATAGTTATAGTTATCAGAATGGTGATACTGGACAGAAAACTGAATACAGTAAAGATTATATTGTGTCGAAGGATAAAGCAGGCTCAGAATTACCTGAAACGGCGTCGCTTCGTAATGATTCTGCCAGAACCCCGAAAAAAGTACAAATTGATTTGGATGGTTCTGGATATAGTATAGGAAGAGTATACACTGGTTTGAGTGATACCGTGAAGATGATTGTGCCGTATAACTTTGATAACAAAACGCACAAACCGTCGAAACCGGGCGAAAAAAATGTTAATGACAATGATGATTATAATAAGAGCGACGATGAGTTAATCACGGACAATAAAATAGTTTATGCCGGTGAAGAGGATTACTTTAACTACATGATGGATGTTAACCCAAAGAAGAATAATGTGACGGAGGGAGAATATGCTACTGTTGTGAGGGAGGCTAAGTGGCGACTTGAGCTATGTTATGATGCTGATTGTGCTCGTGGAGTTTATAGTCCTTCGGAAGAGCGTACTGGTATGCTTAATCAGAACGGAAACCTTGCTGGCCAACAAAATATAAAGAGCGATTCTCATCGAATTAGTATTCCAGATAGATATGCTGGCTCAAGAATTTGTATCAGGTCAGCGATGTATCCGGCGAATAGTGGTTCGGACACGAATACGAATGTGAATGGTAATGGCCAGTGGGCGTATTCTAACCGTTCATGTTACCTTATCGCTAAGAGACCGTCTACTCAAGTTTGGGGAGGTAATATTTATTCGCAGAGTAAGATTGACGCGCAACCAAGCGTTAAAAATAACTTGTATGGTTATTCGGAATACGCTTATGATGCGAACGCAAAGAACAGAAAGAGCTTGTTTGTCTTTGGGTCGTGGGGCGAGTTAGGTGTAGTCGGAAATGATCTGATTAGTGGCTTTGGCAGTGGCGCAAGTATGGGTTATGCTAAAAATGAAGGTAGTGAACTTGATGGCAGAGTCAAGACTTGGCCAAGCTATAGCCCAGCGAACGGAGCGGGGAATAATGCCTTTATCGTGAATAAGGATGTGACGCCGCCAGGTGGTAGTGTGATATCAGCTTTCTGCGGTCGTGTACCGCTAACTATTCCGAATTCCCCGTGCGGAACTTCTGTAGGAAGCCTTAGTTCGACGGTTAGTACGACGAAGGCTGCCAGTGAAAAAGCATCGATTATTGATTTGTTGATTTCGGGTCAGGATTCTGCTAGCCACATTAATAATCCTACTGGAGGAGTGAATATGGGCTTAGTGGGTAACATAATCGAAGGTAATACAACCAAGGTAGTAAGTAGCGATGATGATTTAGTGGTGAATGGTGATTTGATTTATCTTGATAAAGTTTACCTAAACTATGAGCAAATGCCGAAATTGGTGATTTATTCCAAGAAAAATATTTACATTGATTGTGCTGTAAGTAGGATAGACGCTTTGATAATTGCTGAAAATACTGTGGTGACTTGTAATAACTTTGAGGGGAACCTAACTGACGAAAATGTTACTAAGCATATTAATGATCCAGCTAACTCTAATCAGCTGTATATTAATGGGACGATAATTGCTAGTAGGCTAATTGCTAACCGAACCTATGGTGCGGCGACGGGAGCAAATTCGATTGTGCCAGCTGAGGTTATTAACTTTGACCCAACCCTATATCGATTTGGGGGAAGTGCAGCAGCAGACGATGATACGACGGGTAGATTAGATGTGACTTATATGCATGAGCTAGCTCCAAGATTATAGTTAAGTAGGAATTTGCAGGAAAATTAACTTGGAAGTAGATTCCAAGTTAATTTTGATATAATATATGTATGAAGGGAAAAACACAATTTGTTTGCCAACAGTGTGGGGCAAGTTATCGGAAGTGGATGGGACAGTGCTCTAATTGTTCGGCGTGGAATTCTTTGGTAGAGCAGGTGGTCTCTGATGATGGTGGAGGCGGTGGCGGAAAGTCGGCTTTAGCGAAAGGGCAAGCATCGGGCAAGAAACTAGATTTTGTGAAAATAGCGACGATTCAGCCAAGTGATGCGAAGGCGAGACTTTTGACGGAGTTTGCGGATTTAAATATAGTGTTAGGAGGTGGCATATTGATGGGGTCGGTATTGTTGCTTGCGGGACAGCCAGGGATTGGTAAATCTACTTTGTTGATGCAGATTTGTGCTGAAGTAGCGAAGAAACATAATGTGTTGTATGTTTCAGGTGAGGAAAGTGCTGGACAGGTGAAGTTAAGGGCGGTGAGGTTGGGAGCGGAATCGGATAGATTGTCGTTTGCAGCTTCGACGTCGGCGAATGATATTGCGAAGACGATTGAGTCGGATGAATTTGACCTCGTGATTGTGGATTCAATTCAGACACTGGCGATGGATGAGGTTTCATCGGCGCCGGGGACGGTATCGCAAGTGACGAATTCGGGAAATTTGATAATTCGAGCGGCGAAGCGTACCGATACGGCGGTGGTGATTGTGGGTCATGTGACGAAGGAAGGAACTTTGGCTGGGCCAAAAGTGCTAGAGCATTTAGTGGATGTGGTTTTGCAGTTTGAAGGCGATAGGTATGGTGGGTTTAAAACGGTGCGGGCGGTGAAAAACCGGTTTGGTTCGACAAACGAGGTGGCAATTTTTGAAATGCTGGGTTCAGGACTACATGAGGTGGAGAACCCGTCGGCGGCACTACTCGCGGAACGGACAAATACGGATGGTTCGGTGATTTTAGCCACTTTGAACGGGAATCGGCCGATTTTGGTGGAAATACAGGCGTTAGCAACAAAAACGAATTTTGGTTATCCGAAACGGACGGCGAGTGGGTTTGATTTAAATCGGTTGAATTTGTTGATTGCGGTATTAGAAAAACGGACGAAACTAAAATTATCAGATAAGGATATATTCATTAATGTAGTAGGCGGGATGAAACTGGCTGATTCGGCGGCGGATCTTGCGGTTTGTATGGCGATTGCGTCGGCGGTGGCGGGGAGAAAGTTAGGCGAAGAATATGTGGTATTTGGTGAGGTGGGGCTAGGCGGTGAAATTCGTTCGGCGTTTCGAGCAGACCAAAGAATTGCGGAGGCGAAGAAGTTAGGGTTTAAGCACGCGATTGCGCCTTCTACAATTCGCGACAAGTTTGTGGTACCGGTGAAAGATTTACGGGAAACATTAATCAGGTATGTAAAATGAAAATATTAGGGATTGACCCGGGACTAGGTCGGTGTGGATTTGGATTAATAGATGCAGTGAATCGTTCGGGCGCTAAAGCGTTGGATTATGGTGTGGTAACGACGACAGTGGATGCGCCACTACCTGCGCGTTTAAAAGAATTATACGATTCCCTGAATGAAGTATTTGACCAAACTCAGCCGGAAGTAGTAGCAGTAGAAAAATTATTCTTTTCCAAAAATATTACAACCGGTATTGCTGTAGCGGAGGCTAGGGGAATTGTGTTGCTCGTTGCAGAGCAACGCGGATTATTGGTGTACGAATATTCACCGAATGAAATTAAGAAAACTTTGACCGGATATGGTGCAGCAGAAAAAGGTCAAATCCAAGAAATGGTACGCGTTCATTTAGGTTTAGATAAAAAACCACGACCGGATGATGCGGCGGATGCTCTTGCTGCAGCGATTACTTGTAGTTTCCTGTATGAATACGGGCAGAATGATGAATATAAGTTTTCTAATAATCGGAGAAAGTGATAGAATAATAATATGATTGCGCATATCAAGGGTAAGGTAGAGGAAAAATTTGGTCTAAATGGCCTGATTATAGATGTTAATGGTGTAGGTTATGAAATGTTGGTGCCAGCGCCAGATTTTGAGAGCGTTAATTTAGGCGAGGGAAAAAAGTTTTTCACTTACCATCAAGTGCGCGAAAACGCGGAAGAATTGTATGGGTTTTCATCGCTGACAGCCAAGAAGATTTTTGAACTGTTAATTTCGGTACAAGGTGTAGGACCAAAGGCTGGAATTGCGATTATGTCGCTTGCGGAAGCGGAAGAAGTACGTAATGCAATCGCTAATGCGGATGCGGTGTTTATTAGTAAAGCCGCTGGCGTGGGCAAAAAATCTGCCGAGCGAGTAATTGTGGACTTGAAGGATAAAGTAGGGATTCCGAGCCGTTATGGCGCCACAGAAATTAAAACTAATTCAGTAACAACTGAACCAGACGAAGCCCTAGATGCGCTTATAGCCTTAGGCTTCCCATTGAAAGAAGCTACAGCAGCACTAGAAAAAGTTGATAACAACTTGCCAGTCGAAGACCGCATCCGCGCGGCTCTAAAAAACCGATAAAATTTAGTGGGGGGTTGCAAAATTTTAAAGGGTATGCTAGAGTGCTGGCAGGGTTGTTCTTTGGGAGTTAGTGAGTAAAAATTCACGAGCTGCTCTCGGTTCGTGGGCGGAGAGAGGCTCACTAAACGGCTTTTCTAGGGTAGTTAAAGTTGCCTCAGAAAGGATATATGGTACAGATTGCTCTGTTTATCATAAATCGTAATGAACGAGATGATGAACCAAAGAAAAAATCTGTTAAGTAGAAATACTTAACAGATAACCCTTTTTAAAAGAAGTCTTCCTAGAGGGCTTCTTTTGTAGTTTTATTATAACAAATATGTGGGAAAAATCAATAGTGGAGTGGGAATGTGTATGGAAATTTGGGGGAAAGTGGTATTGCTTTTTGTGGGGAAGTGGTGTAGAATTAGAGTAATCGGGGAGGGATTAGGTCACAAATAAAGGTCACAAAGGAGGAAGAAGTGATTTTTACTATCACGAAGAAGTTGATGAAGCGCGCTGGGCTGATGATGATTATAATGCTTAGCGTGATTTTTAGTGTGGTGGCAGGAGAGGTAAATGGAGTTTGGGCTACAACTTCTACGCTGACCATTAGCGTAACAGATAGCGTATCTCTCAACATCCTCCCTAACGGCACAACTGGCACCTTTGCCACTTCAGACACTAGTACTAATAATATTAGTGTTAGTACCACTAATGGTACTGGTTATACACTAGGCATTAAAGCCAGTACAGAAGGTAGTAACGCCCTAAATGGAGCAAATAGTACTAGCATCCCCTCCCACACCATTACATCAGGCGTTAGTGAAACTAACTATAATGATGATACCTATGCCTCTACTAATAACCTAAATAATACTTGGGGTTATAGACCAAGTAAACTAAACTCCACAGCAAACTCTAACTATCTCCCAGGCCCTACTAGTGCTAGTACAGCTATCACTCTAGATAAGACTACTTCAGCTAACCCATCTACAGCTAATAACTATAATCTAGCTATTGGCGTAAGAGTTGATGGTAATACTGTTGCAGGAGCTTATTCTAATACCTTTATCATAACCGTAGTAGCTAACCCATCAATCTATTCCATCACCTACAATAAGAACACTACAGACACCGTATCAGGCATGCCAACTAACGTAGTAAACCAAGAAACATCTAGTGAAACAGTCACCCTAGCAAATAATACTCCAACTAGAACTGGCTACACTTTCCAAGACTGGTGTACAGTACAAGTAGCAGACGGAGCTGATTGTACTGGTACATCCTACTCGGCTGGTGACAACTGGACTATTGACCAAACACAAGCCTCAAATTCTCTGTCGCTATATGCTAGATGGAAAGCAAGTACTAACCAATACTGCACTAACTGGGCCACCTGTATGCAAAATACCGAAACTCCACCAGCCTGCGGTACTACCATGACTGATGGCCGTGATGGTAATACCTACACCACTGCCACTATAGGCAGTAAATGCTGGATGACCCAAAACTTAAGGTTTAACGGCACCGAACTTAAAGTAGGAGAGTCAAATGTCACTAGCAACATAACTATATCACAGTATTATAGCTTAGATTCAGCCGATTCAAGCTATGCTAACCATTGCGATAACACCAATGGTTACAACTATCCTTGCATCAAGACTTCAACTGACACTAATTATGGTACCTATTACAACTATTGTGCAGCCAGCGCTAATGAAGTCTGTAATAATAGCCAACAAAAAGATGCATCCAGAAGCGTCTGCCCAGCTGGCTGGACCTTACCTACCCAAGCAAACTTAAATGCAGTACCTCAAAAAGATTCCCACTTTACAGCCGCTGCCGGCCTCGCCGGGATCTACAACAGCGGTTCGCTGAACTACGCTGGCACGGGCGGTAACTGGTGGGCCTCTACAGCAGGTAGTGCTACGAGTCAGTACAGCCTCTACTACAGCAGCGACAACGGCGGCTTCTGGCGCGTCAACCGCTACTACAAGTACCGCGGGAGTTCAGTTAGGTGTGTTAGGGCTGCTTAGGCTCGCGCCCTCCTGTCCTCCACCGGACGAGTGAGTGAGCCAATATGAAATACTTGTATTTCATATTGCGAGCCACGAGGAACGGAAGACGCAAAGCGTCTACCGGAGAAACTTTCGTTCTGGCCTGGGGTTGGATTAGGTGAGGGGGAGGTGGGTGATTTTGAGGGAATCTGGGTTTTCGAGGTTGCCAGTGACAGAGGCGGCGGCGAGGAGGGGCTCAAGGTTTTTGAATTTAGCGTTTTGATATTTGAGATAGCTTAATGCTGCAAATTGCATTTGTTGGTGTTTTTCTTTTGTGATGGCGTCTAGTGGTGTGCCGTGAATGCTGGATTTGCGGTATTTTACTTCAGTGAAATAAATGTAGTTGTCTTTGGTAGAAATAATATCAATTTCGTAAAAATGGGTTTTGTGATTTTTTGCAATGATGGTGTGGCCGAGGTTTGTTAGATAATCTGCGACGGCTTGTTCGGCTTTTTTGCCAATAGTAGTAGTGTTTTTATGAATGGGTTTGATGGGTTCAAAACCAGAAAGAGATTTACAAGGCTCGAAGGATTGGCGATGTTCGGGGGTGAGGCCATATTGATAGATGGCTTCGACGTGGGATTTAGTGCCGTAGCCGACGTGGTTGTTGAATCCGTATTTTGGGTATTTTTCGGCAAGTTTAATCATATAGTTATCTCGAGCGACTTTGGCGATGATGGAGGCGGCAGAGATTTCGCGAATTTTATTGTCGCCTTTGATGCAGGTGGTGGTGAATTTTTCTAGCGGAGTGTTCTTTAGAAAGTTGACTTTGCCGTCGATGATAATCTGGGAAAAAGGCGTGTGAAGCGATTGAACTTGCTTCACGGCTTTTTTGGTAGCGAGGATGAGGGCTTTTGAAATGCCGAGATTATCGAGCTGATTTGCGGAAATCCAGCCGAGGCCGGTGGCGGAATTTTCGAGAATCAACTTGTTTAGTTCTTCACGTTTTTTGGCGGTGAGTTTTTTGGAGTCTTTAAGTTCGCTGAACCAAGGTTGTTCTGTTTCGGGGAGGATTACGGCGCCCACAACAAGCGGGCCCGCCAAGGGCCCGCGTCCAACTTCATCGATACCGAGAATTGCCATTAAGCTTCCTTCGCGGGAGCTTTTGATTCCTCTTCCGGGGTTTCTTTGGTTGTTTCGGTTGGTTGTTTCACTTCTTCCTCTGGCACTGTGACGTCATTTACGGCAGTGCGGTCAAAATCTTTGCCGCGGAGGCGAGCAGATTTACCACTACGTTCGCGGAGGTAGCTCAAATTGTTACGACGAACTTTCGAGCGCTTGGTGATAACGATTTTCTCGACAAGTGGGGAGTGAATGAGGTAGGATTTCTCCACGCCAACACCGGAGGTGACTTTGCGAACAACGATGCGAGCGGTGTGAGAATCTTTGCGATCAACACGAATTACGACACCCTCAAAAGTCTGAGAGCGGAACTTGTTACCTTCTTTAATCTTTTGGGTGACTCGGACAGTATCACCGGAGCGAACGTCGACTACGGCTTTCTTTTTCTGGGCGTCACCGATTTGCTTTAAAATATTAACACTCATATTTACCTTTATTATTTAACGATTAGTAGCTATTTTATCATATAATCTGTAAAATATCAAGGGTTTTATAGGAATTAGACGTTGAATTTGAATTCAACGACATCGCCGTCTTGCATAATGTAAGTTTTGCCCTCTAGCCGGAGCTTGCCGGCGGCTTTGACAGCTTGTTCGGAGCCGAGTTCTTTGAGGTCGTCGTAGTTTGCGATTTGGGCAGCAATGAAGCCGCGTTCGAAATCGGTGTGGATGGTGCCGGCGGCTTCGGGAGCGGTGGAACCTTTTTTGATGGTCCAGGCGCGACATTCCTTTTTGCCGGCGGTGAGGAAGGATTGGAGGTTTAATGTATCGTAGGCGGCTTTGATGAGTTCTTCCAAGGCATCGTGTTCAACACCGTAGCTCTTTAAGAATTCTTTACGTTCTTCACGGGACATGCCGGACATTTCTTCTTCGAGTTTGGCGTTGACAAAGATTGCTTTTGCGGGTTTGACGAGGTCTTTTAGTTTTGCCTGTAGAGCTTGATCTGCGAGCCCTTGTTCATCGACATTAAACATGTATATTACTGGTTTGTCGGTGAGGAATGGGATGTTTTCGTCATTTGGGTCCTTTTTGCGTTTGGCTTCAATTTTGGCTTTGGTTTCTTCGTCGGCGAGTTGGAGTTCTAGATTGATGATATCGATGTCGTCTTTGGCTTGTTTTAAAATGTCATCTTCGGGCTTATTGTCGGCACGAACGATATCGTCGTTTTTGAAGGCGCGAACAACGTGGCAAATAGCCTGACATTCGCGGATGTGAGCGAGGAATTTGTTGCCGAGACCTTCGCCCTTGGATGCGCCCGCGACTAAGCCAGCGATATCAACGAATTCAACAGTGGCAGGGACGACTTTGTCGGTGTCGTACATTTTGGCGAGGACATTTAGACGTTCGTCGGGGACTGGAACAATGCCGACATTTGGCTCGATGGTTGCAAAAGGATAGTTGGCGGCAAGTGCGCCAGCGTTCGTCAAGGCATTAAATAGTGTAGATTTGCCAACATTTGGCAAGCCGACGATTCCGATCTTTAAATTCATAACCAACCTATGTATCTGTTATATTGTCTATAATTATAGCATATTTTAGTGTATAATTTACGATATGGATATTGTGGATGCGGTTTTGAAGAAGGTTGAGAATCCTTATGGTCGGCCGACTGATATAATTGGTTTTGCTTCAGAAGGAAGGAATATTGCAGATGCTCTTTTACCTATGGTAGGTCAAAAAGAGATATGTTTTTTTGACGAAAAATTGAAATCAGATTTAACTTTTCATTACCTTGATTTTGCTGATATGCTAGAAAAAACTGAAATCATGATTTTTACCATCGAATTACCAAACGAATATTATAATCAACTAAATAAACTAAATAAGGAAGTAAAAATTTTTATTCCAAAAAACTTAGTGAGAACAATTACAATTCTAGAAGAAAAGCAGTTTGGTAATAACTTGGTCTTACTCTAACAAAAAAGAAAGCCCCGAACCTGTGCATATCCATCACTGCCTGGCGGACTTTCGATATCTTTATTATATTATACTTATCTGAAAATTTCAACTATATTTTTCTGCTTATCTATTAAGAGTAGTCGTTTGATTTGTTTATTTTTCTTGATTTCAGCGGAAAGGTGACTTTTTATCTTTGAAATGTGGATTTTCGAGAATCGTGCGTCAATGATGATATATTGAGATTGCTTGATAGCTCGGCTTATAGTATGTTGCAGATTACGCTTTCCGCTGCCCGTAGGTGCTTTTAACTCCCATTCAATACGATTAATCAATAAATCGGGAGTTCTGCAATTATTTCTCGGAATGAATATTACATCTGCCTTAAAATAATCTAACAGAATATATGCGGCTGACATCTCTTTTTTTTCTGGTTTTGGAAAAACATCTCTTGGAATGATAACTGAATAATTTGGTTTTTGCATAAAACAATTATAATTCCTTTGGTTTGGAAAGAAAAATGTCTATGTTTTTCCATTTTGGTTTTGGTAGATGAGCTTTAAATATGTGGTCATATGTTGGTTTGAAAATTCAAGATTCCTATCTTTAAATTCATAACCAACCTTTCCTCAATTCTTATCTGTTATTATATCACAAATTATGATATAATTGACTGGAAGTGGGAGCAGATTAACGACTTTAAGGAGGTATTTTAGATGAATAATCAGGAGATTGCGCATAGCAGCTACGAAAAGTTGGTTTCTCGTTTGCCAGATTATTTTGCTAGTCAACATGGAATTGAATATGTTTTGGATCCTAAGAAGATTCATGAATGGGAGCATACAACTGGTGAGACTATTGGTGTAATTCATGAGAGCAAATATGAGATTATGGTAGTTGATTTGATAAACAAAAATGGCGAATTAAAATCTCATGGTCGTATCATTTTACCGAATAACGGAGTAATTATTATTCCTAAGGTTGGCGACAAGTTTGTTCTTGAAGATCAATATCGTTATCCAATATGCCAAAGTTTTTTGGCTTTTCCACGTGGTCATTGTGAGCCAAATTCCGCTCCTCGAGATGATGCTATCAGGGAAGTAAAGGAAGAACTCGGTGGTGCCGATATACACAATCTGCGCTATATTGGTAAAACTTATCCTGAAACCCATTCAAACGCTTGGTTTTGTAGCGTATGGCTTGGAGAAGTTGATGAAAAGTCTCTTAAATTGCAAAAAGGGTTTGAAGGCATTGATAATTTAGTATTGCTCAGCGAATCCCAAATTAATGAAAAAATTGCAAAAGGAGAGATTAGCTGCGGTTATACCTTAGCGGCATGGGCATTATACTGCAATGCTCGATTAGATTAATCTAACATCAAAGTCCCACATTATATGTGGGACTAACTTTTTCCATTTTGGTTTCGATAAGAGGATTTTGATTGTAAATGGGATAAAAGAAACAGGTTGGTTTAGAAATACAGGATTCCGATCTTTAAATTCATATCTGTTATTATATCATAATTGAGGTGATTTATGTGAGGAAATATGATAAACTTGAAATGTGAATAGACGACGAAACTATGTTTGGTTCGTGGGGGGGATGGTTTTGACGGTGGGGCTAGTCGCGGCATTAGCTTGGGGGTTGATGAATCGGGAATGGATTGTGGATTATGTGCGGGGAGTGTCGTATCAACCGACTAGCGAAATGAGTGCGATTCGGGATAAATTGAAATTGACGGAGAGAGGTGAGTTTTTGTTTAATGCGACGCAGCCGGTGCTAAATGGACGAGAAACGTTTAATAATGTATGTCGAACGGCGACGGATACAGAAGTAGCAGTGCTAGGATGTTATACGGGTGGGAATATTTATATTTATAATATAGTGTCGGATGAGCTAAAAGGGATTCGGGAGCTCACGACGGCGCATGAGCTACTACATGCGGTGTGGGCGCGGATGAGTGATGACGAACGAGTGGCGTTAACTGAGCCGTTGACGAGGGCTTTTGAGGCAAATCAGGATTTGCTAGGAAAAGAGTTGGACACTTATGATATTAAGGAAAAACAAGAAGAATTATACGTGAGAGTGGGGACGGAAGTGGCGAATTTGCCTGATATACTTGAAAAACATTATGGGGAAGTTTTTTCGGATCAAGATTTAGTTGTAGATTTTTATAATTCATATATTAAGACGTTTCGGGAAATTGAAACTGAGATGGATAATTTGAAGGCGGAGATGGATACACTTAGTGTAGAGATTGATAGTTTGAAGGTGGAGTTTGAGCGAGCGCCAACATGGGCTTTGTATTATAGGATTAACGCGCTGGTGGATGAATATAATGCACGGGTGGAAAAATACAATGCGGATATTGAGCGGTACGAGAGTTTGAACCAAACGGTGAATTCGAGTGTAAAAGTGGAGGGAGTGTGATGAGATTAAAAAAGCGGCGACTTTTTGCGGTACTATTTGCTTTTGGCGTTGTGGTAGTGTGGCTCATTGTAAATCCGGCGAGCTATGAAGAAGAATACACTCAGGCGGTGAATGACGGGGCGGACTGGGCGGCGGTGGCAGTGACGGAGCCGGACGAGAACGTGCCGCTGGCTACGGAAATTTTAGATAAGCTGGAGGTGAAGGGGCGAGCGCCGAAAACGGATTATTCGAGGGAACAATTTTACTCGGGATGGCCAAATGTGGATGGGTGTTCGCTTCGACAAAGAATAATTCGGCGGGAGTTTGGCTCGAGTGCGGTGCTTGAAGAGTGTAATGTGGTGGCAGGTGAATTTGATGAACCGTATACTGGAGAGCATTTGAAGTTTAGTGAGCGGAAGCAGATATCTGATGGGATACAGATTGATCATGTGGTGGCGCTTTCGGATGCGTGGCAGAAGGGGGCACAGAATTTGTCTGTGGATGAGAGGTATGCCGTGGCGACGGATCCGCTGAATTTGTTGGCGGTAGACGCGGCGGCGAATAAGAAAAAATCGGATGGTGATGCGGCGACGTGGTTGCCGCCAAATAAAAAATTTCGCTGTCAATATGTGGCGCGGCAAGTGTCAGTAAAATATAAATATAGGCTATGGGTGACGGAAGCGGAGAAAAATGCGATTGCTAAAATTTTGGAGAATTGTCCGAAAGAACCGGCGGTGGGGGTATAAAAATTGCAGAAATGACAAAAAGTATGGTATAATTGGTTTATTGTGCGAGCGTAGCTCAGTTGTTTAGAGCGCTTCCTTGCCAAGGAAGAGGTCGAGAGTTAGAGTCTCTTCGCTCGCACCATTTTTGTGCTATAATCATAAGTACAATATGAACTGGATTATCTTTGTTATTATTGCTGTAATTGCTGATTCGCTTCGGATTTTTATTGATAATTATGTGTCAGACGTGTATTTTAAAGGACGACATGCGGTGGCGCAAAAGCTATTTGACGGATTGATGTTTGTAATCTTTGGGTTTATTATGCTAATTGCTACCGGCTTTAATCCGGGGGAGATGGGGATTGTTAGTGCTCTATTGATTGTATTGGCTGGGGTGCTACATAGTATGGCGGGGATACCGTATTATCGGGCATTGGAATTGGATGATTCAACCAATATTGGAATTTTTACGCAGCTGGCGCCGGTTTTTTATTTAATTTTGGGTTGGTTTTTCTTGGACCAATCTTTTTCGCCGATGCAGCTGGTGGCGTTTGCCGTGATTATTTTAGCACCGATTTTGATTGTGATGACTTCCAGGAAGCGAAGCCGAAGTATTAAAATAAAAGCAGTGTTTTTTGCGTTTTTGTATGTGCTAGTTAGTGTGATTGGGAATTTGATATTTGTAAAAGTTAACACTGAGAGTATGAATTTTGTGTTTGCGATTGGAATTGTTTTGATAGGTAAAGGTTTTTCAGACATGATGATTGTGGCAAGCCAGCCAAAGCTTAGGAAAAGGTTTTTTGACGTGAACCGAAGAAGTAAACGACGGCTTTTGGTGCCGTTGGTGATGAGTAGTATTACGACGACTGTACAACAATTTACCTATCGAGCTGGGTTGATTTTGGCTCCGGCGGTGGCGATTGCGTCGGTATCTTCTGATTCGGCTGAGCCAATTGTGATATTCTTTATGGGGCTACTTTTGACTTTGCTTTGGCCAAAGTTTGGACGAGAAAAATTGCAACGCAAAACAATCATGGTGCATTTAGTTGCGACGATAATGGTAGTTATAGGCGTGGTCTTACTGCAAATGTGATATAATATATTTGTATATGGTGCTTTGGCGGAGTGGTTACGCAGCGGTCTGCAAAACCGTTTACACCGGTTCAATTCCGGTAGGCACCTCCATATAAACTTTAAAAGGAGATAATATATGTCAACAGGTGGTATTATAGCGATTGTGGTTGTCGTTGTGGTCGTGCTTTTGATTGCGATGGTGATTGGCGCTTATAATGGTTTGGTCAAACTGAACGAACGTGTGAACGAGGCTTGGAGTGACATTACGGTACAACTTAAATATCGGGCAGATTTGATTCCGAATTTAGTGGAAACTGTAAAAGGTTACGCTAAGCACGAAAAAGATACTTTTAAAATGGTGACCGAGGCGCGTACTGCTTCGATGGGCGCGAAAACTGTAAAACAGGCAGCGGAAGCGGAGAAAGAAATGCAGGGTGCTTTGGGGCGTTTGCTTGCGATTGCGGAGGCATATCCGGAACTTAAGGCTAATGAAAATTTCCAAACTTTACAGACCCAGCTTCAAGACACAGAAGACAAAATTCAAGCAGCGCGTAGGTTTTATAATGCTGGCGCGAAAGAGCTTAACACGAAAATTAAAACTTTCCCAACTAATTTAATCAACAATTTTGTTGGTCATTTTAAGACGCGTGATTACTTTGAAGTTGATGATGCTGAGAAAGCTAAAATCAAGGATGCGCCAGAAGTAAAGTTCTAAAATGTATAAACAGATTGCGGAAAATAAGCGGCGAACTGCATATATCATCATTGGTTTTGTAATGATGATAGGTATGATTGCCGCGATTTTCGCGTGGGCATATAATGATCCGTGGATTGCAGTATGGACGATTGTGGTGGCAATGGTGTATGCGTTGATTCAATATTATGCGGCAGGGTCGTTGGCGATGGCGATGACGGGAGCAAAGGAAATTGAAAAAAAGGATAATCCGAGACTATATAATATAGTGGAGAATTTGTCGATTACGACGGGATTGCCGATGCCGAAAGTTTACATCATTGACGATAAGGCGCCAAACGCTTTTGCGACGGGGCGAGACCCACAGCACGCATCAGTGGCGGCGACGACTGGATTACTCGACGTGATGAACGATAAAGAATTAAATGCAGTGATGGCGCATGAGATGTCGCATGTGAAGAATTACGATATTAGAGTGTCAATGATTGTGTTTGGATTAGTGTGCGTGATTGGACTAATTTCGGATTTGGCGTTTCGATTTATGTTTTATGGGTCGAGGCGGCGAGATAATGAAGGAAGCCCGGTGGGGTATGTGTTGATTTTGGTAGTGGCGATTTTGTCACCGATTGTGGCGGCGCTAGCACAAATGGCAGTTTCGAGACAGCGGGAATATTTAGCGGATGCATCAGCAGTAAATATCACACGGTATCCGGAGGGGATGATTGACGCTTTGAAGAAATTGCAATCGCATAGTGCGCCAATGAAAAGCCAAAATATTGCGACGGAAGCGATGTATATTAATAATCCTTTGAGGAAGGGATTTTTCAATAATTTATTGTCTTCACACCCGCCAATCGAGAAACGAATTGAGAGGTTGGAACATGGTAAAAAAACGTTCTAAAAAGCGCGAATCGTTTCGGCGAATTTATCGGGAAGATTTGAAGCGGGATTTAAATGTGCCGGAAATGGGAGAACACATTGTAAAAAGTTTTCAGATGATTTTTAAAAACTGGAAACTTTTTTTGCCGCTTCTTTTGATGGCGATGGTGATTTTACTTTTGACGGTGGGGACAACGGGTTTTTTGAAAGAGGCAGCCGGGGTGTTTATAGTTTTGGTGTTTTTGATATTGTGGCTCGTGACGATATGGTTTGCAAGGCAAATTATGGCGAAACATAAAGTAAAGTTTCGGGACGGGCTTTATAATGCTATGACGCCTTTAATTTCGACTTTTGTGGTTTTTGCAGTGGCGATAGTGGAGTGTATACCGATATTTTTGCTTGTAATTGCGTATTCGGCGGCGATAGAAACTGGGTTCTTGACTGCGCCGTTTTATGCGCTTTTGTTTTGGGTTTTTGCAGCGTTGATGGTGACGATATCGTGTTATTTACTATCGTCTTCTTTGATTGCATTATTAGCGGTGACGGTGCCAGGGGTTTATCCTTTTAAGGCGCTGGTGATGGCTACAGAATTGATGCGTGGGCGAAAGGTGCGGTTTGTGTTGAGGATTTTAGTTTTAGTATTGGTGCTTGGCGTTATTTTTACAGCGATTGTACTGCCGCTTTCGGCTTTGAAAGTTCCGCCTGAAGTGCTTTCGATTATTGTTGAGTTACTGGCTTGTTTTGGAATTATTTATATGGCCACATATTTATACATATATTATAGATATCTACTAAACCAATAAAATACTCAAACAGTTATTTCGGACACGGGTCGCTCGCTCCCGTCGTCACGGGGCTCGCGCCCTAATTCTCGGTCGTGACCTCCGAAATGTCCTCAATTACTGTTTGAGTATTTCATGATACAATAATAATATGAATAAGATAGATGCGGAAAAAAGAATTCAGAAACTGCGGGAGTTGATTAATGATTATCGATATCATTATCACGTGCTAGACGAGTCGATCATGAGTGAGGCGGCGGCGGATTCATTGAAACATGAGCTTTCACAGCTTGAAGCGGAATATCCGGAACTTATTACGCCGGATTCGCCGACGCAAAGAGTAGCAGGGAAACCGTTGGATAAGTTTGAAAAAGTTCAGCATGAGAAAAGGATGATTTCGCTTGCCGATGTGTTTTCAGAGGAGGAGATTAAGGATTGGATTTCTAGGGATGAGAAGTTGATTCCAGACGGGAGGATTCACGAATTCTTTACGGATATTAAAATGGATGGACTGGCGTGCTCACTTAAGTATCGGGACGGAGTGTTTTATCAGGCGGTGACGAGAGGGGATGGGCTGGTTGGTGAGGACGTGACCTTAAATGTTAAAACTATTCAAAATATCCCACTTAAACTTCATCAGAATATCATTCATCTCGGGCCGCGTCCGGCCGGCCCGTCGCCACGGGCGGCCGGCGCTAATTCTCGCGCTGCCGCGCTCCGAAATGCCCGAGACGAAGATATTCCTGATGAAGTTGAGGTTAGGGGGGAAATCGTTATCTTTAAGGAGGATTTTGAGAAGTTGAAGGATGAGTTTGCGAATCCGAGGAATTTGGCGGCGGGGTCGATTAGACAGTTGGACCCGAAAGTTGCAGCGAGTCGTCCCTTGAAATTCATTGCTTATGACTTAGTAACGCCAGATAAGCCGACTTGGAAAGAGGCGTATGAAACTTTGCGTGAGCTTGGTTTTCAGACTTCGGGTGAGGACAGAGTTTTTAAAGATACGGAAATGAAACAAATGTTTCATTATATTCGAGAGCTAGATGAATACCGGAAAGGCTTGAAGTTTAACACGGATGGGATGGTGATTAAAATTAATGACCGCGCCGTTTATGATAAGCTGGGAATTGTAGGAAAGACGCCGCGAGGGGCGGTGGCATTTAAGTTTCCGGCGGAAGAATCTACGACGAAGGTACGAGACATTGTAATATCGATTGGAAGAACCGGTGCGGCGACGCCAGTGGCGATTTTAGACCCAGTTTCGGTAGCGGGGACGACCGTGCGACATGCTTCGCTACATAATGCGGATGAGATTAAAAGATTAGATGTGAGAATTGGCGATACCGTAATTATTTATAAAGCAGGTGATATTATTCCGCAAGTGAAAGAGGTGTTGTTGACGCTTCGGCCGGAAGGAACTGAGCCTTTTGATTATGAAAAAGCTCTGAAAAAACAATATCCGGATTTAGTGTTTGAGCGGCCGGAAGGAGAAGTAGTATATCGGGTGAAGGGTGAATCTTCGGATTTTATTTTGAAACGAGCGATAGAATATTATGCGTCGAAGCCGGCGTTAAATATTGAAGGACTGGGGGAAAAAAATGTGGTGGCGCTAGTGGATGCGGGGCTTGTGAAATCGATTGCGGATTTGTATAAACTAAAGATTTCTGAGGTTGCAAAATTAGAAAGGTTTGGAGAGATTTCGGCCAGGAATTTAGTGGAAGCGATTGCTGGGTCGAAGCACCCGACATTAACAAAATTTATTACGGCGCTTGGAATTCGACATGTGGGGGCTGCCACGGCGGCGAGTCTGGCGAAGAAATTTAAGACGCTGGATAGTTTAATGGATGTGACAGAGGATGATTTATTAGAGATTAATGATATTGGTGTGGTAGTAGCGGAAGCGATTTTAGCGTGGTTTGCCGATGAGGATAATACTAAGTTGCTTGAAGAGTTGCGGGGGTTAGATGTGTGGCCGATGGATGAAATTGGTGGCGATTTACCGCTTGAGGGTAAGTCATACATCGTGACGGGGACTTTAGCTAGTATAGGGCGAGAGGAAGCGGAGGATAAATTGCGGACGCTTGGCGCGACGGTGACTTCGTCGGTGACGAAAAATACAACAGCATTGATTGTGGGTGAGAAGCCAGGGAAGTCAAAGACTGAAAAAGCGGCGAAACTCGGAATCCCTACGATGACTGAGACGGAGTTTTTGGATTTAATTTCGTGACAATCTATGCTATAATTAAATAGTAATGTTTAACTTTATTCGGAATCATAAAGTTCTTAGTTTGCTATTGTTTTTGAATGTGGTGGCGGTGCTCGTGGTGGTTTTGGTGATAGTGATTCATAATACGAAAACGGCGACGGTAGATATTATGGTGGCGCCAATGGATGCGGTAGTGGAATTGAATGGCACAAGATACGAAAATATGAGGTCACATAATGTGGTACCGGGTGAATATCATGTAAAGATTTCGATGGATGGGATGCAAACAAAGGAATATGATATTAATTTGGAAAGAGATGGTTTTGTGAGAATTTGGGAGTATTTACTTAGTGCGGATGGGAGTTTTGACTATTATTTGAGTCATCCGGAGGACGAGGCGGTGCTAGAAAATATCATTGATGAAGATGACAGGGCGGCTCAGAATTTTATAGCTGAGTATCAAAGAATAGCAAGGATTAATGAAATATTGCCACTGGAATATTATGATAATGAAAACCCTGCGGATCCGATTGGTATTTTTATAGAACAATCTAAAGATGTTTGTAATAATAAAATAAATTGTTTGTCTGTTTATGGTGGCGAAAAGCATCAGGATATAGTGTTTAAACTGATAAGTGATACTGGGTATTCGCCTGATGATTTTGAAGTAGTTTTTGTGCCGGAGTCAGAAGATGTTACGCAGTAGGTTTGGGCTATTTGTTGTGTTTTTGGTTCTGTTATTAGGTGTTTTTTTGGGTAAAAATGTAGTGGGCGCTAAATTGACCGATGAAGAATATATGGAACGAGCTTTAAATAGCATAATTTTTCCTGAACCTTGCGAGACTGGATCTTCTGACAGTAGCACATTGAGTGGTGAAATAACCATTTCTGGAAGTACAGCTGAAGAGAAGCTTTGGAGTGGTTTAAAGAGTTTTTTGAGTGATGAGCAAGCGGCTGGTATTATGGGCAATATTGGCCAAGAGGATGGAAATTATAATCCGGTAAGGCGAGAAGTCGGACAGAGTGGCGGTCTTTATAACAGGAATGTTCAAATGGGACTTGGCTTTGTGCAATGGTCGTTTGGTAGAAGAGTAAACTTATTGGATTACATAAAAGAACGCGATGGGTCTTTGCTGAAGTATTTTGAGGATGAAAGTTTGGCTCAAATAAGTGGAGATGATTTTATTGAGAGAGTTGGCGAGAATGATGCGAACAAAATTTTTCAACTAGAAGTTGAATTTATAAAAAACGAAATAGATCGGAGCTACCAAAAGTATTATGATATTAAAGATATAGATGAAGCTACGGTATGGTTTAGAGAGAATTATGAAAGAGCTGGTGTTTATAGTGATTCATTCCGAAAACAAAAAGCACATGAGGCTTATGATAAATTTACTAAGAAGACTTCACCTGTTAGTTATACACAAAGTTCGACTAGTGGAGGGGGTGGTGGTTCGAGCAGTTCATCAGAAAGCGTTAGTGGGAATGCTAAGAAGATTTCTGATACAGCAATTAGGCTGGCTTGGCCAAAGAGTGCTAGCAGCTCTGATTATAAAGAAAATCAAGGGGGTAAGCCAACTGATGCGATGCTAGATGCTTGGGAAAAATTGGGAACGAAGGATAGAAACTTGAGCCATGGAGCAGATTGTGGTTGGTTCGTCCAGACAGTGGTTGCTGCATCAGGCGTCGACCCTGAGTATACGGAAGCTACTAAAGGAGATGCCGCTGGTCTTAATAGTTTTGAGGAATGGGTCAAGAAGAATCCTAACAAATGGGAGGAAATAAATTTTGGTAACGGTAGTGATACTTCTAAACTTAGAGCTGGCGATGTCATAATGTCGTGGGTTGGTAGCAGGGCTAATCCTAGCGGTTTTCACGGTTGGGTAATAGCGGAGCTAGATGGGGAGCTGTATGTTGTTGAAGCTGGTTATAGTGCTGGTCACAATGGTTTTTGGGGACATGTGAGTGAGAAGGTTGAGAACTATACTGTTCCTACTGATGAGCTTGTTATTTTCCGAGCTAAGGGTGGCCCTTCATGCGATTCGTGCGAGAAGGGTAGTATGAATATTAATGGTGCGGCGGTGTGTTTGGCGTGGCCACTTGGAACTGATCCTGGTAAAACACTTTGGCCAAGTGGGACGGGGACGGAATTATTCAATGATTTTTGGGCTAAGGAAGAAGGGGTGGTAAAAGGGGATGGAACAGGGGATTGTTGGGATAAAGGCGCTTATTGTTGTGGTTTTTCAGCTGCGGCAGTACGATATTCTGGCTATGATCCGGATTTCCAAAGTGCATGTGATGTGGGTGATGATTTAGGTGGAGGAGCAAACCAATATCTATATGTTAAAGAACATTCGGACCTTTGGGAGCTTATTCCTTGGAATGGAGATAAGGCTAAACTAAAAGGTGGCGACGTAATATATTATTCTGGTTCAGGAATGGGACATTCTTATGTGATAGTACAAGATGAAAAGGGAGAAATTTACATAGCGGAAGCTTCTATGTGTGATTTTTACGGTCGGATTACTGAGTATAGAGCACCACCACTGGGCACTTCGGCCTATATTTTCCGAGCGAAGAATGCAAAGAATTCTAATGTTGGGGTGTCGGTGACAGATGGAGTAAAAACTTCTTCGAGGACTGGAAAATTAACTGGTGGTACAGGACAAAATAATGGCGACATTAATGCTAGTGCATTTGAATTAGCTTGGCCGGAGGGAACATCGCCCGGTGTGTACAAAAAACAGGCATATGATAAGTTTGTTGAATTCTTTAATTCATTACCACCAGAGAGTGAAAAAAGTGATGGGCAAGACTGGACAGATGGTAAATCATGTATGGTTTTCGTGAATACTGTCTTACACTATGCTGGAGCTGGTAATGCCTTATTAGAAGATGATGAAGTAGGAGAACGGTATAAAAAACTATCTTCTGTGACTTCGTCTTTGATTAAAAGTGATGAATGGGAAGAAGTTGGAGGGGAAGGTAATGATGGGGCAGGATTAACATATGGAGATTTGGAGCCTGGAGATGTATTGTCTTATTTCGGCAATGGTGTGGCAAGTGATGGTAACGACGGGACTTATTATAAGGGGCTAGGTTTGAAGCACGAAGCTATTTATGGAGTAAATGAAGAGGGTGAAGGTAGGGTGATTGAGGCGGGTTGGGGTGGATCTTTGAGCTCACCTTTGAATGAGTGGGGGCATGTTACTGATAAAGGCAGCGATCCTAATGAGAAAGTACTTCCTTCTTGGGCTAAAATGGTGCGAGTGTTTAGGTGGAAGAAGAATTCTAGTGGGGACGAATGTGATGTGTGTGCCGGGTCAGAAGAAGGTGGCGGAGAACTAAAGGCAGGAGGGTTTGATACAGTAGAGGAAGCGACGAAGTTTATGCAGAGCTATATTGATGCGGCGTCACCGGGCGGGCAATATTATGGGAAGAGTGGAAATATTGTGTTCGGAGTGAAGAATGGAAGCGTAGTTGATGGTGGGTGCCCTTACGGAGTATTAAATAACTGCGTGGCGTTTTCGCAATGGTTCATAAATAATTATACGACTCTTGGGCCGAATTGGCACAATTTAGGTAATGGAGTGACAATAGCAGGAAAATTGGTTGAATCAGGCTTGAAACGTGGAGATAATGGTGCCGAGCCACGGCCGTATGCTGTTTTTAGTAATAAAGGGATTTCTAGTGTTGGCCATACCGGTGTGATTCTTGGTGTGAATACGACTACAAGAAAAGCAATCGTGGGTGAAGCCTACTGTAATAATGGATATGCTTTTACGGCTCCGTCAGCAAGTGAATATTCATTTGACGAGATGAAAGATTGGTGGTACGCGTATACTGATGATGTAATATCAATGGGAGGACCTTTGAAAAATGTTTAGAATATTTTGGGAAAATTTGTCGAAAATTCAAAAGATTGGACTGGTTGCGGTGCTACAAGTGTCGATGATAGTTATTTTGGTGTTGCTAGTGCAAACATTTACTGCGGAGAAAAGTCATGTAGAAATAGAAAGCCAGTCTGTGAGTGAGGCTGGAATGCCAAAGAAAGCTGAGGAGTTTATTTCACAGAATATTTGGTCAATTATTAAGAGTAGAGTGGCTGATGTGACGCAGAATGACATAGATGATGTGGTGATACGGGAAGGAACTTTTGAAACATCTGAGAACGAAGACGGGACCATAGCGGCTAAATTTATTGTGGATATTGATTCTTTGAAACAAACTTTTACGGTGGGGACTGGATGGTCGAAAGACGGGAGAGAAGTATATGAGACTATCGTTGATTGCCCGCCGCTTGAGTTGATGAAATATCCGGAAACGGTGTGTTATGGTGCATATCATAATACTTATTCGCTTGATTTGTATTTACCATATACGGTATATTCAGAAGGGCGTGGAAGCAGTAGTTCGCCATCGGCGCCAAATATTTTGATTACGGGGAATCAAGATACGAAAACTTTGAATATTATGGTATCGACATGCGACGAAGAAAGATTTAAAAAAGAGGCTTGGGAATATTTGAATACGGTACCAATTGATTTTTCAGATTACACCGTAAATTATAGAATTAATGGGGTTAATACGGAGTGTTAGATGGAACAGGGCTATAGTTTAAGTAACATATTTAAAAATACGACGAAAAAACAGAAGATTGGGATTGGATTGGCTTTGATGGTAATTGTGGTCTTGCTAGTGGTTTTAGTAATCTTTGTGATGAGTGGTGGCGATATGTCAGAAGGTGAAGGAGATAATAATGTTGAGCAGAAAAATGGAGTTGTAAATGTGACAGAGGATACTTATATTAATGATAGTGGGTATACTGTTACGCAGGAAATTACCACATATGCAGATGGCAGCGAGGTGATAACAGAAACTAAAATGGATAAGTACGGAAATGTGACTACGACTGACCCAACGTTAATTACTACCTATTTTCCGTATCAAGAGATGCGTGGACATAAGGATTCCGATTCAACTCTTCGTTATTATGTGAGAGTATATGAAGAGGATAAAACTATCGAAGCTTTTGTTGAATATTGCGATGAAGAGCAGGATAAGAATCTGGTATATAAATATATAGATTCTGTTCCGATAGATTTGTCTGAGTATACTGTGAAATTTGAAATAGCTGATATATATATATCTTGTGAAGAGTGAAAAAATGGTGACCTCACCGAGAGTAACTTCGTTTCTCTCGGCTCGTTACCAATAAAAACAAGCCACAAGTGGCTTCTTTTTACTGGTGACCTCACCGAGAGTCGAACTCGGATTGTCGGGATGAAAACCCGATGTACTAACCGTTATACTATGAGGCCAAATTGCAAATGTACCTATGACTCTCGGCGAGAGGACGCTCGTTTCGCTCGCTATCCGCCTTCGGCGGGCGAACCCGCGTTGCCGGGATGAAAACCCGATGTGTCTGCCCGTTATACGAAGAGGCCACGGTAGCTTTTATTATAGCAGATTAGATTAGAAATTACAAGAGTAGTTAATGTCGTAATGATAAGATGTGCGTTCGTATGGAGGATCCATGTAGAATTTAATGGTAGTGGCGTTTTCGTCGCAGTAAGTAGTGAGATAATCGCGGTATTCGTCATTTTTTTGATTGTCGTAGAGGAGAAGATTACTTAGGCTGACAGGCGCAAGCCCATCAGTGTGATATTTTTCCATTTCGGTGTCGAGATTTTTAATCTGTTTGAATTTGTCGGAATTGATGAGGTTTTCGTAGAAGTAGTTTTCGTAATAATCAGTAGCGAGAGCGGAAATTTTAGACTTGATCACTTTTTCAGTGTTGAAGAAGATAGTATAGATGATGCTAAAGGCGACGACAAGACTAGCAATCATAATGACTAAAAGGATAGTCTTTTTGATGGCTGGGCTAGAAAGGTTAGTGCGATAGCGGTTAGAATTGTGAATAGCGGAACTGTATTTTTTACGATTATTTGATTTAACCATAATTATATCTTATCATATTATTAAACTTATGGTAAGATAATAATATGAGCAAGTTTTTTAAGCGGACGAAGATTTTAGCAACTATTGGGCCGGCTACTAATTCGGCGGAAATGATTACTCAGGTAATTATGGCCGGGGTAAATGGGTGTCGTTTGAACTGCTCACACGGATCAAACGAAGAGCGTGACCAACAGATAAAGTGGATTCGTGAAGCAGCCATGAAAAAAGGTAAAAGCGTGGCAATTTTACAAGATTTACAAGGACCGAAGATTAGGCTTGGGATGTTGAAGGATAATAAATTGGAACTTAAGGCTGATGATGAGGTGGTGCTAGAGTCACGAGATGGATTTGAACATGATGGTGGATTAGTGATACCGGTGCAGTATAATTTGGCGGAGAAATGTCGGGTGGGGGAACCGCTATCGATGTTTGATGGGTTGGTAAAATGTGAAATTATTGAGATTGTTTCAGATACAGCGATTAGGGTGCGAGTTTTAAATGATGGGTACGTAATGTCGAAAAAAGGTATTAATTTGCCGGATACGGATTTTGGCGGGGACATTTTGACTGAGAAAGATTTGAGCGATATTGAATATGGGGCGGGTTGCGATTATGATTATGTGGCGCTTTCGTTTGTGCAAAGTCCGGAAGATGTATTGAAATTAAAGCAAGTGCTATTGTCGCATGGCTCAACAGCTAAGGTGATTGCAAAAATTGAAACTAAAAAGGCGATTAGCTCGGAACGAAACCTCGAAGCGATTGTGGAAGCAGCAGATGGAATTATGGTGGCGCGTGGCGATATGGCGGTGGAGGCTGGCGCTGAAGTGGTGCCGATTATCCAGCGTAAATTGATTGCGCTTTGTCGAAAACATGCTAAGCTGTGTATCGTAGCAACGCAAATGATGGCTTCAATGGTGGATTCGCCGGAGCCGACACGGGCGGAGGTTTCGGATGTCGCTACCGCTGTAGTCCAGGGTGCTGATGCAGTAATGTTGTCTGATGAAACTGCTAACGGTTCGTATCCTTTGGAAACCGTAAAAGCAATGAAAAAAGTGATATTGTTTACGCAAAATCATTCGCGAGTAGCTACGGTGAATCGAGATAATGGTACCTTGGAGTCAATTTACACGGCGATTTCGTCGGCGGCGGCTAGACTTGCGGAAAATATTAATGCGGATGTGATTGTGTGCCAGACCGCTTCGGGTGTGACAGCAACGACGATGGCGGCGGAACGGCCGAATTTACCGATAGTTTCTGTTACGTCAAATGCTAGGGTTGCGAATCAGCTAGCACTGATTTATGCAAATTCGGCGTTTGTGCGGAAGTATTCTGAGGATTTTGGATATGATTTGGCGCGAGAATTAAAAGAAGTGGGATATTTGCAACTAAAAGACGGGGTGAAAGATTTGACTGCGGTGATTGTGTCGGGAGATCGGGATAAAGTTGGGACTGATACGATTAAAGTTAGGAGAGTATAGCTTTTAGACCCGGTAGTTCTTTGCCGAGGAGAAATTCGAGAGAAGCGCCGCCGCCGGTGGAGACAAGTGAATAATGAAGGTTTTTGTGGGTTTTTTCAAGATGTTCGATGAAAGCGGTGGTGTCGCCGCCACAAACAATAGTAGTGGCGCCCTCCTTTTCGCCGATTAGTTCAGCGGCAATGGTACTTGCGGTGGCGTAGGCTGGGTCTTCGGCGTACCCTAATAGACCATTCCAGATAATGGTTTTAGCGTCTTTGATTAATTCTGCTAATTTAGCGGTGGATACGGGGCCAATGTCTAGTTTGTCGCCGTTTCCGTTTTCGTCAAAATCTGTAGCGACGATGATTTTTTCGTTGGTGGATTTGTAGCCGTCTGCGGCGATTTTTCCACCGACAAAAATGTAGTCGGCGAGACAAGCGAATTTATCAATTAAAGGCTGTTTGTCTTCAACTTTGGCGCCACCGATGATGAGGAGGAGTGGTTTTTGAGGATTTTCAATAGCAGACTTGAGATTATTGATTTCTTTTTCGACTAGTAGACCGGCATAAACTGGAAGGTGGTTTTTAATTGCGTCGGTGGAGGCGTGGGCACGATGGATAACTGCAAAACCGTCTTGGACGTAAAGATCGGCGTCGGTCGAATAAACGATATTTTTGATGAAATCGCTATCATTAGCCTCTTCGCCGGGGTCGGTGCGGAGATTCTCGAGCAATGCGATTTTGACTTCTTTTGGAATAGGGATTTTTTCGCCTTTTTCGGGTAAAGAATAAAAACCAATGACTTGGTCGGGAAGTAGTTTTTTGAGGACTTTAGTGACTGGGGAAAGAGTGGTTTCGGGGGTGAGTTTGCCTTTGGGACGGCCAAGATGGGAAATGAGAACAATTCTTTTAGCGCCGTGCTCTAGTAAATAATTAATAGTAGGCAGGCTGGCGCGGATACGAAGGTCACTTTCTATTTTGCCTTTTTCAACGGGGACGTTGTAATCTACGCGTACTAGGATAGTTTTATCTTTGATATCGATATCTTCGATTGTTTTCATATTCCTCCTTTATATTCCGGTTAATGGGACGATGTCGGCGCCGAGGTGCCGGAGTCTGGCGGCGAAATCTTGGTAGCCGCGATTAATGGTGTAGACGTTACGCAAGATTGATTTGCCAGGGGCGGCTAACATACCGATTAATACCACCACTGCTGGACGCAAAGCTTGTGGGGCGACTAATTCTGTGGGGCGGAAATTGGTGGGGCCTTCAATGTAGACGCGGTGAGCATCAAGAAGCTCCACTTTGACGTTTAAATTGGATAATTCAGTAATATAAACGGCGCGGTTTTCGAAAACCCAGTCATGGATTAAGGTGCGACCTTCGGCTACTGCGGCAATAATGGAAAAGAAGGGGAGATTGTCGATGTTAAGACCAGGAAATGGCATGGGGTGGATTTTGTCGACTGGAGCATTCAGCTTAGATTTTTTGATGGTTAAGTCTACTAATCTAGTTTTGCCATTGGCGGATAAGTATTCTTCGGAAAGAACGATCTTGGCATTCATGTTTTTTAAAACTTCGAGCTCAATTTCGAGGAACTCAATCGGGGCGCGAGTGATGGTGATTTCGGAATTTGTCACGAGAGCCGCCGCTATAAACGACATGGCTTCGATTGGGTCTTCTGAAATATTGTAGTCGGCTTCGGTGTCGATTTTTCTTTTGCCGGTGATGGTTAATCTGGTGGTACCAATGCCATCAATTTTGATGCCGAGTTTTTCAAGGAAAAAGCACATATCTTGAACCATGTAGTTGGGCGATGCGCCAACGATGGTAGTTTTGCCTGGATTCAGGGCGGCAGCCATTAGGACATTTTCGGTCACTGTGTCGCCACGCTCGGTTAGTACGATGTATCTGTTTTCGCGGTTTTTGAGGGCTTTTTGGTCGACTTCGATTTCGTAGAAGCCGCTATTACACTCTGCGTCTACCTTGAGGCCGAACGATTCTAGAGCTTTGAGATGCGGTTCGATGGTCCTTGTGCCAAGCGAACAACCACCGGCGTAGGGCAGGGTAAATTTTTCGAATTTATGAATCAAGGGGCCAAGGAACATAATGATTGAACGAGTTTTTCGGGCGGCTTCGATATCTAATTCGTCTATTTTTAATTCACGTGGTGATATAATTTCGAGGTCCCGGTGACGGTTTGTCCAGTGACATTTTACGCCAATCGATTCCAAAACTTCAATAATTCGAAAGACTTCTTCGATACGAGCAACACGGTGGAGGGTGGTTTTGCCGGTATTTAGAAGAGCTGCACAAAGGAGGCCTACTGCTGCGTTTTTGGATGTGTTGATGGTGATTTCGCCCATCAATTCCTTGCCGCCTTGAATGCGAAAACTTTGCGAAGCGGAGTCATTTATAGAGAGAATTTGGGCGCCAAAGGCTTCGGAGAGTTTTTTAATCATTTCTAGTGAGACGTTTTGGCCGCCTTTTTCGATGCGGTGAATTGCGGATTGTGAAGTGCCGGTGGCTTTAGCTAGTTCGCCTTGGGTCCAACCCCTTTCCTCACGCATGTGCGCGATGGTTTCACCGATTACTTGCTGATAACTTTTCGGTTTTTTCATGTTTTAAATTATATCACAGGATGAATAAAATATCTATGATATAATTAAGTGATGGATAAGATTTTGGAGGGATTAAACGAAAGACAAAGGGAGGCGGTGGAATGTTTGAAAGGGCCACTTTTGATTTTGGCGGGAGCAGGATCTGGGAAAACTAAGACTTTGACACATAGGATTGCGAATTTGATTGCTCACGGGGTTTCGCCAAATGAAATTCTTGCGGTAACGTTTACCAATAAAGCGGCCAAGGAAATGCGTAATAGATTATGGGATTTGCTGCAAAAGGCTTCGGGACACGGGTCGCTCCGGCCCGTCGTCACGGGCGGAGCGCCCTCTTTCGACACTACGCTACGCCTTCGGCGAACGGTCGTGACCTCCGAACGGTCCCGAGAGCCTCTCGCAGCAAATCCCAAACCATTTATGCCTTATATGGGGACGTTTCATGGGATTGCCGTCCGGATTTTGAGGATTGAGGCGGAAGTTTTGGGGCTAGATAAAAACTTTGTGATTTATGATGTAGATGACCAGGTATCACTGATTCGGCGGATTTTGAAGGAGCTGAAGATGACGGATAACAAACAGTTGAAGCCGAAATCGATTCAGTCGATTATTTCGGCTGAGAAAAATAAAGGAAATGGACCGGAGGAATATGAAGCTAGCGCGTACTATCCGAACCAAAAAAACATCGCCAAAGTATTTTATAAATATGAAGCTGAAAAAAAGAAGGCGGGGGCGCTGGATTTTGATGATTTACTGCTTTATGAATTAGATTTGTTTAAAAATTACCCTGAAGTTAGAGAAAAATGGCGAAAACGGTTTCGACATATTTTGATTGATGAGTATCAGGATACTAATATGGTCCAGTACAATATTGTGAAGCTACTGGTGGGGGAGGAGCGGAATATTTGTGTGGTGGGAGATGATTGGCAGTCGATTTATTCATGGCGGGGGGCGGATTTTACAAATATTTTGAATTTTGAGAAGGATTTTCCGGGGGCTAAAGTGATAAAACTGGAGCAGAATTATCGTTCGACAGGGAATATTTTGCAGGCGGCACAGAAAGTAATAAACGAGAATAAACAGCGGACGGAGAAGGTGTTATTTACAGAGGCAGATAAAGGTGCTCCGGTTGAAATTGAGTCGCTTAGAGATGAGAATGCGGAAGCGAATTATGTGGCGCTTTCGATTTTGAAGATGCAAAAAGAATTTCCGGATTTTAGTGATTTTGCGGTGCTGTATCGGACGAACGCACAGTCGTATGCTTTTGAAAAGGCGTTTATTGAGATGCGTTTGCCATATAAAATTGTTGGTGGGGTGAGATTTTATGATCGGCGTGAGGTGAAGGACGTGCTGGCGATTTTGAGATTGGTGATGAACCAGCGAGACAAAGTGAGTCTTGCGAGGGTTTGTACGAATGTTTTGAGTGGAGTAGGTGAGGTTTCGCTCGGAAGAGTTTTGGAAGCGATGGATGCGATTGATGGCTCTTGGCCACTATTTGATGCGGATTTGCCGGAAGTGCTAAAGGCGGCGAAGGCACGGAATGGTTTGATGCGGTTAGTAAATTTCTTGAAAAAAGTGAAAATTGAAGATAATCCGGGGGAGATTGTGGGGCAGGCGATTGAGTATTTTGATTTTCGGACTTTGACGGATGACGGGACACCAAGTAGTGAAGAGAGAATGCGGAATTTGGAAGTGCTACAAGCGAACGCAATGGAGTATGAGAATTTGGAAGAGTTTTTGGCGGATGCAACGCTAATGTCATCGGCGGATGAGAGCGCAGGGCAAAATGCAGTGACTTTAATGACAATACACGCGGCCAAGGGTTTGGAATTTCCGGTAGTGTTTATTGTCGGGATGGAGGAGGGGTTATTCCCGGGGTCGCGTTCTTATGATAATGAAGCGGATTTGGAGGAAGAGCGGCGACTAGCTTATGTGGGGATGACACGAGCGATGCAGCGATTATTTTTGACATATGCCGGTTCGCGGTTCTCGTTTGGGTCGCGCAGTTTTAATATGCCGTCGAGATTTTTGACGGAACTAGGCTATAACCCGTACGGGTCAAGTGGCTATCATGATGAGGATGGGGACGGGTTTACGGATTTTGAAGAATCAGATTTTGATCCATTTCCAGATGATTTGCCAGTTTTTGAATAAATTCTTGAAAAAAAGGATAGTTTAGGGCATAATGGGGGTATAAAAGGAGCTTTTATGAAAGATATTAATGAAGGGGAGTTTGAGGCTGAAGTTTTGAATTATAAGGGGACGGTGTTGGTGGATTTTAATGCTGATTGGTGTGGACCGTGTAGGATGTTTAGGCCGATTTTACAAGCTTTTGCTAAGCAGCATACGGACGTGAAAGTGGTAGGGGTGAATATTGACGATAATGATGAGCTAGCTGAAAAATATAACATCTCTACGATTCCTTGTTTAGTGGTGTTTAAGGATGGTGAAGAAGTTGCACGAAAAGAAGGGGTATTGCCAGAGAAAAAGATTTTGAAGATGGTGGAGGGCTAGATGAAATATGATGTGATTGTTGTGGGGGCGGGGATTGCCGGGATGACAGCGGCGATTTACGTGAAACGAGCGGGAAAAAGCGTGCTGGTACTAGAATCGGTGATACACGGCGGTCAAATAATTAATACGATTGGTATTGAGAATTGGCCTGGGGATTATGGAGTGTCGGGAGCGGATTTAGCGGGTAAGATTTATGAACAGTTGGGTAAATTAGGAATTGAAGTTGAATATTCTGAAGTGGAGACGATTGAAAAGACGAGCGAAGGATTTACGGTAAAAACTGATGACGATGAATACTCATGTGGTGCTGTGATTCTGGCGGTTGGAACGGAGCCGAGGCGATTGAGTGAAAAGCAGGCGGCTGATGCTGGTAAGAGAGCGGTGTCGTATTGTGCGACTTGTGACGGGGCACTTTACAAAGGTAAGCCGGTAGTGGTAGTGGGAAGCGGTAATACCGCGAAGCACGAGATGAAATATTTGGAGAATATAGCTTCGAAGGTTTATCATATTCATCATGATGAGCCGATTCCAAAGGATGCTGAAGCGGTATTCGTGGCGATTGGTAGGACACCAAATACGAAATTCGTGAAGGATTTGGTAGATTTAAACAGCGAAGGCTATATTGTGGCGGAAGAAGATTGTATAACTTCTTGCTCTGGGGTGTTTGTGGCGGGAGATTGTCGGACCAAACAGGTGCGGCAGTTGGTGACAGCGGCCGGCGATGGTTCGGTGGCGGCTGAGGCAGCTATAGATTATTTGGCAAAGAAGTGATATAATTGAGATGTGGCCGGGTGGCGGAATTGGTATACGCGTTCGACTTAAAATCGAATGGGGAAACCCGTACGGGTTCAAGTCCCGTCCCGGCTACCAATTTCTTATTAAATGAAGAGTTATATTGCGATTGATTTGAAGTCGTTTTATGCGTCGGTGGAGTGTGTAGAACGAGGGCTTGACCCATTGAAGGCTAAATTAGTGGTGGCAGATGAGTCACGGACGGATAAAACGATATGTCTTGCGGTGTCGCCGGCGCTGAAAGAGTTGGGTATTCCGGGGAGGGCGAGACTTTTTGAGGTAAAAAGGAAGGCGAAAGATTTTATCATTGCAAAACCTAGAATGGCTTATTATATGAGCTATAGCGCTAGAATTTATAATACATATTTACGTTATATTTCACCGGAGGATATTCATGTTTATTCGATTGACGAAGTTTTTATTGATGCGACGCCGTACCTGAAGAATTATAAAATGACGGCGAGGGAGCTCGCGATGAAACTGATGAAAGAGGTTTTGGAGGAAACTGGGATTACGGCAACGGCGGGGATTGGGACGAACTTATATCTTGCTAAGGTAGCGATGGATATTGAAGCGAAGCACGCGAGACCAGATAAAAACGGAGTGAGAATTGCGGAACTAGATGAGATGAGCTATCGGCGTAAGCTATGGGAGCATAAGCCTTTGACGGATTTTTGGCGAGTAGGTAAAGGGTATGCTAGGCGTCTAGAACAGGCTGGGATGTATACGATGGGGGATGTGGCGCTTTGCTCGGAAAAAGATGAAGACTATTTGTATAAAATGTTTGGGGTGAATGCGGAGCTTTTGATTGATCATGCTTGGGGATGGGAGCCGTGTGAAATTTGTGATATTAAAGCGTTTCGACCGAAAACGAATTCTTTGTCGTCGGGACAGGTTTTGAAGGAGCCTTATAGCTATAATAAGGCTTTGGTGGTGGCGAAAGAAATGGCGGAAGAAATGGGATTAACTTTGTTGAAGCGAAAACTAGTCACTAACCAAATTGTTTTGACCGTTGTGTATGACGTGAGTAACAAAGATTATAACGGAGATAAAATGGAAGATTACTATGGGCGAATAGTGCCAAAGCATGCACATGGTACGTATAATCTGGATGGTTTTACTTGCTCGCTGCGTGAAATGAAGGAGGCGGTGCGGAAGGTTTTTGAAAGTAAGGTGAACCCTAAATTAATGATTCGGCGAATTATGATAAACGTGAACAATGTGAAGAGGGAGGAAGATTTAAAAAAAGAGTTAAGGCAGGTTAGTTTGTTTGATAGTGAAGAGAAGCGTAAAGTATCGGAAAAGGAAAAACGGGCTAATGAGGCGATACTTAATATTAAGAAGCGTTATGGCAAAAATGCGATTTTGAAAGGAATTAATTTTGAAGAGGGGGCGACGGGGCGAGAGAGGAATGCGCAAATTGGAGGGCATAAAGCATGAAATACGATGAAATAATAAACCACCCACACTTCGAACCGCGAAATCATCCGCGAATGTCTAGAGAAATGCGGGCGGGGCAGTTTGCGCCGTATGCAGCTTTGACGGGATTTGACAAGGTGGTGAGAAGAACAGCGAGGTTTGCGGAAGAAAAATCTAAGCGAGTGATAATTTCCGATGTTCCAAATGAAGGGGTGGATTTGGCAGAGGATGGTATAATAGAATAGTGAATATATTATATTGTGGTGATGATGGAATTAAGCGGGGGGTGTTGGTGTCAATATTGTCGATTTTGAAGCACAATAAGGAGGAGCTTCATTTTTATATTATGACGATTAAGTACGAGGGGGTGAAGCCGTTCAAGAGGGAAACGGCGGAATTTTTGAATTCATTGGCTAAAAAGACGAATCCGAAGAATTTTGTGAAACTAATTGATGCAACGGAGGTGTTTACCAAGAATTTGCCGAGAAAAAACATGAATTCGTATTTTACACCGTGTTCGATGTTGAGGCTGTATTTAGACAAAGTGCCGGAACTGGCTAAATTAGATAGAGTTTTGTATTTAGATTATGACGTGGTTTGCCGAGGGGATTTGGCGGAATTTTATAATACGGATATGGAAGGGGTGGAGGCGGCGGGAGTGCTGGATATTTATGGAAAGCATTTTTATCATTATCATGGGTTGAAGCAAACTTATATGAATTCGGGAGTGATGTTATTTAATGTGCCGGAATGTATAAAGTCGGGGATGTTTGAGAGGACGGTGGAGCTTTGTGCGAAAAGATGGATGATGCTGGCGGACCAGGCGGCGTTGAATAAGGCTATTAGGCATCGTAAGTTGATGCCGCGAAAATATAATGAGCAGGGGGAGAGGCCAGGATTTGATACGGTGCTGCATCATTTTTCGAATAATTTTAAGTTTCGGCCGGTTTTTCATGTGCAAAAAGTGAAGCCGTTTGAAATTGATAAAATTCATGAGGTTTTGAAAATTTATGAATATGATGATATACTTGCCCGATACCAAAAATACAAAGCTGAATTATAACATAAAATACCCTTTTTCGGACACGCTCAAGGGCGCTCGCCCAAGCTTACGGTCCTCAAAAGGGTATTTTATGCTATAATTTAGATATGGCTAAGGCGGAATTATTTCAAAAAGATATACCTGAAGAGGAGCGGGTGTTTTATTACAAGTCGGAAACGGATGATCCGATTAAGACGGATGAACAGGAAAAAGGTGAGGAAGTGAGGTTGCCGGACGGATATGAGTTTATTCCGAAGAATCCGTTCGTGAAATTATACTCAGCAGTGCTGTTTCGGATTTTTAAGTTGTTTGGGCAGTACTACGAAAGGGGCTATTGGCAGGCTAAGTTTTACGGGCGGGAAAAACTGAAGAAAGCACGCGGTAAAGGTTATGTGCTGTATTGCAATCATACGAATCCGTTTCATGATGTGTTTGGGCCAGCGATTGCGGCAGATAGAAGGATTTTTACGATTATTAGTCCGGTGAATTTGAAGGTGCCAGGGATTGGGAAGTTTTTACCGTTGATTGGCGGGTTGCCGCTTGGCAAAACGAAGGAAGAGAAGAAGGCTTTTCATGAGGCGGCTGATACGAGGCTGAGGCAGGGGAATTGTTTAGTGATTTATCCGGAGGCACACCTTTGGCCGTATTATACGAAGATTCGTAAATTCCCTGCCGGTGATAAGTCATTTACCTATGCGACACGGAATAATTTGCCAGTGTTTACGATGATTACAACTTATCATAAAAGAGCAGACAAAAAGAAGGGGGATTTACCGAGGATGGATATTTATATTGATGGGCCGTTCTATCCAGACGCTAAAAAAACGGAAGACGAGAACCGAGCGGATTTGGCGAAAAAAGCTTACGATTCTATGGTAAAATATAGTAAGAAGAATAGTTATGAGTATTTTCGATACAGGAAATCCAATAAATAGATATACCAAAGTTGTGCCGGTTTTTTTGACGATTAATAGTGCGTATGCGCCGTATGCGGCGGCGACAATTCATTCCCTAACTAAACATGCGGATCCGAAGCGATATTATCGGGTGATAATTTTACATGATGGGTTAAATTTGGTAAATCGGATTAGGCTGCGTAGCTTGGTGACTCGGAATGTGGCGTTGCAGTTTAAGAAAATTTCGCATAGTTTGTATTTGAAGGCGGTGATTATGTACTGTGCTAAAAGGAAGGGTTTAGGAGATTTTTTCTCGGCGGCAGTGTATTATTACCGGTTTTTTATTCCGCGACTTTTTCCACAATATGGAAAGGCAGTTTATTTAGATAGTGATACGATATTGCTGGACGATGTGGGGAAGTTGTTTGATACTGAGTTAGGTGAAAATGTGGTGGCAGCGATGCCGGACCCAAAGGTGACGGTAATCCGTGAATTTCGGGATTATGTAGATAAGGCGGTGGGAGTGCCACACGCTGAATATGTGAATGATGGGGTGATGGTGATGGATCTTAAGAAGATGCGGAAGATGAAGTATTTATCAACGATGGTGAATTTGATTAAAAAATATGATGCTGACCTGGTGGCGCCGGACCAAGATTATTTGAATGTGATTTTGAGGGGAAAAATTAGCAAGATGGATGCTAGGTGGAATATGGAGCCAAGCGAAAAGTTACCAAAAGATGCGAAGTTGGTGCATTTTAATTTGTTTAATAAACCATGGCATTACAAAAATGTGCCGTGCGAGAAGTTGTTTTGGAATGCGGCCAGAGGGACGGGGTTTACGGGGGATTTGCGTAGGCAACAGGAGGCCTTTGATGCGGCTCGCCAGAAGAAAGACCACGAAAAAGTGGCGGCTTTGATTCAGAAGGCTGGAAAATTGGCGAAAATGAAAAAGCCGATTTTCGAGCTAGACGAAAAATAAAGGTTATGGTATGATTAAAGAAGCTAAAAGTGGAGTTAACATGAAAAAAATGTTGTGGGGGCTAGGGATATCGGCGTTAGTACTAGTGGTGCTGGCATTTTTGCTAGGTCGATATGCATTTCCGAATTTGTTGTTGCCGCTACCTGCACCAGAGTTGTCAGAAGGGCAAAGAGGGGAACTGGGGATTGATAAGAATATTAATGAAACGACGATTGATGGTTATCTGGGGCGTTCGGATGCAGTGTACCGAGATGTACGGATGCTTGTTGACCCGGGGAATTATGAAGCAATTGGGGGTGATTCGTATTTGAGCGGATTTGTGCGCGGCTTTGAAGTAGTGCCGTTGCCATACCTGGTAAATGTATCGGGGTTGCCGGAAGCGGTAGGTTCGACTTACACGGGGCCGACTTTGTTCCATCAGCATTCGGATGGGTCTTACACGGCAAATTATGAGGAGTCGATGGCGATTTTAGAAGGACTATTCCCGAAAGATAAGGTGATTTTCTTGATGTGTGGGGGTGGAGGTTATTCGGGAATGTTAAAAAATATGCTAGTGGCGCTGGGCTGGGATGCATCGAAGATTTATAATACGGGCGGATATTGGTATTATGATGGTGAAAATGATGTACAGGTAAAACGAGGACTTCCGGACGGGGCAGTGGAATATGATTTTTATAAAGTGCCGGTACATGAAGTTGATTTTGAGGGGCTGACGGAGAAATAACGGTGAGTGCCGAGAAGAAAAAGCAGTTGGGTGTGTTGGGGTTGATTGTAGCGCTGATAGTAGTGCTGTTTGGCGGACTATTGTTTATGGGAGCGGTGAGCGGGTGGTTTGATGACCCGAAGGTGGTTTTGAGCGAAGAATATAAATGCACTGAGGGATGTGAAGAATTTATGGAGTTGGACGCGGCTTTTTATGAGGATTTGGTGAAGGCTGGAAAGTCGTTTGTGGTGTTTGTGGATCAGGATGGTTGTACGACAGCGGATAGATTGAGGGGATATGTTTTGGATTGGGCTTCTAGTGTTGGGGTGAAGGTGTATCGGATGATGTTTTCAGAGGTGAAGAAAACTTCGCTACATGACTATGTAAAGTATTATCCTTCAGTGGCGATAGTAGATAAGGGCATGGTGCGGGGGTATCTCAGGGCGGACTCGGATGAGGATGCGGATGCGTATAATGATTATGATACATTCTCTGGGTGGATACAGCGGTATCTATGAGATTAATTAGTAATTATTTTAAATTTTACGTTTAAAACTATCAAAAATATTGATTTTAAACGTAAAGTTTGGTATAATAAAGCTATGATAAACCAAGTTACGAGAGATAAAATTAATAATTTATCTGAAAAATATCATAAATTGGCAGTTAAATATAAAGATGCCGTAAAAGAGTTTACTATTTCTGAGCTTCCGGAGATGGTTTATAATTCAAATGCGATTGAAAATTCTACTCTTACGCTTGAAGATACGGAAGATATTTTGATCCGTAATCAAATTCGTACCGATCACGAAATCCGAGAGATTTACGAAGCAAAGAATTTAGCTAATGCTATAGAATACCTAATGGATAATTCAGACAAAAAGATGTCTGTGGGACTGATTTTGAAATTGCATAAAATATTGCTTTTGAATATTCGTGACGAAATGGCTGGGCGTTTTCGTTCGGGGCGTGAATGGGTGCGGGTCGGTACACATATTGGTGCGAATCCAGAATTTGTCGGTAGACTTATGCTTGAACTTGTTGAAAAGTATAATGAAAAAGATGACGAATACTTCCTTGAGAAAATAGCATATTTTCATGCCGAATTTGAAAACATCCATCCATTTGGTGATGGGAATGGGCGGATTGGACGGTTGCTTACGAACGAACAACTGGATATGTTGGGTCTACCACCAATTATTATCCCTAATAAGTCGAAGTTTGAAGAATACTACCCTGCTTTAGATGAATATACAAAAACTGGCAAGATAGATAAATTAGTAGAGCTGTTTGCGAAATTGTTAATAGAGTCACTATATCGTCGGATTGCTAAAATGACCGCCAAAAAGATTATCCCGGTCGCGGAATGGGCAAAAGTCAATGATTTGAACCTCCAATCTGTAACTAATAAAGCTATGCGGGGCACAATTCCTGCATTTAGAATAAGGGGAAAATGGATGATTGCGGCAGAATTTCAACCGGAATAATATACTAAAATGAACTAAAGTGTGCTAAAATGCTTGCGCTAAAATAAAAAGTAGTGTATTATAGGGGTATAAAAGGTTATACATTTAAAAGGAAGGTAAATAAAAATGAAAAAAACTAGCTCGCAGAGCAAGGCGTACGTAGCGCCAGTGGGGGTAGCTGCGGTTTTAGGCATGGCCGGGATGGGGCTAGTGTCGAGCGGGGTTGTGGTAGCGGATACGACTTCGGTGACGGATACTATTAGTGTCACAGTACAGCCGAGCTGTACTTTTAATAGTGTAGAGGATAAAACTTATACTGGGTCAGCGGCGAACGGTACTGAGGTAGGGAATTTTAACGATTCGGGTGTACATGAACTCAACTTGTTCTGTAATGATAATAATGGTTTTGTCGTGACGGCGACGCCGTATGATTTGGAAGCATCGGGGATAGAGGATGTGATTGCTTACACAGATAACTATACTCATACTGGTGTGAATAGTATGTGGACTGCAGAGATAGCGTCTGATACGGCTGGAGTAACGGTGGCAAGCCCGGTGCCGGTAGGCGGTGGGACGATTGTTTCGTCTGACTCAAGCACGACTGCGGCAGGGGTGGACTTTACTGCTACCTACAAGGCCTATGTGGGTACTGCAACACCAGCAGGAACTTATACGGGGACGATAGAATATACCTTGACTGCTGCAGGGACGTCGAATAGCGTAAGCGGCGGTGGTAATGACAATAGTGGTAATGGTGAAAATGGTGATAGTGGCGAAAATGGTGGTCAAGCTAGCGGTGGTGGCGAAACCGGTGGTGGCGACAATAGTGGTACAGATTCTGGTAACGATGTAACGGATAATTCCGGCTCAGGCGATACTCCTTCAAATAGTCCACAGAGTGCTGCGCCGAAAGCATTGAATAATACCTATAATTCATATAGCACGACGAACACCTATAATACGACGAATTATTCGGGTGGTAGTGGTGCCAGTACGCCGGCCTTAGCAAGCACGCAAGGTGTTACGAATGGAGATAGTGATGGTGATGATTCGGAAGCAAGGAATAGTTATGAAAAGCCACTTGGTGTGACAACTAAAACTGACATGCCGTCTTCGTCTTCTTCATCATCGTCGAATGAAGGTTCAGGAGTGGATCCATTGCCTTTAATAGCGGCAGGAGCAGCGTTGGCTGTGGCTGGGGTGACGGCAGTTGCGGTAGCGAAGAGCGATAAGAAAGAGGAATAGGGTAAAATAAGCTAATGGAACTAGGTGGCAAAAGCCACCTAGTTTTTTACTGGCGTTACCCCTGTTAGGTTGTGGAAAAGTCGGGGTAGGAAAACTTAAAAAAAGTTGAAAAAATTACTTGACTTTTGTTTTCCGCTTATGTAAAATAAGAAATGTTAAAGGTTCATACATTTAACACATAAAAAATATAAAATGTTCTGCTTTTAGCAGAAAGGAGAAAAATAATATGAAAAAATTAGCAATTGTGGCTTCTTCAGTAGCTCTCGCAGCGATGCCGGTAGTTGGCGTATTTGCTGCCGATGACTTGGACGTAGTGGATACCATTAAGGTAACAGTGCAGCCTTCTTGTACTTTTAGGGCTTCTGGTAGCGGTACGCTTGATGCTACATATACGGCTTCTGGTGCAAACGGTGCTACGGTTAATCCATCTACTGGTAGCGAAAATCCAACTAATGTGCATACGTTTAACGTATTCTGCAACAACAACAAAGGTTATACTGTAAGTGCTACCGCACAAGATTTAGCCAATATCGATAGTGCTTCGCCGGCGATTGAAGACACGTTTGCATACAAGGCTAGTTTATCAGGCTTAACTACTACTGGCGGATGGAATGCTGCTATTGCTGGTGTAACTAGCGGTGTTACGGCTGCACAATTGCCAAATAGTACAGCTGGTACTGCTACTGGCACTATTATTACCAGGTCTAATAGCACTACCGCAACTGCTGGTGATGCTTGGACGGCGACCTATACCGCTAAGATTGGTTCTGAAACCAAGGCTGGTAACTACCAAGGTACGATTACCTATACTTTGGCTGCAACTACTGCTAGCTAAGTTAGGTAGTGGTTTAGAAAATCCTCTCGGAAACGGGAGGATTTTTGTGTTATAATAGTAGAAAAGGAGGTAAAATTGAGTAAAAATAACAAACAATATCAATTGTGGATAGGGCTAGGGTTGGTGATAGTTGCTATAATACTGATAATGGTATTCGTGATAAATGCGATGAAAGGTAAAGAGTCGGGTAATGTGACGGTTGGCGGAGAAGCCGAGGTGACTGGGTTGGTGTGTAAGGATACAGTGCTGATACACCCGGCGTTGACTAGTGTGTCGATGAACTCTCGTGCGAATACGGTAACGGCGACTTTTAGAGACGATAAGTTGTCGTCTATTTCGTTGTTGTATGAGGGTGATTATGGAACAGAGAAGGCTGCAGAATCAGCAGAGGCTTTTGCGAGAGCAGATTACAATGAGATTTTAGTAAAAAAATATGGTGAGCAGATTGATATTTTTTCGGTAAATTTCTCGGTGAATGGAACAAAAATGCAAATGGTGCAGACGGCGCGAGATATCAGTAAGATAAATAGTAATACGGTGACGTATTTCTTGCTGGATCAGGGTACGAGTATAGCGAAGACGCTAGAAGGATTAAAAAGGCAATACGAAACAAAGGGGTTTGCTTGCGAAATATCTAACTAGGTGTATAATGTATAATATTATTAAAGGAGGTATAATGGCAAAATGTAAAAAAATACTAGCTGGTTTAGTGGGTGCGGTGATGATGCTTGTGAGTGTGATAGTACCTTATGGAGCAGCGTCAGCTTTTGTAGTATCACCACAGGATCAGGAATATGTCTTGTCGCCAGGACAGTCAGTGACTGGGGAAGTGGAGGTGGTAAATCCGAGCGATGCGGGAGGAAAGTTCTATTATGTGGCAGAGGTGGTGCCGTTTTCGGTAAGCAATGACGGGAAGTATGATCCGAATTTTGATGCCAGGAATGATTATACAGATATTGTAAACTGGGTGACTATGTCGGACAATGACGAATCGGATGTGGAGGAAGTGCATGGAGTGTTGGAGCCTGGGGAGACGGGAAATGTGCATTACACAATAACAGTACCAAAAGATGCTAGAGGGGGTGGACAATATTTTGCAGTGCGAGTAAAGAATGATGTAGAAGCGACGCAGAAGGCGAATGGAGATGATACGGTGGTGATTAAAGAGGTGGTGGGGATTGCTTCGTTGGTTTTTGTTGAGGTGTCAGGCGATATTATTGTAAAAGGCGAAATAACGGATAATAATATACCGTCGTTCTTCTTAGCTCCGCCAATTACAACATCTTTCGTAGTGAAGAATGAGGGGAATACGCATGCGAAGATAAGTTATGCTCTACAAGTGTTTCCATTGTTCTCAGATGAAGAAGTCTATACGACTGAAGAGGATATGAGTTCGAGTTATGTTTTACCTGGTGTGTCGCGGGTGATTACACAGATTTGGGAGAATACGCCACAGATAGGGATATTCAGGGTGCGGCAGACGGTTTATTACAATTCGACAGATAGTGAGCCGAGCGTGACGGAGAAGATGGTGATTGTGTGCCCGGTGTGGCTACTGTTTGTAATCTTCTTCTTAATCGCAGCGCTGATTATTTGGATTGTGATGCGAGTGAAAGCGCGGGGTAAAAAGAGCGAAAAGAGCGAGAAGAAGTCGGAGAAAAAATCAGAAGAATAGTACATATTATACTACCCGGTAAATAACTACCGCCTCAAAAGAGGCGGTAGTTTTATGAGGGATTGGTCTTGATTTGTAACACGTATGTGTGTTACAATAGTTGGTATGGAAAGAAAATATCATAAAGAAATACGCATAGCACGAAAGGAAAAAGGGTGGACACAAAAAGATTTAGCAGTTGAGCTTGGGACTACGCAGCAGAATGTTGGAAGGTGGGAGAAAGGCACAATGCCAAGTATTAAATGGAGGAATAGTTTAAAGAGGGTGCTTGGTGTAAATTTTGAAGAGGATGATATGGGTATAGAAGCTGGGGATTTAGTTTGTCGACCTTTAAGGTCGTTGCCGTTGATGAGTCTAAACGAATATGATTTTGAAAACTTTATGGCTGACATATTAAGTCATATGGGTGAAGATTATATAGTATATGGCGTGAGAGGAGATAAACAGGACGGCTTAGATGTTGTCCCTGTGAATGGCGTAGAGACAGTGGTGCAATGTAAACGCGTGAGAAAGTTTGGTGAAGCTGAGGCGAGGGCAATTGTTGATGAGTATAATAAAGGCGAGGTTATTGCTAAAAGGAAGATTTTGGCAATAACAGTACGGCCGGCGGTGAGGGCGATAAGACTATTGAAGAAAACTGGCTGGGAGATATGGACTCCGGATGTAATTACGCGAAAAGTGCGGTACGAGCTAACCGATAATCGGAAACGTGGATTAGTTAAAGATTATTTTAGCGACATTGATATTGTGCTTAGAGAATGTTTAGGGCTTGAATCTGATTCGTGTTTTGTGGAAATTTTAAGGCATTTTGAAAACATCAAAGATGGGCTGATTGAATACGATAATACATATCAGCCTATTGCTGGAGATCTATTGAGTGAGATGGCAGATTACTTGAATGATGATGTATCTAGGGTGATTGTGTTGTCTGGGGTTGGTGGCGTTGGTAAGACTAGAAGACTAAAAGAGGTAGCAAAGTTGGTAGATAGAGAGATGTTGTTGCTCAAAGATAGTCAGGATTATTCCGGTAAAGACTTGGCGAAGGCTTTAAGGAATAAATCTATAGTCGTGATTGATGATGCGCATAAGGTGCCAGGAAGTATGTTTAACGGGGTGTTAACTGAGTACGTTGAACAAAAAATAAATGGGAAGAAGATGGTAGTAACTACTAGGAAGCATGCAAAGGAGTATGTGCTTGAAGTGATTCGGAAGTCTGGAATTTCTGAAGACGCAATTGTAGAATATGACATTGATCCTCTGAAGGATAAAGATGCGTTTTGCTTGGCGTCTTCTATAATAGGTGAGGATAATGCTTTCTTGGGACAATTAGTTAAGGTATCTGGCGGGAATGCATTATTGATTACTATGGGTGGGAAGTTGTTGAACGAAAGAGGGGCTATCCCAGCGAAGCTTTTGAATGAAGGTGATGGCAAACGATTCATCAGGAGTATTTTTAAAACATATCTAGATGAGGGGTTTATTAGTGAGAAAGAAAAAAGTGTTGCTCAGCTGATGATGGGAGTTTTATCCGTGATACAACCGTGCACAAGTCGGCAATTGTTTGAGATATCGCAGAGGATGTTTGGCGACAATTATAGTAATGTTGAAATTCGTAGAGTAATTGGTAAGTTGATTGAGTTTGGATTGATAAGGGAAGCAAATAATAAAGTATGGGTATCCCCGGATTTGTTGGCAGATTATGAATGTGAAGCTATGCTTTTGAACGATGGGAGAGACAATGGAACGTTAGACGAAATATTAGATTCGTTGTTGGGCGGCAATATTGATTTGTTTTGTAATATTCTGCAAAATGTGTGTCAATTAGATTGGCGTATGAAAATGTTAGATGGTTCGAAGTTGCTGAAACGGAAATTGTGGGCACGATTTCAAGAAATGATCTTGCGGGCTGATACTGGCAGCAGAATGGAATTAGTTGACACGTTAAGAGAGGTGGCATATTTTAGTCCTGATGATGCTTTGGCGACGGTGGATTTAATTATAAAGAATCCGGCTACGGTGGAGTCGAAAAGATATGATGGTGAGACGATTACCAACGATGCCGTTGAAGATAAAATAGCGAAGGTATTGTTACCGATCTCGTATAATGAAGAATACTTAAGGACTGTGTTAGACGAAATAGTTGAAATTGCAAAAATGAGGCGGATAAATGGAAGTAGATGCAAGGATTTTTTGGATGCCATAAAAGAAATTGCGAGATATGAAATTTATAAACCAGTTACATATACTGAGCAGGTAATAGAATATGTATTAGATAGAGGTTTTGAAATCGATTTTCCGTTTGAGGCGTATGATATTTTGGAAGAATGTCTAAAAACGAGTGGGAGTTCCATGTTGCCGCGCGGAAAGATTAGCATGGAAATACGGCAGTTTAAGGTGAAGTTGAAGGCGGTGCAAGAGTTTAGACGAAAAATAATAAAGCGTATGATAAAAGACATTAATGGAAATAATAAAAAGTTGGCGATTTTGGCAGCTGGTTTGATACAGACATCCTTGAACGTTGTAGATGATGATGAATGGAAGACTGAGAGGATTTGGATATTAAAGCAATTTTATAATGATTTGAAATATGATAAACTTAGCCCTGTTTTGGCAGCGATAGTAAGAGCGAAACTGAACTTTATGCTCAGCGATACTGTTGAGGCTAGGGATATAGTTAGAAAAATCCCCGTGAGCCTAGATAATGAATTGGCGAGGAGTATAGTCGATGCTTGGGGACATAGTACTTTTTATGGTGATGGATATGAGATTAGTCATGCCAGGTATACTGAATGGCTAAAATCTTTGGCAATTAAGTTAGTTGAGGCCTATAGTTGTTCAGAGATTGTGGACAAGGCATGTGGTTTTTTGGTTGATTTGAGATATCACAGTAGTAATGTCGGAGAGGAATATGCTGCTAATATATTTCGGGCTTTAAGTGATGCATCGGAGACGTTTTGTGTGGATTTCATAAATACGATTATAGATGAGAAGAAATTTGAAGGATTAATCGGGAATTCTCTAATAAGTTTAGTAGTGGTGCACGGTAGGGTTGAGGAAGCAATGAGAGTGACTAAAAATGTGTTGACGATGGATAGCGCAATAATTTTACAGTCAGTAGCACAATTTTTAATTATTAGCATTGACGTCTTGCCATTGGAATGGGTCGCTAATGTGTTTAAGGTGTTGCTGAAAAACGAAGACGTTACTGTTCGGCAGGGAGCAATTGGTGCATTAAGGTTGTTACCAAAGCAGTATTATAATTTAGCGGCTGGTTTAGTTAATGCTATTGATATTGCGCCGGGGGATCAGGAATTATTATGCGCGATAGAAGAGATTTTAAATCCGGAATATGGGGCTATGGATGTACGGGAATTATCGAAGGGCATGCGGCAAAAAATTAAGGAGGCGTTAATCTATAGATCGGATTTAGGGTATGCCGAAATTGGTTTTATACAAAGTGTGGTGGGAGATTACCCAAGGGAAGTTATAGATTTGATGATAGAAAGATGTAAAAAATACGATGAATGTGATGGCGATAGATGGAGCGAGCGGTACTCCCCTGTCCCGTATAGTGGGGCTTTAAAGGTTGAGGAAAACATTTTACGTATGGCTATAAGTGCCATTATAACTAATTCGTCAAAGCTGACGGATAGCATTCATTTTTTCGGGACGAGGTTAGTAAGATTTTTTGGAGGCAATCAAGAAGAGATGATTAAATGCGTATTAGATATTTTGCCTAAAATTGATGATGCTGGTATAGCAAAAATGCTTTTGAAAGCGTTGCCATTAACTGTTTTGTGGGATAAGGATATTATTGATCGCATAGTAGTTTCCGTGATCGATAAGATGCCTTCTGGTGTCTTGGTAGATAGTTTGTTTGGACTAATTTTTGATGATAGTGGCGGAGCGCACGCACGCACAATTGGTGTGCCTGGTAGTTTCGAAATGAGCCTAAAGGATAATTCCGAGAAGATGCTAGAAAAGTGTGATGATGTAATGTTGAAGAGTTTGTATTTAAAAATTCATAAATACGCTACTTATGAATTGGAAAGACAGAGGAAAGATGATGAAGACTTAATGAGGGTATGAAAACAAAAATGGTATTTGGGGTTAATTATATTTTTTGAGTTCCTGACTTTAGGAATTCAAAAAAACATGTTATAATATGTAGAGATAAAAGTGGAGATCAAAATATGAAAAGAGAAAGAATAAGCATTATAAAACAAGATTTTGATAGTATTGTCAAAACTGAACAAGGGGTGGAATATTGGACAGCAAGAGAGCTGATGTCGCGTTTAGGCTATGATAAGTGGGAAAACTTTGAGAGTGTCATAAAGCGTGCAATTGAATCTTGTGCTACCTCAGGAGTTAATCCAGATGACCATTTCAGAAAAGTAATGGAAATTGCCATGACAGGAAAGAACACGCCGAGGGAAAGAACTGATTACCTCTTGACTCGTTACGCCTGTTATTTGATTGCACAGAATGGTGATCCAAAGAAAGAGGAAATTGCTTTTGCGCAGGGCTATTTTGCCGTTCAGACTCGGAAACAAGAGCTCATAGAGGAAAGAATTAGTTACATAGAACGGATGGAGGCGCGTGGTAAGTTGCGCGAGTCTGAGAAGCGACTTTCAAAAAATATTTATGAGCGGGGTGTAGATGATGCTGGGTTTGCCAGGGTTCGTTCAAAGGGTGATACAGCTTTGTTTGGTGGACTCTCTACCCAACAGATGAAAGATAGGCTAGGCATAAAAAGCAAACGTCCGTTGGCGGATTTTTTACCAACATTGACTATCACGGCGAAAAATCTTGCAACCGAAATGACTAATTACAACGTAGAGGAAAATAATATTCAGGGGGAGTATGCGATTACTGGTGAACATGTACAGAACAACGCGACCATTCGTAAAATGTTAGGGGAACGTGGTATTAAACCGGAGGAATTGCCGCCGTCGGAAGATATTAAAAAGCTCGAACGTAAGGCGAAGGCTGAAGATAAGAAAGTTGTTGTTAAATCTGGAAAATTGCCAAAGGCTAAATAGTATAGGGCTATACTGTGTTTAGTACGTTAGGTATAGCGTATATTTTATATAAACATAAATTTTTATAAAAAACTATTGACTTTTAGGTGTTAAATCTTTATAATGGAAATATAGAACTTTTAGATGATAAAATCGGTCGCCTAATAAGTCCCCCTAAGCGGCTAAGGCCGACCTGTAGGCCGAGAGGTCTGTTGCTGGGAGGCGATGAGCCAAAGGCAGAACGCAGAAATGCTACTGGACGAAAAGCGGGCTTATAAAACGATCTGCAAATTTTGTAGCTTAGGAGCCCATTATGTAGGACCCTGGCGAGAGTTAGTTCCTACCCGGTTTTATCATTTAAGAGTTTTAATAAGTTAGGAGACGCTATGACTAGTGTGAGTATGATTAAAGATATATTAAAAACGTCCGGATGGACGCAGGAACAGTTGGCGGCGAGGTTGGGTGTGAGTTTTGCGACGGTAAATTCGTGGCTAAATGGGCGTACTAAGCCGCAGAAATCTCTGGTGCCGAGTATTCAGAGGCTTTATCTAGCGCAAGATGTAACGCGTGATATGGTGCCGACGTATATTACTGTCGTATTTGTTGATGATAGGTTACAGGTGGGTGATATAGTGTTTCTAGAGAAAGATAAAGATAATTCGTATGATGACGAAGCGATACGAGTGTGTCTGGCGGAGTCTGTGGGTGGTGAGTTTGACATAATGGAGCGTGAAATGTATGTAGCCAATTCGGTTAATTCGGTGTTTCGCGGGACTAAATCGGCGGGTAGGATTTATGATAAGTTTGACAAGTCCGCTCGGGCGCAGGTGATGTTTGTTCTAAGAAATACTGCGATAGCGCGGATTGTAGATTGGGACAATAAACTTTAATGATCTAAAGGAGGTGCGATGAGCGAGGAAAAATTACAATTATACGACGGTAGGCAGGTGCGGTCGGTGTGGGATGATTTGAGAGAAGAATGGTGGTTTTCGGTGGTGGATGTGATTGGGGTGTTGACGGAACAGCTGGATACTAGGCATGCAGCAAAGTATTGGAGTGTGTTGAAAATGCGACTTAAAAAAGAGGGGAGTGAGTTGACTACAAATTGTAGTCAACTGAAAATGCAATCGGCGGATGGTAAAAAATACAAAACTGATGCTATGACTGTAGAGCAAATTTTGCGCCTGGTTCAGTCGGTGCCATCTAAGAAAGCCGAGCCGTTTAAATTATGGTTGGCGAAGGTAGGGAATGAGCGAATTAACGAAACGATTGACCCAGAATTGGCGATGAATCGGGCGATGGAGACTTATTTAAAGAAGGGATATAGCGAAGAGTGGATTAGACAGCGATTAATGTCTATTAAGGTGCGAAATGATTTGACGAACGAATGGCGGAATCGTGGAGTGAAGAAAGGCCTGGAATATGCAATTTTGACGGATGAAATTTCTAAAGCGTGGTCGGGGATGACTACTAAAGAATACAAGAATTACAAAGGCTTGAAGAAGGAAAACTTAAGGGACAATATGAGTGATTTGGAGTTGGTGCTCACAATGTTATCGGAAGCGACTACTACAGAGATAGAAAAGCAGCAAAATCCGAAAACTTTTGAAGAGCATAAAGATGCGGCAAAGTCGGGAGGCGAAGCAGCTGGTATCGCGAGAAAAGCGGTAGAAGAACGAACTGGACGGAAGGTAATTACTTCCAATAATGCGGAAAGATTGAATCCGATGAAGGATCTGCTAGAAGGGCTGGCGGAAGAAGAGTGAAAAGGGTGGTCAGTTGGTGACAAATTGTCACCAGTTGAAAATAGTGGAGTGATAGTGAAGAGGAAAAAGAGCACTACTAATGATAGAGTAGAGGAAGTACGGAGGTGGTTTAGTAGGTGTGTGACGTATGAGGGGGAGGCATATGTGATTGATAGCGAGCAGGCGGCGGCGGTAATCGCGGATGACCTGAACGCAATAGTGGTAGCGCGAGCGGGTTCGGGTAAAACGCGGACGATTGTGGCGAAAATTGTATATTTGATAGCCTGTAAAGGGGTGAAGCCGGAGGAGATTATGGCATTTGTGTTTAACGCGAATGCAGCGCGGGAGATTAATGAGAGGCTTAGTAAAATGATGGTGGATGGTAAACCAGTGGTAGAAAAAGCGAAGATTGCTAGCACTTTTCATGCGTTTTCGAGAAAAATTGTGTATGAGGCGTGTGGCGGGCGGAAAAAATGCGGGAAGATTTTGGCCGGCGAGAAGGAAGAGTTTATGCTGGCAGTAGTTGAGAAGATGATGAGAGAGCCGGAGTGGAGGGATAAAGTGCGGCTGTTTATAAGGGGGACAGTGGACGATGAAGATATTGAGGAGGCTGAACTGATGAGATTTGCTGGGATGATGACGTTATTTGTAAACCGAGCGCAACAGAGGTATTTAGGTGGAGAAAAAACTTTAGCGCAGAGTGTAGAGGAGTATTTAGCGGGGAACGAGGTAGAGGACAGAGAGAGGAATTTTGTAGAATTAGGAGTGGAGTGCTATCGGAGGTATCACTGGTATTTGCTAGACGCGAAGCGAAAACTGAAAGGCTTTGAAGATTATGGGACGGATTTTAATTTGATTGTGTCGTGGGCGAGTAAATTAATTTGGGCTGGGCGAGGGAAAGTGCCGGAAATATTGCGTAATAAGAAGTACATATTAATAGATGAATATCAGGATTTTTCGCAATTATTCTTGGCGGCGGTGGAGGCGATACGGAGCGTAGCGCGTGATTCCCGGCTGTTTGTGGTGGGGGATGACTGGCAAGCGATTAACCGATTTGCGGGCTCGGACGTGGAGTATTTTAAGAATTTTGAGGAATATTTTACAGGGGCTAGGCGGTATGAAATTACGACAAATTACCGGTGCAATTATACGATTGTAGATACGGCGCGGAAATTTATGAAAAAGGCGATGAAGGGAAAAGGGGGTTTTAGAGCATTTTCAAAACGGGCGGGGAGAGTAGTAATAGTGGAAGTGAAGCGGTTGAAGGCGGAATATTTGAAGTATTTGGTGAAAATTTTACGGGAAAACCGGAAGGCTAACGATATTTTGATTTTACACCGGAATAATGAAACGAATTTGAAGATTAGCCTGGAAGGGCTTAAAGAAGCGTTAAAACGGGAAACGGTAAAGGCTAGAGTGATGACGGAAGAAGAATTTGACGCGAAGGTGCGGGTGATGACAATGCATAAATCTAAGGGATTAGAGGCGGAGGCGGTAGTAATTTTGGAGGCGGACGCGGGGGTGATTCCGAAAACGCATCCGGATACGCGATTATTCACGGTGTTTTGTGAGACAGAGAAGGTGACGCTAGATGATCAGAAAAGATTGTTTTACGTAGCGATGACGCGGGCAAAGAAGCGACTGTATATTATGCACGAAAAGGTTCCGAAGCGTAAGCTAAATGGGTTTATTCCCTATCTGGGGTGGAGCGTGGAAAGGTGGGAAGAATAGTTTTTGCAAAAAATCTCGAAAAAAGTGTAAAAAAGTACTTGATTTTATTGAAAAAGTGCGATATAATGATTGAAGTTGAAACAAGTCGTGTTTTTACGACCTCTGTAAAAAGATAAGGAAAGCGAGGGAATCTTTTGAGGCCGTCAAAACGACTTCAGAATCATTCTTGAAGACTCTTCCGTTAACAATTTGGGTAAGAAAGATTTTAAGACGGAACAAGCAGCTGAAATTAAAATTGAACTTCGGTTGCTAGTTAAGTCAATGCATAAAAAGGTTACTAAGGGCACTGATAGTGGATGCCTTGACAATCAATACCGATGAAGGCCGTAGAAGTCTGCGATAAGCCTCGGGGATCTGACAACGAGAAATGATCCGGGGATTGCCGAATGGGGAAACCTAATCTGGGTTATGCCAGATTGCGTCTGCCTGAACACATAGGGCAGTCAAGCGGGAACGGGCCGAACTGAATCATCTTAGTAGGTCCAGGAAAAGAGAATAACCAATGATTCCGAAAGTAGTGGCGAGCGAAATTGGAACAGCCTAAACCTTATGATTTTAGTGGTTTAACGACCTATATGATTAAGGGGTTGCGAAATTAGATAATTTTTATGTAGAGTCGCTTTATGGCAATTCTGCATAAGAACCAACAGCGTTAACTGAGTGGGTAAAGATATAATCCTTTAGGTCCTAGCAGAAGTGGTTGGAATGCCACGCCAAAGAGGGTGAAAGTCCTGTATGCGAAAGGGTCTTAGGCTTTATTTATCTTTTTTCAAGTAGGACGGGGCACGAGAAACCCTGTTTGAATCCGGCAGGACCACCTGCCAAGGCTAAATATATTGATTGATCGATAGCGAA
>JAFRKK010000002.1 GCA_017431745.1 Candidatus Saccharimonadota bacterium
GATTTTTATGTTATAATAGGGTATAGGAAGCCGCGACTCGTTTGAGCTCGTGACCTGTCACTTAATAACTAAGAAATCAATTGCGGTTCTTAGGGTTAAGTGTTTAAACCTTATTATGTTTTATCGAGGAGTCGATGATAATCATGGTAAGGATGAGGTCACCGGTTCAAGCCCGGTTCGCGGCTCCATTTTTGTGGTTTTTAAGGTGTTATACTTGATTATTTTACTGATTTATGATATAATATAGAGACAACCTAGCAATTTATCATTTTTTGCCGATACTAGAAAGAGAGGTGGTTTCGATGGCAAAGATATTAGTGTATGAACTGTGTTCTGTTGCCTGGAAAACAGGCCTTAAAGGAATGATTGAAATGATCCCGCGAATTGCGAGACTTGATGTGGACTATATTTGGTTTAGCCCACTTTATTTCTCACCACGCTTTGATCAGGGATATGATATCGCCGATTACAAGGTGATTGACCCACGATTTGGCACAATTGAGGAGTTTGATATTTTTGTCGAAATAGCTCATAGATTTGGTGTGGGTGTGTTGATGGATTTGGTCCTGAATCATACCTCTACAGAGCATAACTGGTTTAAGGAAGCTCCGGAATACTATTGTTGGAGCAAGGAGCCGCTTACGGGCTGGGAGAACTTGTTTGATAAAGGTTCGGCTTGGGAGTACGATGAGGAAAGGGAGTATTACTATTTACATCTTTTCCATCCAAAACAAGCAGACCTCAGATGGTTCAATAATGGCGGCAAGGAGCTCAACATGAATCTGGTTAATGAGTTTCGTGATATTGTTCGTTTTTGGACTAAATATCATGGAGTTGATGGTTTTCGGTTGGATGTTCCACAGAGCATTAACAAAGATTTTTCGAAAGAGAAGTTAACTTTTTCGGATTTGATTTGTGGAACGCAAGCTATTGAAGTCATCAATGCAATATTTCCGCCGAACCAGGACAATAGCCCATTCTTGATGATGGAATGTTTTGACCCGATGTATGGCCCAGTAATAGAAAAATATTACAAACGGACCGCCGTTGATTATATCCTTAACGTGCTATTGAAGGATAATGCTTTTGATAACAAAGGTGTTTACAGTGAAGCGTTTAAAAGGAATGTCGATGTTGACGGGTTGATGCTCGACTTTGAATCGCATGATTCAATAAGGTTCCCATCTAGGGGTTTTGAGCCAAAGTATGGTATTCGAAAACTCTTTGATTCTGGAGCTGAAGGTATTTGTTTGTACCAAGGCCAAGAACTGGGGCTTTATAATCCGACGAAGGAAGAATTGCCGGATAGACTAATGCTAGAGCTTGATGCTCAGTCCGAGATGCTTTATCTTGCGGGCGGTGATCTGGATGAAATTAGAAAAACTTCGCGTGCGAACGCGAGAGTACCGATTTCGATGGAAGAGTATGCCAGGCAAGAAAAGGACGACAATTCAGTTCTGGAGTTTACGATGGAACAAATCAATCGTTGGAGGATGCACTAATGTTAACCCGTGACTAATCGTCGCGGGTTTATTTTTTGCCACAATGGTCGTGGTCGGGGTTTTGTTCGAGGTGATGATGGTGGTGCTTGGTGAGGTGTGGAAAGATGAATTCTAGACCAACTTTAATGATAATGATAGCGATGATGATACTGATATAGGCTTCGATATCGATATGCCAGATTTGATAAATAATAGCAGATGTTAAAACTGCGATCGAAATCCAAGCATCATTCATAGTTTCGGCACCTGAAGCTTCGACGACTTTGGATTTGATTTTTCGCCCAGTAGTTTTTAAGTATTTTGCGAGGGCGTATTTTGCAATTAGACTGGCAATTAGGACGAGTATAGTGATGGGAGTGTAATCGGGAGAAGTGGGCTCGGTGAATTTCTCAACCGATTCAATAATGATATGAATCCCAGCGGCGATGATGATTAATGCAATAATGATAGTGGTGATGCGTTCAATTTTGGCGCGGTGCTGAGTTAGTTTGTGGTGGCTCGCGAGTTTTTCGCTGATAATGACGAGAAATCCGGAAATTGAGTCAATCAAACTATGGATGGCGTCAGATATAATGGCAATTGAGTTTGAGAGTAGACCGACAATAATATTGAAAATTGCCAGTAGAAAATTAGTCAAAATAAACAAATAACCAGATTTGATAACTTGTTTGCTGCGGACTTTTTCCATAGTTTTTATTTTATCATAAGTTTGGTATAATGAATGGAAAGAAAGGAGTTTAAATGTTTAATTTAAAAGGTAGAGTTGCGGTAGTAACTGGTGCATCTTCCGGGCTCGGTAAACAAATGGCTTTAGCTTTTGCGAGGCAGGGAGCGAGCCTAGCGATTTTAGCACGTAGAATGGAGCGGCTAGAAGAATTCAAGCCAGAACTCATTAAAGCTGGCGCTAAAGAAGTATTGCCAATCAAATGCGATGTTACTTCAACTGAGGATATTGAGTCTGCTGCAAAAGCTGTCGAAAAGAAGTTTAAGAGAGTTGACATTTTGCTAAACTGTGCAGGGTCGGCAGCGAATAATGGGGTGTGTGATATGACGGATGACGAGTGGGATTTTACGATTGCGACGGACGAAACGTCAGTGTTTAAGATGACTCGAGCATTTGCTAAAATCATGAAGAAAAATAAATACGGACGGATTATTAATATCGCGTCGATGTATGGTTTGGTCGGAAATACGGAAATCCCAACGATTGCTTATCATACTTCAAAAGGCGCCGTGGTGAACTTTACGCGTGCCGTGGCGGCAGAGTTGGCGCTGGATGGAATTACTTGCAACGCAATTTGTCCAGGATATTTTTATACTGAACTGACGACTGAAACTTTGGACACTAAACAGTTTCAAGATTTTGCCAAAACACATGTGCCGATGCAACGTTATGGTAAGCCTGGAGAGCTGGATGCAGCGGCGGTGTTTTTGGCTTCGGAAGAGGCGTCGTATGTCACTGGTGTGATTTTGCCGGTTGATGGGGGATATACTTGTATTTAATAAGGAGGAATAATGAAAACTAAATACTCGGGCACTAAAACAGAAGAAAATTTAAAAAAGGCGCTCGCAGGCGAGTCGGAAGCTAGAACTAAATATGATTTCTTTGCGTCTAAAGCTAAAAAAGATGGTTATGAACAGATTGCGGCGATTTTTGCGGAAACAGCATCAAATGAAAAAGAACATGCTAAACTGTGGTATAAGGAGCTGCACGGTGGTGCAGTGGAAGATACGGAGACAAATTTGAATGCGGCAGCAGAAGGTGAAAATTACGAGTGGACGGATATGTATAAAGGTTTTGCTGAAACTGCGCGCGAGGAAGGGTTTGAAGAATTGGCAGTGAAATTTGAGGAAGTAGCGGCGATCGAGAAAACACACGAAGAGCGGTATCGTAAATTGCTTTCCAATGTCAAAGAAAAGCTTGTCTTCTCGCGTGAAGGTGATACGATTTGGGTTTGTCGAAATTGCGGCCATATTGTAGTAGGTAAAAATGCGCCGGAAGTCTGCCCGGTATGTAATCACCCACAGGCCTACTTTGAAATTAAACCCGAAAATTATTAAAAAAACCTTGCTTTTTATAATTTATGGTATAATAAGCTTAAGTAATATAAGGAGTTATCTCATATGCAAACAACGACAACTTTAACGACGAATCAAGCTGCGGTGGCTGGTGGCGTGCTAGGTGGCATGTTCGCTTTTGCCATGACAATAGGGTTGATTTACTATGTCCTATTAGTTATCGCTGGCTGGAAGATATTTGAAAAAGCTGGTGAAAAAGGCTGGAAGGCTTTAATCCCAATTTATAATTCTTATATTTATTATAAGATTGTAGGAATGAAGAAATGGTTTTGGGCTACCTTGATTGTAGCATTTGTGGTCAGTCTTGCGACCACATTAATGGGTCAAGGTACTCAAGTTCAGGGAATGGACCTCTCAACCGGGACAGGGATAGCCTCGTTTATCTTGACGATTGCGCTCTTAGTTTTCGCCTTTATAGTAAGCGTGATGTATGCAATCAGAACTTCTAGGGCCTTTGGGCATGGAGCTTGGTTTGCAATAGGTCTATTCTTCCTACAAGGTATTTTCCTCTTAGTGCTAGGGTTTGGCAAGTCCAAATACGACAAAAAAGTAGTGAAAGCTTGGGAAAAATAATAAGAACCAGTAAAAAGGAGAGCGGCGACGCTCTCTTTTTTCTTGTGGAGCCGTGAGCCAGGCTTGAACTGGCGACCTATCGCTTACAAGGCGATTGCTCTACCAACTGAGCTATCACGGCGTCTGTGTAGATAATTATAGCATAACTTTATGACTTATGCTATAATTTTTTTATGGAGATAATTTTAGGTGTAGTGGGGGCGGTAATAATAATATTGCTGATCGTTGTGATTGTTTTGCTAGTAAAAAAATCCGACAATAATAGAGAATCGGCGGATTTTAAGGCGATGGAGGAAAGATTGATTCGGGTGGAAGGAGAGGTTAATAAAATAAATCCATCGATTGACCGTAATTTTCGGGAGAACCGTAAGGAGATTTCGGATAACCTTGAAAGACTTCAAAATGGCAACGAGAAAAAGCTGGAAGAAATGCGTGAAACCGTAGATGAAAAACTTAAGGCTTCGGTAGAAAAACGGTTTAACGAAAGTTTTAAATCGATATCTAACCAGCTTACGCAAGTTTACCAAGGTCTTGGGGAAATGAAAAATCTTGCGACTGGCGTGGGCGATTTAAAAAAAGTAATGGAGGGCGTGAAAACGCGCGGGATTTATGGTGAAGTGCAGCTGGGTGCAATTATCGAAGATACTTTAAACAAATCTCAGTACGAAGAAAATATAATTACAAAACAGGGTTCGAATGACCGAGTGGAATTTGCGGTAAAAATGCCAGGGAAAGAAGCAGATGTGTTTTTGCCGATTGATTCGAAATTTCCGGTCGAGAATTATTCACGGTTAATCGCGGCTTATGACGCGGGGAGTAAAGCCGACATTGCAGCTTACCAGAAAGCTTTGAAGAATGATGTAAAAGAACAGGCGAAGAAAATATCGTCTAAATACATCGATCCACCGAAAACTACCGATTTTGGTATTATGTTCGTGCCAACGGAGAGCCTGTACGCGGAAATTATTAGGATACCGGGATTGTCGGACGAGATTCGACAAAAGAATAATATTACAATTGCGTCGCCGTCGACACTCCCGGTCATGTTAAGTGGACTTTTGATGGGCTTTAGGACGGTGGCAATTGAAAAACGTTCGGCAGAGGTTTGGCAGACGCTTGGTGCGGTGAAGACGCAATTTGGAAAGTTTTCAGAGTTGCTTGAAGGTGTGCAAAAGAAATTGCAAGAATCAGCAAACAAAATTGAGTCGGCGAAGACGACTTCACGTTCAATCGAACGAAAGTTAAAAAATGTAGAAGAACTGCCAGAAGCTGAATCGGTGAAGATGATAGGGGAAATATAATGCCAAAAATTGCAATATTAGGTGCTGGAGCGTATGGTACGGCGCTAGGCGGTATTTTGGCGGATAACGGATACGATATTGATTATTATGATCCAGCAGTCGAGAGGGAAAAATTGAAAGACGTGGTGGGAGATGCGGAGGCGATTTTACTTTGCGCACCTTCAGATATAGTTATGCGACTTTTGTCGCATTTACCAAAAGATAAATTCTTGATTGTAGCAAGTAAGGGTTTCTTGAGTGAAGAGGCTTTTTTAGAATTTAGTGATTGGGCCGTATTGTCGGGTGCGGGATTTGCGGACGATATTAAAGCTAGCAAAACAGTACATTTAACCGCGACCGATGTTAGGCTCATAAAGATGTTTGCGGCTAAATCTGTGAAATTTGATACGACAAAGGATCGTTTGGGAGTTTTGATGTGCGGGGCGCTTAAAAATGTTTATGCAATTAAGGCTGGCATGTTGAGATTAAAACCAAACACCAAAAAAAGAGAAAACTATATTTATGCTGCTACAAAGGAAATGGCTTTGATTTTAAATGAGAATGGAGCTAACCCCAGGACGATTCGGTTGGCTTGCGGGATGAAAGATTTAGTTTTGACTTGCGGAATTAATTCGCGTAATTATCGCTATGGCGTAGAATATTCAGTTGGTTCGGGATGTCAGCCGGGACAAACGGTGGAGGGGCTAGCTGCTTTGAAACGCATAGCGCGAGGAGATATTTTGGTGCCGGAAAAGGCAGAAATTTTGCGAGGTATTTTGGAGGAGTTTGAGAATGAAATTAAATGAAAAACAAAAGCAAGCGGTAGAATATTTGGACGGGCCTCTATTAGTATTAGCGGGGCCAGGGACTGGTAAAACGCAATTACTCTCTGAAAAGGTTGCGTATATTTTACAGAATACTGACACGAATCCGGAAAACATTTTATGTATGACTTTTACCGAATCGGGTGCTTTGAACATGCGGGAGCGACTGAAATCGATTATCGGTAAAGACGGGATGAAGGTAAACATTAACACTTATCATGCTTTTGGGTCGGATATTTTGGCGCAATATAAAAATTATGCGGTAGACTATGATCGACGGCTAGATGCGGCAATTGATGAAGTAACACAATATAAAATTGTAAAATCGATTCAAGATGGCTTGAATGGACGTGATATTTTAAGGGGTGATGCAATAAAAGACATTATTTCAGTGATTTCATCAGCCAAATCGGCGGGACTTCAGGCTTTTGATTTAGAAAAAATTGCCAAGCAAAATATGGCAGATTCGAAAGTTTTGTCAGAAACAATTTCACCACTTTTAAAAAATGTGGTGCCAAGGGCTTTCAAAGAATCGTATGACAATGCCTACCAGCCAATCTATGAGATTTTGAAACCTTATACTGAAGGCGAAATAATTATAAAAGGCGTAGAACGTTCGATCGGCGAGATGGCGCGGGATTTGAAAGCAGCGACCATTGAAGCGGAGAGTTTAGAGAAGATTAAGCCGTTGTCGGCGTGGAAAGATAAGTATTTTGAAAAGGATGATAGAGGAAATTATCGTTTGAAGGACGTTGTGGCAAACAAGAAACTACTAAGTTTGGCGAGGGTGATGGCGGAGTATGATAAATATCTTCAGGAAAATGGGTTGTATGATTTTGATGATATGATTGAAGAAGCAGTGAGGGTGCTAAAAACAGATGCCGGGTTTAAAGCTACTTTGTCGGAACGATATCAATTTATTATGCTGGATGAGTTTCAGGATACGAATCCGTCGCAGTTTGCGATTATTAAAGAATTAACGGATTATGAAAAACCGCTCGTGATGGCAGTAGGCGATGACGACCAAGCAATTTACGAGTTTCAGGGTGCTTTATCGACCAATTTAACGGATTATCAGGCGCATTACCAGGCGGAAGTGATAGCTTTAGTTGAAAATTACCGGAGTACACAAGAGATTTTGGATTTTTCGCACGAGATAATTCGTCAGGCGCCAGACCGGTTTGCAGATAAGGAACTTACGGCTTACAAAAAGAATCCGGGAAAATCGCAGATTTATCGGCACGAGTTTTTAACTTCAGACATGGAATATGGGTTTGTAGCGGAGGAGATTACGCGACTGATTAAGGCTGGAGTGCCGCAGAATGAAATTGCAATTATTTCGTATAAAACTAAATATTTTATGCCGCTTTTGCCATACCTTAAGGCGCATCCGGAGATTAATATTGCTTACGAAAAGAAAAACGATTTGTTTGAAGATGCAAAAATGCACGAATTATTTACGGTGGCGCGACTGATTAATGAAATGGCAGATAACCAACGGGTGACGGTACCGCTACTTGAGGTATTTACTTATTCTTGGCTGGGGCTGCCGGTGGTGGAGATGCTCAAAATTACCGCTCAGGCCAAGCGGGATAAAAAATCAGTGTTTGAGGTAATGAGCGCCTGTGAATCTGTCGAAATTACAGAGGTAGTGGAGTGGTTTTCTGAAATAGTGGCAAAATCGTTTAACGAACCGCTCGAAGTGATGCTCAGATATTTGATGGAACGGATGAGGGTGGCGGAAATGGAAGACTATGAGCGATTTAGATTGTATGAGAATTTGGCGTCTTTGATGGGTCGATTGAAACGGCATTTTGGCGAAAAAAGCTTGAAACTTTGCGATTTAGTGCAAATGCTGGATGATTACATGGCGGCAGAAATGCCCTTGACGGTGAATTCGCCTTATCGGGAGGCGGAAGATGCGGTGTCGGTGTTATCGGCGCACAAGGCAAAAGGATTGGAGTTTTCGTACGTATTTATTATAGCGGCAGACCATACGGCATGGGGCAAAGGTAAGGGAAATAATAACATGCTGAGTTTGCCAAAGAATTTAGCTGGGATTCGACATGCTGGGACAACAGATGGCGAGAAGTTGCGAATACTATATGTAGCTTTGACTCGGGCGAAAGAGGGGCTTTATATCACGAATTCACTGCGAGATTTTAACGGTAAGAGTCCGGACCGGCTGGAGTATCTGGAAGAATATGTGGAGGGCGATAAGGTTATTTCGCCGTTTTTGCCGAGCAAGGAAGTAATTTTACACTATGAAGCAAGCGCCTATGAATTTGCCGAAAATAATCTGAAAAACTGGTTGAAACCTTATATTCGGCCGACTCCAGACCTGAGATTGATTTACGAGGAACGAGTGAAAAAGTGGCGGATGTCGGCTTCGGCCTTGACGACTTTTGTTGACATTGTGTATGCCGGTCCAGAAGCTTTTTTCAAAAGTTACATCCTGCAAGCGCCTAGAGAGCCAGAAACCGAAGCTTTGGCTTATGGAGATTTGGTGCATAAAGTTTTTGAACGAGTGACCAATGTAGGATTGTCTGAGGAAGAAGCGGCTGAATACTTCTTGACCGAGCTTGAGAAAAAGGATTTGCCGGTAGAAATTGCACAAAAATTACGAGAACGAGGGCCAGCAGACCTCGAAGTGGCGCTTTTGACTTTTGGAGAGATTCTAAAACAAGGCAAGGCAGAAGTAGATTTAGGGCCGGAAAGGTTGTCAATTGATGAAATCCCAGTAACAGGAAAAATTGACCACATGATAGTGGACGAGACTAGGAAAACAATTGAAATTTATGATTTTAAAACTGGAAATTATCATAAAGAGCGGTGGCAGTCACATAAGACACTTTATAAATATATGTTGCAGTTAGGGTTTTATAAATTGCTTCTAAACAATTCGCCAACTTATGCGAAGTATAAAGTAGAGAAGGCGCACATTTTGTTTGTGAAGCCGGACAGTAAGACCGGTGAAGTGTATGATAGGGTTTATGAATTCAACGTTGAGGATGAGCAGGCGCTGCTTGCTTTAATGAAGGCGGTATATGAATTGGTGCTTTCGCTTAGGTTTTTGGACGATCCGGAAATTATGGTCAGCTCGAATGATACTTTGGGGCTAAGGGACATCCGAAATTTTATCACGCTTTTGCTTGCGAAAAATGATAAAAAATAGTATGATAGTGAAGCTAGAAAAAATTTTTTCGTAGAGTACTTTTGGAAGGGGGTGAAATGATTGAGCAACATTATTATTCCAGGTGACCATGGTATCGGTACGGTTGGATATGTACCAACTAGAAAAGGTTATGAAGATGCTGCAGATGCTCTAGTTAGGCTCCACGATGAGGGGCGCTACGTAGACGTCACAGATTATGATGTCCGTAGAGTAATGGAATATCACAGAGCATCAAGCATAGAAGAACTAAAAGTAAAACGCCGTGGCTGGTAATCATTTCATTGATGGCAGGACTTTAAGTCTTGCCATTTTTCCTGCTCTGTGATATAATGGGGAGCAGTTATGGCTAAGAAGAATAATACTAAGAGAAAGTTGGTTGGGTTGGTTTCTGAGGAATCGGGAATTCGGGCCTACTATACCAAGAAAAACACGATGAACACTCCGGATAAGCTATCTTTGCGTAAATATGATCCGGTTTTGCGTAAGCATGTGGTTTTTACTGAAACTAAGAAGAACTTAGGTAGAAACGAAGTTAAAGAGAAAAAGCGTTAAAAATAGCCCGGAGGGGCTATTTTTTCAATCGGTATTCAATATCTCTTAGTACGTTCATGAAGTACATGAAGGCTTCGTAGGGTGAAGCGTAGGCGGAGAAATAGGCGTGGACGTCGCCATCGTGCCAGTATTTGGTGCACATAGCATAAGGATGGTCGGAGGTGGTGAGATGGCGCCAGTCAGAAATGAGACGCGAATCGTTCGTGGCGATAATTTGATCACGGAGGTTGTACAGCTCCTTGGTAGCAGATTTTTGTAGGGAATTAGAATCCCAGGCGGATAAATCGCGTTCGGTGTCGGCCCAGGTAATGGTTTCTGGCATGCTGATTTCGGCTTGAGGCTCCTCGTAGGCGGCGGCTTCGGACACGGTGAGGAATTTGTTGTCATATTGATTCAGCCAGCCGGGAATTAATTGGTCGATAAAATCAAAAATGCCAGTTTCTGCCCATTGGTGTTCGCCGAAAGTTTCAAAGTCCATAAATAAGTTGATCAAAGAACCTTCTAGACAGGTGTCGTCAAGCCAGTTGAGGTATTTTGGCACAGTGAGTGGCCATTCGCTCCAACTGCGGTTGCTAAATCGAAAAGCGATATCATCAGAGAGTCGGTAGTTTTTGAGTAGTAGTTTGATGCTAGAGCAATTGATTGGTTTATAGACGTGGTTGGGGCTTTTTTCTTGTAAAATTTTGTCCCAGCCCTCGGCGAGGATGGCGGTGTAGCCCTTTTCGTCAGCCCATTTAGCAAGTTTGTCATTATAGGCTAGCTCGGTGTTACGAAAAACATGAGGCGTGACGCCAAATAAACGCTGGATGGTAGCAGCATGAAGGCTAACTTGTGATTCGAACTCAGTTTGGCTGTCAAAGAAAGCTAGGGAGTGGTAATAGGTTTCACCGACTATTTCGACTTGGCCGGTTTTTACCATGCGCCCAATTTGTTTAATTAACTCTGGAGCCCAGGCTTCGGCTTGTTCGAGCCAAGTGCCGGTGATACTGAAGGAAATTTTAAAATCCGGGTATTTTTTTAGGTTTTTTTCGAGTAAATTTAGCATGGGGCGATAGGACTTTGTGGCGACTTTTTTGAAAATTCGTTCGTTACTTTGGCGGTTATCAAAATTATCATTGAAATAGTTACTGTTGTTACCGACATCAAAAATCGAATATTCGCGGTAGCGAATTGGTTGATGGATGTGTAAATACAAACAAATCGCACGCATATTATTTAATCCCCTTATGTTTTATAACTTCATTATAAACTTCTAAACATTTTTTGGCAACTTTTTCCCAAGAAATTTGATGGTATTCTTGTTTGATATTTTTTTGAAGGGATTTTTTGAGTGTGGGACTTTTAGCGACGGCTAGAATCTCGTCGGCAAGTTTCTTTTTATCCCAAAAATCATATTTTAAGGCAGACCAGATGATTTCGGAAACACCGGATTGGTTGGTAAGAATTAGTACGTCGCCGTGGTGGGCGGCTTCGAGTGCAGTTAATCCGAATGGTTCGGAGATTGAACTCATGACGAAAATATCAGTAAGCGAGTAGATGTCGCGAAGTTTTTTACCGCGAATAAAGCCGGTGAAAATGACGTTTTTGGATATTCCGAGGTCAGCGGCGAGTTTAATTAAAGAATTTCGCTCCTCGCCATCGCCGGCAAAAATGAAGATTAGCTTGTCGTATTTGCTGATTGCGAGGGCGGCAGCGCGTAGTAATCCAGGTAGGCCTTTTTGGATAGTGAAGCGTCCGACGGTAGAAACGATAGTGTAGCCTTGCAATTTGAGTGATTCGAGATATTGGTAAGTTTTATCGTCAAACGTGTATTCGTCTTCTTCATAAGATTCGTCGAGGGAATTATACACGACGTCAATTTTATTTAGTGGAATGTGATATTTTTCATGAATAATGCGTTTGGTGGACTCGGAGACGGCAACGATGCGGTCGGCCATCATTAAGCCTTCGTATTCGACTTCGTGAATGAGGGGGTTACCGACATGCATGCCGGCGCGGTCAAATTCAGTAGCGTGGACATGGGCGATCAAGGGGATATTGTATTCTTTTTTAGCCATGATGCCAGCTTCATAAGTTAGCCAATCGTGAGCGTGAATGACGTCAGGCTTTTCTTTGTTTATGAGGTAGTTTTCGATATATTCGCAGTATTCGTGCTGGACTTCGCGAATAGAGATTAAGTTGTCGTCTTTTAAATTTGGGATAGTTTTGTCGAAAAGTTGAAATGAGGTGTAGGCACCATCGCCATAACGGTGGATGGGGTCGAGGTCTGTAGCGTTTAGGACGTTCATAAATTCTGTTTTTGGATGCTTGGCATGGTAGGGAACAACAAAATCAATGTCGGCGCCTTGGTTCGACAAAGCTTTTGCCATGTTAAAACAAGCTACACCGAGACCGCCGCTATTGTGTGGCGGCAATTCCCAACCGAGCATTAAGATCTTCACATTATTATTTTACCATAAAAACTATGAAATGTGGGGGAATTATGATAAAATGGTAACAGAACTTTATAGGGGTATAGCTCAGTTGGTAGAGCACAGGTCTCCAAAACCTGGTGTCGGGGGTTCAAGTCCCTCTGCCCCTGCCACATTTTTCGGCTCCAGCAGCCATTTTTTGTTGGGAACCCCCGGAGCTTGCGTCGCGGGGGTTCAAAATCATAAACTCGCTATTTTAAGGGGATAGTTCAGTAAACTACCGGACCATGCAACGTAGTGATTGACCGGGGCGGCGATAGCCGTTGTAGGCGGAGTAAACGTAGGAGCTGCTGAAGTTGACGTAGTAGGCGCTATACGTACTGCCGACCGAGCTAGACCAGTAGTAGCCGTTATTACCGCTACTGCTCAGCGAGCTGCCGAAGACGCCGCCTCCACGGACAAAGAACAACGGATTTGCTCTCACCTTATTAAATCCACCATCTGCATAGGCCGTCGCATCTATAGTACCGGTCACGCCTGAACTCAAGAATAGCTGTCCAAACTCCCTCGTTTCAGCTGAAGCTGTTGCACTAGATGCACCTATCGGCAACCTCCATCCTTTCGGACAGATATCATTCTCTGCCGTAGTGTACTGTGTGGCTAAGCTAGTTGTATTGTTTGAGGCTACCGCTGCATTCCAGTTATAATAATTACCTATGTGGTAGTGCTTGCAATCCGTTGCTGAATGGCTAGCTGAAGTACAGGCGCTTAGTGATTCATATACTGTATCATCGCTATCAGAGCCAGAAGTATAGGCATAAACATCGCCACCTTCTGCCGCAACCGGAAAATTATATTTGTCTTCCCACCCAGTTACTGTAGTTCCGCTAATGGGCCTTCCTGAAGGCATCGCTTTATCTAACGGAATCCACAGTACTGTACCATTATTAGTCTTGTATCCCACTACATACGCCCCCGAACCAGAAGTAGTAAGGTTAGTGTTCTCGGAAGTAAGCATAGCCGTACCTTCGCCACCAATATCAAGGTCTAGGTTCTGCGTCATCCAGCATTTATTATCAGCGAGTTTGGATACTGTGTAAGTTTTACCATCACGTTTATCAGTTAGAGTGTATTGAGTGCCAGTAGGTAGTGAACTAGGGCAGCTAGTCACATCCTGCATATAAGTAGCAGTGGCAATGGTATTACCGGTCGATGTAGTCCCCCACCTAGCATATAGGGATAAGTTACTAGCAGCACTGGTACTGATTTGTTGTCCAGGCGAGTATGAGGTACCGGAGCAGGAGCCATCTACTGCTGGTTGTACGCTGCACCAGCCTAGGAAGTTATAGCCATCTCTAGTAGGGGTTTCTGATGCTAGAGTTACTGTGGAGGCTTCAGTTTCTCCAGCGGTGTCTTCTGGCATATTAGATACTTTAGTGTTTCTATAAGTAATGGAATACTCTATACCATTACTCACCAACATAATATTGAAGGTGTTGGCATAGGCTCCTATTGGTTGAGCATTGTTTACTTTAGCACCTATAGCTATAGTGTAGTTATCCTCATTAGGACAGCTTCCTGTACCATTAGCGCAGGCAGTAGCATTAATGACATCTCCTGTAGTAGATGGGGAAGGAAGGAAGTTAGAGTTAGCCGTAGAGTTAAACATACTAGGCTTAAAACCCCATTTACCATTATAGTTACCGTTTTTGAAGGCTTCTTCGCTGATAGAGGTTCCTGGGTCTAGGGAGGTTATTTCATTACTGCCACTCACTAGGCTAGTAGAGTTATTAGCCTGGATCATTAGTTTATAGCCGGAAGGGCTATCAGTACTAGCCGTAATGTCTATATTACTTGATTTAGCAAAGGTGCCTTCTGCTGAGAGTGAGGATAGGTTAATGATTGCATCACTACTCACTGTTAAGCTAGATGTAGCATAAGTGTTGTTAGTGAGGAGATTAGTAAATAGGAAGGTGAGGAGCAGAGGCAGTATTATCAACAGTAACGTATTCCTAAACCTGATACTGGCAGTTAGTTTATCACTCATTTCTGCCCCCTTTCTGATAGGTCACCCATTCTAGTTGTATTTAATTTCGCTCCTTCATTTGTTTTGAGTAGTCTTGGTACTTCTCCTTTGTTTTCTAGCTGTTTTCCATTCTCTAGCTGTTCTGCTGTGAAATGACCATATTTATCAGCTAGAGCTTTAATTCCGTCCCAGGTAATCAGTCCTTTACCTATTGCTATGTTAAGGTATTGTCCATTATAGGCTTCAAAGCCTAGTTCATCAATTAGCCCATCAAAATCTTCCAGCGTGAGTAGGCCATACTTCTCTATGTCTGCTTGTTTCTTTTCCTTATCATATCCCATAGTGTCTTTGTCTACTTCAAAGTAATTAAACATTCCTTCAATACCACCTGGCATGGAAAGCATGTCGTTAGTAAAGTAGTTAAAGTGTTTATAAGTTACCGGGCTATATGGTGTAGTTACTTTCTTTTCGTGTTTTATGTCTGTGAGTTTTACTGTTTTATATGTATCTCCATCTTGCATAATGAATTCGTGGCCTAAATATTGTTCTGGGTTGCCATCTTCACTAATGTAGACGAATTTACCTAGTGTATAGTCAAAGAAACCGTGTTCCTTCATTACTTCCACATCAGTCTCGCCACCGTTATCGTCTGAGAAGTAAATGTGTATAATGTCGTACTCTTGTTCTGGGTCTGTATCTATAAAGGTAGTTGGTGCAGCAGTATATGATGCTGTATCAAAATCCCAGACTAGTAGTAGTTCATCGCCAGATAAGTCTGCTACCCGTTTCTTGGTGCCATCAGCTAAGGTGATTAGGGTGTCAGCGTCAACGCAAACTGGGGCCATTCCAGATACTTCAATTGTGCCGCTGTCAAACCCTACATAAAGGTCAAATTTGTTATTAGTAGTATCCACATTGGATACTTTATAGCCGTAATCTTCAGCAGAATATTCATATGCGTATAAAAACGAATAGTCAGTATCAAGATTAACCGTCACCGTATATGTGGTATAACCCATAAGTGATACACTGCTACTCGTTGTCTGACCATTAACCGTCACACTTTTAACATTGTCCAACGCAAAGGACACGTTCACGTTCTTTTTCGTCTGACCACTTACGGTCACAGTTGAAGCAGTTAACCCCACAAATATATTATTCATATCTGCTGTAACGTCACCAGACGTGACCGTCGCCGACGGGTTCACCGGCATATAACCACTTGCATAATTAATTGTCATGCTGTAGCCTCTATTGGCCACTAGATTTAAGGTGGTTCCACTTGAAGTAATGGTAGTATCATTCACTACAATACTAGTCACGCCGGTACCGAGATTAAATGTTACTGGTACTACATTCGTCCACATCGCATAAAGATAATTATCGGCGCTACTCTGACTAATAGGCAAGCTGGCGCCTGGTAAGTATGTTGTACTAGAACAGCTATCCACTCCGCCAGAAGTTGTGATGTTACTACTGCTACTTGTGCCAAGGCACCAACCAGTGAATCTTCGTTCAATTGATGTGGGAGTATTAGATGATAGTGGTACTGAGCCTGAAGTAGTACCAGCTTCATCTACTGGCATATCGCTAATTACACTATCGTTATAAGTAATAGAATATGAGGCCCCAAACACCGTATTATTCAACAACACCCCCAGTAGTAGCATCAAAATAAGCGAGGTCACAGCGCCGGCAGAAGAAGTGTAAAACATACCGGCGCTGGAACGTCGCCTATCTCGTCGTTTATCCAGCTTAATGCTTTTGCTTATTTTTTCTTTAGTGACTACGCACTTCTTCATGCTTTTCATGTATTTTTACCTCGTTTAATTATTTAAGTTCCCGACAGTACTATAAAAATAGCGCCGCTAGGTTGCAACGCATAAATTGATTTGACCAAGTAGGTTCAAACAACTACGCTCCTAACGACGCTATTTATATTGTCTGAACCTTACAATAAAAGTACTTGGTTCTATCAATTTATACGTTGCATTTTTATTATATCGCGATTTAAGCATAATTTCAAGTATTGTTTTAAGCTATATTAAAAGGGCTTATTGATATAAAATAGCAATATAATAAAAGGCAAATGAAAATCCCGAAAGTTGTTAGTTTTCTACTCTGGAGTTTCTTTTTTTTGGGAAAAAGTTTGGGGAATTTTAAAAATGTGGTAAAATGGGGTTATGATGGAAGGTAATAGAAAAAATACGCCGCGGGCACTGTTGGTCTTTGGTGCGCCAGCGAGCGGCAAAACAACGTTTGCGGAGAAATTCGCGAAAAAATTTGGGTTGGCAAGTTATGATTTAAAAACATTAATGGAAGAATACGATTTTACGTATGACATGATTATGGTGCTAGTAGAACAGATTTTGAAAACAGGACAAACAATACTGATTGAGGGCGCGATTGATACCGAAAAAGAGCGGGCGGAAATGCGTAATTTGGCCAGAAAGTACGGTTATGAACCGGCTTTAATTTGGGTGCAGACAGATACGAACACGATTCGGCAACGGTTGAAATCACAATATAGAAGCGTAGCAAAGGCAAAAACGGCTTATGATAAGGCTGTGGCGGAGATGGAAGCGCCAACGGACATCGAACACCCGATTATTTTATCTGGAAAGCATACGTTCGAAACTCAAACTAAGCATGTGATTGCCGGCTTAGCGGACCTGTAAGATGATAATTAAAGACGCCGAATTTGGCGAGGTGCTAGTGCGAAAAAACGCCTTATCGCGTGGGGTGAGATTTTCGATTTCTACTTCGGGGCGTTTGCAGATGAGTGTGCCAAAATATACTTCAGATTTTTTGGCGAAGAGATTTTTGAATACTAATCGTAAGATGATTCGTGAAAAATTACCGATAAAAAATCCAAAAGAGCAGAAAGCGCGAGACTATCAGAAAAAGTTATTAATGAAAAAGGCGCGGGAATATTTACCTTATCGATTGGAATATTATGCTAAATTATACGGTTATTCATACAGTAAATGTAGGTTGTCGCACGCGAACACTAGATGGGGGTCGTGTTCATCGAATAAAACAATATCGCTAAATATTGGGCTGATGAAAGTACCGGAAGTACTGAGAGATTATGTGATTTTACATGAATTGGCGCATCTTAACCACATGGATCATTCGAAAGCTTTTTGGGCGGAGGTAGGACTACATGATAAAAATTATAAAAATCATGAAAAAAAGTTAAAGAATTTTAATCCTGGCTTATAATTCTTATGTTATAATTAATACATAAGGAGGAGAGTGTGGAATTAAAAAAGCACCTAAATCTGCGTTTTGTTTTCGTAGGATTATATTTAGTGGCGTTTTTGGCTTTTTTGATATATGGTCTACAGCCGGCAGAGGCAGTTGAGGCATATGTGATTGGTTCTAAACTAAAAATCCCGAGCATTGGCCTGAACACTGACGTAACAAAATTGGAATTAACGGAAAATGGTTTGAAAACGCCAGATACTATCGTGGGGAGTTATTCGAGATTTGAAAATAAAACTTTGCTGATTGGTCATTCTACGACAATCTTCAATAACTTAAAAGATGTAAAGCTTAGTGATAAGATTGAATATAATAATACAACTTATGAAGTAAAAACGATTGACATGTTGGCAAAGGACAAGATTGATATGGATAAGCTACTAAAAACTAGCCGACAAGATACGGTCGTAATTATGACTTGCGCTGGAAAACTACTTGACGGTGGTGACGCGACGCATCGATTAATCATAACTGCGACTAGATAATATCTATTCGGGGGACGGGTCGCTCGCTCCCGTCGTCACGGGGCTCGCGCCCTCATTCTCGGTCGTAACCTCCGAAAGCCCCCGAATAGATATTATCCTAGTCGCCTTAGGCTGATTGCGAAACCGCCGCCAGGTGCCATGTAGATATCCAGGACGTCGTTTTTGTCGACGTGTTTCTTTTGTTTTACAATACCAAATTGTTCATCACGGTAGTGGGCGGTATCAGAGTCAGCATAAATGGCTGCTTCGTAGGCTCCGTCAGGCAAGAAATCCAAATTAAGCTGAATACGACGGCCGGTTTCGTCGGTTACGCCACCGATATACCAATCACCGGAATCTCGGTCTTTCCGAGCTACTACATAATATTCGCCAATTTCACCAGCAAGTGGAATGGTTTTCTCAAAATTTGTGGGTACGGAACGAATGAATTCAAATTCTTCCGGGAAACGTTCTTCATAAATAAAAGGGCGGTCAGCGGCCATGGTCATACCGGAATAAATTGTCACAAAATAGGCGAGTTGGCGAGCTAGGGTAGTAGACATTCGTTTGACGCTGTTAGCTAAATCTAGAATGCCCGGCGTATAGTCCATACCACCAGAAAGTAAACGTGTATAGGGAAGATAGCAAGCGTGTGAAGGGCTGAGAGCGCCCCCTTCGTATTCTTGGCCACGAGCGCCTTCGCGAGATAGGAGATTTGGCCAAGTACGTTCAATACCAGTACCTTTGATTGGTTCGTGGATATCTAGGCAAATCTTTTTCTGCGCGGCCAGTTCGAGGGTTTTTTGATAGTGATTTACGCCTAGCTGGGAATGATGGAATTCGCGACGACCATTAATTAACATCATGGAGCCAGCGTAGCCGGTTTTAATATAGTGAACATGGTTCAAGGCATAATAATCATAGGCACTTTCTAGCTGGCGTTCGTAATTGTCAATAAAACCAACCGTTTCGTGGTGACCGACTAGCTCAATTCCTTTACTATCAGCGTAACGAGCAACTTCTTCAAAATCAAAATCATCAGTTGCGATGGTGAATTTGTTATGAATGCCATTCTCAAGCCAGTCACCTTCCCAACCTTCGTTCCAACCTTCAATTAAAAGCCCCGAGATGCCTAATCGAACGGCGGCGTCGATATATTTTTTGGCGTGCTCGGTGGTAGCACCATGACGTTCACCGGGTGCCCAGGTCCATTCGCCTACATACATAGCCCACCAAATACCGATGAATTTAAGGGTTTTAACCCAACTAAAATCCATGGCTGGTGGTTCGTTGAGAGCATACATAACACGATTGGTAGTAAGCTCGATTGCGGAATCAGCAATCATAATTAAGCGCCAAGGGGTGTTGAATGGCAATCGAACGTGGGCTTTAGTACCGTCGGAAAGTGGCGTGATGTCTGTTTTTAGGGCGCCACGCTCGTTAAGCTTAATAGTAGCCGAGCCATAATTGTAGAGTGCGGCTTCGTGCAAGGCAAGATAATAGCCGTTGGTGGTTTTAATTGTGAGTGGGGTATGAACAGAGTTTTTTAGTTCGTGCACCAAGGCGCGTTCGTAATTGTATTCGTAGCGATCAGGTTGGTAGGCTGGAATTTTCCAGGCTAGAGAATTTGGCTCGATATTAAATTCCGTCAATTCGTCCTTAATGGTGATTTGACTGAATTTGGGCTGAGGAGGAATTTCATAACGGAAACTCACGGCATTATCAAAAATTCGAAATCTTAGAGTTAAGATACGCTTGTTATCTTTGGTTTCGGAAAGATAAAAAGCGGATTCAGTATAATCATTATTAATGTAACGCTCTTCGCCCCAGGGGAGTTCAATGATTTCGGAATGTTTTTTCTTGTGTTCGCGGATAAGCTTGAAGTTGTTTTGTAATGGGTCTTCGCCACAAATCAAAAAACCAAGATTCGAAGGTTTAATGATAATTTTATCGTTTTTGTAGACAGAATAGTAAGGGTGTCCGGACTTGAGTTCAAAATGACATTTGATGCGACCATTTGGCGATAAAATATCACGCGCTACCTCAGTTTTACCAAAAAGATTTGCCCACTTGAACATATTTCGATTATACCATATAATGGTGCTATGGGTAGGAACAAACGAAGTAGAGTAAAAACTTTCTTTTCGATATTTATTATATTTGGGGTGGTGTTTGCGGCCGCGCTATTCGGGATTCAATTTATTACTAAAACTGGGTTTTTCCGTATTCCGGGTGTAGTATATTATGACGAAAGCTTGAATGCGGATGAGCTAGCGGTATTAAAGTCGATTTTTACGGAAGAAGTTGATTTAGACAAAGATGTGACAATATCGGCTTATGAAAGTTTAGAGATGCCAGAGCCGGCAGAAGGGGAATATGTGTATGATGTTTTTGTGCCAGTAACTGATTTTTATAGTACGGATTCCAATATTGATGCGGATGAACCATGGAAGCTGTTCGCAGATGCTTATGAAGGTACAGTAGCTCACGAGATGATTTCGATAGATGATTTAGATTTTGCCAAAAAACTACTGAGCATTAACGGGAGCTATTATTTGGATGATTTTGATAAAGGCGCGGTGTTTAGGGTAATAAAATTTGATTCTGAGAAATATGATGAGGAAATTAAGCCACTAGTAAATGATAGTTTCACAAAGAGTTATCCAGAAAAAGAATCAGTGTTGACCTTGGCACAAACTGGTGTAACGGCGCTTTCGCGTGGGATGAACCGAAAATTAGCCCAAGTGGGCGACGCGAGATATTTTAGCGAAAAGATTACTGGGTTTTTGTCTGGATTTGATTTAACGCATACTTCGAATGAATCATCGTTTACAAGTTTTGCGACAAGTGACAATATTTGTTCAGACCCGCGTTTTATTGACACCTTAACAGCGATTGGGTTAGATATTGTGGAATTAACAGGCAATCATAACGAGGATTGTGGTGATGAAGCGGCGCGCAATAGCATTGATATTTATAATGAAAAAGGCATTCGCACTGTGGGTGGTGGCAAGACTGCAGAGGAAGCCGCTTTGCCGTTGAATATCGACGAGAAAGGGAGCAACATTACATTCTTAGCCTATAACCAATCTACTGGCGGAGCGACGTTAGACAATACGCCGGGGGCAAACCAATATTATGAAGAGAATGCGGCAGCTGAGATTAGTGCCGCTAAAGAGCGTGGCGATTTCGTGATTGTGGATGTTCAATACTATGAATGTAGCGCCTATGCTTCAGAATATGAAGACCCGACTTGTGATGCAGCAAATTCTGCCGCCGGTGACCAGGTAGGGTTCTTCCGTCACCTGATTGATTTAGGTGCAGATATGGTAGTGGGGACTTCTGCCCACCAGCCACAAACTTTTGAATTATATGGTGATGGTGTAATATATTATGGTTTAGGAAACTTGTTCTTTGACCAAGTTTGGTGGCCGGGGACTACTAGGAGTTTAGTTTTAGTAAACTACTTCTATAGGGATAAATTGCTCCAGACTAAAATTGTACCAACTGTATATGGACCTGAGATGCAAACTAAGCTGTTAGATGAGGAGACTAGCAAATGGTTCCTACAAAGGTTAATAAACGTAAAGCCGTAAAAAGAACGGTGCTTCGAAATACCCTCAAGATTGCTGTCTTAGTCGCTGTCTTTGCGGTTGGCGCTGTCGGTGTTTATTTCGCAATTTCATATTTTTTAACTAAAAACTCTCCTATTGAAGCTGAGAGCACAGCAGTAGAATTAGCACCGGAGCCCGAACCGGAGCCGGAGCCGGTGGTGGTTTTGCCGGACAAAATTGATTTCCAGCCAGTAGTTGACGGTTGGGTTGGCGGTGCCGGCGGAAATAAAAGCGTATTGATATATGATCTAGAGCGTAATGAGGTAGTCGGTGCGTATAATGCGACGGAAAATTATAATACGGCTTCGCTTTATAAACTCTTTGTGGTGTATGAAGGATATCGCCGGGTACAATCTGGAGAATGGCAAGCAAGTGACCCGGCAGGCTCTACCGGTTACACTATTTTAAAATGTTTGGATCTTGCTATCCGGGAGTCGTATTCGCCTTGTGCGGAGACTTTATGGGCGATGATTGGGCGCCAAGAATTAACCACTATTATTGAGGACGATTTTGGAATCACTAATTCTGATATTGAGAGCCTGATTTCCAATCCTGAAGATATTATGAAAATGATGAAAATATTTTATGAACATAAAGATGTGACAGATGAAAATTTGATTGCAACAATGAAGGATTCTTTTTTAACTCAGCCGCCAACGACTTATAATTGGCGACAAGGGTTACCGAGTGGTTTTACAAAGGCCAATGTGTATAATAAAGTCGGTTGGGACTATAATCCGGATGCGAGAGTATGGAACATTTATCATGATGCGGCAATAGTAGAATTTCCTGATAAAAATCGCCATTACATAGTGGTGGTGATGACTAATCAGGTGCCGTATCAAAAAAACACAGCCCTGGGCAGGGATATAGAAGAAAAGTTTTATGCGAATTAGGGGGTGCTGAGATTAACGAGAAAAGTTGTTTCTTTCCTTCCCGACCGTAGTGGTGATGCCGGAAATAGTGAAGGAGGTGTATTCTTCATCGTTTAGGTATAGAATGTAGGTTTCGCCAAATTGAAGTTTGGGGGAACCAAAGGCGAGATGAGAGAATTGTTTACTAGAATCGTGTTCTATGATTATGTTACCCGCGGAATCTTTGATTTTGAGGTTGGTATTAGCTGGTTGAATAGCGGTAAGAAAAATGCTGATGTTAAGAACATTAGAAGTACTGCCAAGATTTCCTGCCATACCGGATGAGCCGATGGCAAGGACTTCACCACCATTCATTACAATACCCATGCCGGAATCGAGGGCGCCATTGCCATTATTGGTGGGGCCGTCTACTATGGTAGAGCCACCGTTGAAATAAAGCCAGCCGTTGCTATCTACTCCATCACCAGTAGAATTAATATAAACGTTGCCGCCATTGATAGTAAGGATGCAGTTTTCATCGGCATCGAAGGGATTGGCCCCGGGACGATTTTTGCTAGATTCATCGGCGCCGCCACCAGCGTTAATACCATCATCGTTGGTGATGAGGCTGATGTCGCCATCGTTAATGGTGACAACTTGGGCTTCTAGTCCTTCGTAAGCCTTGGCAATATGGATATCGCCGCCATCGATAATTAATTCACGATTGGCATGAATACCGTCGTCACCGGAAGTAAGATTAATTTGACCATTAGTTATGCCAACGTAAATGTCGGAATGGATAGCGTCGTCATAAGAGCTAATAGAGTAGTTGCCGCCTTGGATTAAAACAGTCTTGACGGATTTGATGGCTTTTGCTGCTTCGGACGTGAGATTAAAGTTGCCATTCTCAATCAAAACAAAACCTTTACCGGTGTCGATATCGTTGGTGGATTTTATACAATCGGCACTAGAGTTAATTATAAAATTGCCGTTTACAATATAGACGGAATCTTTGCCGCGGATGGCATCGTCATTAGCATCAAGCACGTATGTCCCGGAATTGAATTTGACGTCGTCTTTGCCGACGATGGCGTCCTGGTAATTACCCGTGAGGGCCAATGTACCCTCGCCCTGGAAGGTGAGGTCGGATTTACTATAAATGGCTCCAGTGATATCTTCGTTATATTCTTCACTATACTTAGAGCTGTCGGATAGATTGTTTTCTCCCGCCAGTTCAATTACTGTTTCATCGGCATCATTAATGATGATTGCTGGGCCATCCGGGCTAACAATAGTGACATCGTTTAAAACTAGCTTCACTTCGCCGTTAGGAGCTTGAACTTTGATATTGCCGTCAATTAGAGTGCCAGTAAGCTGATAAGTGCCCGACTGAGTGATGGTGAGCGGTTCAGTTAAATTAATATCATAAGTAGGATACTGACCCCAATTGATTTTAAGGTCGCCGTTGTCGATATCGAGAGCGTTTGCAAGTTTGGTGCTATCTTCCGCTGGATAGTTATTATTAATAATAACTGCCGCAATGACTAATGGAACTAGAATTATAACAACAATCAACCATCGCAAATCTGGGCGAGGTCGCGTGCGGACGTCGGCCATTATATCTCCTCTTCACAAAGTGGCTCGGAGAGTAAAACTTTAAGGTTACAATTTTTGACACGAATTTCGTCGAGGAATTCTTTTTCTTTGACGCCATGTTTTAATTTGACATCGTAAGTAAGTTTATAAAGTGAGCCCATATTCATGGTTTTCATTTTGACTAGGTTAGTTTTGGTGGTGTATTTTTTGAAGGTATCTGCAAAAACATCCTCGTAGTCGAGATCTTCTGGGATAACAACCTTAAGGACGCGTTCGCGGCGGTTAGGCTCGAGGATATTGGTGTAAGAGAAGAAGACAATCGCAACGATGCCAATCGCAGTGATAACAGCGGCAAAGAGAGCATGGCCCATACCAAGCGCTAAGCCGACCATCATGGCAAAAAAGATAGAGAGGAGGTCCTTAGCGCGACCGCGAATTGAACGAAAACGAATCAGCGAAAACGCACCGAGGATAGCGATAGAAGTACCAAGGCTACCGTTAATCATAATCATAACGGCCATCACTAGGAGTGGCAAGACCGTGAGGGTGATGAGAAAACCTTTGGTGGTTTGTGAGGTTTTCATATGGGTAATAGCGATAGCTAGCCCAAGCGCCAACGACACACCGGCGCAAATTAGGATAGTTTTAATGTCCATGCCGACCGCTGTATTATCGAAAATTGTATTAAACATTTTGTTCCTTTCTTATTCTTTCGTATGATTTTCCAACTTTACTAAATTGCTGAGGATAAAGTTTGTTTTTCGACAGGGCCTCAACCAACCAAAGGGGAAAGACGCCGTGAGCTTTTACCTCCATGATAATATTTTGCTTGTCCTTAAAGTATATTTTATCATGTTTTGACTTATTTAACCTTAAATTCGTATCACGGAATTTAAGATTTTCATCGAAGGTAATACGAAGATTATCGTCGCCTTTGTAAGACTCACGGTTATAAATAACTAAAATTTTGGGTTTAAGGTTATGGTGTTGAATGAGGTAATCGACTTCTTTGGCGATTTGCATATCACCCCCGGTTTCAATTTTTTGACTAGCTAGGTTTTCGGCCGTGGTTTTTTGCTTGATTAACTGCTTAAAATCATCGTGCGTAATCATGACGCGGCGCTTGAAGCCTGGGTTTAAATCGCGGCCGCGGATTTTGGTTTTAATTTCGAGAAACACCCTGTCGTAACCTTTGTAGCTTCTGGCGCGGAGTTTGTGCTTAAAAGGTGGTTGGTCATTTGACTGGATAATTAAATCATAGTTGTCGGTATCAAAGTATAAATTATAAACTTCGGATTTGTGATATTTGTCTTTTTGCATATGTTTTTTGATGGTGCTAAGAAGTGCTTTTTTATCATCCTTGGTGATGAGATACTTTTTTTCAATCCGATCAAATACTTTACCATCCATATATTACATTATACTGGATTAACTTAAAAATAACTGATTTTTTATTTTGTTATTTTCTGATATAATAAGGTTATGCTTGAAATTCGGGGTGTGACAAAGGTCTATCGGACTGGTGAAGTGAAACGTACCGTGCTAGACAAGGTGTCAATTAATTTTCGCGAGAGTGAGTTTGCGGCAATTCTGGGGCCTTCAGGTTCAGGTAAGACAACTCTACTAAATATCATCGGCGGTCTTGATGAGTATACTTCTGGCGACTTAGTGATTAACGAAAAATCTACGAAAAAATATCGCGACAAAGACTGGGATGCTTATCGAAACCACCGAGTGGGTTTTGTGTTTCAGTCTTATAATTTAATTCCGCATCAAACGGTGTTACATAATGTGCGCCTGGCTTTGACATTGTCAGGAATATCGAAGCGCGAATCAATCAGGCGTGCTAAAAAAGCTTTGAAGGACGTTGGCTTGTCGGAACATATTAATAAGTTGCCAGCTCAGCTTTCGGGCGGGCAGATGCAACGCGTGGCGATTGCGCGCGCTCTTGTGAATGATCCGGATATTTTACTGGCCGATGAGCCGACTGGTGCGCTTGATTCGGAAACAAGTGTGCAAATTATGAAGCTTTTAAAGAAGGTTTCTAGCAAAAAACTCGTGGTGATGGTGACACATAATCCGGAGTTGGCGGATGAATATGCGACTAGGATTATCAATTTAAAAGACGGAAAGATTATCGACGATTCAAATCCTTATGATGGCGCAAAAAAGACAGATTTAGATTTGGCGGAATCAGAAAAGAAATCTAAAAAAACAAAAATGTCATTTATTACGGCAGCGAGTTTGTCTTTGAGCAACTTATTGACTAAAAAAGCCCGGACAATACTAGTGGCGGTAGCGGGCTCAATTGGGATTATTGGAATTGCTTTGATTAGTGCCGTATCGACTGGTTTCCAGAACTATATTGACAAAATCGAGGAAGATACTTTGACCTCTTATCCTTTGGCTCTACAAAAAGAGACTGCGGATATGACTGGGATTTTGCTGAGTTTGTCTGGCTCGACAGATGGCCAGCTTGTAGAAGGGAAATTGAAGGAAAACCAAATTTTGTCTTCTACACTTGGTACGGTTTCGAATAATGATTTGCCGAGTTTTAAGAATTACCTTGAGGCGCATTACGATGAGATTGGTCAGGATATTCGTTTGATGGAGCAAGAATATAATGTGGACCCGCTGGTTTACACGATTGACGCGACGGATAAGGTTGCTAAAATGAACCCGAGCACGTTATTTACGTCTTTGGTTGGGGAATCATCGCTACTAAGGAATTATTCTTCGATGACTTCGGTGTTCCAGCAGTATGATAAGGCTAATCTTGAAAACGATACTGATTTGCTGGCTGGGCGATACCCAGAAGAATACAATGAATTAATGGTAGTGCTTTCGAATAAGGGCGAGATTTCGGACCTCTTGACCTATTCTTTGGGTTTTCACGATACAGATGAGCTAAATAAAATAGTTTCAAAAATAATGAGCGGAGAAAACGTTAAAATTGCAAATGAGCCGCTAGAATTGACCTATGAAGATATTATGTCGCGTGATTTGCGCTTAGTACCAGCGACCGAAACATATAAATATAATAGCAAATATGATGTATATGAAGATATGAGCAAAGATGAGACGTATATGCGGCAGCTATTTAACGCTTCAGAAAAATTAAAAATCGTGGGTGTTTCGGTGATGAATTCCGAGATGATGAGCGCAGGTAGTGGAGTGGCATATTTGCCGTCACTCGTTACGCATATTATCGATAAGGCTTCTGAAACCGAGATTGTAAAAAAGCAGTTAGCTAATCCCGATGTTGATGTTTTTTCGGGCGTGAAGTTTGGGGAAGAGGATAATAGCTACGATTTTAAGTTTGAGGATTTAGTTTCGGTAGATGAAGCGGCTTTATCACGAGCGTTTGGGGTAAATATTGATCAAAACGCAATTTCGAATAAAACGCGTGAATATATCGGGGGAATTTCGAATGATATTACGAGCGGGGTGAACTCAGTACCGGAAGTGAGAAGCGCGCTAGTCAGTCGGTTCAAGGATTTGGCCAGCGAGATGAGTTCAATTTTGAAACAAAAAATTGCATCACACGAGATTAACCCGCTAGATATAAAAGCTGTGCTCCAGTTTGTTGATGATTATGTAAATACGAAAGATTTTTCGGACCTTGAGGCAACATATAGCCTACCAGCCGATAATTTTAAAACGGCGTTTGATGGATTACTGAAGATTTATGCCGGAAAAATGATTCAAGCACCACCAACCTATGAAGTTGACATGAATGAATTTTTGGCGATGACAGAAGTGAATGCGGTTTTTGATGCGTTATCGACAGGGGTTTCAAATTTATCAACTCAAAAACAAGTAGTTGAGAAGGTGTCGGGGCTAACTTCGTATTTGACTGCAAGTTTTGCTAATTCGTTCCACGTAGACCAGTCGGCAATCGTGGGAGCGTTTAGATTGAATTTTTCGGAAGAAGAATTAACGCGAGTGGTGACGGCCATGTTTACGAAGAAGAAAACGACGCTCGCGACAAATTTGTCGGCTTTGGGATATCAAGATTTAGACGACCCGACGCAGCTGTCGTTTTACTTTTGGAGTTTTGATGGGAAAACAAGGTTCCTGGAGTTTTTGGATGGTTATAATGATGCGGTGCGTGATATTGATGATGGGGAGAAAGTCATTGAATATACGGACACTACTGGTGTGCTCATGGGCTCAGTAAAGACGATTGTTGATGCGGTATCATATGTGTTGATTGCGTTCGTGTCAATTTCCTTAATTGTTTCGTCAATTATGATTGGAGTGATTACTTATATTTCGGTTTATGAACGGACGAAAGAAATTGGGATACTTAGAGCAATTGGGGCATCGAAACACAACATTTCGTCGATATTCAATGCGGAGACGTTTATTATTGGGCTTCTTTCGGGATTATTTGGTGTGGGGTTATCGTACCTGTTGATTATCCCGATAAACTTTGTTTTGCATCTTTTTACGGGCGATATACCGTTAAATGCGGCACTTGACCCAAGGACGGCGATTATCTTGATTGTTTTGTCGGTGATTTTGACTTTAATTGCAGGGATTATTCCATCGAGATCGGCCTCGAAGAAGGACCCGGTGGAAGCATTGCGAAGTGAATAGACTTGTGGTATAATTATGGAGTACTGGGGATTCGCCAAGTGGTAAGGCACCGGGTTCTGGTCCCGGCATTCGGGGGTTCGAATCCCTCATCCCCAGCCAAAATTTGAGGAATAAAAATGAAGTGCTTGCACTTCTATTTTTATGACGAGGAATTTTGGCATTTTCGAGCGAAGCGAGAAAAATACTCGGCGAAGCCGAGTGGGGATGGGGGATTATTTTTTCCTCATCCCCAGCCATTAAACTGCAAGAACTGGAGAGTCACTCCAGGTTAAAAACTCCCCGTTTTGTAGGGGAGATTTTTTGAGTGTTTACGGGTTTACTATCCACGGATCCGTAGCGGTTCCTGTACCGCTGACGGCAGTAGTTCCAGAGGTGAGGGAAATGGACGGGCGTACCCCATCCGCGGCGTTCACGCCGTTGTTGTCGTACAAGTTGCCGCTCGAACGCAGGCTATAGCCGAATACATTACCGCCCCAGCTACGATAGCCCGGGGACAACAACCAAAAGAGGGAGCCGGAACTGAGGTAACTGTTAGCGTGATAAGGAGTGGTAGATGAGGAGTAGCCAGAACCCGCAAAGGCGGCTTCATCAGCAGTGATTAGAGCAGCTGGTTTTCCTAATTGTTTGTTACCATTTGTGGCACTTGACGTGGTGTAAAGGTCTGCATTATTTCTTGGGCAACCAAGAGTTGGTTTATCACTAGTGGTTCTAGTTCTTACATATGGGCCAAAGTAATAAGCAGTGTTTCCTGAAGTGGCTGTAGCATATGGAGTATCAATATTGGTGCTGTCTGGAATAACGCTTGTTGACCGATTACTAGTACGGATAGTTCTATCATTACACCAACCGGCGCTTTGTTCTAGTTTAGACGCGTAGGCATTGATATTAGTGAACCAGGTACCTTCAATGTAGGTTTTCATGGTAGATGATGTACTATTTCCTGAATAGCTAGTATTAGAACCAAAGAGGGTGCTATAGGCGGTAGCTGCAGTTGTAGATTTATAGGTAGCATTGTTAGTATAGCCTACACCGATAATGCTTTTACCTGAGCTGTTGGCAGTGGTATCAAAAGCTTTAGTGGTAACTTGGGCAGCCATAGTAGCATGAGCACAAGTAGAGCCAGTCCATTTACCTTGGTAAATCATCTTTACGCCACCAGAGCCGGTAGTACGGACGATGCGCCAACAGGTATCACTAGTACCTAGACCAGATTTACTAGATACAGATGAGAGGACGACGGTGTTAGGATACTTTGCGTTATCACCATCAGAACCATATGTGCCGGTTGTATTATCTAAGATACCACGGTAGTAGTAGATTTTACTGGTGTTAGCGGCATCAGAAGCAGTGCCGAATACGGAACTATTATATTCATAGACGCCGGAGTTACTGGTAGTTATTTCAGCACGAAGCTCTTCGAGAGTTTGGGTACCTTTGCTCATGGAGGCTACAGCATCGTATAAATTCGTCGAAATTGGTGGTTTTGGATCTTCTTTTTTCACGCATCTCACTGAAAGCCCATATCTTTTATTGTATGCCCCTGTACTCAAGATAGAGTTTTCAAAACCTATCCTGGATTGGCCAGTTTTACTATACCCAGAACTTGTCCACCAGTAACCTGCTGAACCGCTTAATGTGCTGCTGGACCAGTAACCACTATAAACGGACGAGAAATGTGAAGCATAGTTTATTAAAGAGCTAGATTCGGCTAGATTTGGTAATCGCCAGCCTGATGGACAAATATCATTTGTGGCATCCATCTGGACTGTATTGTTGCATACCTCACCAGCAGAAACTGCACATGTGTTATACCAAACACCTACCTGGTCTGCAGTAAGGCTTAGTGTGGATAAATCAGTTTCTGTAGGGACATGGTACCGTTTGGCTGTATAACTATTGCCAGAGGTTAAGTCCCCATCAAAGGTTATATCGTTATCAAAATTAGAATTTTCGGCCAAGATAGTTCCAACGGGCTGACCTGTCGTGTGGGTTATTCTGAGGTTCTGCGTCATCCAGTAATTGTCATTTATCTTAGTGATTTGGTAATCACTGCCATCACGTTTGTCATAAAGTGTGGCAGAATCGCCATCATCTGGCATTAGTTCAGCTAGATCTGCTTCGGTAACATCTTGCATGTATTGTTTAGTTATTAAGCATTCTTCTGCCATAGTAAGATAGTAAACGATAGTACCATTCTCATTAGCATTGTTTTGGTTAGGTATCATTTTATAAGTACCAGGAGCAAGATTATTTCCTACTGCTACACCATAGTAGATATTAAAGGAATCACTGGTGCTAGAAGAGGTTCTAATAGTAGATGGAGTAGAAGTACTGATTGGTACTGGTTTAAAGACGCTTGATGCAGTAGGGACAGTACTACCATCCTGATAGAAGCCCCAAGTATTAGGTGCATTTGACAAGGCAGTAGTACCATCAGAAGGATTGAAATAGGTGTCAGTTGCATTATTAGAACTACTACCATTTAGATATAGTTTATTATCATTAACTGATGTAGTGGTAGTGAGATTATAACCAGCAGGACAGGTGGTAGTTACTGTTACGGCATCTGTACTGATTTTGGTACCTACACCAGAAGGATTACTACTTGGTAATACGTCTATTTCCTGAGCACCGCTACTAGTCATGGAAATAGTGTAGTCTGCATAGGCTGAGCCATTGAGACCAAATAAGCCAGTGGCTCCAGTAAACAAAGAAAGAGATAGAAATAATAGAGCAATAAGGATAAAAGCTACGATATGAGATGTAATGAAGAGTTTATCCTTACGCATTAAAATAAGCGAGGTTACAGCGCCGGCAGAAGAAGTGTAAAACATACCGGCGCTGGAACGTCGCTTATTGTTAGTGTTATCACACTTCTTCGTGGTCTTCATGTATCACCTTTCAATATAAGTATTACCTAATAAATTATTATACTTATATTGTACCCCCCCCCGCGAAAAGTCAATACCCAAAAAAGGAAAAACCAGCCTTAACGGCTGGTTTAATTTGATAGGATTAGGTGTCTTCTTTCTCTACTAGGATTGGTCTAGAAGGCTTGTATAGCACTCCTATGCGTTTGTGGTTTTCGTTTGGCTCAATTCCTTCCGGATGCTTGATTTTGTACTGTTTTTTGTTTCTGTACATACGCTGGTCGGCCAGCTCAAGCACTTCTTTTAATGGCATATCGTTGTAGTCAATGGTAGCCTCACTTGGATGCGCATAGAATATACCGTATCCTTGTGACACGCCATTTCCTAGCAAACTGTATTCGCCTTTTTCTGCGTTGTATTCTTGAATTAAGTTTTCTAAACTTTCCATAAGTTCCTCTGCCATTTTGTAAACGTCGCAATTTGGCGTTTCTTCTAATAGCTTTTCGAATACATTTGGCTTTAGGATGATACAGAATTCATCGCCGCCGGTCCGGAAACAATATGCGTATTGTCCGTAGGCTTTGCAGATGATGCTGGCAAAGTTTTTTAATACCTGGTCTCCACAGGCATGGCCATAAGTGTCATTAATCTGTTTGAAGTGGTTCACATCAACGATGATAATAATCGTCGTATAATCTATCCGTTCAATCAGCCGAGAATAAACATGGCGATTCAACATCTTAGTTAGCGGGTCGATTCTTAATGTCACGTGTGAATAATAAATCAACAAGAATAATGTTGATATGACTATACATAGGAAATCGTAGTTCCTCTTCGGAAAGAAAAACCTTAAAGCTACGCTTGTCACCAATAAAATAGTAAAGGAAAACAGAGTAGCTTTCATAATGCTTTGCGTTTTTGTTGAATAAACTATAATACCAACTGCTAGCGCCATTATCATAAATAACAATAATGAAACATAGACAGGCATTAGCGGCCCACGACGATACAGGTTGTTTTTGTCGATAATAAAGACGCTATGCCCCACTATTGTGTATAGCTGCAACAGGACATTAATGTTTATAACTACTATCATCATTTTACGAATTCGATTCATTACCTTATCTCTTCTTGAGACTTTTTTGTCATAAAATATGTCAAAGACTAAGAATGCAGAGATAGGGTTAAGTACCAACTCGATACTTTTCATGATGTATAATATAGCGTTTGGTATTTCATGCCCTTCAAGTATCATAAATACGCAATCAATAACAATCTCGATTATCAGCACATAGATGAGGCGCTGAAACTTTCCGATTGTTTTGGTAGAGAAAGTGTCGTTTTCGATTAGGTGTAATAAACATCCTAATAGTAAGAGTATTGACACCCCTGTAATCACACAATAATTGGCTACTTCCATTTTTACCCCTCCTTGTCAAATTTTTAAAGTGCAGGGGCTATTATACCATGATTTCTTACAGATGTAAATTGGTTTATGTTAAAAAATGAGAGGTAGCAAAACCTCTCATTTTATCGTGTTAGAGTATTTATTTGCTGGTTTTAGCTTCTTTGGTACCTTTGACGGTTTCTTCGAGAGCCTTTGAAAGCTCTTTGGCGTCGTTTTTGATCATAACCATATCAACGATGGTGATGACGGAGTGAATCATGATAATGATACCGCCAAGCACGACGAGCGAGATTGACGAAGCAAATGGGTTAAAGAGGATGATGATACCACAAATCAAATCAATGATGCCAAGTAGTAACCACCAGCCCCAGTTTTTGACTTTGCCTCTAACCGTGACAGCAACGCTGATGATATTGACGCTGGAAAGAATAATCCAAAGGCCAAGCGCAATCGCGAATACAACTGTTAGTACGTTTGGCATAGCAATCAAGACAATACCGGCTACAACCGACAGAAGCCCCGACATAATTCCGTAAAATGGAATATAAACGTGATGCGACATAAAATCAAGCACGATTAAAGCTACACCATAAATGATCATAAAGATACCAATGGCGATGCTCATTGCTTGCAACGTTACGCCTGGTATAATCGCCATGACTAAGCCTAGAATGAAGGCAATGACCGACGATACGATAATCGATGTTGTCGTCCTTTGAAAAAGGTCTTTCATATTTTGTATTCTCCTATGTTATATGTAATTATATTATACCATACCGTGTAGGTGTTTGTGCTATAATGATTATTATGATAAAAAAGAAAACTTTTACGAAGAGTCAGCTTGAAAAATTGACGGCGGAAAATGTAATCGATAAAATCCAACACGATGGGTACTCACTTCTCACTACACTGGGAGCGGAAGATTTGCGAAAGGAAATGGTTAATGTGGGGAGAGCATGTAACACGGCGGTGAATTATTTTTTCCGAACAACCGGACCGAAGAATGATATTGAAAAACACAACCAAGCGGCACGTAAAAAACTGGTGAGGATTTTGTCAAAAATTACGCCAGGTTCTTATAAGGATATGCCAAAAGATTCAAAAAATGGTTTAGTAATTGGTTTTAACCACCCATCGCTTGGCGAAATTGCACGAATTTTGGTGATGAAAATTGATATTATGGGTGATAAACCGATGTATTTTCCAGTAAATTTGCCGTGGTATGAAGCTTTGATGCCGAATTATGAAAAAATTAAGCGACTTGGGATTATTTTAACACCAACAATCACTCCTTCGACTTGGCGAAAAATGGATTTAAAACCTGGGTCTTGGCGATACGAGCAGGGCAAGCGATTAAAACAAGAGTTCCGAGATATTTATACGGATTTATCGCACGAAGCAGTCAAAAATGGTGGCGTGATATTCGTGGCGCCTTCGGCAACGCGACAAGAAACGGTGTTTGAATCGGAAAAAGCTTTTCGAGGCGAAGAAGACATTATACCAACGATGTCGCTCCTAGCAGTTAAATTATATGCCGACCCAAAAATGAAATGTGATTTTTTGCCAATGGCGGTGCTGCCACCTGCGAATTTTGGCCGGGGATTGAATTTTCGGAAGAAATACAAGCTGATCCCAGGCGAAGTTATGACGGCGGACTATATTCGTAAAAAGTATTTTAAGAAAAAAGACGTAAAACATCTAGATGGGTTTGATTTAGAATTCCACCGAAGAATAGCTGACAAACTGCCAAAAAGGTTTTGGTATTAAATTAATTATGGTATAATTATGAGTGTGAAGAAAATTGTGATTTCTAAACTTTTTTTGTACCGATACCGGTTCGTGATTGGATATGTTGTTTTGGGGCTGTTATTTACTGCACTTTTGGTGGGATTACCTTTGATTGCGCAGACTGGGCTATCGGAAGCGGAAATTGAATCTGCCACAACCTCGTATTATTTGGGACGTAATGGTATTTTAAATGGGGATTTAGTGGATTTGCCTTACCGAGTATTGCAGAAGTACTCTATTATGTTTTTTGGACTTTCGGCTTATACTGTAAAACTCCCGAGTATTATTGTGGGGTTAGTTTTAGGTTTTTTGCTAATCTTGCTTTTGAACCGATGGTTTAAAAGTAATGTATCACTCCTGGCGTCATGTTTAATTGTGCTTTCTACACCGTTTTTGTTCTTGGCTGGATCGGGGACACCGTTAATTATGATTGTGTTTTGGCCGACGCTGCTTTTATGGCTAGGCTCGAAAATCCAAGGCGAGAAGAAGCCCAAGCCGCTGTATAGTTTCGTGTTTGCTATCGCAATGCTTTTGTCAATTTTCACGCCATATATGATATATTTCGCAGCGTTTTGCGTGATATTTGTATTCGCACAACCACACCTAAGGTTTATAGTAAAGCATTTGCCAAAAATACCACTCGTGTTGGTGTTTTTGATTATTGCTGGGGGATTCGTGATGCTTGGGTTTAGTATTTATAATCACCCAGAAGCGATTATGGAGCTTCTGTTTGCGCGGGATTACAACGTGAGTAATTTCTTCTCAAATATTACGACTGGATTGTCGCCAGTATTTTCGTGGTACACTAGCGTGGAAAGTGTGTTTTTGTCACCTTTGATTAGCTTGCCGACCTTTGCATTGGCGTTGATTGGCCTATTTTCAACCACCAAGGGATTCTTTGCGTCGCGAAATTCAATTGCAACGGTACTTTTAGTTTTCGCGTTAGTGATTACCGGTTTTAACCCGGACGCAGTGGTGTTCTTGGTGCTGCCGTTTGCGATTTTGGTAGCGCACGGAATTAAATACTTACTAGAAAAATGGTATGGGTTGTTCCCAGAAAACCCTTACGCACGGATTTTTGCACTCTTGCCGCTGACAGTGCTGTTTGGAATTATGATTATTCCGGGACTTTTACAATATATGTATGGTTACCGATACAATCCAAATGTAGCGGATGAGTTTGATTATAAACTGGCGGTGATTCGAAAAAATTTAACTGATGAAAAACTGCTGCTAAATGAGCATCGGAATTTTTATCAAATTTTGGAGGAGTCGACAGATATTAAAATAGTCGACGCAATACAACCTGGCGAAAAACTAGCGGTGCTAGGGCCACTGGAGGAAGTGCCGGAAAATTACCAGTTATCTAGGATTATTACCTCGCCAATGCGAGATAATTCTGATATAATATATTTATACACATATTCTGAAGTAACGGAAGGAGAATAAAATGGGTCAGAAGATGGACCAGATGAAATTATTAAATCAGTTGCGCAAAGCGCAGAAAGAACTCAAAAACGAAATCGTAGAAGTTGAAGCTGGAGACGGAGCGGTGATAGTGCAGATTAATGGTGAATTAAAAGTAAAGAAAGTTAAAATTGATCCTGAAAAGATTGATCTAGATGACATCCATGAATTGGAACGTTGGATTGAGAATTGTATGCGCGATGGATTCGCTAAGGCGCAAGAAATTGCAACTGACAAAATGAAACCACTCATGGGCGGACTTGGTAATCTTGGCCTCGGTGGGATGTAATTGTTGAGGATTGTTTGATGTTGCCACAAGCTTTGGTGAATGTAATTGATGCTTTGGGTCGGCTTCCAGGAGTGGGGCCACGAACGGCAGAGCGATACGCTTGTTATCTTTTCAAGGCTTCCCCTAAAGTTTCGGAGGGAATTGCGGAATCACTTGAAGCATTACATGATTCGGTTAAATCTTGCCCGGTGACTTTTGCGTTAATCGACGCTTCGGATGACGTGTCGCCGCTTTACGCAGATGACTCGCGCGATAAAACAACCGTGATGGTAGTTGAAGAACCGCTAGACATCCATGCGATTGAGCAAACTAAGGCCTACAAAGGCACTTATCATGTGCTAGGCGGAGCAATTTCGCCAATTGATGGGGTGACACCAGAACAGCTACATATTGGTGAGCTGATTAAGCGCGTAAACAATGATAATGTAAAGGAAGTGATCATCGCGACAAATCCATCCGTTGAAGGGGAATCAACGGCTTTGTATTTAGAGAAAATCTTACATGAACAAAATCCGGAATTGAAATTAACACGTTTAGCACGCGGATTGCCGCTTGGGGTCGACTTGTCTTACGCAGACCAAATTACGCTAAGTGCGGCTTTGGAAAATCGGACTAAACTGTAATTACAGTTCCTCTAATGCCTTAAAGTCGACTTTGGCGAGTTTGGTCTTAGGGAGGGCGTCGATGAAGCGGATTTCGCGGGGGATTTCGTATTTGGCGAGGTGTTTTTTGTAAATTGCGCCGAGCTCTTTGCGGATAGTGTGTTCACGGGTGTCGGGGGCAGCCACGACAAACACGACTACTTTTTCACCGCGGAGTTTGTCCTCGCGACCAACTACTGCACAGACAGAGACGTCTTTGCATTTTAAGGTGACGTCTTCGATGTTAGCAGGATAAATATTATAGCCGTTCGACACAATCATACGTTTCAGACGAGAGCGGAAATGAATCACGCCACGTTCATCGGCATAGCCAATGTCGCCGGTGCGGAGGTATTTTTTGTTGCCGATTTTGACGAAGGCTTCTTTGGTTTCTTTGGGCTTTTTGAGATAGCCTTTCATAACTGATAGTCCACGAACCAATATTTCACCATCTTGGCCGAGCTTAGCTGGTTTTTTAGTTTTTAAATCCATAATTATGACTTCATTATCTGGAATAGGGTAGCCGATGGTGTCTGGCTCTTCAGCAACGGAACGAGGTGAGAAGATAAAGCCACCGGAGGCCTCGGTAAGACCATAGCCGTTTTCGATAATGGCTTTGGAACCATGTTTTTTGAGAAAATCGTTAATGATTTCTTTGCTGGACATACTAATCATATCACCACCTGAAACGACATATTTAACGTTTTTTAGGCCGTCTTTTTTAAACTTAATTTTGGTGAGATATTCAAAAACAGTGGGGACGCCGACTAAAATATCAACTTTGTATCTAGTGATGTAGCTTTTGAATTTTTTAGGATTAAACTGCGGGATGAGAAAAGTACGGGCACCGAAATAAAGTGGCATATGAATACAGCAGCCAAGGCCAAAGGCATGAAAATTTGGCAAGAAGGCCATGAAGGAGTACTCTGGCTTAAATAGCTCGGGGACTAAATATTTAGCTCCCAGAGCCTGAGCATTGAAGTTGAGGTTTGAGAGGATGATGCCTTTGGGTTTACCAGTTGTGCCGCCGGAATACATGATTACTGCGTCGTCAGTAGCGTTGACACGGGCATGTGGATTGCCAATAAATTTATTGGCTTTTGACAGGAATTGGTCCCAAGTGATGACATGTTGGGATTTTTTGATGTGGTTTTTGCGGCCCTTGGTGAGTTTATAAACAACCCGGACGATTAAGTCCATCGAACGTGTAGGTGAAACTACTACGAGCTGTTCGATTCGAGTGTTTTTGATAATGTTTTCGACTTTGGGATAAGAAACATCGACGCAAAGCATAATTCTGGATTCGGCCTGATTGACGTAATCTTCGATTTCTTTTTCGGAGGAAAGCGGGTGAATCATATTAGCAACGGCGCCAATTTCATTGATGGCATAGAACATATAAATAGCTTCGGGAGTATTAGGCATACAAACGGTGATTTTTTCGCCTTTTTCGGCACCGATAGCTTTGAGGGCAGCAGCGACTTTATTGATTTTTTTAATTAAATCTTTGTAGGTGATTTGAGTATCGAAATACTCTAGAGCAGTATTATGTGGCCATTTGCAAGAAGACTCATAAACTACGTCGTAAAGTCCGCCGTCAAAATATTTAATGTCTTTTGGCATTTTATCAATATAGCCATATTTAGCGCGTTCGAGTTTCATATCGATTTTGCGCAAGGTATTTTTAATTTTATTATAAACAAACTCTATTGGCATACTATGTATTATTTTACCATATTTGTGATATAATCGGGCTATGGATAAGAATTTTAGGGTTAGGCTAATAGTGGGAACGGTAATGTTTGTGGTGGCTTTGGTTGCTTTGTACACCTTTGACGGACTACCATTTAAGGTGCTATTTGGGTTATTCTCGCTAGTAGCAGCGATCGAATTATTTAGTTTCTTTAAAAAGGGTTATAGTTTTGAAAACCTGATTTTAGTGATTTTTGAATTGGCGTTTTTATTTTACGGGGCACTATTTGTGTCGCAAATTGATACTGCGCATTTTTGGTATATTATTCTAGGGGTACCAGGATATGATATTTTTGCGTATTTATTTGGAAAAGCATTCGGCGGGAAAGTGTTTGGCAAAAAGCGGCCGTTCCCGAAGATTTCGAAAAACAAAACTTGGGAGGGGACAATCCTGGGGCTAGTGATGGCGATTGGGATGGTTGCCGTGTTGATGGCTATTAGGGGAGCGTTTGCAACGGATTGGTTCTATTTGCTTTGTGGACCACTGGCGCTTTGTGGCGATTTGTTCGAGAGCTTCTTGAAGCGGCGATTTAAGGTGAAGGATTCAAACGAAATCTTGATTAAAAACCCCTTGTTTGCGAAATTAGAATTGTTGATTGGGGGCGCCGAGGGGCATGGAGGATATTTGGATAGGGTTGATTCAACCGCATTTGCCGCGGCGATACTTTTGATTATTTCGATTTTAATTTAAAAATGTTCGCTGATTTAAAATAGTGAACAGCTGAAACGACAGTGAGGATGAGGGAAAGGTAAAGAAAGATATTCCCGATGATATCGATGAAATCGCTGTCTAGTAGCAGGCTAAATAGTAAAATCACGATTGCGACAATTTGTGTGGTGGTTTTAAGCTTACCGATGGGAAAAGCCGGAAGAACTTTTTGTTTTTTGGCCACAGCCATACGGAGACCATCAACAGCAAAATCACGAACAAGAATAATTGCAAAAACCCAAACTGGTACGATTTCTAAGTAGGTAAGGGCAAGAAGTGCGAGATTAACGAGCATTTTGTCGGCCAAAGGGTCTAAAAAGGCGCCGAGGTCGGTGGTTTCATGGTTTTTGCGAGCTAGGTAGCCGTCAACTTTGTCGGTGGAAGCAGCAACTAGGAAAATAACTAGCGCGATGGCACGCGCCCAAATGTTTGGAGATAGTACAAACATTAAGAATACAAGAGATAAAACCATGCGAAGGATAGTTAATAATGTCGGGGTATTAATCCGGACAGGCTTTGTCATACTATATCCCTTCGGTGGTCAACTTTCCAAGCTCGAACACCAGCAAAACGAGCGGCTAAAACATCGGTAGAAAGTTTGTCGCCGAGCATAACAGTTTCTGATGGTTTAATTTTAAGTTCGCTCATAGCCTCGGTTAATTTACGGCTCATTGGCTTCATGGCCCACCATTTGCAGGGAACATTGAGGGGTTCACAGAATTTTTGCATCATGTTTTTGCGGCCGTTGTTAGAAATTACCACGATTTTAACCCCAGCGCGATGGAGGCCTTTAATCCATTTGGCGAGTTCATCGGCCGGTTCTTTTTCGGAATGAAGGCGCAAGGTGTTGTCTAAATCGCATAGTAGTAATTTAACACCTTCTTTTTTTAGCAAACTGGCGGTTACGTCCTCGAACTTTTCAAAGTTTTTGTCGGCGCGAAAAAATGTCATATATCTATTTTAGCATGTTATAATTAATATATGTATAAGAAATTTAGTGAGTTTTTGCAGGATAAGGATAAAATTTGCGTAATTCAGGCGGAAAATCCAGATGGCGACTCGATGGGGTCGGCGATTGCGCTTGATTATTTGCTGGCCGATAAAGAAGTTACATTGTATTGCCCGGTAGATGTGCCAAAGTATTTACGATATTTTCCAGATTGGTCTAGAGTGACGAATGAATTTGACTACAAAGCGGATGGATACATTATTGTAGATACGGCAGCAGAAGTACTTTTGTCAAAACTACTTGATGATACGGCAATTCGGAATCGATTATACAACGCACCGGTGCTAGTCCTAGACCACCACGAGACGGAGGACGATTTAAATTTCCCACACGAGGCGATTATTGAAGTGCTACCTTCTTGTACTGAATTGATTTATAAAATTTGTAAGGCTGAAAATGTCGTGATTGAAAAGCAAGCGGCGGAAGCGATTTTTCAAGGGCTTTTGTCTGACACCTTGGGGTTAACGAGTTCGTCGGTGACAGCTGACACGTTTGAAGTGGCGGCGGATTTGATGCGACTGGGGGCAAATATCACGGATTTGGAAGAAAAACGACGCGAATTTATGAAGAAGTCGCCACGAATTTTGGATTACAAAGCGGAATTGATTAGGCGAATTGAGTATTCACTGGACGGAGAGTTGGCGACGGTGCATATTCCCTGGGAGGATATTCAGGAATATTCGGATGAATACAACCCTAATGTACTGATTCTTGAGGAGATGCGACTAGTGACCGGGGTTAAGGTGGCGGTGGCGGTGAAGACTTACCCAGACGGGAAAGTGACCGGGAAAATTCGTACCGGCATCGATGCGCCGATTGCGGATAAAATTGCTGGATATTTTGGCGGAGGTGGGCATCCACAGGCGGCCGGATTTCGAACTTATGATACCACTTATGATGAAGTGGTGCGCGATTTAGTAAAAATAGTACCGGAGTTAATGGCAGATGTTGAATAAAAAATTGATTTTGAAAAAAACCCATGATTTCTCAGCTGTAAAAAACCCAAAAATGGTGGTGGTGTTTATCCATGGGATTGCGGCGGATTCATCGAGTTTTACGCGAGCGATTCAGTATCTTGAGGGGACGAAATCTTTGCAAGAGGCGAGGTTTGTGTCGTTCGATCTACTGGGGGCGGGAGGCTCTCAGCACTCAGACGATTTGAACTATGATTACAAGGAGCAACTGGAGGCTTTACATAATTCGATTGAGAAACTTCGAATTGGCGACGCGCCACTAGTGCTGGTGGGGCATTCAATGGGCACTTTGATTGTTACGCGATATGCTGATACTTATAAAAAGTCAGTGAAAAAGTTAATTTTGATATCGCCACCAGTTTATACTGAAAGAGATTTAGACAACCCGGCATTTGCGGCGGGAATGAAGTTATTCCAAGATGCGGTAGCAGTGAAGAACCGGAAAATTTTAGAAGAAAAATCTTTTAAAAACTCAATTTCTAAAATTGTGTTAAACCGGCGGAATTATAAAGTTTTGTCGGAGTTAAAAACACCGGCGGTGTTGATTTATGGAAATTTGGACCAATTTATTGCGGCATATAATATACCTGGCGTTTTGAAAGCCAATCCAAAATATTTAACGGCAATTAAAACAGAAGGCCGGCACGGAGTATCACGCGATAAATATACAAAAATGGTGGGAATCTTAGAGGAGGTACTAAATGCTGAAACTGTATAATACCCTGAAACGTGAAACGGAGGAATTTAAACCTTTATCTGAGGTGGTGAAAATTTATACTTGTGGGCCAACAGTGTATTCTCGGGCGCATATTGGAAATTTGACGGCATATGTTTATTGGGATTTGTTGGTTAGGGTTTTGAAGGCAAGTGGTTTTGATGTGAAGCGGGTGCTTAATTTGACGGATGTGGGGCATTTGGTTTCGGATGGCGATGAGGGAGAGGATAAGCTCGAAAAAGGAGCCGAACGCGAAGGCAAAACGGTGTGGGAAATAGCAGATAATTACATTAAGGCATTTATGGCGGATTATCGTGATTTGGAACTAGTGGAGCCGGAAGTATTAGCGCGAGCGACAGACTATATTGAAGAGGATATGCGAGCGGTTGATTTGATGCGTGAGCATGGTTTTGTTTATGAAACAAAGGATGGGGTGTATTATGATACTGCTAAATTTGATGAGTATGCTGATTTTGCGCGACTGAATCTAGAGGGTTTGCAAGCTGGGGCACGAGTTGAGTTTTCAGCGGAAAAGAAAAATGCTTCGGACTTTGCGGTATGGAAGTTTATTCAGCCAGGTGAGCGTCACGCGATGCGTTGGGATTATCTAGGGCGACCGGGTTACCCGGGTTGGCATCTGGAATGTGCCACAATTATCCACAAGGAGCTCGGTGAGCCAATCGATATCCATACTGGAGGAATTGATCACATTCCGGTACATCATACCAATGAAATTGCGGAATGTTTTGCAGCCTATGGTACGAAACTATCTAGGTATTGGCTACATTGTAATTTTATTACGATTGATGGAGAGAAGATTTCGAAATCGCTCGGAAATACTTATATGCTTGATGATTTAGCCAAGCAAGGCTTTACGGCGCTAGATTATAAAATGTGGGTACTTTCGGGGCACTATCAGAGCACGCGAAATTTTACATTTGAATCGTTGGCGGCAGCAAAACAGCGGAGGTTAAATTGGCGCAATAAAATTGCAGAGTATTACCAGTCAAATCTTCCTGGTGATAGAGATGCCATGGATGGAGTAATGGCAGCGGTGGAGAATAATTTGAATTCCCCGGAGGCGTTTTCGATTATCGATAATGCTAATTTGTCACTTGAACAATGGGGGTTAATTGATCAGTTGTTTGGGCTGAAGTTATTAGAGGACACCCCTGATATTTCGGCAAATTCTTACGCGCTGATTAAAGAGCGTGAAGAGGCACGAGAAACGCGAGATTTCGCAAAAGCGGACGAATTACGGGATAAATTAGCAGAGCTTAATATTGAAGTTAATGATACTGCGGATGGGCCAGTTTGGCGGTATATTAAATGAAACTTTTGATGCATACTTGCTGTGCGCCGTGTTCGGTGTATTGTATTGATTCTTTACGCGCCGAAGGGATTGAGCCGGAACTTTTTTGGTATAATCCAAACATTCATCCGTTTATGGAATACAAGGCGCGGCGGGATTGTTTGCGCGATTTTGCTTCATCGGTAGGCGTGAAGTTGATTATTAATGAAGATTATGGACTGGATGAGTTTTGCCGAAATGTAGTAAATGACATTCCGGGGCGCTGCGTGAATTACTGCTACCGCAAGCGAATTGGCGAAACAGTGCGATATGCGGCGGAGAATGGTTATGATGCGTTTACGACTACGCTTTTAGTGTCACCGTATCAGAAACACGAGGAGCTTAAGGCCGTATGCGAAGAACTAGCTGCGGCGGCGGGAATTAAATTTGTTTACCGAGACTTTAGGGTGGGATTTCGTGCTGGACAGGCTAAGGCAAGGGAGCTAGGACTTTATATGCAAAAGTACTGTGGTTGTGTTTTCTCGGAAGAAGAACGATACAAGAAGCAAATAGAAAAAGATTTGGCATTTTTTAGCACAAATAATAATTAATGTGTTATAATGGTAGTGCAAACATCTATTAATTAACAAAATGCCGAAACGTTTTATACGGAATAGACTAACAGTTTAAAATGGCATCGTGAGGTTGTCTACTGTTAGGCTATTTCGGCATAATTGGTAGATGTTTGCACCCCTCGCGGTGCCATTTTTATACCCTCACTTAGATGCTTCATGTAGGAGTAAAGATGGTGCCGTAAGGGGGAGCAAATAAACTAAGTGAGGTAATAATGAAGCAACGAATAAATAATAGTCAAAAAATTATACATAGAAGGCAGGTCCCATCCATCATAGCCGGAGCCTTGCTACTAGTCACGCTCCTAACTGGCGTATTTCTATCCAGCCCTATCACTAAGGCCGATAGCCAAAAGACTGAAACCTCCAACGTCTCCGTTACAGTTAACTCTGCCTGTACTTTGTATGGTGGCCCAAATGGCACAGAAACTAGTGGTAGTAGCATTTATAGTGCTAGCATAGACCCAGGCACCTCAGCTGAAATTAATGGTAGCAAACTCACTACCATTTGTAATGATCCTAATGGCTATTCACTCTATGCTATTGGCTATTCTAATGATGCTTATACTACACCTACTAATACTCAAATGATAGGAAGTGGTGGTATTGGTAATATCAATACTGGCACTAGTGGCACCAGTGCATCCTGGTGGGCTATGAAGATTAACCCAGTATCAGGTAGTAACCCTACCATTAAAAACGGCTTTAATAGTTATCATGTAGTACCGCAAACTTACACCCAAATCGCTAAATACGAATCAGCTACTACTAGCTCCTCATCTACTGGTGCCCAGGCTCAAGTTAAATACAATGTCTATATTAGTAGCGGCCAAACTGCCGGTACCTATACAGGCAAAGTAAAGTACACGATGGTCCATCCAAACAATGCCGCTGCACCAAGCACCAAGACTATTGCCGATGCTACTTATATGCAGGAAGTAGGAAGCTGTCCATCCACGCTTACTACTGGTATGGTCTATCAGCTAACAGATAGTCGTGATAACCAAAAATACTTAGTTGCTAGACTCAAAGACGGTAACTGTTGGATGCTCCAAAACTTAAAACTCGGTAGAACCGTCACCTCTAGCAATACGCCACTAACTCTTACTCCCACCAATTCCGATGTAGGTAGCAATTACACTCTAAATTACACAGACATCCCATCGGGCGGTAAGTTCCACGCCTATACGATTGATGGCACGCAGTATCAGAACAACAACACCGAGTTCTACTGCACCGGTGATGGTACTGCTAGCGACTGGGAATCCTGCTACTATAACTGGTACACTGCCACAGCCGGTACTGGTACTACTTATATCGCCACACAAGGACAGAACGTCAATAACAGCATCTGCCCAGCCGGTTGGACTTTACCTACTCAACCACAATTCAGTGCCTTATACAACCAGTATCCATCCGCCGCTCAGATGGAAGTAGCAAACCCTACCACCACCAAGGAAAACACTCCCACCGTAGGCCAAGTCACAAACACTCCTGGCTTCCTGCTTAGCGGCTACTACAACGCTGGTGGAGCCAACGAATTAGGCTCCTACGGCAGCTACTGGTCTCGTACCGCGTATATCGCACAGAACGCGTACCGCCTGGGCATGAGTACTTCTAGCGTCTTCCCTGCGGGCAGCACCAGCTACAAGTACAACGGGTTCACCGTACGCTGCTTGGCGGAGTAGAGCTCTGTTCCAGGTTGTTCCGGGCCTCCAACCTCGCCTATGCCAAGAGAATGTGTTATAATATGTGGCTCTATTAGTACCCGAATATAGTTATGGGTTAGCTTTATTCCGCTCAAGGTTGCGTTAGTTAGATTTGTTGTTTACAATAAAGCCAGTATAACCGTTCTAACAATTTAATATATTGATAATCTCGGCTTTTGGGCTGGGATTTTGTGAGGTAAATATATGAAAAGAATAAAAAGGGGAGTAGTAAATTATTCCAAGCTTAATACTCCGCCCGAAAAGCACGAAAGGATGACGGCAAATTATTTTGCCGATAGAGGTTTTAACGTTGTTTTTATCAAACCAAGCTCTATCAAAGGAACGAATAGTCCTGATTTTGAAATGGATGGGAAAATATGGGAAACAAAGAGCCCCATTAAATACAGCAAGCGCTCTTTTGAAGATAATTTAAAAAAGGCAGTGAAACAATCTAAAAATGTTATTTTTGATTTAAGGCGACTAAGTAAATTCGATGAAAAAATATATCTGAAAGAGTTACGAAAGTGGTCAGGGCTTCGAGGAGTGAAGACTTTAATTGTTATAACGAAAGATGGTAGAGTATTGACTATAAAAGGGAAATTTGCTATAATTGGATTATAGGTGGCCCGACCTCGTGCTGGATAGCGGGAGGCCCAAGGTCACTTTTTGTTATCTGGAAAATGTGTTATAATATGTGGATATGTTGGTTTCGGATTATAATTATGACTTACCGGAAGAGAGGATTGCGAAATTCCCGCCAAAAGAGCGAGGCTCGACCAGGTTGTTGGTGTTAAACCGTGAGAGTGGCGAGATTATTGATTCGTATTATCGGGATTTGGATGAATTTTTGAATCCTGGCGATGTCCTGATTATGAATGATACTAAGGTGATGCAGTCGAGACTATTTTGTAGGCTGCCTGATGGGCGGAAACGTGAATTAGTGGTACTCGAAAAACACGGCGCAGAACCACAAAGAGTGATGCACAGAGGCAAGCTCCACGATAATGATTTATTAAAAATACATGATAATATTATCAAAATAGTAAAAGTTCTCGGAAATGGTATTGCGGAGGTTGAGTCTGATACTCCTTTGGCTGAGTTGGCAGAAAAATTTGGCACAGTGCCATTGCCACCATATTTGCATCGTGATGCGACCGATGAAGATAAAAAGAGATATCAGACTGTTTGGGCAAAAAATATGGGCTCTGCCGCAGCGCCAACAGCTTCTCTCAATATGACGGATGATTTAATCGAGAGACTAAAAAAGAAGGGTGTAATAATTAAATATTTGACCTTGCATGTGGGGCTTGGAACTTTTTTGCCGATTCGCTCTGACAAAGTCGAAGAGCATAAAATGCACTCGGAATGGTTCAACATTCCGAAAGACACAATCGAAGCGATTGAAACGGCAAAAAAGCATCTTTCTCGGAACGCTCCCTCGGGCCCGTCGTCACGGGCCTCGGTCGCTCCGTATTTCCCCCGTCGGGAAATATGCTCCTCGAAAGAGCATTTTTTGCCGTCACAGCCGCGCATCGTGGCGCTTGGTACTACGGTGGCTAGGACTTTGGAATACTATGGCAAGACGGGTAAGACTAGTGGTGAGGATGATATATTTATTTATCCGGGGTTTGAATTTAAGGTAGTAGATGCTTTGATTACGAATTATCATGCGCCAAAATCGACAGTTTTGATGCTAGCTTCGGCTTTTGCGGGTTGGGAGCATTTAAAGAATGCCTACGAACATGCAATCGAGGAAAAATATAACTTTTTGAGCTATGGAGATTCAATGTTGATATGTTAAAGTTTGATATTGTAAAACGTGACGGGCTGGCTAGAGTTGGAGTAATCCACACTCCACATGGTGACATTAAAACTCCAGCATTTGTGGGGGCGGCAACGCGCGCCACGGTAAAGGCTTTAACGATGAAGGAGATGCGAGAACTTGGCTCGCAGGCAATACTGGCGAACACTTATCATTTGATATTGGCGCCAGGGTCGGATTTGATTGAAGAAGCGGGCGGGGTGGCGGAATTTTCAAGTTGGCATGGTCCGATGTTCACTGATTCGGGTGGGTTTCAGATTTTTTCCTTGCCGGATGTAAAGATTACGGAAAATGGCGCGAAATTCAAATCGCATATTAATGGTGATAAATTTGAAATGACGCCAGAGTCGAGCATGCAGGATCAGTGGAAAATTGGGGCAGATATTCATATGGCGTTTGACCACCTAGCGAAGTCGGAAAATCGCGAGGATATTGAGGAGGCGATGGAACGCACGCACAGGTGGCTGGACCGCTGCGTAAAAGAGCATAATCGTATCAGGGCGCGGGTCCTGGCTGAACCCCTTTTCCGCGGACACACTCAAGGCCGTTCGGCCAAGCTTACGGTCCGCGAAAAAGGGGTTTCAGCCACCCGCGCGCCTGAGCAATATCTTTACGCAGTGGTGCAGGGTGGGACATTCTTAGATTTACGGAAACAGTCAGCTGAATATTGTGCGGCGAAGGATGTTGATGGATTTGGGATTGGCGGAGTATTTACAGCGGAGGGGATGGAGGAAATGCTAAAAACGGTTAATTCGATATTGCCGGAGAATAAACCGCGGCATTTGCTTGGTATGGGACAGGAGCCGATTGATTTGTTTGTGGGAGCAGAACAAGGTTGTGATACATTTGACTGCGTAGCGCCGACCCGAATGGCGCGAAATGGCTCGCTTTATACCCTTGATGGGCGGATTAACATCAAGAATGCAAAATATAAACACGACTTTACGCCGCTGATGCCAGATTGCGACTGTGAATGTTGTAAAAATTACAACAAAGCCTATTTGCATCATTTGTTTAAAACAGATGAAATTACGGCGAAAGTTTTGGCTTCAATCCATAACGAAAGATTCGTAGTAAGGACGGTGGATAATATCCGGGAGGCGATTTTAGATGGAACCTTCCAGGAATATAAGCAGGAATTCCTGAGGCGTTATTATAATTAATATGTTATAATTATAAGCATGAACGATTTGCAGGATGGGCAGTATTTTTATCATCCGCTGGAAAACATTGAGGATGTAGATATTTTTTATGAGGCGACGGAGCGGACGCATTTGACCAAGGCTATTTCAGAGGAACGGCCGTATACTTATTGGACGATTGAGTTATATGATAAGGAAAATGGGATTCGTGGTGGTGGGGGACTAGGAATTTTAGCGGCGGATACTAGGCGGGTTGCGGAACAGATGGAGGTACCATTTGCCCTGATTACACCGTTTTACCCCTCGGAAGTACACCAAAAAATGGTGAACGGTGTGGTGGTAGACGAACATGTGCCAGTGGATTACCGAAAATATGGGTTTAAGTTTATTGATAAAGTCAACGTGAAATGCTGTGATAATTTGTGCGCGCTGGATGTGATAGAAAAAAAGTTCAAAAACACACGCATTATTGCGATTACGGAACCGAATTTTGGGGAACTTTATTCTGGGATGAGCGGCTCGGACCACCGTTTGTACCAGGAGGTAGCTTTAGGGTTTGGTGGTTATGCGGCTTTGAAATTGATTGGTTTGAAGCCCGCTATCATGCAGTTAAATGAGGTGGCGACTTTCTTCGCGGCTTTAGCAAGGCTGGATGAGCTGGCACGCAACGGGATGGATTTTTACGAAGCGGTGGTTTATACCCGTAAGCACACTTTGTATACAAATCATACTTTGGTACAGGCGGCAGAGGCGGAGTTTTCATATGAGCAGTTTGAGCGGTTTGTTTTTCCAAATTTGAAGTCACTAGCGGTGAAAAAATGGCTGTCGGATAAGTTTACGGATGGGCACATTAAGTTGTCATCCGTGACGATTGAAATTGCGGAGCTGCGTTCGGGAGTGTCTAAATTACACGCGCGGGTGGCAAATTACCGCGATGTGGCCGGGAACAAGGTAAAGTTTAAGGCGATTACTAACGGAATTGATATGAAAACCTGGGTGTTGCCGGATATTTTGGAGTTTTATCAGTCCATTGGGGCGCTTGACGATGTTTTGGCGCCGACGGAAGGATATGCGAACAAAATTGACCAACTGACGGCGGACGACATTAGGCGATTTAAACGGAAAGGGCGCGGAGTTTTGAATGAGGTGTTACGTTCGCGACCGAACCAATATGGCAAAAAGTTAGAGTTTGGTGATGATGATTTTATTTACGATTTTAAACGGAGGTTTGTGGATTATAAGCGGCCAGAGTTGGTGTTTAGGGACCCTAAACGCCTCCGCAGGATATTAGAAGCGCACAATGCACACTATATTTTGACTGGGCGAGTACATGCGGGGGATGCGACGATGTCCGGGAAGCTGAAGCGGGTGCTAGAGATTATCGACGGTGATGAGTATTTGCGTGAACACGTACATTATATTACGGATTATGACGAGAAGTTGGCTTTTGGCCTGTCGTGTGGGTCGAATGTGGCGATTAATATCCCGATTGTGGGGCTAGAGGCTTGCGGAACTTCCTGGATGAAGGACGTGGCAAATTTGAATGTTTTGATTTCGACGCATGATGGTGGAGTGGCGGACGGGTCAATTAATTCGTACCTCAACGTGTCTGGAACAAATGAAAATGTGGAACTTGAAATGTTATACCAGCAAATGGAAGCGGCGGCGGAGATTTGGGAAAATGATTTTGATCTGGAATACACCTTGAAGACCCAGCTTGACACCTTCCTACCGGTAATCTCCGGCGCTAGGATGATGCAGGATTATCTTGACTTTCTATTTCCGGTGTAGTATACTATTGACAAGCTTGTGATAAGCTTTTTTTGATAATAAGGAGTAAGATGGCTAAAATTACAAGAATCAAGGCAAGTGACGGCCCTTCAAAGAAGGAGGCCAAAGACGAGCCGGCAATTACTCGTAAAAAAGTTGTTGTCAAAGACAAAAAAACGGAAAAAGCCAAAGCGGCCAAGGTAAAAAAAGCCGAAAAAGCCGTAAGTAAGGTTGATAAAAAAGACGAAAAGAAACCGTTTATTTTAATCCGTCCGTTTGTGGCGCTATTTAGGTATTTGCGCGATTCGTGGATGGAACTTCGCCAGGTGCGTTGGCCAAGCCGTAAGGCGACTTGGAAGATGGTGCTAGCAGTAATTGTTTATACTTTGCTGTTTATGGCACTAATCGCGGTACTGGATTTGGTATTTAGTAAACTATTTAATTTAATTTTAGGATAAGGAGTTGATATGGCAGTAAATAGATATGATGACACTAGAGCGTGGTACGCGATTTCAACGTACTCCGGCTACGAGGACAAGGTAGCGGATTCGATTAACCAGAGAACCGGCACCGCGGAAATGGCCGATAAGATTTTTGAAGCGATTGTACCAAAGGAAAAACAGATTGAAATCAAAAATGGTAAGCGCAAAATTGTGGATCGAAAGATTTTGCAAGGCTATGTGTTGGTTGATATGAAGTTATCTGATGAAACTTGGTATATTATCCGCAACACTCCTGGTGTGACTGGTTTTATTGGTACTGGTACGCAGCCGACGCCGGTGTCCGAGAAGGAAATCACTAAGATTAAGAAGCGGATGGGCGTGGAAGACCCGAAGTTCTCAGTGAAATACGAGGTTGGCGAAGTAGTTTCGATTACCGATGGGCCATTTAAGGGCTTTGATGGGTCGATTTCGGAAATTGACGCAGCAAAAGGTAAGCTGAAGGTGATGGTGTCGATGTTTGGACGCGAAACACCAGTTGAGCTCGATGCTTTACAAGTAAAACAACTTAATTAGCAACCAAAATAGTGCTCCTCGGACACGGGTCGGCTCGGCCCGTCGTCACGGGCGAGCCGCCCTAATTCGACGCTACGCTACGTCTTCGACGAGCGGTCGTAACCTCCGAAATGTCCTCGGAGCACTTTTTTGTTTGCTTTTTTGGTGCTTATTTGGTATAATTATTAAGTTACGCACTAGAAAGGTAATTATTAAAAATGGCAGAAAAGAAAGTTATTGGGAATTTGAAATTACGAATCCCGGCCGGTCGGGCGACCGCTGGACCTCCAGTTGGTTCAACGCTTGGTCAGTGGGGTCTTAATATGATGGATTTCATTAATCCATTTAACGAAGCCACCAAGGATTTGATGGGCAAGAACGTTATCGTTCATATCCAAGTTTATGAAGATCGAACCTTTGACTGGAAATGTTTGGGACAACCAGCGGATGATTTGATTCGCGAAGCGATTAAAATCCAAAAGGGCTCGGGTAAACCGAACGTTGACAAGGTTGGAACTATCACTAAGGCTCAACTTCAAGAGATTGCCGAGAAAAAGATGGACCAACTCAACGCAGTTGATATCGAAGGAGCAATGAAGATTATTGCTGGTACGGCTCGTTCGATGGGTGTAACGGTTGAAGAGTAATCCGTTATTTAAATAAATCAAGTCTTGCTAAAAATGCGAGGCTTGATTTTTTAACATAAGTGTGGTATAATAGTAAGATGATTATATTTTTTAGGAGGGGTAAAAAATGTCAGAACCTTACACGACAAGAGACGAGTTGATTGACGAGGCCGTAGTGCTTTGGAAAAAACATGGCGTTAGCTACCGTACGCTCATGGTGGATTACCACAACAACCTGAAAATACGCCGAAAGCTAGGGTTAAAAGTGAATAGGCTTAATCGCCTATTTCTGGATGAATATCCGGATATCCCCTATATGGAGTTTGGCGCCATAACACAGGTTAAGGAATACCTGCAAACGCTGGATACTTGGTATATCCTAGCGCAGGTAAACAAAGCGAGGACTTTTGATGACATCGATATCGTAAAAGCTTTGCTAGGGCACAAAAACAGCTCGGAAAGAATGTTTCAAGCCTATATGGATGAGAGGGAAAATGGCCGCAGAGACTATTCCGCAGCAATTAATCCTGATGCCTGTGGCAGTGGGAAGCACTTCAATCGCACCAGAATTTCGTATTCTGGAGATGTCAACAGTCTCTAATTCTAAGGGAGTCTTACGAGACTCCCTACTTGCTTTTTAAGAGGTTATTTGCTATAATTAGCATCAGTTAAAATAATTGTGGGAGGCTTTTGCCGGTTGCACCACAGAAAGGATATTTATGGCCGAAGATAAGGCTAAAACTAAGGAAGAAGTTAAGGCTGAAGTTGCCGAAAAGGTGGCTGAGGTAAAAGAAAAAGTCGAAAAGATAGCCGAAGAGGTAAAAGATAACCTCGAAGAGGCTCACGCAATTGCTGAGGGCGTAAAAGAAGCCGTGAAGGAAGACGTGGAAGAGAAAGCTGAGGAAGTTGAGGAGAAGTTTGCCAAAGCTGGAAAGAAGTCGAAAAAGCACATTGAAGAGGTCAAGGCTGAAGCGGAGCGCCAGGCGCGTAAATTAGAGCGCAAGGCTGCGGAACTTGCTGGCGATAAGCCAAAAGGCGCAAAGCCAGTGACTCGCCCACGGATTGAGCGCCGTGGTCGCAAATACCAGGAAGCCGCTAAGTTGATTGAGAAAGGCAAGGCTTATAGTTTGAAAGAGGCGGTGGAGCTGGCAATCAAAACTTCGCCAGTAAAATTTGATGCTTCAGTTGAGATTCACGCACGCCTCGGGGTAGATCCTCGCCAAGCGGATCAGAATATTCGTACTACGATGGTACTGCCTAATGGTAACGGTAAGGAAGTTCGTGTAGCAGTGTTTGCGCCACTTGATGTATGTAAGGCTGCCAAGGCCGCTGGTGCTGATATCGCTGAAGATGAAGAGTTTTTGAAATCGCTTGAAAAGGGTGAGATTAACTTTGATATCTTGATTTCGACACCACAATATATGCCAAAACTTGGTAAATTCGCTCGCGTGCTTGGCCCTAAGGGTTTGATGCCAAATCCAAAGGCTGGGACTGTTACCACTGACGTTGAAAAGGCCGTGAAGGAAGCTAAGGCTGGTAAGGTAGAATACCGCGTTGATAAACAATCGATTGTACATATTGGGGTTGGTAAAGTATCGTTTGGCGCTGATAAGTTGGTTCAGAATGCGGAAGCGTTCTTTGAGTCGTTAAAAAACCAGAAACCAGCTTCACTTAAAGGTTCGTATGTGAAATCGGTGTATATTACGACTACCATGGGGCCGTCGATTGAGATTGAGAATCTGTATAATTAGTTCTCATCATGGTCTACTAAAAAAATAACCCTCTTTTCTGGGGGTTATTTTGACGGAGATAAGTCAAATTTATACCTAAGCGTTATTCGTATTATATCAGAGGTGAAAGCTTTTATGTTTCCTTCTAATTTAGTGGGGGGTTGAAATTTTATTGGGAAAATGGTAGCGTAGCTCAAAAATAAAATAAGGAGTATTATGGCAAAGAATAATTCAAACAAAAATAAAGAGTCGGTGGTGAGCAAAATTGTAAGTGGTGATGTGCTGTGCAATAAGATATACACTATCCGCGGGCGGAAAGTAATGCTGGACTATGATTTGGCAGAGATATATGGGTATGAGACAAAAGCATTTAATCGTCAAGTGAAGAGAAATATTGAGAAGTTTGAAGGGGAAGATTTTATGTTCCAACTGACAAAAGAAGAGATTGCTAATTCCGTGAGGTGCCAAAATGGCACCTCACGGAAGGAAAAGCCTTTCGATTTGATATGCCAAAATGGCACATCAAGCTTCGTGGGGCCACAAAATGTGACTTCACGAACCGAAAGGCTGTTTCAAGGGCAAGTAGGTGGTGGTAGATATTTGCCATATGCTTTTACCGAGCAAGGAATTTATATGTTAATGACAGTGCTGAGAGGTGAACTAGCAATAAAACAAAGCCGGGCGCTGGTAATGGCGTTTAAAGCAATGAAAGACTATATTGTAGGTAATCAGGAGCGGATGGAATATCGTGAAAACTTACAGCTAGCTTTAAAGGTAGCTAGTAATTCAGAAGATATTATAGCAATTAAATCCGAGCTTGAGAAGATTAGTAGTCAGAATAAAACTATGAGTGGACAAATGAAAGATTATGTGAGAAGGTCTGAAATTTCACCGATTCTATTAGATTTTCATGAAGCGATTAAACGGAAGGAGTATATCTTTATGGATGGGCAATTAGTAGAAGCAGATGCTGCCTATACAGAGTTATACAAAAAAGCGAAAAAGAGTATACATATTATTGATGATTATGTGAGCGTAAAGACCTTAAAACATTTATGCAGTGTTAAGCTTGGCGTAAAAGTAGTGATTTTTAGTGATAATTTAGGGAGATATTTGCATAAGTTAGACTGCCTAGATTTTCGAAAAGAGCGTCCGGATGTGGAGATTCAGTTTATTAGAAATAATAGAATGGTACATGATAGATTCGTAATAGTAGATTGTGGACTTAAGGGTGAGGTGGTTTATCATTGTGGGGCATCAGAAAAAGATGCTGGTAAGCGGATGGCTGTGATAGGTAAATATGAAGATGGTTTTATGAGAAAAGTAGCGAATGAGGTAGTGAGGAGATCGATGAGGAATCCGGAGTTATCGCTGGAATAATTGGTCCCAAAATACAAAAACTCGTCAAAATTGCTATTGGTTGGCGACGAGGCAGCGGACGGTATGTCCGTAGTACTTGTGGTTGTGGGCAAGAACGACACTAGAAGTATTCATGGATAGGTCGTACGTGCGCTGTGCGCCTCCCGCAGTACGAGTCCAATAGTAGCCGCCGGAGCCTGAATTACTGACGCCGCTAGTGTTGCAGCGACCACTGAGCAGGAGACCCGGGGTGTTAGTAACCTGACCTACCGTAGGGGTGTTCTCCTTAGTGGTAGTTGGGTCAGCTACCTCCATCTCGGCGGCGGATGGGTATTGATTATAGAGAGCTTGGAACTGAGGTTGGGTAGGCAGAGTCCAGCCAGCTGGACAGATGCTGTTATTAACGCTCTGACCTTGAGTAGCGATGTAAGTGGTGCCAGTACCAGCCGTGGCGGTGTACCAATTATAATAGCAGGACTCCCAGTCACTGGCAGTACCGTCACCAGTACAATAGTATTCCGTGCTGTTGTTTTGGTTTATTACTCCGTCTATAGTGAAAGCGTGGAATTTACCTGGGGAGGGGAGCTTGTTGTTAAGGACGTAGTTGCTACCTACATCAGAATTGGTTGGAGTGAGGGTGAGGGTGGAGGTAGAACGGCCTAGCTTCAGGTTTTGTAGCATCCAGCAGTTGCCATCTTTTAATCTAGCTACTAGATATTTCTGATTGTCACGATTGTCAGTTAACTGATAGACCATACCGGTGGTAAGCGTGTTTGGGCAGGAACCAACTTCTTGCATATAAGTAGCATCGGCAACGGTCTTAGTGGATGGTTCTGGTGCAGTAGTAGGATGAACTAGGGTGTATTTGACTTTGCCAACATAAGTAGCGGCTGGTTGGTTGCTCATGATGTTAATTTTATAGGTAGGCGTGGTGACGGAATTATTATTGGTAGCGCCGACAGTGATATTAGGATAATGGGAAATTTTGGTGTAGGTAGCTGGAATGACTTGGAAATTATTGTAAGAGTTATCAATAGTTGGGACGTCGGTGCCGGAGGGGGTGGCTTTCATAGCCCAATAGGAGCCGGTGCCTGAAGTAGCAGTAGGGATATCATTGGAACCGAGACTGGATAACATTTTGGTGTTATTTGGTGTGTCGTAACTATCACCACTAAAACCTACAGCATAGAGGGCGTAGCCACCGGTATCATTACAAGATACGTTGATAGGATTCCCCTCGATAGTGTCGCTGGTGCCCGGGTCGATGGTTTTGCTGTGGATGCCACCACCCGTGGTGATGGTGCAGGCGGTATTAACCACCACTGCGACATTACTGGTTTTAGAAGTAGAGTTATCGGCATAAATTAACGAGCTGGACAGTGTAAGCCCTGAAAGCAAAATGGTTAGCAACAAAAATCCCGGCACGATAAACGCGGCGAGATAGTGTTTAATATGAAACTGGCGCTTTGTCTTCATTAGATTACCTCTCTTATTTTACTTGTCCCAGCGGTACCATTTAATGTATACTGAAGCACAATGAGGCTATACAAAAATGGCACCGCGAGGTGCTACAGCCAAACATTCCTAGAACCGAGTTCGTTAGAAGTTGACAACCTTACGATGCCATTTTTACTTCTAACTCCCTGCGTATTATAAAATATGCCGGTTCTTTTAATGAAATGTTTAACTGTAGCACTTTAATTATATCGCGGTTCAACATTTATTTCAACCGTTTTTTTAGAAAATGTAGTACAATGAGGTTATGGATAATGTAGATAATAAAATTGAAGAAATTAGCAAAATGGCGAATTTAGATAAACTGGGTATACCGGAAGCGGTGATTATGTTGGCGCTTGGCGCCGTGGTGTTGCTGTTTGGTTATCGGATTAAGAAAACTGCTTTCTTTATTATATGGTTTTTGCTTGGGTTTAATTTGGTTAGTATCTTAATGCCGTTCATTAACCAAAATGTGGAAGTGATTGCGAGTAGTGATTTATATCAAACTTTGCTACCAATTGGGGGTGGGCTATTGCTGGCTTTGCTTGGATTTTCGATCGAGAAATTATGTGTGGGCGGGATATGTTTCGTGCTTTCAATGCTCGTCACGGTACAATACTTTGGCACAGATATCCAAACCATGGCGATTGGGGGAATTATTGGTGTGCTCGTAGCTGGATTTGCGGTAATGGTGATGAAGCCAGCAACTATAATTGCGACGGCGGTCGCAGGTGCGTATGCTCTGACCCTGGCGATAATGAAACTAAATACTGATATTAATTTTGAGACGTTTTATTGGCCAATGATATTTGGCATCGCGGCTGCAGGGTCAATCTTCCAATTCTTAACTACTAAACGAGTAAGTTAATAGAAAATAAAAAAACAAAAAATAGCACTTCTCGGACACGGGTCGCTCCGGCCCGTCGTCACGGGCGGAGCGCCCTAATTCTCGGTCGTAACCTCCGAAATGTCCTCAAAGTGCTATTTTTAGTTTTTAATAAACAATTAGCTAACCATTTAATATGATTTAGGCGAGCTCGACGGTTGCGCCGGCTTCTTCAAGAGCTTTCTTCATTTCTTCAGCTTCAGCTTTCGCGACCTTCTCCTTTACGGTAGCAGGAGCGCCGTCAACGATAGCTTTAGCTTCACCTAGACCAAGGCCAGTAGCTTCTTTAACAGCCTTGATCACAGCAATCTTCTGAGCACCAGCGTCTTTCAATACGACGTCGTATTCAGATTTTTCGTCTGCAGCAGCAGCTTCACCGCCAGCAGCTGGGCCAGCAGCAACGGCAACGGCAGCCGCAGCTGGCTCGATGCCATATTCGTCCTTGAGGACGTTCTTTAATTCGTTTACTTCGAGAACGGTAAGTTTTACCAATTCCTCGGCTAATTTCTTAATATCAGTAGCCATTTTATTCTCCTTCGGAGTGGGGGAGGAACACATTTCCTCCCCCAACTTCTCCATTGATTATTATTTTGAAAACAGGCGCGTGTCCTGATTTTCAAAATTCTTTAATATTATCATTGATTACTAATTCGCATGTGCTTCTAGACCAGATACGATACCTGGTAAACCGCCAGTAAGGCCTGAAACACTGTCCGTGACTGGTGAAAGAAGTTGCGCCACCACCTGAGCGATAAGCTCGTTTTTGCTTGGCATTGCGGCAAGCGACTTTACTTCTTCTTCCGACAAGGCGTTGCCTAAATCAGAAAAACCACCGGTTAATACTAAAGCGTTATGAGTTTTAGCAAACTCAGCCAAAACTTTTGCTGGAGCGACTTCATCGCTATCTGATACCGCATAAAGCAATTGACCAGTTAAACCAGTCGTGTCGGTATCTTTATAGACGGCGATTTGTCCCATCGCAACGCGCACTAAGCGGTTCTTTACTACCTTGATTTTTACGCCATTTTCGCGTGCAGCTTTGCGAAGCTCTTGCATCTCAGCTACGGTCAAACCTTGGTATTTGGCGTAAACGGTAGTTTTAGCACCACTTAAAAGCTCAGTTAAATCAGCAACCAATTCGTTCTTTTTTTGCTTTGTTATTGCCATAAAAAGTCCTTTTGGTTAATTTGATATTTGGTTAGCTAATTGTTAAACAGCGTCACCAAATAAACTCCCAAGAATTATTCCTCGGCGACATGATTAAGGATTACTCCCGTCGCTGTCTTTGGTAACTCCCTTAATTATACCACAAGATACTTGACAATACAAGTCAAAACAACTTTTTTCGGACACACTCAATGGCGCTTAACCAAGCTTACGGTCCTCAAAAAGTGTTTTGACTTGTTTTTTTGTTGTATAATAAATATATGAATGATTTTGACTATTTAGGAGAGGGGGAGGTATATCTAGATGCGGCGTGTCAATCATTAAGACCGCGACCGGTAATTGATGCGATTAACCAGTATTATACTGAGCATAATTCATGTGGCGAACGCGTGAAATATAAGTGGGGAGTTGAAACCGATGAAAAGGTCGAGGCTACGCGCGAGAAGGTTTTGAAATTTTTGAAACTGTCGGCACGTAAATACACGGTGTCTTTTACGCTTAATACTACTTATGGGATTAATTTGATTTTATCGCAACTCAAGGCGTCGGCATTTAAGAAAGTGATGACGAGCGAGATTGAGCACAATTCGCCGTTTTTGTCTACGATGGCATTTAGTGAGCGCACTGGATTGCCACGCGAAGTAATAAAACGGGAAGAGGATGGTTCGATTGACGTTTCAAGTTATGATTTTACGAACGCTGTGGTAGTGGTGAACTGTGCGTCGAATTTTGATGGGCGAAAACTATTAAACATTAAAGAGTTGTTGAAGTCCGTGCATAAGGCAGGCGGGATATTGATCATTGACGCAGCGCAGGCAATGGCACACTCCTCGGATATATTGCGTGGGGTGGAAGTGGATGCGATTTGTTTTTCGGCGCATAAATTATATGCGCCGTCGCTTGGTGTAATTTGTTGGCGAGACGAATTGGCTGCGAAGATGGAGGTTGGCTTTGTCGGTGGGGGCATGGTGGATGACGTAAAGAAAGATTCATATTTATTGTCGGCAGAAGGGAAAGAACACCGTTACACAAGATTTGAAGCGGGGCTTCAGGCATGGGGTGAAATCGTGGGACTGGGTGCAGCTCTGGACTGGCTAAATAAGCTGCCGAAAAAGGCTTGGCAGAACTTAGATAATAATACGCGCGAACTATATGAATTCTTAAGTAGTTCTGACAAAGTCCATTTAGTAAACCATGAACCAAATCCAACCATGTCTTTTTATGTGGAAGGGCTAGATTCGCATTTGCTCGGCTCAGCATTATCGCGTGAGAATGTTATGGCACGGACAGGATATTTTTGCGCGCATTATTATTTAGACCACGTAATGGGGTTGCCACCTTTGATGAGATTTTCACTTGGGCTGCATAATCGTCCCGAGGATATCGAAAAAGTCAAAAAAGTCATGGCAAAAATCATCAGCTAGTGCTACAATGGTTTTATTATGGTGTGTATAGCTGCTTTTATTATTCTCGCGATTATTGGAGTGTTTGTCGCGATTATTTCAATATTTAAACCAAAAGTAGGGAAGGCCTACTGGAAAATGTTGAAAAAGTCTTGGGGTTGCCTAGGAAAAAAGGTGCGTTTACAAAAATGTGAGACTGGGTTCAAAGATGATGTAAAAAACACTTTGCTTAGTCGCGTGATTGTTAAACATCCGAAGTGGGTGAAACCTTTGTCGGTAATCATTGAAGTTGTTTCGGTGATAATTGTGATTGTTGCGGTTTGGGCAATTTTGACGGCCGTGAAATCATTGCTGGCACTGTGGGCGCTAGGCTCTTGTAATGTAACGAAGCCTTCGGCTTGCTCGATGGGAGCAGAGGTTTGCTCAATCGACGAGTCTGAGCCTACGAATCCATTGGAAGCAACTGGTCGCTGGTTTACGGAATGGGGAGAAATATTTGAAGCAATTCCAGATAAATTCCGGACCTACAATGCAGAAGATTATAACTTCAATTATGTTACGGTACCGGGTGATAGTGCGGACAAACCAGTGGCGGTAGATATCTTTGACCCAGGATGTTCGGTGTGTATGATTTCGTATCGCAATCAAAAGGCAGCGGGGTTCTTTGACGCATATAATGTACGATTGGTACCGTTTGCGATTCAGGGCGCAGATGATGCTTACAAATTTAAAAACTCTGAGGTTGTAGTGAGGTATATGTTAGCAGCAGAGCAATTCAAGTCAGGGCTAGCACTGCAACTGATTGATCACATCTTTACCGGAAAAAACAGCGAAGGCATTTCATACCAAAATAAGTTTAACGAAGATTACTCGCACGATGAAGCAGTGGCAAAGTTGGAGGCTTGGCTAAAAGAAGCCGGGCTAGACGAAAAAGGCGTTGAGGAGATTCGTAGAGTTGCGGATTATCCAGAAATTACCGACAAGATGAATGAGAATCGTAACATTATTGAGAATCAGCTGCGAGTAAAAGGCATCCCAACTATGATATTTGATGGTAGGCGCCATACTGGCTTGTGGGAAGCTATGTAAAAATTACAACACTTTTAGCGTGACCGGTGTTATTTAGGTGGAAAACTTTTATTAAATGTTCTTGACTTTTTGGGTCAATGGATATAATATAATATTAATATTATACATAGACAGGATGCGAGGTGATGTCTGAAATACCAGAAAAACAAATAAAAAGACTACGAAGTTTACTTAGTGAAGCTGAGACTAGTTTATCGGCAGCAAAGGAATTATTAATTTCGATTATCGGTGATGGCGATACCATCGCAGCGCCAAGGGAAACCGTGGTTTCTAGCCCAGAAGGCAAGATTATTGAGGGGATTTTCGATGGGCAAATCATGATTGGCCCAGATGGCAAAAATTATCCAGTTCCAGCTAACTATGCTTCCAAGTCGAAATTAGTGGAAGGCGATATTATGAAACTTACGATTACGGAAGATGGCAGATTCTTGTATAAGCAGATTGGTCCGGTCGAGCGTAAGGCGGTGATTGGGACTTTAACCCATCATGACGACAAGTATTTTGTGGAAGTCGCAGGTAAAGAATATCAGATTTTGTATGCTTCGGTAACTTATTTCCACCTGCGGGAAGGGTCACAAGTGTCGGTGACTATTCCGGCTAATAACGACGATGCTACATGGGCAGCGGTCGAAGCCGCACTATAAATTCATGCTAAAATCCGCCATCTTGGCGGTTTTTTGCGCTTGCTCTATCGATAATAGCGCTTCGCGCAAAGAAACCACCAATCTGACGGATTTTATCTATGAATTACGTGATATAATAATAAATAGTGAAGAGTTTATACAGACGCTATAGGCCGGTGAGGCTAACTGAGGTTATTGGGCAGGAGCAAGTCACCAAACCCTTAAGTAATTCCTTGAAAAATGGGAAGATTTCGCATGCGTATTTGTTTGTGGGGCCGAGAGGGTGTGGGAAAACTTCCGTAGCAAGAATTTTGGCGCATGAAGTAAATGATTTTAAATATGAGATTGAGGACGATTATGTAGATATCATTGAAATTGACGGTGCGAGCAATCGAGGAATCGATAATATTCGAGAGCTTCGCGAAAAGGTGATGATTGCGCCAACAAGTGGCAAATATAAAGTTTATATTATTGATGAAGTACACATGTTGACCAAGGAGGCGTTTAATGCTCTTTTGAAAACTCTAGAAGAACCACCGAAACACGTGATTTTTATCATGGCGACGACCGATGCTTATAAAGTACCGGTGACGATTACTTCACGAGCGCAAGTTTATACTTTTAAATTGGCCGCGGCTGACGTGATGATGGGGTTTTTGAAATCAGTGGCTTCAAAAGAGAAGATTAAAATCACAGACGAAGCGTTGGGGGTGATTGTTAAACGAGGTGGTGGGTCGTTTCGCGATACTTTGTCGCTCCTTGATCAGCTATCGACTTTGTCGGCTGACAAAATAACTGCCGAAATGGTGGTGAAAGCAATGGGGCTGCCGCAAGACGAACAAATTGCCGAGTTGTTGGATGTTTATACTAGTGGTGACGTTGTAAGAATTACAACAATTCTAAAAGAATTATTATCTTCAGGAGTAAAGGCCGAGACGTTGGCAGAAGAGCTAATTGCCACGATTGTGGCGAAACCGAAATCGGAGCTAATGTCGCTTCTTGCGAAATTACCGGAAGTCAAGGCGCCGTTTGCCGAAGCGAAATTGTTAGTTGCTTTAACTTGTAGGCAATCTGGAATTGCCTTTTCTCGGGACGGGTCGCTTCGGCCCGTCGTCACGGGCGAAGCGCCCTCATCCTCGGTCGTAACCTCCGGAAGCCCTCGTAAAGGCAATTCCAGATTGCCCTCGAAAAAACCAAGTCCGGCCGGCCCGTCCACTGAAAAGATACGTTCGCAGGCTTCCAAATCTGGAGATGATATTGGAAAAACAGGTTTAGCCGCCAGTGCTAAGCAAGCCGTCACCATTTTCGACTGGGACGCCTACATCGATAAGGTGAAGGGGTTGAATGATGCGGTGGGGATGCAGCTGAAAAAAGTGAAACATGAGTTTGATGATGACACTTTGCACATTTATCCGGAAAAGAAAATCATTAAAAGCATCCTTTCACGGGATAATAATAAGAAAATTTTACTGAAAGCGGCCGGGAATGATGTAAAAATTACAATACACGACGAAAACGATAAGCCTAGCAATGTAAAAAAAGATGCGGTGGCGGAGCGAATTTCTGATATAATGGGAGGAGAGGTACAAAATGATAGAGGAGGTAACCCATTCTAGCAAAGATGGTGGTCGCGTACCACCACAAGATATCGGAGCCGAGAAATCTTTACTCGGTGCGATTTTGATTTCAGATGCTGTGATGCCGGAAGTTTTGACTATTTTAAAACCCCGAGATTTTTATGAGCAGCGACATGCGACAATTTTTGAGGCAATGACCAATTTATATGACCAGCATAAACCGATTGACCTTTTGACCTTGACTTCTGAATTGAAATCCAAGAAAAAACTAAAGGAAGTTGGTGGAGCGCCGTATTTAACGGAGCTATCGAGCTTTGTGCCGGCGGCCTCACATGCAAAAGCCTATGCGGAGATCGTCGAGAGAAATTCAGTGCGACGAAGGCTCATTAAGGCTGGCACTGAAATCGCAAATAAAGCCTATGCGGATGATGCGGAAGTAGATAATTTGATTGGCGCGGCAGAAAAGGATTTGTTTGAAGTCTCAGACAAAATCGTGAAGAGTGATTACGTGGCAATGGATGAATTACTAGCAGATGCATTTGATAGAATTGAGGAGTTACATAAAAACAAAGGTGCCCTTCGTGGACTGAAAACTGGTTTTCGCGATATAGATAAAAAGACAGCGGGGCTACAAAAAGGCGACCTAATTATCGTTGGTGCACGTCCAGCGATGGGTAAAACTACTTTTGCGCAGAACTTGGCTTATAATATCGCAAGTATTAATAAAAAAGGCGTGCTGTTTTTCTCGATGGAGATGGCAGCAAACGAAATCATTGACCGGATGATTTCAGATGTTTCGGGAGTTAATAACTGGAATATCCGTACTGGTAATTTGACCGATGAGGAATTTCAAAAAATTGGTGATGCGCTCTCTGAAATGGACGAAATACCGATTTATATTGACGATACAAGTTCGATGACGATTATGGAGCTGCGCAATAAAGCTAGGCGAGCAGTACATGATCATGATATTGGTATTATTATTGTGGATTATTTGCAGTTAATTGCCGGTGATAGTACGTATAAAGGTAACCGCGTGATGGAGGTGACGGAAATTTCGCGGGGCTTGAAGATCCTGGCAAGGGAGTTGGAAATTCCGGTAGTGGCGCTGGCACAGTTATCGCGTAGTGTAACGGGACGGGAAGACCCGCGACCAGTTTTGTCGGACTTGCGTGAATCTGGTTCAATTGAGCAGGATGCCGACCTCGTAATGTTCCTACATCGACCGGATTATTACAAACAGAACGACGATGATTATGAAGAAACTCATATCACTGAACTTTTGATTGCAAAACACCGGCACGGGGCGGTAGGGAAAGTTGAACTTTACTTCCACCCGGAGTTGCTTCGCTTTATGTCGCTTGATAAAACACGCGAATAATTATTACCATATATTATATGTGATATAATATATGGTGTAAGGAGGTTTATGTCTAAACAAATCGAGACCGATTTAAAAACATTTATTAAATTTTGGTTGGTGCCGCTACTGATTGGCATTGCTATTTTTGCAATATTTAAAGCATTGACTGGCTTGGTTATTATTGGACTTTCAATTTTCTTGACTTTGGCCTTAAGACCCTTGGTCAATAAAGTAAACGGATTCTTTACGAAGCATTTTGGAAAAAGTGACAAACACCAAACTATGTCAGCAATCTTTGCTTATTTGATTGTAGTGATAGTAGTTGGCGGTATAATTGCCGTCGTCGGTCCAGTAGTAGTAAATGAGACTTCTCGTTTCGTGCAAAACTTCCCAGAAACATTTGAAAACACTTTCGGTGGTTGGGACGGAATCAACGAAATTGGACGATCGATTGGTATAGACGACTTACATGCTCAAATCGAAAACGGCTTAAATGATTTGTCGAAAGATGTTTTAGGATTTCTTAGCAACAACCTCTTTTCAAGCGTGAGCGGCATCGCTGATGTAGTGATGAAGATTGCGTTAATTCTGGTTTTGACTTTACTATTCTTGCTAGAAGGCCCGAATATGGTCAAGTCGCTTTGGAAATATCTTGAGACTAATGATGATAAAAAAGCAGCAAAAGTCACTAGGACGATTATTACAAAAATGGCTAACGTGGTTTCGACCTACGTATCGCGCCAGGTGCTCGTGGCGGTGCTAGATGGCTGTGTGACAATGATTATTGTCTTTATTCTGTCGCTCGTTTTCCGCTTCTCACCAAATCTTGCGATTCCGATGGGAATGGTTACAATGCTATTCTACTTAATTCCAATGTTCGGGCAGTTTATTGGTGGCTCGATCGTAACTGTTCTTTTAATGTCGTCTAATCTATGGGCTGGGTTAATCTTTGCAGCAATTTACATTGGCTACTCGCAAATCGAAAACAACATCATTGCACCAAAGATTCAAGGCAACGCATTGAAGCTACGCCCAGTTATTATTCTTTGTGCAATCATTATTGGTATGTACATGTTTGGATTACTCGGCGCAATCATTGCAGTACCGATTGCAGGTTGTATTAGAGTGTTATTTGAGGAATACCCAAATATAAAGGCAGCCAGGGAATAAAATGGCCGAACAATTTTCGCTAAAGAAAATTAAGCGAAAACCACTTTTGGTTGTATTGTTTATATTGCTCAATGTAGCAGTAATCGCAATTACGGCGTTTTCCGAATTTGGTAATTCACAGAATGCGGCAAAACTCGAAGATGTGAAAATTAACGGTTGGTTTCTAGTTCCGGCGGTGATTTGTTTCCTAGCGGCAATTACGGCCGAAATTCATAAATACGTAGTGATGATGCGCGAAATGGGAAAAAGTAAATACGACGCCAAACGAGCGCGTAAAGTAGCCCGGCGAACGGTATTGCTTGGCAAATATTACGACAGCATCACACCAGCCGCAATTGGCGGACAACCTTTCCAAATATATTATATGCGGAAAAATAGCGGGCTAGGCCCGGGAGTTTCGACATCCATTCCGATTTTTGGAATGATGGCGGGGCAACTAGGGTTTATCACTATTGCGGTTTTGTGTTTTTTGTTTGGGAGCGCATCGATTAATAATGCGGTGCTGATTGGTACAGCTTGTTTTGGTTTGATATTTTATGCGTTTTGGCCAGTGACGGTAATGATTGCCACATTTTTACCTAAAGCCACAGCGGAACTAATTGGTATCGTGGTAAAATTTTTGGCAAAAATTCACGTTGTAAAAAATCAGAAGGCCACTATTGCCAAGGTGGAGTTTGAAGTAAATGAATACGCAAGATGCGTGAGAAGAATTTTAAAAACGCGAGGATTGTTCCTGAAAACCTTGTTACTATCCGTGGCGTTTAACACTTTAATCGCCATGATTCCATTTTTTGTGCTGACAGCTTTTGGCGGAGACGTAGATTTCTTGCCGTGTTTTGTGACGACGGTAGCAGTAACTTCAGCAGTCTACTTTGTGCCGACACCTGGTAATGCGGGGGCGGCGGAGGGCACCTTCTTTGTGGTATTTTCGGCACTTTCAACTGGTTATGTATTCTGGGCGATGCTGGTGTGGCGATTCTTCTCGTATTATATTTATTTACTACTGGGACCAATTATTTATTACGTTATGCATTTAGAAAAACGTTTCGGAGCCAAAAAACATGAAAAAAAGAAAGTTGAAGAAGCGTAATATAGTTCTAATAATTATTTTAGTAGTTGTGGTTGCTTTTTTGACTTGGCTTGGAATCACCGTTGCTTTGATGGATGTTAACCTGGGGCTACATAGCGATTATAATCTGCCAGAATTTGTGAAAATTGAAGGTCTGCCGGATTTTTCATATGGTGACAATGCAGTAGCGATTGACGGCACTGCGGTAGGTGGAAAAAACTTTGGTGCAGATAATGTGGCAACTAAACCGACAGCTAGTACCGCCAAAATGATTTTGGCGCTGGCTGTGATGCGCGAGAAACCTTTTTCGGTTGGCGAGGTTGGCGAAAGCATTATAATTGATCAAGAAATGTATAATACTTACAATTATTATTTGGCACATAACGGCTCGAATGTTAGAGTTCAGCCTGGCGAAACCTTGAGCGAATATGATGCGCTGGCTGGAGTGATGCTGGCTTCGGCAAACAATTTAGCGGATAGTTTGGCGGTTTGGGCTTTTGGGTCGATGGATGGATACCGAGAATATGCGACGAAAATGTTAAACGAGTGGGGAATTGTTAACACTACAATCGGAATTGACGCTTCCGGATTTGACGCGAGTACTACTAGTACGGCAGAAGACTTAGCGCGAATCGGTGCGAAAGTGATGGAGCAGCCGGTTTTGGCTGAAATCGTGGCATTAAAGAATTACAATATGCCAGTAGTTGGTTTGATTAATAACACTAATAAACTATTAGGGCAAAGCAGAATCTCGGGAGTGAAGACTGGATTTATTGGCGATGCTTCGGGTTATTGTTTAATAACGGGCTACAAAGAAGGTGAGAATGTGATAACTACGGCTTTGCTTGGTGCGCCAAGCCGAGAAAGTTCTTTTACCGATAGTTTAAATATTGTTAATAAAATGCAAGAGTTAGTGAAAGAAGTTCCGGTAGTGAAAACTGACGACATTGTTGGTTATTATGATAGCTGGTGGACCGGACGGATTAATATTTTTGCAGATTCTGATTTAAATATCGTGGGGTGGGACGGAGCAAAAACTCAAACTGACTTAGTGATGAGTGGCGATAGGGGGGAGCTAGTGATAGTCGTAAATGATAAGGAGTATAAAGTTGAGGTAAGCGCGGAGGAATACAATGCGGAGCCGAGTTTTGGCGAAAAACTATCGCACGCTTTTGGCTGGAATAATAATTACGCTGGTAAACGTTTAGAACAGCCAGAGGAAGCGTCCGAAGCGGCTGCCGAGGAGGTGAGTGAAGAAGTCGAAAAAGTTGAAGAGGTAAATGATACAAACGTAACTACTGAAGCACCCTCGGCAAACTGCACAATAAAATATGGTGCTTTGATGCTAATAAATCCAAATTTTATGGTTGATGAGAGTTTTATTGCAGGTCGCAAAACCGAACTAGTCAGCCTTGCTCAGAATTATGGTATTCGTGAAGGCGTAGCCGGAAACGGTGATAACTTGCTCGATGCAGAGGCAGCCACGCACATTAATGAAATGGTGAAAGCCTACGCAGCGGACAATCCGGGTCATACTTTAGAGACTCGGTCTTGTTTTCGTTCGGTTGGAACAAAGTGCGGCAGATTATGCGCGGCTACCGGCGCGAGCGACCACCACACGGGACTAACTTGCGATTTGATTGATCCGGTTTATGGAACATCGCTAGATACGGATACTTATAATGCGCACGTGGAATGGCAGTGGTTAAAAGCGAATTCGTATAAATATGGATTTATCGACCGGTTCCCCGAGGCTTGGGCAGGAGGCCCGATGAGCGAACCTCTAAACGTAGATGAGAATGGCTCAACAGGTTTATTTGAAACTTGGCACTATAGGTATGTGGGGGTAAAGAATGCAACTGAAATTGCGACTGGAAAATATAACAACGGACAATACGATTCCTTGGAGCACTATTTGAAGGCTAGAGGCCTGGTTTCTAATTTAAAAGCCGGAAAATGTGATTAATCTATAGTATAATAGTAATAATATGTTTAAGCTATTCAGATTTCTGAAACCATATTGGTGGCAGGTGATTATACTGGTGCTGGCGACGGCTTTGCAGGTTTATACGACCTTGAGGCTACCCGCTTTGATGGCAGAAATTATCAACAATGGCATTGTGCCGGGCGATACGAATTATATCTGGATGACGGGACTCCGGATGATTGGTTTAGCGGTTTTATCGGCTGCGGGATCTTTGATTTCGGCGTATTTTGCGGCGTGGGTAGGCACTAATTATGCGCGTGATATTCGTGAAGCTATTTTTACAAAAATAATCACTTTTAATTTAGCGGACTTAAAAAACTTTAGTACTGCGTCGCTTTTGACGCGAACTACAAACGACGTAAACCAAGTGCAAATGGTAACTTTGATGATGCTAAACATAATGCTAAGGGCACCGCTGTTTTTGATTATCTCGGTGATCATGGCAGTTCAGACAGCGCCGGACATGAGCTGGATTATTGTACTGGGCGCGGCGGCGATTATTGGTTCGGCAGTTTTGATTATGGCACTGGTAATGCCAAAGTTTAAGATTTTCCAGGATTTGATTGATAAAGTAACGCTAGTAACGCGAGAAAACTTAACTGGACTCCGGGTAGTACGCGCGTTTGATAATGAAAAAGTTGAAAAGAATAAGTTTGCAAAACATAATGACAGGTTAACAAAGGTATTAATTTTTATTGATAAAATTTTGGAATTACAAAATCCGCTGATAAATATTATATTTAATGGAACCACGCTTCTATGCTCATGGGTAGGGATTTCTTTGCTTTCGAAAGACTTTGCATATCTTGGGAATATGACTGCTTTTGCGCAATACGTAGCTCATGTAATGATGGCGTTTTTGATGATGTCGATTATGTTCGTGATGTTGCCGCGGGCGAATGTGTCGGCTAGAAGAATTAATGAAGTGCTAGAGACGGTAAATAAGATTAACTGGTTGGATAAAACTAACGGTGTGCCAGAAAAAGTGGCGTCGGTGGAATTTAAAAATGTGGATTTTTGTTATCCGGAGGCTCATGAAAAGGTGCTAGACAATGTTTCTTTTAAGGCAGTGGCTGGCGAGACGACGGCGTTTATTGGTTCGACTGGTTCAGGAAAATCGACTTTAATTAATTTGGTGCCGAGATTTTATGAGGCGACAAGTGGAGAAGTATTAATAAATGGGCTATTGGTGTCCGAATATGAGAAAAATGATTTAATTACACGAATTGGGTTTGTGCCACAACGTGGAATGCTGTTTGCAGGGACCGTGAAGTCGAACATTAAATTTGGTGCGCCCACGGCTTCGGATGAACAGGTGCATAAAGCAGCTAGAATAGCACAGGCAGAAAATTTTATTGAAAAACTACCCAAAAAATACAATGCACATATTGCCCAAGGTGGCACGAACGTGTCAGGAGGACAAAAGCAACGTTTATCAATTGCGCGGGCGATTTGTAAGAATCCAGACATTTTTGTGTTTGATGATGCGTTTTCGGCGCTAGATATGAAAACAGACGCCAAATTGCGAGAAGCGTTAAAAGAAATCACTGGTGCCGCGGTGGTTTTGATTGTGGCACAAAGAGTTTCAACAATTAAAGATGCAGACCAAATTGTGGTGCTCGATAAGGGGCGCGTGGTTGGCAAGGGTAAGCATTTGGAGCTTTTAAATTCTTGTCGGGTGTATCAGGAGATTGTGAGGTCGCAACTATCAGACCAAGAATATACGGCGGAGCTAAAGCTAGCAGGGAAGGTACTAGCTAGGAAGGAGGCGCATGCCGAATAAGAAATCTAAGAGCATGTGGCAGTCGTTTAAGGTATTTTTGAAGTCGGTTAAGGGTTATCGTTTACCGATTCTGATTGCAGTGTCATTGACGGTTGGTTCGGCAATTTTGGGATTATTTATTCCGAAACTTTTAGGTGATATGACAACAATTGCAGTAAATTCGTACCCGAATTTAGATTGGTCGGCTCTAGGGAAGAAGGCTTTGCTTGCGATTGCGTTATTTGTGTCTTCGGCAATTTTAAACTACGGGCAGGCATATATTTTGGCAGTGGTTTCAGCAAAATACACACAAGAGCTGCGTGAGAAAATTTTGGATAAGATTTTCCGTTTGCCGATTTCGTATTTTGACAAACATCAGTACGGTGATACTTTATCCAGGATGGCAAACGATGTAGACGTACTGACGACCTCCATGTCGCAGGAGATTGCCGATGTATCGTTGTCGCTGACAACTTTGGTGGGCGTAATGATTATCATGTTGACAATCTCGGTGCCGTTGTCGCTCATTTCGTTCGTGGTGGTGCCGATTTCAGTGTTGGTAGTGGGAAAAATCATGCAATATGCACAGAAATACTTTAAAGAACAGCAGGATACACTAGGCGTATTAAACAGTGAAATCGAAGAAGACTATTCGGGCGAAATTGTGATTAAATCAAATTCGTACGAAGATGATGCTTTGGGCGAATTTAGAAAAGTAAACGGAAAACTGACAAAAGTTTCGAGAAAAGCGCAGGTATTTTCATCTTTGTCGTTCCCGGTGACGCATATCTTTACAAACCTAGGTTATGTGGCAGTATGTGCATTGGGCGGAGTATTTGTGGTGGAGGGGCGCATAAATATCGGCGACATTCAGGCGTTTATTCAATATGTGTCACGATTTAATCGGCCGATTACAGAAATCGCATCAACGACTTCAACGTTGCAGGCTTTGCTTGCGGCTTCGGAGCGGGTGTTTGAATTTTTGAATGAGCCAGAAGAAGAACCAGACCCGGAACCAGCTCGGGCAATTGATAAAGTGCAGGGCGAAGTGGAATTTCATAATATTGATTTTGAGTATTTGCCGGGGCGGCCAGTGATACGAGACTTTTCGGTGAAAGTAAAGCCAGGAATGAAAGTAGCAATTGTGGGACCGACGGGAGCAGGAAAAACAACAATCATTAATTTGTTAATGCGATTTTATGAGCCATCTTCTGGCTATATTACAATCGATGGAGTGCCGACGCGTGAGATGCGAAGATCAGATGTGCGGCGGCTATTTGGAATGGTGTTACAGGACACTTGGTTATTCTCTGGCACGGTGGAAGAAAACTTACGCTACGGGAAGCTATCAGCCTCGTTTGAGGAAGTTAAGCGTGCAGCAAAAGCTTCGAATGTGGAGCACATCATTGAGGCGTTGCCAAAGGGTTATAAGACGTTGATTTCGGAGGATTCGGATAATATTTCGGCGGGCGAAAAACAGCTCCTCACAATCGCACGGGCAATGGTGGCAAATCCACCAATGATGATACTGGATGAGGCCACCTCGAATGTGGATACCAGGACAGAGCAATTAATCCAAGATTCATTTGAAAAATTAACGCATGGCAGAACTTCGTTCGTAATTGCGCACCGGCTATCTACGATTCGGAATTCAGATTTAATTTTGGTGATGCGAGACGGAGCGATTGTGGAGCAGGGGACGCATAATGAGCTTTTGAAATTAGGTGGGTTTTACGCCGAACTTTATAATTCACAATTTGCAGAAGGATAAAATTCGGCTACTAAAAAATCACCATATAATAGGGTCTAGCCCGTTTTTTACTAAGAATTCGTTGCATTTAGAAAACGGTTTGCTGCCGAAAAAACCATAGTATGCTGACAATGGTGATGGATGGGCCGATTCTAGTACTAAATGCTTTGATGTATCAATTAATGGTTTTTTATTGCGTGCATCGCGCCCCCACAAAATAAAAACTAAATGCGGCCGTTCGGCGTTTAAAAACTTGATTACTTCTGTGGTAAAAATTTCCCATCCTTTACCGCTGTGTGATTTTGCCTTGTGCGCTTCCACAGTTAAAACAGTGTTTAAAAGTAATACGCCTTGTTTTTGCCAATTACTTAAACTGCCGCCCGGATTTGCGTGTTTACCGATATCGCTGTCGATTTCTTTATAAATGTTCACGAGTGACGGTGGAATTGGCTGAGAATTTGGCACTGAAAAGGCTAACCCTTCTGCCGCGCCCGGAGTGTGGTAAGGGTCTTGGCCCAGTATCACCACCTTGACTTGTGTTAAGTTGGTCGCAAAGGCTCGAAATACCAATTCTTTGCGTGGGAAAATCGTTTTGGTCTCATATTCCCGGTGTAAGAATTTCGATAGCTCCTGAAAATAAGGCTTTTCGAATTCGCTTTTCAAAAACGGTTTCCAACTCTCGTGCATGTTATAATATATTATAGCATGGCAAATTTGTAGCGGATGGTCTAGGTGTTTAAATTGATAGTACAGCTGTGATTGAATATCGCGCCATTTGCCCTAAGAGCTATGAATAATTATTAAAGGGAAGTAAGTAATGTATATCGTAATTGAAGGCCAAGATGGCACCGGCAAATCCACCCAAGCGGGACTTTTGAAAAATTATTTTGAGAAGCAGGGCAAAGAAGTCGTGATGCTCGAAGAGCCGGATGGCGACTTGCCGCAAGCGCACGATTTGCACGATATGATTTTGACGCGTGGTTATGATTTGGAACCACTCACCAATGTGTTGCTATTTACTGCCGCTCGCGTAGAACTATGGAAAAAGATTGCGGAACCGGTTTTAAAACGCGGCGGGATTGTGATTTCTGCGCGCAATTATTGGTCCACTTTGGCCTACCAAGGCTACGGCGAAGGGGTTTCGAAGTCTAAAATTATTCGGATTACTAAAGACGCTTTGCCTGAACACTACATCTATCCTGACTACGGGTTTATTTTGACGGTTTCTGACAGGGTCCGTTTGGAACGTCAAAAGGGTCGCGGCAAAGCTACCGAAACTTTTGAGAAAAAACCTAATGAATTCCAACAGAAAGTCAATGCGGCCTATCCGAAAATTGCGAAAGATTTTGATCTTACGGTGATTGACGCTGCGCCGTCAATCGAGGAAATCTTTGCAAAAATTAAAGCTAAATTAAATAGTTAAGCCCATTTTTTGAGACGTTTGTACTCCTTGGAATCTTTAGGATAAGAGTCAAGGATGTCCTGAGTGTAGGTTTTGCCGTTTGTCAGGTTGAGAGTTTCGACGTCGGGCATGGAAGCGAGAAGCCGAATGACGGCTTCGTCGGTTTCGACGTTGGTCATGGATTTTTTAGGATCGGTGGAGTGAGAATTAACGCGGAGCTCACGATAAACAAAACGTTTGATGCCTGCCTGAAGGCAATATTTAAGACAATTGTCGCAAGTGGCGACACGGTTATAAAGAGTGCAGCCGGTTAAATCTTGATGGGCAAAAATAATGGCGTTCATCTCGGAATGAATAGCAAAATGATATTTCATGGGACGTTCAGTTAGAGTCATTTTGGATTCGTTGGCGCCTTGAATCATACCATTATAACCGAGTGATACGACACGTTTGTTTTGATCAACTATTACGCAGCCCATTTTGCTACTTGGGTCTTTTGATTTAAGCGCAACCGTTTCGGCGATTTTTAGGAAATATTCGTCCCAATTCATTTCTACTCCTTATTTGCTACCCCTATTATAGCATGAAAATTTAGTGGGGGGTTGTAAATTTTTACAATTAATGGTAGCGTAGCTCCAAAATTAAAATAGGAGGAAAATGCGAGGAAAATTTTTTGTCAAAATTAAAATGCGGTTCGTTGTAGCAGCGCTATTTTTGTTGCCCGCGACGATTGCGCCTGCTGTAAAAACTGTGGAGGCAGCGATGTGTCCTGATGTGAGATTGGTGTTTGCCAGAGGGTCGGGTGGAGAGCGCTGGGAGGACGCAAACTATTTAGCATATAAAACTGCGCTTGAAAATAAATTGATGCTCAGCGGGCTTTCGTATGAGTTTATTGACCTGGATTATCCGGCGGTGGGGATAGGTTTAGACAAAATAGATGTGGCGCTCGGGGCTTTGATGGGTTCGGGCGATGCTTATGAGTTTGGCGAGAGCGTGAAGCGAGGTGTGAAAAATCTTGACAAAATGGTAAATAATGGTGCCTGTGTTTCTACCAAATACGTGATTGGCGGATATTCACAAGGAGCGATGGTAGTGTCGAAAGCCTTGCCCAGCTTAAGAGCCGACCGAATTATTTATGCGGCGACATTTGGCGATCCAAAAATTTATTTGCCAGAAGGAAAAGGAGTAATGCCGGCGGCGTGTAGAGGTGCTAATTTATCGGATTACCGAATGTATGTGCCAGATTGTCGAGCGTACAAGGGTTTACTCGGAGCGTACATTCCGTATGAACCGGCTGATTTTATGGGAAAAGTGGGAACTTGGTGCAATAAACGAGATGTGTTTTGTAGCTCACATTTGAACGTGAAAGATCATGTGTCATACATTGCGGACAACTTATATGAGGATGCTTCGCGCGTAATTTATGATAAAATTTGCCAGGAGTTTGGGATAGAAAATACGGTATCGTCGCCGCATGATACGGCAATTCTGATTGATTCGACTGGCTCGATGGCGAGGATGATTGATGAATATAAAAACCAAGCGCGAGTTTTGGCGGAGCGGACTTTAGCGGCTGGAGGCAGGGTGGCGTTATACGACTATCGGGATTACCAGGACGGCTATGTACCGCGACAGAGATGTCCATTCGAAACTTGTGATTTAACAAGTTTTGAAGCGGGGCTGGAGGAAATTGTGGCTGATGGTGGAACGGACACGCCAGAGTCGCTACTAGCGTCATCGTTTGTCGTGATGCAAGAACTAAATTGGAAGATTGGCTCAACTAAATCAATTGTGGTTTTGACGGATGCGGGATACCACGAACCAGATTTTGATTTGAATAGGACAACCCGGCTTGATGTAGTTGCCTTAAGTAAACAAATTGACCCGGTGAATTTTTACATAGTGACAACTGCAGAAAATACTGCGGCTTATGCGGATTTGGTAGCAGAGACGGATGGGCGAGTAGCAACAACAGTAGATGAATTGACGGAGTTAACGGATTACATTTTGAGGAGGTACGATTCGTTGCCGCGGGTAGAGGAGAGTTTTGACAATGCGATAATACCCACTTTGGCGGTTGAATCAGTTAGCGGTGCAGGCTCGGCAGAGGTTTTGGTGAAATTTACTGCGTCAAGTGGAAGAGCTTTGGTGATTTTGAATGATGCAATATTAGGAGTAGTAGAGGGAATAGAGGTGACGGTAACTGGGCTAGACATGACGCAGGAAAATATTTTACAGTTAGTGCCGCTGGGAGATGACGTGAGGGGAGAAGCAGTAGAGGTGAATTTAGTGGGGACTTTGACAGTGCCTAAAGCGCCAAATACCGGAAAAAACTAGGTAGAAGAGAGGTGGTAGTGATTGGCGTAGGGGCATTTGTAGGGTTTTAATTTTAGGTTTGAATCATGATCATAGGCGGCAACCTCAGCGGCAAGCTCGGCCTCTTCTAGGGTATCGTAAATAATCTTGTGGGTTTCGCCAACCCAACAGCGTTTAGGCTCGTAAGTTTGGTTTGGATTTAAGTGTTTATGTCGATTAGCCATATTATATCCCAAAAAGATTATGAACGTTTGATGTAGTTGCTTTTGCTACTTCATCTACCGGAATCTCCAGTTTCGCTGCCAGCCACTTGGCGATATCCGCGATATAGGCCGGTTCGTTGCTTTTGCCTCGGTGGGGAATTGGTGCGAGAAACGGAGCGTCGGTTTCAAGTAGTATTCGCTCCAGTGGTGGAGTCGCTAAGGTTGTATAAGTCGCGAGGCCATTTACCCCCACATAAAAATTAGTTTCGTTTAGAATCCGTTTTAGTACTTTTTTGCTATCCGTAAATGAGTGGACTACGCCACGCACGGTTGGAAAGTTTTCAATCACCGGGAAGAAGTCTTGAAATGCTTCCCGAATGTGAAAGGAGACCGGCAAATCGTTATCGATTGCCAGTTGAAGCATTTGCTCGAATAGCTTGATTTGTGCTTCGCGATTATAACCTTCATAATGGTAATCTAGCCCGACCTCGCCAATTGCGATGGGTAATTGAGACATGACTTCTCGGGGGTCGCGTCCCTCGCTCCCGTCTTCACGTGGCTCGGGCGCTCCATCTCGGCAGCAGCCTCCGAAATCCCCCTCGAAGCGTGTCTCCATTTGCCCTTTGGCATTTTCGGGATGAATGCCATAGGTCCAATAAATGTTTTCGTGCTGTGAAGCAAACTCGCGTGCAGCCATCGAATCATCGTGGCTAGTCCCAATACAAATAATCTTTTCTACTCCCGCTTCGCGTGCTCGAGCGATACATTTTTCCGCTTCTTCAGTACTAAAAAACTCTTTATCATGTAAATGGCAGTGGCTATCAATGAGAAACGAGAAACCCTCTTTCGAGGACCGTAAGCTTGGCCGAACGGTCTTGAGTGTGTCCGAGGAAGAGGGTTTTCGTTTCTCAGCCATTTCTTGCCTCCCGTTTACGTTTGATGGGGTCAAGTTGTCGCTTACGAAGCCTCAAGGATTTCGGTGTCACCTCTAAGAGTTCGTCATCTAGTAGAAAATCCAAACATTGTTCCAAAGACAATTGTGTGTATGGCGTCAACTGAATCGCGCCGTCCGAGGCGTGGGTCCGCATATTGGTCAGCTGCTTTTCGCGGCAAACATTGATATCGATATCTTCCTTTTTGTTCGACAATCCCACAATCATACCTTGGTACACGTCTACTCCAGGTGGAATAAACAAAATCCCTCGTGCTTGTGCGTTATCAAGCGCATAGGCCGTAGAAACCCCAGGCTCAAACGAAATTAAGGCTCCGTTTCGTTCTGGTTTGTAGCGCCCTTCCGAAGCTCGGTATCCGGACGGGATAGACGACATAATCACCGTACCTTTCGTGGCAGTCAGCAAATTATTGCGTAGGCCAATCAACGCTGCGGTTGAAATTTCATAAACAAAGCGCGTCGCGCCCGAAGTCGTAATCTCTTGCGATTTAAGCTCGGCCTTCCGTATGCCAAGTTCCTGCGACACCGCCCCGACAAATTCAGGAGACACTTCAATTGTTAGCTCTTCAATCGGTTCACATTTTACACCGTCAATTTCACGATACACCACTTCCGGCCGCCCGGCTTCTAGCTCATAGCCTTCGCGTCGCATTGTTTCAATCAAGACTGACAAGTGTAACTCCCCGCGCCCAGAAACTTTATACCCCAAGCCGTCTGGCTGTAACTTCAGAGCGATGTTGGTTTCAAGTTCTCGCTCCAACCTTTCTGCAATTTGCCGTGAAGTCGTAAATTCGCCTTCACGCCCCTTTAAGGGCGAGGTATTTGGGCCAATATAAATACTTAGGGTCGGGGCTTCGAGTTCAATTGTTGGCAGCGGTTCCGGGTTTTCGCCCGTTGCAATCGTGTCACCGATATTTGCCTCCGAAACTCCTGTAATTGCTACGATATCACCGGCAATCGCTTCGGAAACCTCCTCTTTGCCTAGTCCTTTGTAAACAAATAGGTTGTCGATTTTGCCATTTTTCATAGTATCGCCATGTAGGATTTTTACGCTCTGGCCTTTTTTCAATTTTCCACTAAAAATCTTCCCGATACAATATTTGCCGAGATAGCTATCACCAGCTAGTGCCGCGATTAATAATTTCGCATCCATACTATTCGTATCCACCGATGGCGCCGGAATGTCATTAATAATCGACTCGAAAATCACGCGTAGGTCGTCGTCTAGGTTAGTGGTCTTGCCCGCTTTTCCTTCACGCGCTACTGCGTAATAGACTGGATAGAATAGTTGCGATTCGTCGGTTGCCAACTCTAGAAAGAGGCTTTCGATTTCGGATAAAACTTCGTCGATGCGCGCCGCTGGTTTATCAATTTTGTTGATTATGACTACCGGCTTTAAGTTAAGCTCCAGAGCTTTTTTTAGCACAAACTTCGTTTGCGGCATTGGCCCTTCCTGCGCATCCACAATTAAGAGCACGCCATCTGCCATATTCAAAGTGCGCTCAACTTCGCCTGAAAAATCCGCGTGACCTGGGGTATCGATGATGTTGATTTTGTAGCCGTCGTAATACACGCAGGTTTGCTTGGCTGTAATCGTAATACCACGTTCATGCTCTTGATCCATTGAATCCATTATCAGAGTTTGCGACATCTCCGCCTGATTGTCGCGAAAAGTGTGCGACTGCTTCAAAAGCCCATCCACTAGTGTGGTCTTGCCATGGTCCACGTGCGCAATAATTGCCACATTCCGAATTTTGTTTTTATCTAAAGTCATAAGGGTAATTTTAACATAGCTTGCAAAAAATATCAATATGTGGTATAATAATAAGATATGAGTAGTGTGTATTCAAATAGTTCTTTCGGGGTGCCATCTTTTGCTAGGCAAGAGGTGTATGATTTTGATGCGACGAAAGATAGTTTTGAAATTTACCAGGAGCTAAACGAGATTGCAAAGGAGATTGAGGCATGTCGGTTAGAAAATTGTTAAAAACGCGAATTTCTGGGAAGGCTGAGCGATTAGCTAGCGCGTCAGCGCGAGCCAACAATAGCTTCACCTACGAGGAATTGATAAACGCAGAATCAGCGTTGGGGCGGACGCTTTTTGGACCGGTGCCGGAGGGTTGCCGGCGAGAGTTTTTTGAATCAAAGCCGAACGTGTGGATTTGGCACGAGAGTTTTGTGAATTCGCTCGGACGGATGGAGGAAATGACGATCCGTTATGAAGTGCGGCCAACCGGAGTTTATAAGAAGCCGACAGGGGGGACTTATGAACGGCTAGAGGGGGTAGAGCTAGACAATTTCCGACGCGCAGCACGGGGGTATTTAAATCTTGTCAAAACAAAACTCTATTGCTAAAATAGAGTTATGGAAGACACTGTTGAAGTTAAAAAAGTTAAGAATAAAACTGATAAGGCCCCAGAAGCCACAAAGAAAGTGGCGAAGGATTCTCGTAAAAAGAAGAAGATTGCCTGCATCACGGTTTTTGTATTTGGGCTGATTCTACTAGTAGTTGGAATAGTGTTTTTAGTACTGGGCATATTGAAGGGGAATGCGGTAGCCGACGGTGAATATTTGGTTGCGGCGGAAAGCTGGCAGTTAACGGATTGTGGGGAGGAGAACTGCGATAAGGTTGTGTGGGATTTTACGGAAATTGGTAAGGGAACCTTGACAACGGATGGCAGCGAGCATAATTATAATTTCCAATGGGCAATCAAAGACGGGAAACTGTTAATCCAAACGGATTGGTTGTACGAGATGGACAATGAGTACGAATACTCATTAGACCAGGGTAATGGCGTGCTGACACTAAAAGATGACGAGAACGAGTACAAGTTTACGGCACAGTAAAAATATGTTATAATATA
>JAFRKK010000003.1 GCA_017431745.1 Candidatus Saccharimonadota bacterium
AGAGGACCGAGATGGACGAATCTCTAGTGTACCGGTTGTGGTCACCTACTGCATCGCCGGGTAGCTATATTCGGAAGAGATAAGCGCTGAAAGCATATTAAGCGCGAAGCCCACTCCAAGATAAGGATTCCCTATGACCTCCCAGAAAGATGATCTGGTTGATAGGCTTTAAGTGGAAGCATGGTAACATGTGGAGCTGAGAAGTACTAACAGAGGCATTGCCTTTTTACGTATTGGACTTAGCTAGCAACCGGTGTTTGATTGTCAAATGCCGTGATGTTTTAAAATCTTTTAAAACCTTTTGCACCTGATGGACATCAACAGTAATAATGATTGACGTCGTTGTTACGAATTGGTGCCCATAGCGCTGGGGAAATACCTGTAACCATTCCGAACACAGAAGTCAAGCCCAGTAGCGCCGATTATACTGCAACAGCGGGAAACTAGGAAGGTGCCAAATTATGAAAAATCCACCCGAAGGGGTGGATTTTTCTTAGTTTTTGTGCTATAATCTTTAGTAGAAATCAGTTAAGTTCAGTCGACTGATTTATTTTGTCTAGAGGAGGGGAAGATAAAATGACTGTAGGTACTTTACCAGGGTATGTCTTGTTTGTAATGGTTTGTATGGTTTTGATGGCGATAGCAGGTTACGAAAATTATTATATTCCGAAGAAGCAAAAGCTTGATTTGGAATATATTAAAAAAAGGCCGACTCGAATTGAGGAGTTTGACTATGATTTCGAGCCGGATAGACATATAGGGGAAATGATTTTCCTGATATTGTCGTTTGCAATAAGTGCTGTAACGCTGTTTTGGTATTTTTATACCGAGATTGATGACGTCGTAATAGACCAGATTAAGAAGTTTAGTCTTTCGGGGCTTGTTTTGAGAGCTGGAGGAGTATTTGTTTTCTTAATTCTGGTACTGTTTATGGCGGCGTTATTCGGTCAAGAATTGGCGAAAAAAGAAATAGATGATTATTACAGACAGCACGGAGTCATCAAAATAGACGAGAAAATTCTCGATGAATATGAATCATACAAGACACAACAATAAACCCCGCCGGCTGGCGGGGTTTGCCTTTATGCTTGATTGTCGTCGTCTGCGACTTCCTCGATGGCGTTGAGGAGGGCGTCTTCGACGTTTTTCTTTTTCTTCTTTTTGGGGGTGACTTGAAGGACGATGTCGATTTCAAAACCGGTAAGCTTGGAGGCTAAGCGGACGTTTTGACCCTGTTTACCAATAGCAATGGACTGTTGATCTTCAGAAACGTGAACTTTGGCTTTTTTGCCGTCAATGTCGATGCTCATGACTTCGGCGGGGCTGAGAGCTTCCCTGATATATTCAGATGGGTTGTCGCTCCAGGTGATGATGTCGATTTTTTCTTTGTCGCCGATTTCGTTCATAACGGCTTGGACACGGATGCCGCGGCCACCAACAAAGGTGCCGACTGGGTCGACGCCAGGGACAGTGGCAATAACAGCGATTTTGGTGCGGCGGCCAGCTTCTCTAGCGATACCTTTGATTTCGACTGTGCCGTTTTCGAGTTCGGGAACTTCTTGGCGGAAGAGTTCTTCAACAAATTCCGCGGAACCGCGAGTAAGAATGAGTTGAGCGCCGCGATCACCGCGTTCGATTTTTTTGATTAAAACTTTGATACGGCTACCAACGGTGTAATATTCGCCATCGATTTGCTCGCTGCGTGGCATAATGCCGTTCGCGCGACCGAGGTCGATGCGGACGAGCTTAGGTTCAACACGGGCGATGGTGCCGGTGACGATGGTGCCGACTTTATCTTCGTATTCGGTGAGGACGGCTTCGTTTTCGGCTTCACGAAGGCGTTGGATGACAACTTGCTTGGCGGTTTGAGCGGCTACGCGGCCAAAAGAGGTGACCTTAGTCTTTTCCTCGATGGTATCGCCGATTTTGGCATTTTTATCTTGTTTTAAGGCTTCCTTCAGGGGAATTTCGGTATTAGGGTTGTAAGCGAGGTCGTCTTCGATGACTTCGCGAGCAATAAAGACATCGGCTTCGCCAGTTTTGGTGTTAAGCATTGCGCGAACGTTCATTTCGCGGGTACCGTTATCTTTGCGCCAAGCGGCAGCGATAGCTTGCTCGATAACGTTTAAGACGGTGTCTTTGGGTAGACCCTTTTCCTCGGCGATGATGTCGACGAGGGTGGACATTTGTTTTAAATCTAATCCTTCCATTTTACTCCTTATTTAAAAAACCGTCTCTTTTCGAGCCGGTCATAATCTGTATATTTTGATTATAGCAAGGGGGTTGTCAAAAGTCAAGAGTTTTGTTATAATAGAGGTACTGTTTAAATACTTGTAATAAAAAAAGGGAAACTTATGAATTTAAAAGAAGAGGAGCGCCGCGCGCGGTTGTTACGGTCGCGAGCAGAGCGTTTACCAGATATAAAAAAGCAATTTGAAGAGTCACAAGGGCGAAATTTTAACTCAAATTTTAAGCCTGGAGGCAAGGATGCTGCTTTAGTGGGATCTAGGGGCGGTGCGAGCAAAAACGCTTCTAGAGGGGCAAAAAATAGTTCTCAGGGCAAATCTGCAGCTAAAAAGGGCAAGAAAACGGCAAAAAAAGCCGTAAACCAGCCAGCGCCATCGAAGGCAAAGGTGGAAGCAGAAAAACGGAAAGTGAATTTATCCGTATCTGTTAAGAAAGGTGATATGGTACATCATCAGCGGATGTTGTCGCAAGATGTAAATGCGCAGGCGACGCAGCATATTATAGGGGTGCCTGTAAATAAGTCGCGATACAATGGCTACGGGGGTGAACAGATTACGAATGCGAAGCTGAAACAGATGCGGCCGGATCCAGAGGCAGTACGAATTATTCCAATTGGGGGTGTGGGGGAATTTGGAATTGGTAAGAATATGACGATTATAGAATATAAATCAGAGATGATTGTGATTGATATGGGGGTGTTGTTTGCTGGAGATGATTATCCAGGGGTAAATTATCTGATCCCAGATATAAAATACCTTGAGGACAATTTGGCTAAAGTGAAGGCAATTTGTTTTACGCATGCACACCTTGACCATATTGGGGCGTGTAAGCATCTATTACCGAAGTTTTCACACCTGACACCAATTTATGGAACGGAATTTACGCTGGGAATGATTAAGCGGCAGATGTCAGAACTTGAAGATGTGCCAGAAATGAATTATTGCCCGGTGGATCCGTTTAAACACGAAAAAATTAAGGTTTCGGAGCATTTTTCAGTGGAATTTATCCACACTTTGCATTCAATTCCGGGGAATACGGCGATTATTGTGCGAACACCGAATGGATTGATTTATTTCTCTGGGGACTGGCGTCACGAATCGAATCCGATGGGGGTTCAAACGGATTATGAGCGGATTGATGAAATCGTGAAGTCTGAGGGGATAGATCTTTTGGTGAATGAATCAACAAACATTGATTCGCCAGGGCGGCATCCGCATTCGGAATATGATGTGGGGGAGAACTTGGGGCGCGTGATGGACCATTATGTAAATGGGCGAGTGATTATTTCCTGTTTTTCATCACAGATTGCGCGGATTGAATTGGTGCTGAAGGAAGCGGCGAAACGGGGACGGAAGGTAGCGTTTTCAGGGTTTTCGATGATAAACAACGTGGAAGTGGCTCTTAGGGCAAAATCGATTAAGGTGCCGAAAGATACCATTATGAAGATGGAGGATATTATAAAACTGCCGGACGAGAAAGTTTGTATTGTGTGTACTGGCTCGCAGGGTGAGTTGAACGCAGTACTTAATCGAATGGTGACAGGGGCGCATAAATACATTAAGATTAAATCAACCGATACGATTGTGTTTTCGTCTAATCCAATTCCAGGGAATGAGCCACATGTGGTATCGACGGTGGATGGGCTGCTTCGCGAAGGGGCGCAAGTCATTCAAAACGGGCGGACGCATTTGACGAATATTGGGCCCTTGCATTTATCGGGGCACGCATACTATGAAGATCATGTGGATTTTGTAACTAGGCTTCAGCCGACGAATTACATGCCTTATCACGGAGAGTTTTTCATGCTAGAACACAATGCGGAGATGGCAGAAAATGTGATTGGAATTGATAAAGATCGAATTTTGGTGTCGGATGATGGGGATATCGTAGAACTGTCACCGGATAAAAAAATTCGTAAGGCGGGGCGGATTCACGTGGGAAACAGCTTGTTTGATGATGCAGACCAGCCGGTTCATGAAGCAGTGGTAAAAGACCGGATTCATATTTCACGCGAGGGGATTTTTGTGATAGTTTTGACCCTGAATAAAAAGACCGGGCATTTGATGAAGACGCCGGATATTGTGTCTAGGGCGTTTATTTACCTAGATAATTCAGAGGAGTTGATTGGGAAGATTCGGCACTATCTGCGGCAGAAGACAGATAAGTCGATTGCGACAGATCCGGAGATGAAAGTGCTAAAAGAAGAAATCAAAGAAGATATTACCCACATTCTGTTTGACGCGACTGGACATACGCCGATTGTGATTCCGGTGATAAATAAAGTCTAGAAAAGCGACGGATTATGTGATATAATTGTAAGGTATCTGGGTGTGGCGCAGTTGGTAGCGCGCGACTTTTGGGAAGTCGAGGCCGCTGGTTCAAGTCCAGTCACCCAGACCAAAACCTTGGCAGTTATGTATTGTCAGGGTGTGGCGCAGTTGGTAGCGCGCAGCGTTCGGGACGCTGAGGTCGCTGGTTCAAGTCCAGTCACCCTGACCATTTTCTGGGATTGGCGCAGCCTGGTAGCGCGCACGCATGGGGTGCGTGAGGTCGCAAGTTCAAATCTTGTATCCCAGACCACGGACCAAAAATGAGCCGATTGGCTTGTTTTTTTATTTTAGATTTTATGATAAAATAGAAGAAGTAAAGGAGAAATTTTTAGTGGCGGAAAAAATGATGAATAAAACGACCGGAAGGTCAAATAATAATGATAAGTCGAATATGGTACGGAGTGCGTTGTTTACGTTTGTATTGATTTGTTTTGGGGTGTTTTTGATAATGAACATGAATTATGGTGGACCGCAGAAAACAGAGGTGCCGATCTCAGAAGTGATTAAAAGGGCGAATGATCCAAATGGAGATATTGCAAAATTGACGGTGACTGGTAATACAGTAGATATTACTCTGAAGGGGAAGGATCAACCAACGGAAACTTCCAGGAAGGACGGAAGCGGGACTTTGTATGACCAAGGGTTGGTGAACCATTGTGAGGATTTAGAGGGTGATGAATTAAAGGCTTGCGAAGAAAAGTATCCAGCGATTGAATATAAGGAAGATAATAATGTGTGGGGGATTGTGCTGGACGTGGCACTTACGATTTTGCCGATTATTGCTATTGTAATTTTCTTTTCTTGGATGATGCGGCAAGCGACGGCGGCGAATAGTCAGTCGATGGCATTTGGGAAAGCGAAGGCTAAATTATATGGGCCAGACAAGAAAAAAGTAACATTTAAAGATGTAGCAGGAAACGAATCGGCGAAGCAGGATTTGACGGAGATTGTGGATTTTTTGAAAAATCCAAAGAAATACGAGAAACTGGGAGCGAAAATTCCGCGTGGGGTGTTACTCGCGGGTGATCCTGGGACTGGTAAGACTTTGATGGCGCGGGCAGTAGCTGGCGAAGCTGATGTGCCGTTCTTTTCGATTTCCGGTTCGGAATTTGCAGAGATGTTTGTGGGTGTGGGGGCTTCTAGAGTGCGTGATTTGTTTTCTAAAGCAAAGAAAAATGCACCATCAATTATCTTTATCGATGAAATTGATGCGGTGGCGCATAAACGTGACGCTAGGGGTGGTGCCGGGCGTGAGGACGAGCAAACTTTAAATCAGATTTTGGTAGAAATGGATGGGTTTGATAATGATTCGGGGGTGATTGTGATGGCGGCGACAAACCGTGTAGATATGCTAGACAAGGCGCTACTGCGTCCGGGGCGGTTTGATCGGCATGTGAATGTAACCTTGCCAGAGAGAAAGGATAGGTTAGAGATTTTGAAGGTACACTTTAAAGGAAAACCGGTATCGGAAGATGTGGATTTAGAGTCTCTTGCGAAGAAAACAGCGGGGTCTTCTGGTGCGGACCTTGCGAACATAGCGAACGAATCGGCAATTACAGCAGCGCGTGAAGGGCACAAGTCGATTACAAATGCTGATCTCACTGAAGCGTTTGAAAGAGTGGCAATTGGGCCGGAGCGGAAGTCTAAGGTGATGAACGACAAAGAACGGAAGATAACGGCTTACCATGAAGCGGGGCACGCGATTGTGGGGCATGTGCTACCGGATTCGGACCCGGTACACAAAGTTACGATTATCCCACGAGGTTCTACTGGAGGGGTAACCTGGTTTTTGCCACCGGAGGACAGGAGCTATAAGAGCATTTATGAGCTGAAGGATATTTTGGCGCGAGCGATGGGGGGTCGGATAGCGGAGAAGTTGATTTTTGGGACAGACGCAATAACGACAGGGGCTTCTTCGGACTTGCGTAACGTAGCGGAGCTTGCGAAATCGATGATTGTAGAAGAAGGGATGGGTGATGGTACGCGAAACTTAGTGTTCCCTTCGGAGGCTACTGGTTATTATACGATTACTACCGGCAAGCCGTATTCGGAAAAAACAGCGGAACAGATTGATGCGGAAATCAAGAAACTGTCAGATGAGGCGTCGGTAAGAGCGGAGAATGTGTTGAAAGCCAATAAAACAGTATTAGATAAATTAGCTGAGGAGCTACTAGCACACGAGACATTGGAAGAAGCGGAACTTGAGCCGATTTTGAAAGGGGCGAAATTGCCGGAAACTGCAAAACTACATAAATAAAAACAAGGAGGTATCAGTGGAGAGATTTTTGGAGTATTTTATACCGGAAAGGTACGTATTAGATATTGAGGTAGATAAGGGGCGAAAGACGATTGGGGGAGTAGTGAAGGTTTATGGGGTATCTAAAGCTGAAAATATTAAGTTCCACGCGGTAGGCTTATCTGTTAAGGAAGTGTTAATTGATGGTAAAAAGTGGGATTTTAAATGTGAAAATGGCGTTTTGACGCTATTTAAGGTGCCTAGGAGCGATTTGAATATCGAAATAGGGTATGAGGGCACTTTGAATGAGAATATGCAGGGGGCATACTTATCGACTTATGAATATAATGGAAAAACGGAAATAATAGTAGCGACGCAGTTTGAGTCGCATTATGCTAGGGAGGCGTTTCCGTGTATTGATGAGCCCGCGGCAAAAGCGGTGTTTGAACTGACAATCACAGCTTCGGCAGAAGATATAGTGTTGTCTAATATGCCAGAAATGAAATTTAGTTCGGCGCCGCGTCGCTCGCGCCCGTCGCCACGGGGCGAGCGCGCTAATTCTCGCGCTGCCGCGCTCCGAAATGCGCCGAACCAAATTTCAGTTTCTGGCCGTAAAACCACTATATTTGAGCCGACGCCGAGAATGTCGACATATTTGCTGGCGTGGGTGATTGGTAAGTTTCATGGGAAAACTGTGAAGAATGAGCATGGGGTGGAGATTACGACTTACACGGCGTTGAACCAAGAAATTGATTCGGTGGATTTTGCAAATGAGGTAGCAGCACGGAGTTTGGAGTTCTATGATGATAATTTTGGGATAGATTATCCATTGAAAAAACTAGACCAAGTGGCTTTGCCAGATTTTGACGCGGGGGCAATGGAAAACTGGGGACTAGTGACTTATCGAGAATCAATGTTACTTGCGTCGAAAGATGCGACTTTGGGGGCGCGAAAATCAGTGGCGTTAACTGTGGCGCATGAGCTTTCGCACCAGTGGTTTGGGGACCTTGTAACGATGAAGTGGTGGGATGATTTGTGGTTAAATGAATCGTTTGCGTCGGTGATGGAATACTATGCAGTGGATGCGATTTATCCAGATTTTAAAATTTGGGAAAGCTTCTTTACGGGAGATTGTACGGCGGCTTTGAATCGGGATGCGTATCAAGGTGTGCAATCGGTGCATCAAGAGGTTCATGACCCGGAGGAAATCGTGACCTTGTTTGATGGGGCGATTGTGTACGCCAAAGGCGCGAGATTAATGCTGATGTTGATTCGGTTGATGGGTTGGGAAGAGTTTTGCAAGGGGATACATGAGTATTTTGAAAAATATAAATATGAAAATACGGTGGGGGATAATTTGTGGGCTTGTCTTAAACCTTATGCAAAATTTGACCCGGGTGAGTTGATGCATGCATTTATCGACCAACCCGGTTATCCAATAGTGACAAATGTGGGAGTGGATTTTGATAAGTTTACACAGAAGCGGTTTTTGTTGGACGGCGAAATGCCAGAATCGGATTGGCCTTTGCCGGAAATCCGGGAAGATATGAGTGGGCATTATGTGCTGAATTTGAGTGACGAGGAGTTTGATGAAAGATTGAAAAGATTTGATGAGTTGGGGCTAGAAGAAAAGCTGAGGCTTTTGATTGATAGAGATTTGATTACGCGAGCGGGGGTGGTGAGCCCGGCGTCGTTGGTACCGCTGGTGATGAAGTTTAAAAACGAATCTGTGGCAGCGGTGTGGAATAAGTTAGCATCGCTAGTCGGTAATTTGAAGGTGTATTTTGATGATGAGTCGGAGGAAGAAAAGAGATTAAAGAATTACGTTTATGAGTTGGTAGATGAGAGGTTGAAGGAAGTTGGGATGGAGACGAGAGAGGGTGACGATGAGAATACGATTCGTTTAAGAGCGAACTTAATGGCGCTAGATTATTTTGCGGAGGATAAGGAGAGATTTGAGGAGCTGGCGGTAAAATATGAGGACGATTACAGTAAGATGGACGCTGAGGTAAGGGATTCGATTATTAGTGCTAAGGTGTATTTAGAGCCGGAGTTTGTAGATGAGTGTTTGAAAAAATACCAGGAAGTGAGCGATCCGGATGTGAAGTTTGATTATTTGGCGGCGGCGTGTTTGGTGCGAGATGAAAAAGAGCTAGATAAATTGATTGCGCTTCTTGGTGAAAATGAGATAGTAAAGCCGCAGGACCAATTGTATTTGTTTGTATATTTATATCGGAACCCGAAATGTAGAAAAAAGGCGTTTGAATGGCTAGTAAATAATTGGGAGACGGTGAAGAGGATAAATGGTGATAAGGCACTCGATAGCTACCCAACGATAATCGCGAAGCTTGCGAGAACGAAAGAAGAGTATGAGGATTATGTAGAATTCTTTAAGCCGATGGAAAACGATTCGTTAATGGCGCGAGCGGTGAAAATTGGGATGAACGAAATTAAAGCAAGACTAGAATTGATTGAAAAGAATAAAGAAGAAGTGCTTAAAGCGATTTCTTGAAATCTTTAAGCGAGATTAGTTTGGATTTGCCGGTTTTGCGGTCAGTGATTTCGACGGAATCTTTTTCTAAAGTTTTGTCGGAAATGACGACGCGGTAAGGGATGCCGATGAGGTCAGCGTCGGCGAACTTTTCGCCTGGGCGAAGGTCACGGTCATCGAGAATAATGTCGTTTTCGTGGCCTTTGTAGAATTTCTCGGCTTGTTTGACGCCCTTGTCGTCGATACCAATTAAGTAATACTTATATGGGGCGACTGATTCTGGCCAGTAGAGACCTTTATCATCTGCAAAGTACTCAGCGAGTACGCCCATCAAGCGTGAAATACCAATGCCATAACAGCCCATGTAAATTTCACGGCGTTCGTTGTTGTCGTCAGTGTATTCAAGGCCAAGTGGTTGGCTGAATTTGGTGCCGAGCTTGAAGATGTTACCGACTTCGGCGGCCGTGTCTTCGGTGAGGTCGGATTTTTTGATATTAAACTCTTTTAAGACTTCAGGAATGACAACTTCTTTGTTTAGGACAACTGATTTATCCTTAGTATAGTAGACGGTGTCTTCGCCGACGGGGAGAAGAGTTTGGAACTCGTGAGAGAATTTAGAGAAAATACCACCAGAGGCAAAACATGGGAAAGTAACATCGCCAAGACCAACACGTTCATAAACATTTAGGTAAGCTTGGAATACTTTGTCGTAAAATTTGTCGAGATCTTTTTGTGAAGTGTGGAAGCTATACAAATCCTTCATCAAGAATTCGCGACCACGCATAATGCCGGATTTGGCACGCTTTTCGTTACGGAATTTGGTTTGGAATTGATAAATAGCAAGTGGCAAATCCTTGTAGCTAGAAATATACTCCTTCATCATGTTAGTGATTGGCTCTTCGTGGGTAGGAGCAAGGCCAACCATGCCGCCGCTACTAACTTCAGTTTTAAACCAGATGTCGACTTCTTGGTCGGACCAACGGCCAGTTTTTTCCCAGAGTTCAGGGTTTTGAAGGGCAGTGAATTGCATTTCTTCGCAGCCGATGCTGTTTAATTCGTCACGAACAATGTTTTCGATATTGTTAATAACGCGCATGCCAAATGGTAGATAGTCATAGACACCGGCCATTTCCTTATGGATGAAGCCAGCTCTGGTTAGTAGGGCGCCATTTGTCGCAGTTTCGTCCTTGGGTGCCTCGCGCAAGGTTTTGATAAAAGTTTGTGTCATTCTCATAATCATTTAATTATACCCCATATTGCGGCGACGGTCAAATCTTGTTATAATAGTGGTAAATGATGGAGGTATTATGATAAAAGTAAACTGTGAACCGAAAGTAGATACTGCGAAAGCGGCGGAGATTTTGAAGGAAATCGCAAAGGATAAGATGGGGGGATGGTTTAACTTGCCGCGAAAATTTGATATGGGGGAACTCATGCGTGTGAAGGAAGCAGCTGCAAAAATTCGTGAGGAGTCAGAGGTGTTGGTGTGTATCGGGATTGGCGGTTCGTATTTAGGGCATCGAGCGATTATTGAGGCTCTTCGTCCAAAATCGGAGGTGAAAATTGTATATGCGGGAAATTCTTTGTCGCGGCGGGAACTCGACCATGCTTTAAAATTGGTCGGGAGTCATGATTTTTCGGTGAATGTGATTTCAAAGTCGGGGACGACTTTGGAGCCGGCAATTGCATTTGGTGAGTTTAAGAAAAAATTGATTGAAAAATATGGTGAAGAAGAAGCGTACTCGCGGATTTATGCGACGACGGATAAGAAGGAGGGTGCGCTCCATGATGAGGCGGTGGCTTGTGGCTATACGAGGTTTGTGGTGCCGGATAATATTGGTGGGCGATACTCGGTGTTAACTTCGGTAGGGCTGTTGCCGCTTGCGGTAGCTGGAGTAAATATTGATAAATTGCTTGAGGGAGCGGCAGATGCGGCAGAAAATTCAGTGGAGCCGGCAGTGAAATATGCTTGGGAAAGGTATGAACTGGGTTCGAAAGGGCTTGATACGGAGGTATTCGCGAGTTTTGAGCCGTCGACGATGTATTTTAATGAATGGTTGAAACAGTTATTTGGTGAATCGGAAGGCAAAGGCGGACAGGGAGTATTTCCGGCTTCGGTGATTTATTCGACAGATTTGCACTCACTCGGCCAATTTATGCAGGACGGTCGGAGGAATTTGTGGGAAACAATTATTGATTATCCGACTGATGAGATGAATGCGAAGGTAGTATCGGCGGTGAGAGTAGCGCATCGAGATGGCGGGATTCCGGTGCTAGATATTACGGTACCGTCGTTTGATGAACAGGGATTTGGGGAATTGGTGTATTTCTTTGAGCTTTCGTGTGCGATTAGTGCTAAGCTATTTGGTGTGAATCCGTTTGATCAACCGGGGGTGGAAGCGTATAAAAACGAGTTACAAAAATTGATATAAAATAATCTTGACATAGTGTCAAGATTATGTTGATACAGTCTGTGGTGCCCGAGGCAGGACTTGAACCTGTACGGTATTACTACCACTAGCACCTGAAGCTAGCGCGTCTACCAGTTCCGCCACTCGGGCTTAGGGGATATTATAGCATATTTTATTTAGTTATAATAGTGCCAGCTTTTCCTTCTAGGGCGGCGGCAAGGTGTTTGATGTCGGTGATAATGCCGGTTCTGCCTGGTTTTTCAGCGAACTTTGCAGCGGCTTCGATTTTGGGGAGCATAGAGCCAGCTTTGAAATAGCCGTATTTTTTGAGATGGTTTATTTCTTTGACAGTAATGTTTTTGAGGGCGGTTTGTTCTTTGGTGCCAAAATTGAGATAGGCGTTAGGGACAGCCGTGACGGATACAAAGATGTCGGCTTTGGTCAACTCGGCGAGTTTTTCGGCGGCGTAATCTTTATCAATGACGGCATCGATACCTTTGAGGCGTTTTAACACTTTAGTGCGAGTAACTGGGATACCGCCACCGCCGGTAGCAATGACAATGACTCCATCTTCGACGAGTTCTTGGATGGATTTTTTCTCAACAATATCGATAGGCTTAGGGGAAGCAACAACACGACGCCAACCTCGGCCGGCGTCTTCTTTGACGGTCCAACCATTTTTCTTAGCAAGAGTTTTAGCTTCTTTTTTGCTGTAGAATTGACCGATGGGTTTGGTGGGGTCTTTAAAGGCCGAATCGTTTTTGTCTACTACGACTTGAGAGACGATGGTGGCAACTTTTTTGTTTTTGCCTGCTTTTAGGAAGGCATTATTGATGGCTTGAGTCAGCCAATAGCCGATTTGCCCTTGACTCATAGCTACTGCGGTTTCGAGTGGCATAGCAGGAGCTTGGTCGGTAGCGGCCTTTTCTTCATGAATGAGGATGTTACCGATTTGAGGGCCATTACCGTGAGCAATGATGATTTCGTATTTGTTAGCAAGTTCGGCGATTTTTTCGCCGACTTCGATAGCTACTTTTTTTTGGGCTTCAGCAGTGGCTTCGCCGTTTTTTTGTAAAGCATTTCCACCGAGAGCTAAGACGATTCTTTTTTTCATATTTTTATTATAGCACAAGTGTTAAAATTGCTTGTGCTTAAGGTTGATTTGATGTATAATAAAAGCATAAACAAGGGCATCATAAATGGATTTTTACGGAAAAGATTTTTTAAGAATATTGGATTTTAGTGAGGAAGAGCTGCATTATATGTTGGCAGTGGCGAGAAAATTTAAGGAAATGAAAAAACAGGGAATGAACCATAAGTATTTCCCGCAGAAAAACATTGCGATTTTATTTGAAAAAACATCAACTAGGACGAGATGTTCGTTTGAAGTGGCGGGATATGACCTTGGGATGGGAGTGACATATTTGGATCCGACAGGTTCACAGATGGGGCATAAAGAATCAATTGCGGATACAGCAAGGGTTTTGGCTAGAATATATGATGGTATTGAATACCGTGGGTTCGATCAAAGAGTGGTAGATGAATTGGCAAAATATTCAGACGTGCCCGTATGGAATGGTTTGACTGATGAATGTCACCCGACGCAGGCGCTAGGTGATTTTATGACGATTGAAGAACATTTTGGAAAATTGCAAGGACTTACTGTGGCATTTGTAGGTGATACTAGGAATAATACGGCGAATTCTTTGATGGCGATGAGTGCGAAAATGGGCGTGAACTTTATTGCTTGTGGTCCGAATGAATTGAGACCGACAGAAGAGATTGTGAAAAAATGCAGCGAAGTGGCGGAGAAGAACAATTGCACCATTACGGTGACGAATGATATTAATACTCTTTCTGGCGTTGCGGATGTAATTTATGCTGATGTGTGGCTATCAATGGGCGAGGCAAAGGAAAAATGGGGCGAGAGAATTGAGCTTCTAAAACCGTATCAGGTCAATAAAGAATTGATGAGTAAAATGAAAGATACAACGATTTTCTTGCATTGTTTGCCTTCATTCCATAATACCGATACGACGATTGCGAAAGAAATTGAATCGACTTTTGGTTTGAAGGAAATGGAGGTGACAGACGAGGTATTTGAATCGGATAAATCGTTAGTGTTTGACCAAGCAGAAAATCGCATGCACACAATTAAAGCGGTGATGTACTTAACACTCTACAAAAAGGAGGAGCCACAACAATGAAAAATATGATTAGCAATTTTAGTGAGATAGCGCCACTCAAAAAAGTGTTGATGCATCGGCCGGGTGATGAGTTTTTGAATTTAACACCGAACACTTTAGAAAGATTGTTATTCGATGACATTCCGTATCTTAAAATTGCACAGGAAGAGCATGATGCGTACGCGAACGCAATGCGAGCAGAGGGTGTGGAAGTAGTGTATATTACGGATCTTGCAGCGGAAGCGATTGAGGCAGGAGGGCGTACTGTGAAGAAAAAGTTTTTGGAACAATTTATTCGTGAGGCTGGTGTGACTTCACCAAAAATAGCGAAACACTGCTTTGATTATTTGAACGGAATTAAAGACACGCGCGACATGGTGAAAAAATGTATTGCGGGGATAGACATCTCGGAATTGAAAAAACTAGGTAAAATATCAGGGTTTTATGCAACGCGCGATACCGGTCGGATGATACTAGATCCGATCCCGAACATTTTGTTCCAACGCGATCCGATGGCGACAATTGGAAATGGAGCGACCTTGCACAAAATGTGGTCAGTGACGCGGACACGTGAGTCCATTTTTATGGAATATGTGTACGAATATCACCCGTTTTACAAAGGAACAAAACTGTATTATGATCGGACGGAGCCTTACTGTATTGAGGGCGGAGATATCCAGGTGCTGTCATCGGAGGTAGTGGCGATTGGGATTTCACAACGAACAGAACCGGACGCGATTGCGGATTTTGCGCGGAATTTATTTAAAGATAAAAAGAACTCGTTTAAATATGTGCTGGCGATTGATATTCCAGATGAGCGTAGTTTCATGCATCTTGATACTGTGATGACACAGGTAGATGTGGATAAATTTGCGGTACAGGATGCGATTATGGATATTTCGACAATCTATGAGATTTCGGCAGGTCGAGGTGGTGAAATTGAAATTATGGAGATTCATCAGAATTTGACGAAGGTATTAGAGAAATATTTACATCTGAATAAAGTTGAGTTGATCAAGTGCGGTAATGGGCGGAGAATTGACGCAGAACGTGAACAGTGGAGTGACGGTGTGAATTTGATGTGTATACGTCCGGGCGTAGTGATGGCGTATGATCGTAATTTTGTGACAAATCAGGCTTTGAGAAAACACGGGATTAAAGTGATTGAAATTCCATCCTCGGAACTTTCGCGCGGACGGGGTGGTTCGCATTGTATGGCCATGGCGCTGGTCAGAGAGGAGGCGCAGTAAACGGAGATTGGCTAATGGGGGTGATAAATATTAAAGTTAAAAGGATTTAAAATGTTTAGGAAGAAAAATCGAAGTAAGAAACGAACACGCGCGATGCTTTCGGCGTATTCGATTATTATGATTTTGATTATAATACTTGGCATTTTGTCGCATGTTTTGCCTAAAGCGCAGTATGTGGCAGCTCCAGTAGAAGCGGAAGAAGCTTCAATTGAAGTTGGCCCTGGTGAATGGGAAGGTGAAATGCCAGAAGGTGGGCCAGCGGAGCTGAATGGCGAAGTGCCACCTAGGCCAGAGGATGGTGAGCGGATGGTCTTGCCAGAAGGTGAATCGGTTCAACCGACAGTAGGCGATGAAGTAACGAGTGAAGGTTTGACAGAAGACTATAATGCAGAAATTACCGGTACGATTACGGCTGGCGACGAAGTCTCAACGGAAGCTTTGGACGAGGAATTAGCTACTGAAGAAGAGGCTTTTGACTCGATGGAAGCTTGCGAGGAAGTTTATGGCGAAGAAGGATGCGTAATCAAGGATGGTTCTGGTGTCGAAGGTGCGGAGCTTTATCAGGTTTTGATGGCGCCGATTTTAGGATTCCAGGATGCAATTGATGTATGTATCTTTGTGATGATTCTTGGTGGATTCCTTGCGGTAATGGCGAAAACCAAAGCGTTGGAAACTGGAATTAAGATTCTAGTAAAGAAGATGCACGGAAAAGAGTATTTGTTGATTGCAGTGTTGATGCTGATTTTCTCAATCATGGGTACGACGTATGGGTTCCTTGAGGAATCTGTTGGATTCTATGTGTTGATCGCGGCAACAATGTTTGCAGCAGGACTTGACCCATTGGTGGGCGTAGCAACTATTTTGCTTGGTGCAGGTGCTGGTGTGCTGGGTTCGACGATTAACCCATTTGCTACCGGTGTGGCCGTATCAGCAATGAAAGATGCTGGAATTGATTTTAATCAAGGAACGATTATTTTAATCGCGACAGTGCTATGGCTCACAACGCTTGCGGTTTCAATGTTCTTTGTGATTCGCTATGCGAAAAAGGTACAACGAGATAAAGGCTCAACATTTTTGTCGTTGCGTGAACAAGCGGCGGCCGAGAAGAGATATTCTAAGTTCTTGCAGGCTAAGGATGACGTACTAAAATTAACGGGCCGTCAGATTGCCTCGTTGATTGTGTTTGCGTTGACGTTTGTAGTAATGATTATCGGGTTTATCCCTTGGGGTGATTTCGGTATTACATTCTTTGACGATTGGACAGGATGGTTAACCGGTGCATCACTCGGGAACTGGTGGTTCTATGAAGCGGCCTTATGGTTCTTGATTGCCTCGATTATTATTTCGATTATTAATCGACAAGGTGAGCATGGGTTTATCGATACATTTATTGATGGTGCAGACGATATGATTGGCGTAGTTCTCGTGATTGCAGTAGCGCGTGGTGCGTCAGTATTGATGGCGGAAACAGCAATGGATAATTATATCGTGGTGAATGCGGCGGCAGGGCTTGCATCGCTTCCTGAAATGGCGTTTGTGCCTCTGAACTATTTATTGCATGTAGTGCTCTCAGTGTTAGTCCCATCATCTTCAGGATTAGCAACGCTTTCGACACCGATCATTACGCCGGTGGCAGCACAGCTAGGATACAGCACCAATGTGGCGGCAATGACAATTGTGGCAGCCAATGGCTTAGTCAACTTGATTACGCCGACTTGTGGCGCAATTATGGCTGGCTTGGCGCTTGCAAAAGTTGATTATTCAACTTGGTTTAAGTGGGGGATTAGAGTGGTAGCATGTATTGCAATAGTTAATATTATCGTACTTTGTCTGTTTTCTCTTTAGAATAATATAATAGTTATTTCTAAAGCTTGGACTTGTTTGCTTGTAATTATTACAACATAAGTCAAGAAAAAATCTCCTTATTCGCCCTTCGGGCTGGGGGAGATTTTTTCATTGTTAAGTTGTAATAATTACGCAAACAAATCTGGTCTAAATCTCATTATGCTTTAGAAATAACTATTATATTATTCTTATGTTATAATAGCAGTATGGATAAATTATCGTTTGATGGGCCGGTAGTTTTGGCAGTCTTGGATGGGGTGGGGCTAGCGCCAGATTCTGATGGGAATGCAGTATCAAAAGCGCGAACACCGTTTTTAGGCAAAGCGTCAAAGAAATATCCGCATTTGGCTCTTGATGCGTCGGGTTTGGCGGTTGGTTTGGTTGATGGACAAATGGGAAATTCAGAGGTTGGCCATAATACGCTTGGATCTGGGCAGATTATTAAACAAGGTATTGCGCGAATAAATGAGGCGTTTGAGTCTGGTGAAGTTTTTGAATCGACAGCTTGGAAAGGAGCAATATCTCGAATTGGTAGTGTAGGAACTTTACATTTTGCAGGAATTTTCTCTGATGGTGGAGTACATAGCGATATTTCGCATTTATTTAAGATGATTGGTCGGGCGTATGAAGAGGGGGTGAGAAAAATGCGAGTACATGCGATATTTGATGGACGAGACGTACCGCCGACTTCGGCGATTGAATACATTAAACAATTCGAGGATTTTGCTTCGCAGTTTGTTGATGCGGATATTAAGCTCGCATCGGGCGGAGGTCGGATGGTATGTGTGGCTGACCGTTACGAAAACGATTGGAGTGTAGTAAAAAGCGGTTTTGACATGATGAAATGGGGAAAAGCGGAGTATTATTTCCATTCGGCTGAAGAAGGTGTGTCGGCTTTACGACGAGAATATACTGGGGTGCAGGATCAGAATTTACCACCATTTGTGATTGTAGATAATAGCGAAAAACCGGTGGGGACGATTGAGGTTGGAGACGCTTTAATTTATTTTGATTTTCGAGCGGATCGAGCGATTGAAATTGCGCAAGCTTTTACTTACTGGGATTTTCCGTATTTTGAGCGAGGGAATTATACGCCGGATGATGTGTATTTTGTGGGGATGACGGAATATAATTCCGATACACATGTGCCGGAACATAGGCTGGTGGAGCAAATCGTAATTTCGGATACTTTAAGCCAGTTCCTAGGTTTGCACGAGGTGTCGCAACTTGCGGTATCAGAAACCGTAAAGTTTGGACATATTACATATTATTTCAACGGGAACAGCTATGAGAAAGTGTCGGGCGAAGAGCACATACAAGTGGATTCGTACACGGAACCATTTGAAACGAGGCCTTGGATGCGCTCAGCGGAGATTACGGATGCTGTGATTTCGAATTTGGAGAAATATAAATTCGTACGGTTGAATTATCCGGGTGGAGATATGGTGGGGCATACGGCGGATATGAATGCGACGATTGTAGCAATGGAGGCGATTGATTTGTCACTAGCGAGACTGTATCAAAAAGTTCAAGAATTAGGTGGATGCTTAATTATTGTGGCGGATCATGGGAATGCAGAGGAGCTACTTGATAATGAAGGGCGAGCTAAAACTGCGCACACAACAAACAAAGTACCGTGCATTATTTGTGATGATACGGTAAATCGTTCGCGATATGAATTGGCATCAATAATGAATCCGGGGCTTGCAAATTTGGCTGCGACGATTGCAACACTTTTGGGATTTAACGAATACCCAAAAAGTTGGCAAGAATCTTTAATTGTAGTTAATAAATATTAGTTTTTAAAGATTGGTTTTAGGAAACTTGAAAAAAAGGCACGCGAGATGTAAAATGGGTGTATTATGATTACGAAAGCGATTATTCCGGTAGCGGGTTGGGGGACAAGAAGGCTACCAATTACCAAGATTATAGAAAAATCAATGCTTCCGGTAGGCAACCGCCCATTAGTGGATTATTCGGTACAAGAATTAATTGCCGCTGGAGTAAAAGACATCTACATGGTGATTTCTAATGTGGAGCCTTGCCAAGTACAAGAGTTTTATAAGGATAATTTGGCGTTAAATCAATATTTGATTGAGCGTGGGAAAGAAGACAGATTGGAGCTTGCAAAGACATTACCGGATGATGTGACAATTCATTATACAGTACAGGATCCTTCGGGTAAATATGGTACGGCGGTACCGATTGCAATGGTAGTGGAGGAATATAATATTGACGAGCCGGTACTGGTGTTTATGGGTGATGATTTTATTTGGAATCCGGGTGGTGAATCGGCGGCGAGTGCTTTGATTAATTCTTTGCAGAACGAAAATGATTCGGCGATTTTAGGAGTTGAAATTGACAAATCTAAAGTAGAAAAATACGGTGTTTTGTCAGTTGAGGATGACAAATTGACGAACGTAGTGGAGAAACCAACTCCAGAAGAAGCACCATCTAATATGATTAACGTATCTAAATATATTATGTCACCTGAGTTGTTACAAAAAATCGTGAAATATGTGGCTGAAAACGATTTCGGTCCGAAGGATCAGGAATATATGGTGACGGATCCAATTGATGAGTATATTAGAGATGGTGGTATAATGCGTGTGGCTCCGACTTCGGGGGAATATTTGGATGGTGGCTCGGTGGAGGGGTGGTTACATGCAAATAATGTTGTATGCGGATAAGGGGTAAAAATACAAAGCTAGCACTCTTGACATGAGAGTGCTAATTTTGTATAATGGGGGTATCATGCAGGAAGAATTTAGTGAAATAATGAATAAATTGTCCGAAAATGCACGATTTGCGTTGCAGAAATCGGATTATTATAGTAAAAGATACAATAATGGTTACATGGGGACAGAACACCTGCTACTTGGAATAATGTCGATGGATAATTCGATGGGTGCGAAAATTTTGCGAGGGGAGGGTGTGACGACAGAGGAGGTGGAAAAAGCACTGAATAAGGTGGCGGTGGAGGTGCCAGGCTCAGATATGGCTATGATGTCACTTTCCGAGGCGGTGATTTTGACTTTACGAATGGCGCAAAACTATACAAAAGAGCAAGGTTTGGGAGTGATAGGGACGGAGCATATATTATATGCATTAATAAGCCAACCAAATTCACGAGCATCTTTGATTCTCACGGGGTTGAAGGTTGATGTTGAGAAAGTACTAGACGCGATTGAAGAATTGGTGGAAGAGCAAACGAAAGACGAGAAGTTGAAGGCGGAAAAAGCCAAATATATGAACAGAAAGCAGTTTAGGTTTTTGTCGCGATACGGAAAGGATTTAACGGAAGAAGCGAAGCAGGGACGACTTGATACGGTAATTGGTCGAGAAAATGAAATTGAAAGAGTGGTGACGGTGCTTAGTCGCCGAACGAAGTCGAATCCAGTTTTGATTGGCGAAGCGGGTGTTGGTAAAACTGCTATTGTAGAGGGGCTTGCTACGAGAATTGTAAAAAATGAGGTTCCGGGTTCTTTGATTGGTAAACACATTTGGCAAGTAGATTTGAGTTCTTTGGTTGCTGGCACGAAGTTCCGCGGTGAATTTGAGGAAAGAATAAAGGGTGTGATTGACGAGGCGACGGGAGATGATTCGGTTTTGCTGTTCATTGATGAGTTACATTTGCTTTCGGGGGCCGGATCAAGCGAAGGCTCGATGGATGCGGCGAACATTTTAAAACCAGCCTTGGCACGAAATTCGATTAATTTGATTGGGGCGACAACTTTAGATGAATATCGTAAGTCAATCGAAAAAGATAAGGCACTTTCGCGGCGTTTTCAGACTGTGATGGTGGAAGAACCATCGGCAGCAGTGACCTTACGAATTTTGAAGGGGATTAAAGGACATTACGAAAAACATCATGGAGTAGTGATTCCAGATGCTTGTTTAGAAACGGCTATTGTGATGAGTCAGCGATACATTAACGACAGATTTATGCCGGATAAAGTGATTGATATTATTGATGAGGCATCAGCGATTTGTAAAGTGGCGGCGGATAAAAAGGGTGGCGGAAAATATAAAAAACTGAAAATTGAGAAGTCGATGCTCGAGAATAAAATTGAATCGGCGGCAGAAGCGGAAGATTATGAAAAGGCGGCTGGCTATAAAACCGAATTGGCACGACTTGAAAAAGAGATTAAAAAGCTAGAAAAATCGGGTGTTAAAGAAACTACAAATCCGAAATTAACGGAAGAACATTTGGCGACAGCGGTGTCTCTTAAAACCGGAATTCCGGTATCTAAGGTGCACGGGTCAGAGATGAAAATGCTAGTTAATTTAGAGGCTGAATTGAAGAAATCGATTATTGGCCAGGATGAAGCTGTGCGTGCAGTGTCAAAGGCGATTCGACGTGGGCGCTCGGGCATTGCAGACTCTCGCAGGCCGATTGGTTCGTTCCTATTTATGGGGCCGACGGGCGTAGGTAAGACGGAACTTGCTCGAGTAATCGCGAGGGAAGTTTTTGGTGGCGATAATGCGTTGGTGAAAATTGATATGAGCGAATTTGGTGAAAAGCATAATGTTTCTAGGTTGGTTGGCGCACCAGCAGGCTACATTGGTTATGATGATGGGGGAAAATTGACGGAAGCGGTGCGGCGCAAACCATATTCAGTAATCCTGTTTGATGAAATTGAAAAGGCGCATCCGGATGTATTTAATTTGCTTTTGCAGATTTTGGAAGATGGCGTGTTGACGGACGGGCAAGGGAATAAGATTAAGTTTAATAATACGATTGTGATTTTGACTTCGAACCTTGGTTCGGCGGATATGTATCGTGAATCGGAGCTTGGTTTTACGGCTAAGACTGCAAAGGACAAAAAAGCTTTGGCGGAAGAATATGAAGAAAATAAGTCTTATGCAATGAAGGCTTTGAAAAAGGTAATGCGACCAGAGCTAATTAATCGTTTGGATAACATTTCCGTTTTCCATGCCTTAACACGAAAAGATGTTGAGAAAATATTTGATAATTTGATTGACGATTTAAAAAAGAGGCTTGCGACGAAGGGGATTGGCATTAAGATTGCTGACTCGGCGAAGAAATATTTGATTGATGAAGGTTATGACCCGAAGAATGGGGCAAGACCGCTTCGGCGTAAGATTGAGGATGAGGTTGAATCGTTGCTCTCGGAAGAGATTATTGCCGGGAAATTAGTGAAAGGCGATATTCCGACTTTGAAACTCGTAAAAGGTAAACTTAAATTAGTAAAGGAGTAAGTTATGACTAAAAATTATTTAGTACCAACTGTGGTTGAAGAAACGAATAAAGGTGAGAGAGCTTATGATATTTATTCAAGGCTTCTGAATGATCGAATTGTATTCTTGGGTGAAGATGTGAATGCGCATACGGCGAATTTGGTGATTGCGCAGCTTTTGTATCTTGCACACGAGGATTCAAAAAAACCAATTAAGCTTTATATCAATTCGCCTGGTGGGTCGGTGTATGATGGTCTTGCGATTATTGATACGATGAATTATATTGAACCAGATGTAGAAACGATTGGAATTGGCCTTCAGGCTTCGATGGGTGCAATGCTTTTGTCTTCGGGTGCAAAAGGTAAGAGGTATTGCTTGCCAAATTCGAGGATTATGATTCATCAACCATCTTCTGGAACGGAGGGTAAAATCACTGATCAGGAAATTATGTTGAGGGAAGGCGTGTTTTTGAAGAAGCGTCTAGCGGAGATTTTTGCGAAGAATACTGGTAAAGATTTGAAGCAAGTTGAAAAAGATATGGATCGTGATAATTGGATGAGCGCGGAAGAAGCTTTGGAATACGGGATTATCGACGAGATAATTAAATAAGTGTATAATGAGAATATGAAAGTATTATGGACTGACGGAAGTGCAAGCCCGAATCCAGGGCCAGGGGGCTATGCGGTGATTGAGGTGGATGGAGATGAAGCTCGGCCAGTTGTTTTGGGTTGCGAAAAAGAATCGACGAATATTCGGATGGAAGCTCAAGCGATGATTGCGGCAATTAAATATGCTGGCGAAGAGGGTTGTAAAATACATTCAGATTCGGAATTTTGGATTAAGGTGTTGACCAAATGGGCACCCGGTTGGAAAGATAGAGGCTGGAAAAAAACAAAAGGCGAGATTAAGAATTTAGATTTGGTGCAAGAACTGTATGGGCTTTATTGTAAATACCCGGTGGAACTCGTTTGGGTAAAAGGTCACGTGGGCACTCAGTATAATGAACTCGCGGATGAGTGGGCTAATAAAGCACGACTTGGCGAGAAGTTGTGATATAATTAATCTATTATGAAACTATCAGAGGAATTAATATATCGTGGCTTTGTAGCCGAAAATACATTTGATGATCCAGCGGAGTTGGATACGAGAGAGAATAAAAGTTTTTATTGGGGTGCAGATCCATCGGCTGATTCTTTGACGATTGGAAATTTGGCTGCGGCAATGATGTGTGCCTGTTTTGTGAAACATGGCTATAAACCATTTTTGTTGGTTGGTGGAGCGACTGGCCAGATTGGTGATCCGAAAGACAACGGTGAACGTGATCTTAAATCTTTGGACGAAATTGAGCATAACAAGAAATGTATTAAAGAACAAATGGAGCGAGTAATTAGTCCAGTTGCAGCTAGCGATACTCCACTTACGATGGTGGATAATTATGACTGGTTTAAAGATATTAAGTATCTTGATTTCTTGCGGGAAGTAGGGAAGGCGTTTTCGATGACGCAGCTACTTGATCGTCAGTTTGTGCAAAACCGAATTGGCGAAGGTGGCTCTGGGATAAGCTACGCAGAGTTTTCATACACTTTGATTCAGGGTTATGATTTCTTGCATCTATATCGTGAGCATGGTGTAGGGATGCAGCTTTGTGGGGCTGACCAATTTGGTAACTGTGCTTCGGGCGTGCACTTGATTAAGCGGCTTGAAAATGGTTCGGCTGATGTGTGGTCTACGCCATTAATTATTGACCCGGTATCTGGACGTAAATTTGGAAAGTCTGAAGGAAACGCCGTATGGCTTGCTGCGACCGATAATGGCTCCGGAAACTATACGCCAATCTTTGATTTTTATCAATTCTGGCTAAATCAACCGGATGAAAGTGTGGAGTATTTGATTAAGATTTACACGTTCCTTTCAAAAGAAGAGATTGAAAAGATTTTGGCAGAGCACAAGAAAGCACCGGAAAAGCGGATTGCACAGAAAGCTTTGGCGCGTAATGTGACTGAAGTAGTGCATGGCAAAAAGGCAGCTGAAGCAGTGGAGGCTTTGACTGAAAGATTGTTTGATATTAAAACGAGTTTTAAGGAATTTGCTGAAGATGAGATTCGAGAATTTGGCGAATACTTGCCGACTGTGAAGAAGGGTGTTCAGTTGGTGGATGCTTTGATTTCAAATGGTTTGGCAGAATCGAAGAAAAAAGCTCGTGAATTTATAGCTCAAGGTGCAATCACAATTAATGGCGAAAAAGTGAAAGAAGACGTGAAGATTAACGAAGTGGTGATAATTAAAAAAGGTAAGAATAAGTTTGTGATTGTGCGATAAAATAAGCCCCGAAAAGGGGCTTATTTTATTTATGGTATAATTAGGTTATGTATTTAGCAGTTTTGGGGCGACAAAGTGAGATATCAGTAGCGGAACTTGAGACGCTGTTTGATGATGTGAAAAAAAAGAATGATTTTTTGGCGAGTTTTGATAGTGATAGTGCGCCAAATATTGATAAACTGGGTGGAAGCTTGAAATTGGCGGAAAAGCTAGATATGAAACCGTTAGAGTATTTAACAGAACTACCAGAAGGGAAAATAACGGTTGGAGTATCAGACTATTCCAAAAAGGCTTCGCGAAAAACTGCTTCAATGGAGGCACTAAAACTTAAAAAGATTTTAGTGCGATATGGACGTAGTGTGCGGGTGGTGGAGAATAAAGAAGCAGTTTTATCTACGGCGACATCACTTCATAATGGCCTGTCGGGGAAAAATGAGCGAAAAGTAGAGCTTATTAAGGTTGATAATGATTGGTATAAAGTAATCGGCGTGCAAGATATCGATGCTTACGCTAAACGTGACCAAGCGAGGCCGGCAAGAGATGCTAAAGTTGGAATGCTACCACCGAAGTTGGCTCAAATCTTAATTAATTTATGTGGTCCGCTTAAACCTGTTTCAACTATACTAGATCCGTTTTGTGGAACTGGTGTGGTGCTACAAGAGGCTCTTCTGATGGGCTACCATGCCTATGGGACTGATTTAAATGAAAAAATGATAGAATATTCTGACAAGAATTTACGGTGGCTAAGCGAGAAAGACTTTTTTCTGGGACATTTCGGAGGTTACGACCGAGAATTAGGGCGCTCCGCCCGTGACGACGGGCCGGAGCGACCCGTGTCCCAGAAAAAATGTACTTTCTCGCTTAGCCAGGGAGATGCTACTAGTTTTCAATGGAAACAGCCCATAGACGCGGTAGCGTGTGAAGGGTATCTGGGGAAGCCGATGTCGAAGATTCCGACCGAAATGACGTTAAAAGAACAAAAACAAGAGTGTAGTGCAATTGTACTAGGTTTTCTGAAGAATTTGGCGGGGCAGATTAAGAATGACACTCCAGTAGTGATAGCCGTACCGGCCTGGCTACGGGAGGATGGAACATATTCCCGCTTGAATATCCTTGACGAAATCGATAAACTGGGGTATAATGTTAATAATAAATCGCGCGAGGGGCTTATTTATTGTCGTGAAAAGCAAATCGTAGCGAGAGATATATTAATTTTAAGGAAAAAGTAAATGTCACATGTAAAAGCTGGCGGTACCGCCAAGAATATCCATAACAATGCTGGCCAGCGCCTAGGCGTGAAGCGTTTTGGTGGCCAGAAAGTCAAGAACGGTGAAGTTTTAGTGCGTCAGACTGGTGCTACGAAGATCGCTGGGCCTGGTACTTATATGTCACGTAATTTCACAATTCACGCTGCGAAGGATGGTGTAGTCACTTTCGTAAAAACGAAAAAAACACACTTTTCGGGCAAATCTCTTCCAAGAGTGCGCGTAGAAGTTAGATAATCAATAACCCCCGAGGGGGTTATTTTTTATTTTTTGTGCGTATTTGTCCTTTTTCCCCTAGTATGCTAAAATAGATGTAGTATGGAAGATTTTTCTAGGTTCCAGCGGGTTTATGCGAATTTGCCAGAGAAGATAAGGAATGGTATAGTTGTAGTGGTTAACGACAAGCCTTACAGCTGGAACGCTGTATATGTAGAATTGATTAATAATACTGCCCTCGGTAGAGAAATGTATAAAAAACTAATTAAAATGGAGATAATATAATGGATGATGATTTCCAAAAATTAGTCTATGCCAGGCTCCAAGCTTTACCTAAAGGCTATTCTATTTCTATTGGCGGCGTTGGTGATGTTTCTAAAGAAGAGGCTTTACAGCATGTAAGCGCAAAAGATAAAATCGGTCAATTATTAATAGCCGTAGATCGACATTATTTTGATTTGATTAAATCTGGGGAAATGTATGCGGGTATTACTGACTAACCCAGAAGTTGATACTCTTACTTATTATCTGTCCGCATGGACCAACCATGTTCTCAAGAAAACCAAAGCCAAAAATAAATACTATCATTTAAAGCGTGAAAAGGTTACTCGGGAAAAATTTGAAAGTTTTTTAACAAAACGTCCTATTGACCTGGTTTTATTATGCGGGCACGGCGGGTCAAACAAAGTTTTGGGCAATGATGAGGTAATTTTAGATAAAAATAACGGCGCAATTCTAAAAGATAAAGTAGTTCATGCTTTATCGTGCCAAAGCGCAAAAGTTTTAGGCAGAGATGTAGTTAAGAATGGTGCTAAAGCTTATATTGGTTATAAGGAAGATTTTATCGCGTTTTTGGATAATTCTAAGCGAACCTCGCAGCCCCTTAGCGATGATACTGCAGCGTTATTCTTAGATGCAGCATTTACTGTACCGAAAGTGTTGTTGCGCGGAGGTCTCCCAAACGAAGCCGTTACGGCTGCGAAAAAAGAGTACGACCGCAGTATCAGAAAAGCAATTAATAGCGACATACAATCTGATAGCGACCAGTTCATTAACTGGCTTTACTGGGACAGGGACAACTTAGTAAAAATCGAGCAAACGAAGTCTGTCTAAATAGTTTGTGGTATAATCAAGATATGGCTAAGAAAAAGTCAGCAAAGAAGAAAGCGATTATTTCTTTTCGTACAGTTTTGATGGTTTTGACGGTAATTTTGGTGGCTTATGTAGTGTATCAAAACTGGCCAGATATTTTGGAGACACTGGATAATATTCAAGATGCAAATGTATTTGTTTTGCTGCTTTTAATTCCAGAGCAATTATTCATGTATTATGCTTGTGGACAAATATTCTTTTCTTATTTAAAACATCGGAAAAACGTGAAGGAATTTACCGATAAAGAAATACTGAGGATTTCGACGGAATTGAATTTTGTGAATCATGCGATTCCGGCGGGAGGAGTTGGGGGATTAGCCTTTTTGACTTATCGTTTGTCGCCGTACGGTGTGACGGCAGGGCAAGCGAGTTTTTTGTATTTGTTTCGTTATGCGGTAACAACGGTAATTAATTATTTCCAGGCGCTAGTAGCGATTTTGGTGCTATTGATACTTAATTTGATTCCGCGAGAGGCGATGTGGATTATTCCGGTGGCGCTTCTCATGAATATGGGGGTTTGCTTCTTCTTGTGGTTCGTGATATTCGTGGCAAGTAGCAGGAAGCGGATTGAAGTTTTTTCGCGAGCGATTACAAAAATTATGAATTCGGCAGTGACATTAGTGACATTCGGGCACAAGAAAGAAGCGGTTTCACGAGAGAAGATTCATCAATATTTTTCTGATATTCATGAAAGCGTAAAAATTGCAAAGGAGCACAAAAGATATTTAAAAAAGCCTGCACTATGGGGCTTTATTTATAGTTTCTTGGAAGTTGGGACATATTGGATTGTGGCGATATCGCTGGGGCGGCCGGAGCTTTTGCCGTTTATTATGGTGGGGGAGGCGATCGGGTCGGTATTTGACGGAATTGTGCCGTATGGATTATACGAGCTTGGTATGGCGGGGGTCATGATTGCTCTAGGCGTGGATTTTCCTACCGCAACGATTGTAACCGTTATGACACGGGTGATTACGTTGCTGTTTACGATCGTGTCAGGGTCGTATCCGTATTACAAGGCAATTCAAAGGAAAACAGATGACTGATTTTTCCAAAACTGAGACATTTACTCCAACTGAATTTGTAGGCGTGGTAAATCAGACACTGGAATATGCGTATTCGTCGGTATTGGTGACGGGAGAGGTGGCGAGCTTTAAAGTGAATCAAGGGAAGTGGGTGTTTTTTGATTTGAAGGATGAAGAGACAAGTGTTTCATGTTTTATGACGCTGTGGTCTTTGAGGCAGCCGCTAGAAGATGGGATGAAAGTGACGGTGCGTGCGGTGCCAAAGTTGACAAAATGGGGGAAGTTTTCGTTGACAGTTTCGACGGTGCAGCCGGTGGGTGAAGGGTCTTTGAAAAAAGCGTATGAGTTGCTGAAGAAAAAGCTGACGGCTGAAGGGTTGTTTGATCCGGCCAAAAAACGGTCATTGCCAGATGATTTGTTGCGAGTTGGGGTGATTTCTTCGACTCAGGCTGCGGGCTATGCAGATTTTATTAAGATTATCAATGCTCGGTGGGGTGGAATGAAAGTGCAAGTAGCCCACACTCAAGTGCAGGGAATGGATGCGCCAGATCAAATTATTCGAGCTTTACAGTATTTTAACGAGCGAGCGGATGTACAGGTAATTGCAATACTGCGCGGTGGTGGTTCGGCAGATGATTTGTCGTGTTTTAATGATGAGAAGTTGGTGCGAGAAATTGCTAGCTCTAGAATACCGGTGATTACGGGAATTGGGCACGAGGTGGATGAATCTTTATCGGATCTTGCGGCGGACGTGCGGGCTTCAACCCCATCGAACGCAGCCGAGATTTTGACGCGTGACCAGGCAGAGGAATTGGAAAAACTGTCGCGGTCGATGAATCGGGTTAACCAAGTGTTGTTGCAACAAGTCGATCAAGCGAGATTTGAAAACCGCGAGAAAGTTCAGAAGGTGTCGCGAGGGCTACTAACAAAATATATTGAACCGAGTCTAGAGGCTAATAAAAATAAAATGACACAAATGTTGCAAAAAATACAGGGGAAAGTGACGGAAATGCAACAAAATGTGCAAAGTAAACTTAAGTTACTAGAGGCGCTAAATCCGGAGCAAGTTTTAGCACAAGGGTATGCGATATTGAGTGGTAAAATATCTCCAGGAATGCTCATAAAAATTACAACATTTAGTAGCGATATAGAGGCAGAAGTTAAAAAAGTAATGGAAAGGAATAAAAACTAAAATGGCAGAAAAAATGACTTTAAATCAAAAGATTGAGAAATTAGATGCGGAAGTGGAATGGTTTTATTCGGATGAGTTTAAATTGGAGGAAGCGGTAGATAAGTACAAAGCTGCAACGAAATTGGCGAAGGAAATTGAGAAGGATTTGAGCGAGCTGAAGAACGAGATTGAAGTTTTAAGCGAAGATTTTAGTAAATAGTATTATAAATAAGCGGAAAAGTGCGTAAAAAGGGCTAGACATGAGGATTTTTGTGGTATAATAGAATTGCTATAGTTTTACAATTTAATAAATAGGCTGGTTTTGATACTAGGGCTGGAAAGGAATAATGGCACCGTGAGGATGTTGACCCTTTTCAGTCGGCTATTTGGCCTATTGGATTGTAAGACTATAGCACCCCTGGCGGTGCCATTTTTGTGGAGAAGCAAAGAAGAAGCGTACCGCTTGGGAGAGGTAAACATAACAAGAGGTATTACATGAAGAGCATGAAGAAGTGCTATAGCACTAAACAAGACAAAATAAGCTTAAACAAAATAGACGAGTTAATGAGACTGGTTCGGCATAGGCGACGTTCCAGCGCCGGTATGTTTTACACTTCTTCTGCCGGCGCTGTGACCTCGCTTATTTTGTGCCTAATGGTGAGCCTGGCCATTACTGGGCTAGGCGCAAATAGTGCCAATGCAACTTCAGTAATGAGCCTCACAGTAAGTAGCGATACAGTAGCCCTAAACCTCGCCCCTACTCGCGCTACAGGCACCTTTGGCAAATCTAGTAATATATCTATTACCGCAAAGACCACCAATGCGACAGGATATACTTTAGGTGTAGCGGCAGCTAGTGCGACAGATTATGATAAGTTGAAGAATGGTAGTGATTCAATTGATTCCATTACAGAAGCCGTAACCGAAGAAGCTTTCAAAGCATTGAATAATACAGCTTATAACGGTAAGTGGGGCTATCTCCCTAGCAAACATAACTCTGCTGTTAATACAGATTTTCTCCCAGCGCCAAAAGCTTCTGGCGATATTCTTGATGTTACTACTACAGCTAACACAACAGCCAATGAATATTCCCTTGCCATTGGCGCAAGAGTAGACAGTACCACCAAAATGGGCGCCTATTCCAATACTTATAATGTAATCCTAGTTAACAACGCTATACCTTATACCATTACTTACATGGACAGTATCATTGGCAGTATGCCGACTGACGTAGATAGCACTTCGGAAAGTGAAACTGTCTATATTTCGGGCAATACGCCAACTAGAAGTGGCTACACCTTCAATGGTTGGTGTACAGTAGCGCCAACTCGTTCTACGCTAACTGATACTTGTAGTGGCACAACTTACACCCAGGGTCAGGCTCACCACATTGATGGTTCAAGTCTCACTAATGATTTAACTCTCTACGCCATGTGGAAACGTAATACCATGCAGAATGTATCTGAATGGGAAAGCACTGTAGGAGCCGGCGAAGAAACTACAGCAGTAGATACGAGGGATGGTAATGTATATTCAGTGGCTAGACTTTGTATGAGTGCTGCTACGCATACACAACCAGCTCTAAATACTTGTGATAGAACGATGTTATGGATGACGCAGAACCTAGACCTTAAACTCGGTCCAGCCGGTTCACAAACCCTTACTAATGCAGATACAGACCTCAATAGTGTATCGTCCTGGACACCAGGTGATACAGCGAAGGTACCAGCAGTGATTACGAATCACGCAACAGGCAGCCCAAGCAACTCCGTGACTGGTTGGACCAATAGCAACAACAAACCTTACTGGGCGGAAGGTGGCGACTATTATGTGTATACTAGCGGTAATACTAATACAGACACCATCTATAACAGCATGACAGCCTGTATTAACGGTGGACATACGGAAGACCAATGTAGACACTACCATGTAGGCAATTACTACAACTGGAGTGCAGCAGTAGCCAGTAACGATACCTCTAGCACGACATCTGATCTCACAGTGATGCCAAATTCCATCTGCCCAAAGGGTTGGCGTTTACCGAATGGCTTAACGGGCACTAATGGTAACGAAATCATTACTGAGTTTAACCAGCTAAGCCTCGCTAATAACATTACAGCAGGGATTACAACCAAGCATGATCAGTCGCCAGGTTCTGGGCAATGGGTAAACACCGGCTGGACTTCAACTGGCTTCAATAACTTCCGCTCTACCAGCACTAACCCAGCGGGAAAGCAGGCGCCGATGTACTTTGTCCGCTCGGGCAGCCTCGATGGTACTACGCTCTACGATTACGGCACGCTTGGCCTCTTGTGGTCTAGTACTTCACAGTATACTACCATTGCTTACTACCTTGACTTCCATTCAGGCGTATTCTACCCGGCGGGTCAGTATGGTCGCTTCGACGGGTTTCCAGTGCGGTGCGTGGCTCGGTAAGTTTATTGTAATATGTATTGGTGATTTAGGAAAGTGTGGTATAATTAGCTTATGGATAATAATTATCAAATGCCACCAGTGAATGGGGCACAGCCGATTCAGCCGGCAGGGTCGGGTGCTAGTGTTGGTGCACCAGGGATGCCAATGGTGCAACAAGTGCAGGTGCCGCCGGAGGCGAAAAAAGACGTAGCAGGCTTAGTTAAAACGATTGTGATTATTATGTTGTCGCTTGTCGCACTGACATTTATTGGGCTATTTATTTGGATTATGGTGGAATATAATACTGTGCGAAGCGATGTGGATGGGCAAATTGATGTGGCGGTGGCAGAAGCGAAGGACGAACAAGCAACAAAAATGGAAGCGGAATTTTTGGAACGGGAGAAATATCCATACAAAGTGTTTGCTGGGCCAGCGGATTATGGGCAGCTAACTTTTGAATATCCGAAGACTTGGAGTGTGTATGTGGCGGCAGCGGCGACGGAGGGTGGCGACTTTAATGCATACTTTAACCCGGGACAGGTAGATGCCGTGGGGAAAGATACGATTAATGCGCTTAGAGTTTCGATTCGAAACGAGAGTTTTGATAAGGTTACAGAAGAATACCAAAAGGCGATGGACAGGAAAGATTCGGGCCTCACGATGGAATCGGTGACGATTGGCAAAAACAGTGACATTACGGCGAATCGTTATACCGGTAAGATTCCAAACACAGAACTTTCAGGGTTTATCGTGACATTTAAGATCCGGGATAAAACCGCAATATTACAAACCGATTCTGTATTATTCCAAGCTGATTTTGATAAATTACTTGGTACAGTTATATTTAACCAGTAATCCGTGCTATAATTAATAGTATGAGAAAAATTAATACTTCACCTATTTCTGGTGCGCAAGAACTTTTGCCGGAAGTTCAAGCTAGTTTCAATAATCTTAAAACTAAAATTGCTGAAACCTATAAAAAACACGGGTTTTTTGAAATTGAAACTCCGACTATTGAGCGTACGGAAATATTGCTAGCTAAGGCTGGCGGCGATACCGAAAAACAAATTTATAAGGTTATTAAAACGGCTGAGTCTGAAGATAGTGCTGACCAGGCCTTGCGTTTTGACCACACTGTTCCACTAGCTCGTTATGTGATTGAGCATGAAAATGACTTGAGTTTTCCATTTAAAGTTAGCCAAATCGGCTTGAACTATCGGGGTGAGCGTGCCCAAAAAGGGCGTTTTCGTGAGTTTTATCAGTGTGATGTTGATATAATTGGTCGCGGCAAACTTGAAATTGCTTATGATGCTGATATTATTTCAACTTTGATTGATACTTATAATTCTTTTGAGCTCAACACTCCGGTAGTCGCTAGAATTAATAATCGTAAAATTATTGCTGGGCTATTAAATGCGCTTGAGTTAACTGACCAGACTAGCGAAATAATGAGCATTATCGACCATGCTGAAAAAGTCACGCCAGAACAAACTAAGCAAAGTCTTGAAGAATTAAAATTAGACGAAAAGACTATCAAGAATATTCTGGCTTTCATTAATTTGAATGGTGAGCGTTCTTTTGTAATTAAAGAACTCAACAATCTAGAAATCACTGACGAAACTTATCTTGAGGGGGTTACTGAGCTTGATCAGGTTCTTTATCTTCTTGAATCCATGAATTTAAGCGAGCAAATTCTTGCCGACATGAAAATTGTGCGAGGGCTTGATTATTACACTGGTACGGTGTTTGAGTTTTTCTTGCCGGAGCATAAAAATATCGGTTCTGTGGGTGGTGGTGGTCGTTACGAAAACCTTACTAGCTATTTTTCCGATAAATCTTTCCCGGGTGTAGGCGGTTCAATTGGCCTTACTCGACTCTTTTACATTATTAATGAAAAGGGGCTTTTGAAGGCTGAAAAAAGCACGCTACTTGACTATGCTGTTATTCCGGTTTCTGAACATGAGTTTGATGAGGCTCTTAATGTAGCGCAGAAGCTGCGCGATAAAAACTACAATACCACGGCTATTCTAACCGACAAGAAGCTTGGTAGTAAATTAGAGCATGCTGCAAAATTGGCTCGCAACGGGATAGTGATTGGTGAGGAGGAGGTCAATTCGAAGATTTTGAAGGCGAAGAACTTTGAAACTGGCGAAGAAAATGAAATTAATATTGAAGTCATTAGTAATCCTGAGGACTTCTGGGGAGATCAAATATGAGCAAATTAGACGATATAGTGAGCTTATGTAAGCGTCGTGGCTTTGTTTTTCAGGGGAGCGACATTTATGGCGGTATGGCTGGTACCTGGGATTTTGGTCCACTGGGCGTGATTTTAAAAAAGAACATCACTGACGCTTGGTGGAAATATTTCGTTGAAGATAGAAACGACATTTATGGCGTTGATGCGGCAATTATTATGAATCCGCGTACTTGGATTGCTTCTGGGCATACTGCAACTTTTGCTGATCCTTTAGTTGAGTGTAAGGAATGTAAATCGCGTTTTCGCGCCGATAAGATTGCTGAAGGTATAAATGAATCAGTTACTACGGAGGAGTTTTTAGCTACTCATACTAAATGTCCGGTTTGTGGCAAGGAGAATTGGGGGCCAATTCGTAAATTTAATATGATGTTTGAAACCCACGTGGGGGCTGTGCTTCCCGATGACGATGAGTCTGAAAAAGGCAAGAATGTCGCTTATCTTCGTCCGGAAACTGCCCAGGGGATTTTTACGAATTATAAAAATGTAGTGGATACTTTTTATCCTAATTTACCTTTTGGTATTGCTCAGCAGGGTAAGGCTTTTCGTAACGAAATCAGCCCGCGAGATTTTATTCTGCGTGATCGTGAATGTTCGCAAATGGAGATTGAATACTTTGTTAAGCCTGATACTTGGGAAGAAAACTTTGAAAACATGCGGAGCTTAAATCACGATTTCTTGGAAAATGTTATGCATCTTCCGAAAGACAAAATTAAGGAATATGAAGTTCCGGCTGAAGACCGTGCCCACTATTCTAAGCGTACGATTGATTTTATGTTTGATTATCCGAATGGTGAAGAAGAGTTGATGGGTTTGGCCTATCGTACCGATTTTGATTTGGCGAATATTGCTAAGGAATCTGGCAAATCTATGGAGTATCGTGACAAGATTACCAAGGAGGCATTTGTTCCACACGTGATTGAACCATCGATTGGGGTTGAGAGATTGTTCCTGGCAGTTATTTCGTCTGCCTATACTGAAGATGAAGTTAATGGCGAAAAGCGTATTGTTTTAAAGCTTCCTGAAAACCTTGCGCCATATAAGTTTTGTGTTTCTCCACTACTTAAAAATAAACCAGAGCTAGTTGAAAAAGCTCACGATGTCTATCAGAAACTTAAAACTAAGTACGGTTATGTTACTTGGGATGATTCTGGTAATATCGGTAAACGTTATCGCAAGCAAGACGAAATCGGTACTCCTAAATGCGTTGTGATTGATTTTGAAACACTGGAAGATGACACCGTCACTGTGCGTGACCGGGATACGACTGAACAAGTTCGCATTAATATTTCTGAATTGTAATAAATAATAAACATAAATAGATTACAATATGTTATAATTATAGTAATATTAACAGGAGGAATTTTATGGCTGAAAAAGCTAAGGCGTCCAAAAAGGACAATAAAAATTTAATAATCGGCATCTGCGCGGCTATTGTTGCAGTAGTAATCATTGTTATAGTGGTACTGGCTGTTCGTGGCGGTGGCTTAGGTGATGATTATTTCGTTTCGGACGGCACTAAATATGTGCTAACAATTGAGTCTGATGATATCGAAGACAATAACGAATTTACGCCACTCAAGACTCACCTTGTTTATACCTATGATGGCGACAAGGTCACTAGCATGAAGTCATATTATGTCTATGCTGATGCCGATGCAGCCAAAGCTGCTTTTGATGCGATGCAAGAAGCTGGCGGGGAGGAAGCTAAGGGCATGGAACTTAACGGCAAATACATTATTATGACCGCCGAAGAGGATGTTTATAAGGACCTCACTACTAGTGACGTAAAAAAGCAAATTGAGTTTATAGAAGCACTTAAGAATTCGGATACTAGTTCCGCTGGGGATAGCAACGAAAGCGAAAACACCGAAGAAACCGTTGAAGTTGAGGAATAAAAAAAATACCTCCCGATTTGTGGGAGGTATTTTTTTAGCTCATTGATTTTTTGATTTCGTTTACGACTGACTCTACGCCTTTTTTCATCACTAATTCTGGGTGTAATTCTTCATAGCGTTTGATAGCGTCTGCGATTACTTTCTTTGCTGATTTGACATCTTCAAAAGCCTTTACTTTTGTCGTGCCTGGCTTTTTCAAATCTTTGTAATGGTTGAAGTGGAATTCGATTTGATTTAAAGTCTGCTTTGGCAAATCTTCCAGAGTTTTGTATGCGTCGCCGTTGTTGCGGTCGTCTTCTGGAACGCAAATGATTTTGTCATCTACTTCGCCGCCGTCCACGAACTTCATTACACCAAGGATGCGCGCTTTCATCCAAATGCCAGTAGTGAGTGGCTGGTCGGTAATCATTAATACGTCTAGTTCGTCGCCATCTTCATCTAAGGTCTGTGGGATGAAGCCGTAGTTGCAAGGTTTTGCAAAAGCCATTGGTTCAACTCGGTCTAGCATAAAGCAAGCATGCTCGCGATCCCATTCGATTTTGTGATTCGAACCGGTTGGGATTTCGATTACGACGTTTAGCTCACCTTTTTCATAGTCCCCCGGCGTCAAGATTTTGTTAAAATCTGCCATAATATCTCCTTTTGTTATCTTATAATTATATCACAGATATTACATATGTGTTGCCATCCGGGCTAGATTTAGTAATTTGCTATACATTTTGGTGGGGACTTTTATTTTTTGAACTGTTTTTAAATCAGTTGTCATTATTAGACGTAGCATTTTGATTTCGTCTGTTCCGTATTCACCGTGTTCGCTTTTTGAAAACGAGTCGTTTGCAACATCCCAACTGTAGGTACTGTTTATTGTTAGCTTGTCACCAGTTGTGTCGCGGTATAAATTGATATCTTCGCCGGTGGCTTTTGTTAGATTTAGCAAAAACCAGCTTTCTACTAGTTCGATGCTTGTGCTGCTGTTTAGTCCTGTTAGGCACTGCTCTACAATATTGAAGAATTCTGGATTGTCTGAATTTTCGGCTGCGTTGCTGGTTTTTTTCAGAATTGTGCCGGCAAGCTCCATTTTGGTGAAATCTTTGATAATTTCGCTATAGTATTTTAACATTTTCGCACCGGTTACTACGCCCATTTCTGAACGACCTAAGTGGATGTTAAAATCGATTAGTGAAAACATTTCGATGTCGCCGGCCAGTTTTGATTTGGCTTTTCTCACACTTTTGGCGATTGCTGTAATTTTACCTTGAGTGGTTAGAATATTGAGGATACGGTCGGCTTCGCCGTAGTTGGTGCGGCGGAGGATAATACCGTTGATGCGAATATCTTTAGTTGGAGCAGTATTTGTCGACATAGTTCTTAATCTCCTGTGGCGTCATGGTTGCCTTATCTAGTGTTCCTACTACGCCATATTCCGACAAATCTTGTTGCTTAAAGTTTAACGTCGATACTATGACAATCGGTATTTTGGCTGTGTCGGTGTAGGATACCAGCTCGTTGAGAAATGTAAAACCATCGGGGCCATCTAGCATGACATCCAAAAAAATCAAACTTGGTGTTTCGCCAGAACTGATTTTTGCCATTGCTTCAATCGCGTTGCTAAATACTCGCGTTTTGGTTTTGCAGGCTCTAGCGATGCATTCGCACATTATTTCGTCGTCGTCAATTATGTAAATCATATCTCAAATAAACTCGCTTGTTTAGAAATCGGTAACTCTACATAAAAACTTGTACCGTCGCGATGGCGAATTGCGCCAACTGACGCGTTCATGTAGCGGGAAAATTTGGATGCAATGTAAAGTCCCAATCCTGAGGAGCCTGGACGCATAGCGATTGAGGTAGGTTTTTTGATGAAGCCGCGTTTTACTTCGCGCCATACATCTACTGGCAAAGCTGGTCCGTAATCTCGGACTATTACGCGTACTCGGTCACGAAAATCTCGCACAATTAATTCTGCCCTGGTGCCATCACCTGAATAATGCATGGCATTTAGCATAAAATTATAAATTACGCTATAAAGTAGGTCGCGGTTGGCAGTTACAAGTCGAGAGCGATTACTGTACTTGACCCAGAGATCGCGTTTGTTGTAGCTGAATAAATATTGTAGCTCCCTGGTTACATCATCGCAGACTGCGCGAACTGCTACTGGCTCCATGGTAAATAAACCGTCTTCTAGCCGTCTGATTTTGGCTAGGTCGTTGACTTGCTTCAAAGCTCTCTCGCTGACACTGACCATTTCGTTTCTCATGTGTTCGCCGTCAAAATCCATGCCTGGCAAATTTAGAGCTAATTGACGAAGCACTGCAAGAGGTGCTTTTAGCTCATGAGTAGCCACTAGTATTCCATCGACCTCCACATCCATGTATTTAATTATAGCACAGAAAAAAATCCCGATGGGATTTTGAGGAAATTTTTGGGATTGGTGGGCGATAGAGGATTTGAACCTCTGACCTTTTCTACGTCAAAGAAACGCTCTAGCCAACTGAGCTAACCGCCCATTTGTAGGTCTACTGTTATGGTGAGCCGGGAGAGGCTCGAACTCTCGACACCGGGCTTAAAAGGCCCGTGCTCTAACCAACTGAGCTACCGGCCCACATTGCTGTGGTGGCGCCGACTGGACTTGAACCAGTGACACAAGGCTCTTCAGGCCTCTGCTCTACCAACTGAGCTACAGCGCCATAGATGTATTATACCATAGATTTTGTTTTTTGCATAAAAAATGAATTAATACTATAATAGTGGGTATGAATAGAGTGCCATTAGCGGAGAGAATGAGACCGACGAAGCTATCTGAGGTGGTGGGACAGGATGAAATTATTGGTGAAGGAAAAATTTTGACGGAGATTGTGCGGAAAGGTGAACCGGTAAACTTGATTTTTTGGGGGCCACCGGGGACAGGTAAGACGACGCTGGCTCGGATTTTGGCGCGAGAATTTGAAGCAGATTTTGTGGAGATATCGGCGGTGACGGCGGGGAAAAAGAATGTTGAAGAAGTAGTAGAACGAGCAAAATTAAACTGGAATCTGAAAACACGGACGATTTTGTTTGTGGATGAAATCCATCGGTTTAATAAGGCGCAGCAGGATGCATTTTTGCCACACGTTGAATCGGGATTGATTACTTTGATTGGGGCTACAACAGAGAACCCTTCGTTTGAAGTGATTTCGCCGCTGCTTAGCCGTTCACGGGTCGTAGTGGTGTCAGCGCTATCGAAGGATGCGATTATTGAGGTATTGAAGCGGGCGATTAAAGCAGAAAAAGCTTCGAAGCGAGTATCTAAGAAAGCAATTGATTTGTTAGCGGAGCTGTCGGGTGGTGATGCGAGGGCGGCATTAGGGGATTTGGAATTAGCTTTGTCACTAGCTAGTAAGGTGGATGAAAAAGTAGTAGAAGAGGCGGCGGGAAAGAAAATGCCAGGGTACGATAAGAAAGGCGACAACCATTATGACACGATCTCAGCATTTATCAAATCGATGCGTGGTTCGGATGTGGATGCGGCACTTTATTATCTTGCTCGGATGGTAGAAGCAGGTGAAGACCCGAAGTTTATCGCACGGAGAATGGTAATTTTTGCTTCAGAAGATATTGGGCTAGCTGGGAATGGAGCGCTTAGCCTTGCGACGGCGTGTTTTCAAGCGGTGGAAAGAGTGGGGATGCCGGAATCGGGGTTAATGTTGGCGCATTGTGCGGTGGCTCTCGCGCTATCGAAAAAGTCGCGGCAAACAACGGATGCGTGGTATAAAGCACTTGAAGTGGCGCGTAAATCGCGAGGTGAGCCGGTGCCGACGTGGCTTCGGAACGCGCCGACCAAATTAATGAAAGATTTGGGATATGGAAAAGGTCAAAAATGGGAGGCGGGGTTCCATCTCGACAAAAGTTACTTGCCAGAGAGTATTAAGGACGTTGAAATATGGAAGACAACTAAATAAAGCCGTTCGGGACACGGGTCGGCTCGGCCCGTCGTTACGGGCGAGCCGCCCTCTTTCTCGGTCGTAACCTCCGAACGGTCCCTCAGGCTTTATTTAGTTGTCTTAGCTATCTAAGCCGGCTTGGAAGTACATTTTGACGTATTCCCAGCCCCAGGAGAGGTCGAAGCCGGAGGAGGTGTAGTTGTTGAATTTGAAATAAGGCATACCATTGGTGAGTTTGGCGGTTTTTTCGGCGTTCTTTTTAATTTCATTGAGAGGGTCTTGGTTTTTAACACAATTGTCAAACTCTTCGCCAAGGCCGATTTGATGTCCGATTTTGATCCAGTAGTCGGGTCCGAGGCTACCCATCTTAGAGAAGGCAGACTTGCCGAGGTCTTTGAAATAATCATTCCAAATGTTAGTGACGGCGAGATTGTAGTAATCCCAGAATTTGCCTTGTGATTTGGCACAATAAGTGGCGACGGCGGAATAGCGGGAGTGGATGGGGCTACTTTCGCCAAATTCATAGAGAAAGTCAGAGAGGCGAATTTCGACGAGAATGTCGTTTTCGGCGATATATTTTTGGAATTCGTCTTCGTGTTCGACGATGGCGTTTTCGAAGGCGACACAGTAAGGGCAAACAAGATCAGAATAAATAACGAAGTAGTTTTTAGCGTTTATGTTGCCGGTGGTCGTTTGTTCATCCCAAATTTTTTCGGAATTTGAGGGCTCTTTTGGGGTCATACTAATAACAATGGCGGCAATAATAATTGCAATAATTGCAATGATGCCACCGATTCTAAGAACTTTTTTCACTTTTCTCCTTTTTCTCCTTACTCGTTTGCTTCGCCTTTTTAGCGAGGTATTTTTCATTTATTATTATAGCATAGGTTTCGACACCGAGACGCTTTAAGGATAAGATAGCGATGACGATAGCAAGAATGGTGACGATAGTACTGACAGTGCCGGCGATGGCGAGGCTGCCAGTGCTAAAAATGGCACCGATAAGAGGAGTGAGTAAGGTGGCGCCGCAAGTGGGGCAACCAGCGCCGAGAGCGATTAGTCCAGTGATAATACCGGCTTTCTCGAGACTTTCGGCATTTTGACCCTTTTTTGTGCGCTTTTTGTCCCAGAGGAGAGTAATGAGGCCGATAAGGATTCCTTGGAGTGTGGCGATTAAAAAGATTGGAAGCCAGTCAAGAAACGGTTGATTAATGCCAAAAATTGCAAGGAAACTGCTCCAGATGATCTGGAGATTTTGCGGGAAACCGAGAGCACCCATGAGCTCAAATTTGCTGGTACCGCCGGACAAAAGGTTCATGAGCATGCCAAAAAAGATAAAGCTAGGGATTGCCCCGTACCAAAATTTACGTTCTTTGGTGGCGAGCAAGATACCTTTACCCGCTAAAACAAATTCGTCGAGCCATTTCCTCCAATTCATATAGAATATATTATCATAAGTTTTTATGGTTTGTCAAGAATTATTTGTTCGGTTTTTGGGTTTTTACCCCTGTTAAAGTAAAAACATATTAGAACATAAAGATTTTTAAAAATCAATATTGACATTGATTTCGCCTATGCTAAAATAGAGTTAAGTTCGAATCGATCTGACGTTGAGAGAGATTCGAGCTGGGTGGAGAGTATGGAGCTATTTTGGCTAAATATTGTATAACCACCTAGAAATTTGTTTATAAAAGTCCGTCCTCGCACGGATTTTTATATTTTTAACGATAAGTATGATATAATAGTTAGTATGAAATTATCCAGAAGAATCGATAAGATTCTGATTTCGGTGATAATTGTTACTTTGGGGCTGATTTTTGGGTGTCTTTATAAGGTATATTCGACTGCTACTTATGCGGAGGGAGAGGAAGCGGTTGAAATGACGGGGGCGAAGTTTGTGACTTTTTATGATGGTGGTAAGAAATTGACGGTGCGAACAGAGGCAGACACGGTGAAAGATGCTTTGGCGCGAGCGGATGTTGTAATTAATGAGGGGGATATTGTGGATCCGGGATTAGAAACAGAGATAAATGCGGATAATTTTTACATTAATATTTATCGAGCACGGCCAGTGGTAGTACGTGATGGTGCGGTGGAAAAATATTTGATGTCGGCGAGTTATGACCCTGCGACGGTGGCTAGAGAGGGTGGCTTTACGATTTATGATGGAGATGAAATTGCGCTTGCGATGAATACTGAATTCCTAGAAGCAGGGGTGGCGACTGTTTACCAGATTACGCGAAATGGTGGTCGGACAATAACAGTGGATGAGGAAATTGCATTTAATGAAGAGTTTGTGGAAGATGGAGCTTTGGCGGCGGGGAAAACTGAGGTACGTCAACTAGGCGAAGTGGGATTGATGCGAAGAAGTTATAATGTGAATTTTGTGGATGGAGTAGAGGTGACCAGGGAGCTGGTTTCGGAGGAAATGGTACGGGCGCCGATGCCGCGAATTACAGCAAGAGGTACGAAGGTGGAAATTGCAGCAGTAGCGGCGACGGGAACTTGTGCAGATTGGATTCGGGCAGCGGGAGTAGCTGAGGCGGACGTGCAGGCGGCCTTGTATTTGATTAATCATGAGAGTGGTTGTAGGTGGAATGCGCGGAACGCATCGTCGGGGGCTTACGGAATTCCACAGGCTTTGCCAGGGTCAAAAATGGCTTCGGCGGGGGCGGACTGGGAAACGAACCCGATTACGCAGATTAAGTGGATGTCGGGATATGTGTCGCGGTATGGTGGTTGGCAAGGGGCGGTTAATTTCTGGAATGCGCATGGTTGGTACTAAACTTAAACTCACAATACCATCCTTCTCGGACACACTCAAGGCCGTTCGGCCAAGCTTACGGTCCTCGAAGGAGGTATTGTGAGTTTGAATAATAATATCAAGCTAGGGCAGCATTGGTTGAAAAACCGAGATATCCTAAATGAAATTGCGGCTTTGGCTGGTGATGGAAAGTTATGTGTGGAGATTGGGCCGGGGCTAGGGTTTTTGACATCGTCCCTACTTCGACGATTTAAAAATGTAATTGCGGTGGAATATGATGATAGACTGGCTTTGAATTTACCGAAGTCGTTTCCGGGGACTGGATTAGAGGTGGTGCACGGGGATTTTTTGGAGTATGATTTTGCTGGAGTTGATGCCCCTTATGCGATTGCAGGAAACATTCCATATTATATTACGTCGCCGATAATTGAGAAGGTACTAAGTTTAGAAGTTTTGCCGGAGCGAGTGGTTTTATTAATTCAGAAGGAAGTTGCGGAGCGCATTTTGTCGGATAAGGAGACGGTTTTGTCGCTGTTTGTGAAGAATAGGGCTCGAGTTTCAGCAGGGCCGGTAGTAAAGGCGGCTGAATTTACGCCTCCACCGAAGGTTGATTCGCAAGTAATTGTAATGGAGCCGCATGCGCCAGAAGTATCGGATGAAGTGTTTGATTTGATTCGGAAGGGATTTTTGGCGCCGAGGAAGAAATTAGTGCATAATTTGAGTGGACTAAAACCACGAGATGACTTAATGCGGATTCTTGAATCTGTAGGTGTTTCGCCAGATGTTCGGCCAGGGGATTTGCACCTGGAGGATTGGGCTAAACTTTATCAAAAGATATATTCGTAAAAAAGTTTAAATGATGATATAATGGGGGTATGTTAGATGTGAAGTTTATCAGAGAAAATCTGGAACTCGTGGAAAAGTCTGCGAAAGAAAAAGGATACAAAATAAATATTGCTGAACTGTTAGAACTGGATGATAAGCGGAAGGCTGATTTGGCGGAAGTGGAGGAGTTAAGAAAGGCGCGAAACGAAACAGCGGCAAAGATGAAGGGCGGAAAGCCATCGCCAGAATTAATTGCAGAAGGAAAGCGCATCAAGGAAGAACTATCGGCAAAAGAACAGGCGCTTACTTCATTGGAAACAGAGGTAAAAGAAGGTTTGAAAAAAGTACCGAATATTATCTTTGAGGATGTACCACTAGGTGGTGAGGAAGATTCAGTAGAGATTAAAAAATGGGGCGAAAACCACGAAACCGGAGTAGATCATTTGGATTATGCAGTGAGCCGGGATTGGGTTGATTTTGAACGTGGTGCGAAAGTGGCAGGTGCGAAGTTTTATTATTTGAAGGGTGGTTTGGCGTTCCTCGAGAACGCTTTGCTTCAATACGGTTTGGCTAAAGTTCAGGAGCATGGTTTTACTTATATGACGGTGCCAGATATGGTGTCATCGAGAATATTGGAGGGTTGCGGGTTTAATCCACGAAGCTCTGAGCAATCGGATGAGTATTTCATTGAAGGGGAAGATCTCGCGATGATCGCGACGGCGGAGATGCCACTAACTGGTTATCACATGGATGAGATTATTGATGAAGATAAACTGCCCCTACTTTATGCTGGATATTCACCGTGTTTTAGGAAAGAAGCGGGGGCATATGGTAAATATACGCGGGGGCTATTTCGGGTGCATCAGTTTAATAAGCTAGAGATGTATATTTTCTGTTTGCCAGAGAAATCGAAGGAGATGCACGAAAAATTGTTAGAAATTGAAGAAGATATTTGGCAAGGTTTGGGAGTGCCGTATCATATAGTGAATATTGCGGCAGGGGACCTTGGTGCGCCGGCGGCGAAGAAATATGATATGGAATACTGGTCGCCAGTTAATCAGAAATATCAGGAGATTACTTCGTGTTCGAACTGTACAGATTTCCAAGCGCGGGCAGTGAATTGTCGAGTGCGTCGAAAAGATGGAAGTGTGGAGTTTGTCCACACTTTGAATGGAACAGCGATTCCTTTGGCCAGAGCGCTAGTGGTAATGTTGGAAAACTTTGCGACTCCGGATGGAAAATTTAAGGTGCCGGAGGTATTGAGACCGTATTTAAATAATAAGGAGGAATTATAAATGATTGAAAAAATCGAAGTCAGCGGTAAGGGATATAAAGTTGAAGAGCCATTTAAAAAATACGTGATTAAACGATTATCGAAGCTGGATCGGTATTTGCCGCGACGAGCGAAAAAAGATGTATCGGCAAAAGTGATGGTGACAGAAATTGGCAAAGGTAAAACAGAGAAATATGAGATTTCGGCGGCACTTGATGTGAAGGGAGGAAAAGTTTTAGCAGCGAAAGATGAGTGCTCGAATGTGTTTGCGGGGGTTGACCTCGTAGAGGCAAAGTTGACTGGTCAGATTCGGCGATATAAGCTTGAAATGCAACCACATCGTCAGCGGAAAAGCTTGAAAAACCTCTTTATTAAGCGCAAGTAATGTGATATAATGGGGTGAATATTTAGGAGTTTTAATTTGTATGGCCAAAAAAGAAAAAAAGCCAAGTGATAAATTGGCGGATAAGACTGCGCTTACGAAATTTTTGCAGGGCGTGTTTGGTGATGCGCAAAAGCGAGTTTTAAAAAGGCTTTGGAAAAAGGCGCAAGAAATTACTAAGCTGGAGCCAAAATATGAGAAAATGTCGGACGAGGAGCTAAGGAAGCAGACGGAGATTTTTAAACAAAAAATCAGCAGAGCTTTGAAGACGGCACAAGCGGAAGAAGGAAACAGCAAGTCTGGTAAAAAACGTCCGCCAGTAGATGATACGAAGATTTTGAATGAGATTTTGCCGGATGCTTTTGCAGTGGCACGGGAAGCATCGAAACGGGTTTTGGGCCTGAGGCCATACGACGTACAGTTGATTGGTGGAATGGTATTACATGAGGGCGCAGTGGCAGAGATGAAGACTGGCGAAGGTAAAACGCTTGTCGCAATGTTGCCAGCATACCTCAATGGTTTGACTGGGCGTGGGGTACATGTGGTGACGGTGAACGACTATTTGGCACAGCGGGATGCGGGTTGGAATGGGCCAATTTATGATTTTCTAGGTTTGACCGTAGGTGTGATTATCAATGAAGCATCGTTTATTTATGATGCAGAATATGAAAATGACGAGCATGACGATGAAAGGTTTTTACATTTAAAGCCTTGTACTAGGAAGGAAGCTTACGAAGCAGATATCACTTATGGGACAAATAATGAATTTGGATTTGACTATTTGCGCGACAACATGACCTCAGAAGTGCAATATTTGCGTCAGCGAGAACTGAATTTTGCAATTGTGGATGAGGTGGATTCGATTTTGATTGATGAGGCAAGAACACCTCTCATTATTTCGGCGCCGGCGGGAGATAATCCGGAACAGTATTACCAATTCGCGAAGGTAGCATCACGGTTGACGCCAGAAGATTACATCTTTGATGAAAAACGGCGTTCGGTGACTTTGACAGATAAGGGAATTGAAAAAGTTCAGAAAATTTTAGGGGTAGAAAACATTTATTCGACTAAAAATACGCCTTTGGTTTATCATCTTGAGCAAGCGATTCGAGCGGAAGTGGTGTTTAAGCGTGACAAAGATTATGTGGTGACAAATTCGGGTGAAGTAATTATCGTAGATGAGCATACCGGGCGGTTGATGCAGGGGCGGCGTTATAACGAGGGGCTACACCAGGCGATTGAGGCAAAGGAAGGGGTGGCGGTTAAGCAAGAGTCGATGACGCTCGCGACGATTTCGTTCCAGAACTTTTTCCGGTTGTACAAAAAGTTGTCCGGGATGACTGGTACGGCGTTTACGGAAGCGGAGGAATTTCGGCAGATTTATGCCCTAGAAGTAATTCAGATTCCACCGAATAAGCCGATTGTCCGGGTGGATAAGGATGATTTGATTTACAAAACGAAGGCTGCGAAGCTAAAAGCAATTGCGGAAGAAATTAAAAAGTATCATGAAAAAGGTCAGCCGGTGTTGGTGGGTTCGGATTCGATTGCGAATAATGAGGAAATTGCAGCTTATTTGGAACAATACGGATTGCCATATGAGATTTTGAACGCGAAAAACAATGAGCGGGAGGCGGCGATTATTGCGAAGGCTGGAGAAAAGGGTGCGATTACACTTGCTACCAATATGGCTGGACGTGGTACGGATATTAAACTTGGCGAAGGAGTGAAGGATTTAGGTGGCTTGGTAGTGATTGGTTCAGCACGGCACGATTCAAGGCGGGTGGATAATCAGCTTCGTGGTCGAGGTGGCCGACAAGGTGACCCGGGGACAACGCAATTCTTTGTAAGCTGTGAAGATGATTTGATGCGAATTTTCCAGGGCGATAGAGTAAAAATGTTGATGACAAGACTTGGTGTGGATGAGGACATGCCAATTCAGACGCGTTCGATTTCAAAGACCTTGGAGGCGGCACAGAAACGGATTGAAGGGTTTAACTTTGATTCGCGGAAGAATGTGGTACAGTACGATAACGTGATTAATCGACATCGGCGAGTGGTTTATGCGATGCGGCGACGGATTTTGATGGGCGATGACATTTATCCGGAGATTAAGCGGTTAATGCGTGAAGAAACTAAGATGTTGACGGAGTTTTCATCGCGAGTAAATAAAAAATTTGACGCAGAATTTAAGGCGGCATTCCCGACTTTTGATGACGAATTAATTCATGGGATTGGTTTGGTGCGCAAGGAAAAAGACCGGGAAAAGATGGCACTTGAGGCGGTAGAAGAAGCCTACAGGGTTCAAGAAGAGAAATTTGGCGCAGAAACGATGCGAAAGATTGAACGCGAAGTTTATCTAAAGGTGCTTGATACTTTGTGGATGCAGCATCTTGAGAATATGCAACATTTGCGTGAGGGGATTCACTGGCGTTCAGTGGGTCAGAGAGATCCTTTAGTGGAATATCGTTCAGAATCGCAAAAGCTATTTGATGGTTTGCAGAGGAATTTGCGAGAAGAGGTTTTGAAGATTTTGCTGACAATTACTCCGGCGGAGGCTGCGGCTGATGATGTGACGGACGGTGAGGAATATGAATCTGAACTGACCAAGATGGCAGAGTCACAAACTGAACGAGGGGTGAATGAAATTTCGAAGGGTGAGAAGAATTTGGATAGTGAATTTAAGAAAAAATCTTCCGGTAAGGCAGTGCCAAAAAGGACGTCTAGTAGGAAATCTGGGTCGAAAGCCAAAAAGTCGAAAGCTAAGAAGAAAAAGAAGGCTAATCGCAAGAAGAAATAGCCCTAAGACTATAATATTATACAATGATTATGTTTATTTGTCAACTCTAGGAGGTAAATGAAACATTCAGTCGAGGAAATCACACTAAAGAATGGGGCGAAGGGGCTGTTTATTGATATTCCGGGAGCTTCTGTGATGTCGACTCGAATTCAATTTAGAGCGGGGATGCTTTATGCGAAAAATAAATATGTGTATGAGATTCCACACGTGGTGGAACATTTAGCTTTTGGGGCAAATGCAAAATATCGGGATGAACAGGCTTTTGAGGCAGAATTTACTAAAAATGGGGCATATCACAATGCGTGGACTTCGGATATATCGGTGTGTTATGAGACGGAATGTGCGGATTTTGAGTGGGAAAGAATTATGGAGCTTCAGCAGGTGTCGATTTGCGAGCCGAGATTTAATGAGGAAGAATTAAAGTCAGAGAAGGCTAATGTAAAATCTGAACTTACCGGCTACATGAATGATTATTATCGGTTGCTTTGGCCGCGAGTACAGCAGGCGGTGGGTGAAGAGGTGCTTGATTTATCGCAAAGGCGAGAAACGATAGCGAATATTGACCTAAAGGATATTCGAGAGCATTATCGGAGAACTCATACTGCGAAAAATATGCGGTTCATTATTGCTGGGCGTTTGAAGGGGCGAAAGCACAAATTGGTGAAAATGTTGGAAGCGTGGAATTTGAAAGAAGGAAAGGAATTTGACATTCCTTTGGTTGAATTGCACTCTTCAGAGGCAGTGTCAATTCGTCGAAAGGATGCGTCGAATATTACGTTTGGATTTTCGCTAGTGACGCCACGACACTTGGAGCCTTCGGAGGTGTTTGCGATGAATTGTTTGAACCATATTTTGAACGGAACGACTAATTCGAAGATTTTTGGGGCGGCCAGGAAGCGGGGGTTGGTGTATGGGATGGGCTCCTCAATTGCTTCAAATGCGCACAATTCGTATTGGGATTTTGACGGGGAAGTAAATATTGAAAATGCAGAGGAGTTGTTTGAGCTTATTCAAACGGAATTAATGAAGACGCTAAATAGCGAGATACTGGATATGGATTTTTTGGCGGCAAAATCTTATGCGATGGGTAGATTCCAGATGGGGGCGCAAACGGTGGGACAAATCGCGGATTATTATGCTGACGGATTCTTTACTAATGGGACGATTGAAAAATATGATAATATGCCAAACCTCATTAAATCGATTGATAAGTTTAAGATGATTGAGTTAGCGCGTGAATTTGCAGGTTCAGGTATAAAGGGGTTTGCGGCGGTGTCATCTGTTGAGAAAGCGTTTATTTCTGAATTAGAGAATAGATTGAACTTCTAATAAATAAATTATAAGTTGATTCACTCACGTCAAGTAATTCTTGATGATTTTTTAAACGGAAATTTTCGCGTCTTGCCTACGTCGCGCTGCAAAAATTTCCTAAAGACCACCAAGAATTACTTGGTTCGTTCAAGACTTACAATTTATTTATTAGAAGTTTAAATTGATTCCCTCGGTCGTAGACGTTTTCGAACATGTCGAAAGAGGCGGCGGCGGGGGACATGACTATGATAGACGGGGACATGCTTTCGGCTTCGGATTTGGCGGTGCTGATTGCTTCATTGAGCGATTCAGCTAGGATGAATCTGTCGTCTTGATATTTTTTGGTTAGTTCGTGGCCGGATTCGCCGATGAGGACGATTTTTTTGACTTGGGGAGCCTGCAGAATCTCGTAGATTTCAGGGAGATCTTCGTAATTGGTTTTGTCGCGACCACCGAGGATAACTACTAGGTTGTCATTTGGGAAGGCGTTGATTGCAACGCGAGTTGAGGATGGATTGGTTGAGAAATTGTCGTCGTAATATTTAACGCCGTTGATTTCACGGAGGTATTCGAGGCGATGGGGGAGACCTTTGAAGTTTTTGAGACCTTCTATGATGGTGGCTTGATGGTCCTTCAAATATTCATCTGGTGATATATTTAAGAGACAGGAAACTGCGGAAATAGCGGCGATAGCGTTGTTTTCATTGTGAACGCCAGGTAGAGTGATAGCGTTTTTTACCTCTGTTGGGATGGTGAATGGATAGGGGATTTTCTGGGCTTTTGAGGTGTCTGCGATTTTGGTGGTTTCGGGGTTTTCCTTGAAGTAAATGAGGTAATCATCTGGGGTTTGGTATTTGGTGATATTGGCCTTGGCATTTAGGTAATCAGCGTAGTCTTTATGAATGTTGAGATGATCGGGCTCTAATTGTCCGAGAATGGCGATATGAGGAGATTTGGTGACGTCCCAGAGTTGAAAACTAGATAATTCATAGACTACAACAGAGGTAGGTTTGAGCTCATCTAGGATATCAATAGCAGGGTTGCCGATGTTGCCGACAAGATAGGAATCTTGGCCTTCGGCATCAAGAAGAGCTTTGATAAACGAGCAAGTGGTGCCTTTGCCTTTGGTGGCGGTGACGCCAATAATTGGGCAAGGACAGTGGTCAAAAAAGTATTTAGTGAGGCTGGATTCGTTTTTTAGCCCCAGGGGTGGGACGCTGGGGCTTCGCAAAATTATATCATAGGATGAATAATCCTTGTTTATTATTTCGTTGTAGGTGAAATCTTCAAAAACATCGATTTCAGCGTTAAATTTGTCCTTGAAATATTTTTCGGCAGATTTGCCTTCTTTGCCGTAACCGAGCAATGCTATTCTCATAAACTCAATTATACCATAGGGCGCGAAAAATATCTCCTTCGGACACGCTCAAGGGCGCTCGCCCAAGCCTACGGTCCTCAGGAGATAATTTTTCGCGCTTCTGATACGCTGTGGGTTTCCATAAGTTTAGCGCGGAGTTCTTTGGCTCCCGGGAAGTTGTTGATGTAAATCTTGAAAAAATGCTTCAGAGGCTCGTAAGGAATATGAGAATATTCCTCATATAGGTCTAAGTGCATTTTTAGAAGTTTCATCAGCTCATCGCGGGTGGGGGTGTGGTCGGTGAAGCAGTAGGGGTTTTGAAAAACACCGCGGCCAATCATGAAGCCGTCTACCTCTGAGTATTTGGTGTGGAGTTCTAGAGCTTGGGTGCGGTCTTTGATGTCGCCGTTGATTATCAATTTAGTTTCGGGGCTGATTTCGTTGCGTAACTTGATAATTTCAGGGATTAGCTCATAGTGGGCGGGGACTTTGCTCATCTCTTTTTTGGTGCGGAGATGAACGGTGAGAGCGGCGGGATGCTCAGTGAGCAAAAGAGGCAACCATTCACGATATTCTTCGGGTTGGCTCCAGCCGAGGCGGGTTTTGACGGAAACGGGGAGATTAGTGCTACTAGCAGCGTTCCTAAAACATTCTACAGCGAGGTCAGGGGTTTTAATCATGGCAGCGCCGCCACCAGCTTTGTTGACGTGTTTGTCAGGGCAGCCAAAATTTAAATCTACCCCTGAAAATCCAAGTGACGCAAGCGCCTGGCAAGTTGCCGAAAAATGTTCGGGGTTTTTGCCCCAGATTTGAGCGATGATGGGTTTGTCGGAAGGAGCGATTTCGAGGCGTTCCAAAGCGTTTTCGCGGCCCTTTTCAGAGGCGTAAGATGAGACATTGGTGAATTCAGTAAAAAATAAATCTGGACGACCGGCGTGCGCGATGACCTGACGAAACATAATATCCGTTACACCCTCCATGGGGGCAAGAATTAGAAAAGGTTTTTTTAGCTCATTCCAAATCATGAGGCATATTTTAACATAAAACCCCTGTAAAATCAAGCGGGATGGGGCTTGAATTATTTGAAGAAGTATAATAAGATAGTAGATACCTCTCGAAAAATTGTGACAGAGGGTGATCCGTTATTTCTAGGATAGTACCTTTAAAGGAGGGTTGTATGAAAAAACATATTATAGGCGAGAAGAGGCTAAAGGTTGGTGATACGGCGGTATTATACGTGACGACGTGCTCCGACGTGAACCCGAGCTTTAAGCACAGTAGACGGCTTCTGGAATGCGTAGTGGTTGGTAAAATTAAGGGATTTACTAGGGACGAGGATGATAGATATATCATTCGTTGTTCGGAAGACCTTAGGACCGAGCATGTTAAAACCGGTGCTTATGCCGACGAAGCGATTGCTAGTAAGTATTCACCATTTCTGATGACTTGGGAAGAATATGAAAACTACAAGAAAGATGCAGCTTTGCTGAGTAGATGGATAAGTGAGACGACTAGTATCCTGATGGGATATAATGTCCCGGCGCATCTCAGAAACTGGCAAAATGAAGTAACCAAAATTATGGATGACCTCGGCATCGAAGCAAAAGATGCCGTTTCGGATATAATGGATGATTTTTCGCCTACATCGGGGCTGGAGGTTATTACCTTCCCTCGTTAGGTGGCTTCTTCTTTTTCTGGAAGAGCCCATGTACACCTCTTGATGGTCCCTCTCGTGCACAGAGGGACTTTTCTTTTGGATTTTTGTGTTATAATTAAAGTGCTCCTGCTAAACTTCGGTCACTGGCAGTGAGAAAAGTTTTTAGCTGTTTGTGGACATTTGTCATTTGGTCCCGCAGCCAGGAGCCAAAAAATTAAGGCTCGCATAAATGACTCTAATAAATTTAATTTACGGGAGTCAATTATGAAAAACTTTAACAAAAACAACAAAACAGAAAGAGTCGAAGTAATGGCGCTCTTCGGGTATGAAATGACGCCTTGCCAACCGTTGTCGTTTAGACGACGAGGCGAGAGCGAAACCGAGGTGACGGAGCTACTCGCTACACAAATTAGATTTGTGGGTGATGTGGCACTCCATATCTTTGACGTTCTGGTCGGCCGAGAGAGGGTACGACTCGAGTTTAACTCGCGCGATCTGTCTTGGCAGATTATTTAATAGACGAGGCCCCTTTGGGGCCTTGCTATTTTGTGTCTTGATTTTTTTAAAAAAATGTTGTAAGATAAGTAAATCTCTAAAATTATTTGGGGAAATTTTCTAGATAGTACTTTAAAAGGAGGGTAGAAATGAGTTTATTAACGAGAAAAGAATTTGACAATTACGACACGGCAGTACTTTACGTCACGACGTGCTCTGATGTCGAGGCTTCTTTTAAGAATAGCCGTCGTTTTCTTGAATGCAAGGTCGTGGGGTCAAATCCGGGATTCAACGGAAAAGATAAGAGATACTTCGTGCAGTGCGCTGAACCTTTGAGGAAAGACGGGTACAAACTTGGTTTGTATTCAGCCGAGGCAATGGTTAGCGAATATTCTCCTTTCTTGATGAGTGAGGAGTTCTTCAATGAATTGAAGAGCGATTCTGAGTTGAGAAGGAGATGGCTTCAGGAAGTAGAAGAGTTGATTTTGGGAGAAAACATCCCTGAGGGACTTGGCTACTGGCAGAACGAAGTAAATGCCATCATCCAGGAGCTCGATGCAGACATACATGATATCATCTCAGATATTAAATCTGACTTTACGACTGGCAAGATGGAAATAATCCGGTTTTAATTGAATTGATAAACTAGTACTTTAGGAGGACCTCCCCTTATGGGGAGGTTGATTTTTTTGTGAAAATGTGATATAATTAAGCTATTAGTTATTTTATAGCTTGAACTTTAATTTTTTGCGAACTAAGGAGGGGGAATGTATTGGCTGATAGTAATTGTGATAATAGTAATGGTTGTGTTTGTTTTGGATAGGATGGAATAAGGAGGGGATGTAACATGAGTTATTGTAGGCCAGTAAACGAGATTGGTTATCTTGGACCGGACTGGATTCCGAGTAAACTTAAGAAGTATGCACGTGATAGTTATGGAGAGTTGGATTTTGTACTTTTGGTACGAAATGGCGGTATTGATGGGTTTATGTATGACGACAATATCCCGGAAAATGAAAAACTAGAGCTTTCTGACATGTCGGCGGAAGTACTAGAGATGCTGACGATAAATGGCTTTATTAGGCCAATAATCAGAAGGATGCTGTTTTCGGCGGACGTGCCAAACTCGGAGCTGTATTTTATCAGAAAATACATTATAGAACCAAAATTAATTGAAGAGTTCGCACTAAGGCACGAGTCTTTGGGCGGCTATCAGGATGTAGACGTCGAAGACTACAGAGAGGCCCTGATGCCTTACTTTTATTCCAACAAAGCATATGAAAAATATGATCTTTGCTGCGATGAGCGGATAGAAGCAACAATTAATTTGCTGTCAAACTATCTTGATGAAGATGAGCTCTATGATGTCATGCTTGACATAAGGGGTGCCGGCGATTTTATCTGCGATAAGAAGATTTTTAAAAGGGTCTGTGGTAAATTGAAGGACGAATGTCTTGATTTTATACCAAAACTAGTACAGGCGTTTGAGATGTACTAATCATTTAATCCCTAGCTAAGGCTAGGGATTTTTCATAGGTTTTCGTGATATAATAAGGGATATGCAGGAACTTGCTAAGAAATTAGATGTGCTTCGGGGGGAGTTTTTGAAAGCGTATGAGAAATTAGCGATTGATGAGAAACTAGGCGAGGTAGCTATTTTGGAGAAGGAAGTGGCAGAGCCGGATATTTGGAAAGATGTGGCGGTGGCAACAGAGAAAAACCAGGAGCTCGCGAAGCTTTCTGATGAGGTGCAACCGTGGGTGCTTTTAAAAACGCAGATTGGGGACTTGGCAGAGCTACTAGAAATGGCAGATGAGGATTTGAAAGATGAAATTAAGGGGCAGATTGAGGCGATGGAGGCTCAACTTGAGGAATTGAAGAAATCTTTGAGATTTCAGGGGCCGTATGATGCAAATAATGCGATTTTGAGGATTACTTCAGGGGCAGGTGGAACGGAGGCGATGGATTGGGCTTCGATGCTGGAGCGGATGTATCTGAGGTTTTTTGAATCGAAAGGATTTAAAGCGGTTTGTCTTGAAAGAGTTGTCGGCGAAGAAGCAGGAATTAAGACCGCGGTTTATGAGGTGTCGGGCGTGAATGTTTATGGGACGTTGAAATCTGAACATGGGGTGCATCGGTTAGTGAGACTCTCGCCCTTTAATGCAAATAATTTGAGGCAGACTTCGTTTGCGCTGGTGGAGGTGTTGCCGGTGATTAAGGCTTCGACAGAGGTAGAAATCGATGAAAAGGATTTGCGTATTGATGTTTATCATGCTGGTGGACATGGTGGCCAATCGGTAAATACAACGAATTCGGCGGTGAGGATTACGCATTTGCCGACAAATACAGTGGTGGCAATTCAAAATGAAAGGTCGCAACTTCAGAATAAAGAGAAGGCGATGGAGATACTTAGGGGTAAATTAGTGCAGATGCAATTGGAACAACATGCTGCGACGATTGGAGAATTACGCGCTGGTGAGTCAGCAGGTTGGGGGCAACAGATTAGGAATTACGTGTTGCAACCTTATAAACTAGTGAAGGATACTAGAACGGGCTACGAATCAAAAGAACCAGATAAAGTGCTTGATGGCGAGATTGATGGTTTTATTGATTCGTATCTAGAAAATATGGTTTAGAGATAGCGTAATAAGTCTTCTGGTAGCTAGCCGGGGGATTTTTATTGAAAATTAGGGGTTGGCAAGAGGAAAAAAGTGTGCTATAATAAGAATGTTAATCTAGACATAAGGAGAGGTCCGAAACTCACGAGCGGAAACCGGCCTAAAAGTCTAGTTATTTACGTGTAAAAATATTAAAAAATTGCGAGAAATAATTCTGTCTGATGTACAGAGACAGAATTGGCAATGTAAGGGAAAGAAAGGAATAGAATGCAAGTCATTCTCGGCACCAAGATTGGTATGACCCAGATCATCGGTGAAGACGGTGTAGTTACGCCTGTAACTATCCTTCAAGCCGGCCCTTGTACAGTGACTCAGATAAAGACCACCGATACCGATGGTTATAATGCTGTGCAAGTAGGTTTTGGTCAGGGTAAGAATCTGAGCAAGTCGGTTACTGGCCACGTTAAAAAGGCTGGTGAAAAAGCAAGCCCTAAAGTCATCAAAGAGTTTCGCATTGAGGAAATTCCAGAAGGCATGAAGCTTGGTGATGCTATCACCGTAGAAAGTTTTAAGATTGGTGACAAGGTTACTGTGACGGGCACTAGCAAGGGTAAAGGTTTTGCTGGTACGGTAAAGCGTCACAACTTTAACGAATCAAGGAATACCCACGGTTTTAAGGGGAATATTCGTCGGGTTGGTTCAATTGGTTCGATGTATCCACAAAAAGTATTTAAAGGTCGAAAGATGCCTGGTCGAATGGGGCACGACAGAGTGACCGTGAAGAATTTGACCGTGGCTTATATTGACGCGGAGAATAATTTGATTGGGCTAAAAGGCGCTGTGCCTGGTCCGAAAAAAGGAATCGTAAGCGTGGAGGGAAAGGAGTAATATGGCTAGTTTGAACAAAGATATATTTGGCCTGAAGGTCGAAAACCACGAACTCGTGAAACTCTGCTACGATGCATACCTTGCTAATTCACGCTCATCGCACGCTAAAACTTTGAAGCGGGGTGAAGTGCGCGGTGGTGGTAAGAAGCCGTGGAGGCAAAAAGGTACTGGTCGCGCTCGTTTTGGTTCGACTCGTAACCCGATTTGGCGACATGGTGGTGTGGCATTTGGCCGCACTGGTAACGAAAACTTTACCAAGAAAATTGCAAAGTCCTCGAAATTGCTGGCTGTGCGTCAAGCTTTGTCGATGAAGAATGCCGATAAGGCAATCGTCACAATTGCAGATTTCAAGGTGAAAGACGGTAAAACCAAAGAAACCTTGAAGATTCTAGCAGACAATAAAATTGACACTAAGGAAAATACATTGCTTGTAGTACCAGAGAAAGACGAATTGATTCTTCGTGCGACGAACAATATCGCTAATTTGAAGTTAGTGCGAGCGACTTACCTTAATGTGTTTGACATTATGAACGCGGATAAAATTGTGATTTCAGAGAAAGCTTTGCCAATTATCGACAAGTGGTTAATGGGAGAGGAGAAGTAAAATGGCGGAGAAAACTACTAATAAAGTCAATTTGCAGCTTCATCTTTTAGAACCACGTGCGACAGAAAAAAGCTATCTTGAACAAACGAATCGGATTTACGTTTTTCCAGTGAAAAAATCAATGAGTAAGCAAGCAATTGCGAAACTAGTTGAGAAGGAGTTTAACGTAACCGTGACTGATGTAAGAACTTTGGTTCGCAAGGGTAAAAAGACGAAATTTAGTAAAGGCAAACACGCTTATCCGGGTATTACGCACCGTCAGGACAAGAAGTTTGCTTATGTGAAACTAAAGAAAGGCGATTCGATTAAAGTTTTCGATGAGCCAGAAGACGATAAAAAAACCAGCGCAAAGGAAGCCAAGAAGTCTGAGAAAAAGGCTAAAAAGGCGGACAAGAATGCAGGGAAGGAGAATAAGTAATGGCAATTAAAGCATATCGCCCGATTACACCGGCGCAGCGTCAAAAAACGACGCAGGACTTTGATCAGATTACGACAAAGAAGCCGATGAAGGCTTTGACGAAAGCAAAAAAGCAACAAGCAGGTAAGAATAATCAAGGTCGGATTACAGTGCGACATCGTGGTGGCGGAGTAAAGCGTCACTATCGCATTATGACCTATAAATTACCAGCAGACCTTACTTTTACAGTTGAGGAAATCGAGTACGATCCAAATCGTTCAGCTCGAATCGCTCGGGTGAAAGATAATAACGGGGTATTTTACTATGTTTTGGCTGATACCAAGATGAAAAAGGGTTCAACTTTTAAGACTGGTAAGGAAATTGAAGTTGAAGAGTCTTCAAGGATGCCGCTTGAGAATATCCCAGTCGGTACATTTGTTTATGCAGTGGAGTTAACTCCGGGTCGGGGCGCACAGATGGTGCGTGCGGCTGGAGCTTCGGCGCAGCTGATGGCAAAGGAAGATGGTTATGCCACTTTGAAGATGCCATCTGGTGAAGTACGTAAAGTTTTAGCAACTTGCGAAGCTTCGATTGGTACCGTTTCAAATATTCAGCATCAGAATGTGAAAATTGGCGCGGCAGGTCGAAGGCGCCGGAAGGGTATTCGCCCAACTGTACGTGGTGTCGTGATGAACGCGACAGATCACCCACACGGTGGTGGTGATGGTGGTCGTCACGGTTCGGGTAAAGCTCCGCGTACTCCATGGGGCCAACTCACTTTGGGTTACCGTACCCGTCACAATAAGAAAACTAATAAGATGATCGTGCGCAGTCGCCACGAAGGAAAGAGGAAATAATGTCGAGGAGTCTTAAAAAAGGTCTATTTGTAGACTATAAACTCGCGAAAAAAGTTGCCGCACTTTCCAGCGAAGATCGCACCGTGATCAAAACTTGGGCACGTAGCTCAACTATTTCGCCAGAAATGGTAGGTCGGACGATTGCCGTACACAACGGTAAGGTTCATGTGCCAGTGTTTATTTCGGAAAACATGGTGGGTCATAAGCTTGGTGAATTTGCGCCAACTCGTAAATTCCGCCGTCACGGTGGTAAAAAGGCTGCTGAAGCTGCAGCAGCAAAGGGAGGTAACTAATTATGGCGGAAACTTATTTTGCACATGCATATATTAAAGGTGTTGACTCGCAGCCACGCAAAACTAATATCGTAGCAGCATTGGTACGTGATCGCTATGTGGCAGATGCGGTAGTGATTTTGGAACATACACCACGACGTGCTGCTCGGGCAGTTTTGAAAGCTATTGAGTCAGCGAATGCGAATTTACTGAACAATGCGAAAGTTTCAATTGATCCAAAAACAATTCGGATTGCTAGGATTTTCGTGACGAGCGGAACCAGGATGCGTCGTTATAAGCCCGCATCTAGGGGTCGTGCGTTGCCGTATGAGATAATTTCGTCCAACATTTTTGTTGAGGTCGCAGGCGAAGAGAAAGTAAAGAAAGCTGCTGAGAAGGCTGATACTAAGAAGCCGGCGGCTAAAAAGGAGAAAAAGTAATATGGGTCAGAAGGTTAATCCCATCTCTTACCGTCTCCAGGTTAGCAAGGACTGGTCCTCAAAGTGGTTTACCCGCAAGAGTGATTTTCGTCACTGGCTAGTGGAAGACGACAAGATCCGCAAGATTGTGGAAGAGCGCTTCAAGGCGCGACCAACAATTGCGCGGGTAGGCATTGAGCGCTCCGCAAATCTTACTACGATTACAATTGCGACAGCAAAAGCTGGTGCAGTAATCGGCAAGCAAGGTTCGGGCATCAATGAGTTAAAGAAGCAAATTGAGAAAATCGTCGATGGTCCAGTACGGATTAACGTCGAGGAAGTTAAGAAACCAGAACTAAACGCTAAACTCGTGGCTGAAAACATTGGTTTTCAGCTTGGCAAGCGGATGAACTTCCGTCGTGCTGTTAAGATGGCACTTCAGTCCACGATGAATGCGGGCGCTAAGGGTGTACGTATTGAGGTGGCTGGTCGACTTAACGGGGCTGAAATGAGCCGTCGAGAGAAGTTTATCGAAGGTTCGGTGCCACTACATACTTTGAGAGCTGACATTGACTTTTATTGTCATCACGCTCCAACTATTGCTGGTATCGTAGGCGTTAAAGTTTGGATTTATAAGGGGGAAAAGTAAGATGGCTATATTAGTACCAAAGAAAGTACCGCACCGCAAGGTTCGGAAAGGTAAAAACGAAGGCATCGCAACGCGCTGTAACACCGTAGCGTTTGGTGACTTTGGATTGATGTCGCTAGATAACGAGCGGGTAACTTCGAAGCAAATCGAAGCAGCTCGTCAGGCAATTACACGTTATGTAAAGCGTGGTGGTAAAATTTGGATTCGAATTTTCCCACATACACCAGTTTCCAAGAAACCGTTAGACGTAAAAATGGGTTCCGGTAAAGGTGAACCACAGTTTTACGTAGCGAAGGTGAAGGCGGGAACTGTAATGTTTGAAATTGCGGATGTGACCGAAGAGCAGGCACGTGAAGCTTTGAGACTTGCTTCACACAAGTTGCCGGTAAAATGTAAAATAATTAAGAAAGAGGAGTTCTAAGATGGCACACACTTTGATTGGAACCGTGACTTCCGATAAGCGCGATAAGACCATTACCGTCTCCATCGCAAATCGAGAAACTCACCCGCTTTATCGTAAGCAGTACACGAAGACTCGTAAATATACTGCGCACGACGAAAAGAACGAAGCGAAAAAAGGTGACCGTGTAGAAATCGCGGAAACTCGGCCGATTTCCAAAACCAAGGCTTATACTTTGGTAAAGGTGATCGAGAAGGCACGTGGTACCGTAGAATTGAAAGAAGATGTTCATAAAGCTTATGAAGCTGAGAAAGTTGGTGCAGATGCAGCAGCAAAAGCTGAAAAAGCTAGACTTGCTGAAGAAGCCGCTAAGGCTGCCGAAGCTAAAGAAGGGGAGGAGGCTTAAATGATTCAGCAAGAAAGTAGACTAAAAGTTGCCGATAACTCTGGCGCGAAAGAGCTTGGAGTAATCCGAGTGCTCGGTGGCACTCGTGCACGATATGCTAGAGTTGGTGATATTGTGACTTGCTCAGTCAAGGAAGCATCACCTACTGGCAACGTAAAGAAAAAAGCAGTGGTTCGTGCGGTAATTGTACGAACGGTAGCACCAATTCGTCGTCCGGATGGTTCAACGATTCGATTTGACGAAAACGCAGCAGTGCTTGTGAACGAAGACAAAACTCCAAAGGGAACTCGTGTCTTTGGTCCGATCCCGAGAGAGTTGCGTGACGCTGGCTTTACGAAGATTATTAGCTTAGCACCGGAGGTACTATAAATGAGTAAAAGTTTGAAGATTAACGACAAAGTTTTAGTTATTTCCGGCGATAATAAAGGTAAAGAAGCTAAAATTGTAAAGATTGACCGTGCGGCTGGCAAGGCGTGCCTTGAAGGTATTGAAGTGCGTGAGCGCCATATGCGCAAATCGTATTTGAATCCAGCTGGCGGTAAGAAAACCATTCATGTAGGTATCGATTTGTCGAATTTGAAGCTAGTGGAGGCGGCAAAGTCCGTGAAGCCAGCTGTGAAAAAAGTTGACAAAAAGGCGAAATCTACAGATAAGAAAAAGAAAGGAGCTAAGTAATGGCGGAAAAGAAAACGGCTGCCAAGACTGAGGCTAAAAAGCCAGCTGCGAAAGTTGCTAAGGCTACTAAAGCTGCAGTTAAAGCTGGGCCACGCCTCAAAGCTCTCTATAATAACGAGCTGAAGGCGAAACTAAAAAAGGAGCTTGGTCTTTCGAATATCAACCAGGTTCCGGAGTTGACAAAAATTATTGTCTCTTCTGGTGTTGGTAAAAAGCGTGAAGACAAGAGATTCACTGAAACAGTGGCTTTGACGCTTGAAAAAATTACCGGTCAGAAGGCGACTTCTAGGCTCGCGAAGAAATCAATTGCGACCTTTAAGATTAGGAAGGGGATGGGTGCGCCAGTTGGCTATCTTACGACTCTTCGCAATGATAAGATGTATGAATTTGTCGATCGTTTGATTAATGTGGCTTTGCCACACGTGAGGGATTTCCACGGTGTATCTCGCAAGGCGTTTGATGCTCAGGGGAATTATAGTTTGGGTCTAAGAGAACAGACTGTATTTCCGGAAATCACTTTTGAAGACGCTTCGGTGCTTCACGGGCTTGAAGTGACGTTTATTATTAAAAATGGTTCAAAGGAAGGAAGTCTAAAATTGTTAGAGCTTTTCGGAATGCCGTTTGAGAAGGAGGGTAAGTAGATGGCGAAGAAATCTGCAGTAAACCGCGACGAAAAACGGCGCAAGATGTACGAAAAATACAAAGATAAACGGGCAGCATTAAAAGCGGCTGGTGACCTTGAGGGGTTGCAGAAGCTTCCACGCAACTCTAGCCCAACTCGGCTCAAAAACCGTGATATGCTAGATGGTCGTCCGCGCGGTTATATGCGTCGGTTTGGACTTAGTCGTATTAATTTCCGGGAAAAAGCAAGTAAAGGCGAAATTCCTGGTGTAACTAAGAGTAGCTGGTAAGGAGAAAGGAGAGAAATATGTCATTACAATCTACAGATCAAATCGCTGATTTACTCACTCGTATTCGTAATGCGGTGATGGTTGGCAAAAATGAAATTCTCGTCCCGACTTCTAAATTGAAGGCTGGGGTGGTAGAAGTACTTGCGAAAAATGGCTATGTGGCTTCATTTGAAGTTATTGATGGCTCGCCTCGTGGGATGCTTAAAGTTGTGATTAACGAACCAGGGACGGTCGCCAAAATTAACGAGATTTCAAAAGTTTCAAAGCCAGGGCGAAGGGTGTATTCGTCGGCTGACGAGTTGCCAGTAGTGAAGTCTGGACGAGGGATGGTAATTGTATCTACTTCTAAAGGTTTGATGACTGGACGTGAGGCGAAGAAGAATCGCCTTGGTGGTGAAGTCTTGGTTAAGGTTTGGTAAAAATAGTAAAGTAATTATTTGCTTTTCTCAGCGTTGAAATACGCGCCAAGATAAAAAATACAACACTCGTCGGATTGTTTCGGAAATTACAGTTTCCTCAACAATCTGGAGAGTTGTATTTTTTATATGGGCGATTTCAAATGCTTCGAAAAAGCAAATAATTACTTTACTAGATTTTGCTAAACGCTTATTGTTGACTCTTCTTTTTTTATGCGATAAAATCGAGGTATTAATAGAGTGTAAGGAAGGTCATGGTGGAGCCTTAGAGACTCTTTTGTATATTTAATCAACATAACCAAAGGAGGAATATGGGTATGAGATTAATATCAACTTTAAAGAGGGCCAAGTTTATTGCTGCGGCGATGGTTTTGCTTCCTGCGACAATGCCGGTGTTGCCAATTAGAAAGGCTTGGGCAGACGCAGGCGACCTTGCAAGTTGCTTGTCCAGCACTGAGAATACCTGTACATTGCAAGGTGACGAGACAATGAGCGATTTGTTTACGTTGGATCGTGATTTGACGATTAATTTGAATGGATACAAGATTTCGTCCAGTAGTACGGCGAAATTTTTTGAAGTGAAAGGACATACGCTGAACATTGTCGGCCCGGGGTCGATTGTAACTACGAACACTGCGAATACAGGGATTATTCGAGTTCTTGGTACTGATACCGCTGATTCGGGCAGTACTGGAGTGACGGTTGGCCAGAACGTGACTTTGTCTGGTCCAAATCCGATTGTAGTTTATAATAATAATGGTACGGCCTACAATACACAGATTGATGTTTATGGTACTTTGAATGGGCAAAATGCTGGCATCTGGATGATTGGAACAATTGCCAACAAGGTAAATTATCCGGTTGTGAATATTCATGACGGAGCGGTGATTTCTGCAAATAATACAGATAGTGTTGCGGTTTCAGCGATGGGTTATGCAGAATGGAATATTGGTGCTGCTACGATTACTGGTACTGGCTCTGGTATTGGTATAAAAGCTGGTATTGTTAATATTGAAGGTGCAACTGTTAAAGGTACTGGCAATCCAGCGATTTTGCCGCCAGCAACCTATAATAATGGTATTAATCCTTCAGGTGCAGCAATTCAGATAGAAAAGAATGCTGGATATGCTGGTGGGGTAGAACTAAGCATCAGTTCTGGGACATTTACGTCTGATTATAATGATGCAGTTTATATTTATGGCTCGGCAGAAAGCGCCATTGATTCGATTGAGATTTCTGGCGGTACTTTTAGTGATCCAAATATGTTACCAACTGAGCTTGAAGAAGGAAAAGTTATTTATAAAGTCGGCAGTAATTATGTTGTAGATGATGCGCCGAGCTATGAACTACCTGCTAGAATCATGATGGAAGCTGGTACTTATACTTTTGCTGGAATGAAAGACGATGCTATTGTACAGAAATATGGCAAGGTTGAGGCGCATTACCATGACTATTCGAGTCCGGCGCCAGTTTTTGATAAGGCGGCGGGGACTTTGACCTCTAATCGCGAAGTGTATGGTGCAGCAAATTTGACCTATGATATTTACGAATCGGTAGGAGGCGTGGTTACTCCAACTGACAAGTATAATCAAAAGGTTGTGTTTGACACTTATTCCGTGAGTAAGGTTGGGCCACAATACGTAAAGATGGGTACGCCAATTACAAATTTGGAAATCAAGTCGAAGATGACCAAGTTTGGTAACGATGAGTTTACGAGTATCGCTGTAACAACTGAATATGGAAGTATTGCGACCATTTCAGAGAATGCTGACGGTACATATACGCTTACTGGTGTGAAGCCGGGAAGTACTAAGATTTACGCTACGATTACCGATATCGACGGGACCGTTGAACCTCAAATTGTTGAGCTAGGCACAGTTTATGTATGGGATCTTGTAACAGAGAATTTTGTTGATAATTATGACCTAGGTAATCTAGTAACTAAGACCCCTATATTTAAGGTTTATGATGAAGGTGGTTCGATTTCGACGGTTGTCAAAGATGCTAGCGGCAATCCGGTGAGTGATATTATCGTTCAGCGTGATGACACTACTGGTAGATTTAGATTGAAAGGGGATAAGAATACTAGACCGGGACTTTACACGGTAGAATTTATTGATACCGTAGGTGGCGAAGTGGTAGACAGATTGACTACGACTGTGCGAGTGCATAGCATAAATATTACCGGTAGCTCTGAACACTATATTGTTATGACTCGTGATCCATCACATCAGGACCAAAATAGGCTGAATCTTAACGTTGTGGAAGAGAATGGATTTACGGAGAACCGAGATATTACGGCTAGTGTGGGTGGCTTGCCGGTAGATGGCCTGACTCCTTCCTATCAGCACCTAGGGAATTGGCGGCTTACTGGTAATGAGGCTGGTGCGTATACTGTGACGTTTAGTGATGGTTATGCTTCGGCTAAATATAAAGTGTTTGTGATGAAATTTACCTTTGGACAGGATAGCTATCACGTACGATTAGCTGAGGATGAACCGTATATTGCAGTGAACGCATTTAACCAATACTGGCACGATATCAATGCGGCTGAACATCGTTTGGATACCTATTTCAAGGTAGTAAAGGATGAGGGCAATATTGATGTAACGAACGGGTATGTTTCGATGAAAATGGACCCGGCAGTATCTGGACAAGGTGAAGATTATCGGTTTTACTGGTGTGATGATGATAATTGTTTGAGTGCTGGTAACTATACTATTCATTACAGTGCCGACGCAAATGGTGGAAGCGTGGCTGCTAATGGTAAGACTGCGACTAAGAATGTTCGGCTTCACATCTACAATATGGTGGCACCTGATTATGACACTCGTTATGCTAAGGTAAATGACACTATTGATGTGGACGTGCACGATGAGAATGATCGTGGAGACGTGACAGCTACGATTGAAGCGATTTCTGGAGATGCAGATGGGCTTAGCTTTGCTACAAGCGGCTTTGGCCCGTGGGCGACTACAGATTATACGCGTCTAGAAGCGAACAAGCCTGGCGTGTACATGGTACATTACACTGATAGAATGGCAAATGGTGAGATTGTAGGCACTTACGATTTGCGTGTGGTAGTAATTGAAGTTGAGGAACAAACCTTGCTAGTAGCAGAGGGTGAGACAATCGATATTACTGGTAGCGCCGATTGGAGTGCATCATATGCTGTTGACGCGACTTCGGGCGAAGAATATACTGCCGAGGACGGAGTGATTAAGTTTGATACTACTGGAATGAAGCTTGGTCGTCATGAGGTGTCGGTGGCGCACGATTTTGAAGAATATGAGGAAGAGGGTTATCCGGTAGCACGCGAAACGGTGAAAAAAGTGAATGTGGTAGTCTACAAAATCGACTCTGATCCGGTAAGCGATCCAGAAGGTGTGACCAGTGATACTATCAAGGATCTCTTTGACACCTTGAATGACGAAGGATTGGCGGACGACCTTTTGGAAAGTAGTTTCTGGCGACTTTGGAATATGGCTAACCGTGATGATGTGAAGGCGCTATTTGGCCCATCACGAACTGAGGCATTTAGCGCATTGAGAAGTTTGCGTAATGCGGTTTTGGAAGGTCGAAAAGTCTCAACCTTTGTAGATGTACGTGAATTGACTGAAGAAGAAGTTGAAACCTTGGTGGATGAGCAGCTGAAAGATTTGGTTAAGGTAATGGATAGCGAAGGGAACGCCACTTACTACGATGTAAATATATTCATGGTGGTAAATGAAGAGATTCTTGGGATGATGCATCAACTAAATAGCCCTATTACGGTGTGCTTGGGTGAGGTAGAAGGCCCTGCGGATGGATACTCTCGTCAGTTTACCGTTATACGTCAGCATGCTGGAGAAACTCCAGAGGTGATGACGGAAGGCTTAAGGGCAGATGGTGGGTTCTTCGTCGAAGATGGCAAACTTTACATTGTGTCTAGCAAGTTCTCACAGTACGCAATGTTCTATGAGGATACTTTGAATCCAATTCCGCCAAAGGCGCCAGACACAGGTAACGAGGCTAAGGTTGATGGAGCGGCAACGGTGATGAGCTTAGGCGTTACGATGCTACTGGTCTTATCCTTGATGACGTTAGCGGGCAGCGTAGTGGCCGCGAAGCGGAAATAGTCTAAAACTAGGACAGGGGGTGAACATTGACAAAAATAAAAAAGTGTGCTATAATCTAGAGTAGCATATTCGAAAATCCCCTCTTACTTGAGGGGATTTTTGGTGGAAAAGTTTGATTATTTGGCTGAATTTTGGCTGAAAATAGTCTTGTTTTTTGTAAGTATAAACGGTATAATGGGATTAATAATAAGTGGAGGTTATTAATGGTAAAACATAAAATTGTTTATGCATTGTCAGCGGTAGCTATGACATTGGGGTCGGGAGTTTTGACTCCGGCGGTATTCGCGGATGCAACACCGACATCCTGTGAAGGTATCGACAATTGTGAAGAAATAAGCACAGCTGAAGACTTGGCGAGCTTCTTCATTGCGACTGGTGAAGGAAAATTTGTAACTCGTGACGGCGCGTCAACGATGATTATTAGTGACGATTTTACGATGGGGGCTGACTATTACATCAAAGATGTAGACTTATCGATTTATCTAGGTGACCATACAATTACGATGAATGATTATTCGTTTTTGTTCTATAGTAGTTCAGTGAAGATTTATGGTGATAAAGGTTCCATGACGAATGCTGATGCTTACTATGCCCCACTTTATTTCCGTGATGCATCTACCGGTGAAATCAATGGCGGAACATTTAGCGGCGGTCAATCTGCTATTATAAATGGCGAAGATACATACGAACCAGAACCTGCTGTTTATTTGGAGAATGGAGCAAAGTTGGTTTTAAATGGTGGTACTTTAACTGCTAAAACATGGGCATTGAATGCTTTTGCTGACACGGAGTTCACTATGAATGGTGGTAAGGTTTCTGCGACAGGTGATGGCAGTATTGCGATTTCAGGAAATGGAACGACTGATCCCGCAAGTAGTAACTATGGAGGAAATGCAAAATTCACAATCAAGGGCGGGGTTATTGAATCTGGTGAGTTGGGGATTTATGCTCCTCAAGTTAATGGTGTGACTACGATTTCTGGTGGCGCTATTAATGCTTTAACTGGTGTTGAGGTACGGGCTGGTAGTTTAAACATAACAGGTGGTACGATTATGGTTAAGGATGGCGCAGAATATAAAGTAGAGAAGAATGGTAGTGGTTCGACGACGACTGGTGCTGCAGTTGCGGTTGCGCAACACACCACAAGGAAACCAATCAATGTGAATATTACCGGCGGGACATTTGTTGGGCCAGTGGCATTTTCGGAAGCTGATCCGCAAGACGGTGACCCGGTTGATGTTACTTTGTCGATTAGCGGAGGTGTTTTCGTAGGTGATATTGTTTCAGAAAGTTATGATTTGGAGGACTTCGTAAAGGGAGGTGATTATGTGAATTATCTCGAGTCTGAAGGAGGTGAATCATCAGTAGCTATTGACGGCCCTGTTGTCGCAGACACTCCTGTTAAGTTCAAGACTGAAACAGTTGATACATCTACTTTGAAATTAGTTGATGGAACGGATTCTACGATTGTGTCTGCTTATGACTTTAGCTTAATAGACGAGAATAATGTGACTGTTGAAGTCAGTGAGAATGATGGAGTTTCTTTGACAATTTCAGTAGCCTTAACTAATGAACAGTATGAAGCGTTGAAAGACAAAAAAATAATGGTTGCTTTCTTTGATGAAGAAGGTGTAGAAACGGGTGAAAGAATTGAGGCAACCTTAGAACAAAGAGAAGATGGTGTGTGGACAGTAACTTTCGTGACAAACCATTTGTCAACTTATGGAATTGTAGCTGTTGAAAATGGCTCGGAAGAAGGTGGTTCTGGTGCACCAGAGACTGGTACGATGACAGCGGCGGGTGCTTCAGCGACTAATGCAGCGATTGTAACTGCTGTGGCAGTAGGTATACTTGTATCAATTGTTAGCTTCGCATATCTAATTCGACGTCGTTAAACAAACACGATTGATAAACCGAAAATCCCCTGAAAATCAGGGGATTTTCTCTTGAATAATTTGGTATTTTGTGATATAATGGTACGGATATTAACATAAAAGGGAAAAGATATGAGTCGTATCGGAAAACAGCCCATCGAAATACCGACGGGAGTGACAATCACGGTCGGCGACAGCGAGATTACTGTTGCGGGCCCGAAGGGTCAACTCATCGTCCCAGTGCAACCTAAGACTAAGGCTGCAATCGATGGCAACATCTTGACCGTCACCCGTGAGGATGACGAGCCAAAGTCTCGAGCTTGGCACGGCTTACAGCGCGCGTTGATTAATAATGCGGTTGTAGGTGTAACCAAGGGTTACGAGAAAAAACTAGAAGTAAATGGTGTAGGCTTTCGTCTATCTGGCGGTGGTTCTGACATTGAAATGGCACTTGGGTTTTCGCACCCGGTGAAATATCATGCTCCAGAAGGCGTACAGCTAGCTACCAATAAGATGGAAATTACCGTTTCTGGCATTGACAAACAAAAAGTCGGTCAGGTAGCGGCGGAAATCCGTTCACTGAAGAAACCGGAACCTTACAAGGGTAAAGGTATTAAGTATGTTGACGAAGTAATCCTTCGGAAGGCAGGAAAGGCGGGTAAGAAGTAATGAATAAAGTGTTTAGAGCAAAAAGAACTCGGGCCAAAATTCATGGTACCGCCGAAAGGCCACGTCTTACAGTGTTTTTCTCGAATCAACACATTGTGGCACAAATTATAGATGACGATAAGGGTAAAACTCTGGTCTATGCGACTACAGTTGGTTCTAAAATAACTGGAACTAAGACTGAAAAAGCCGCAAAAATTGGCGCAGAGATTGCGAAAAAAGCGAAAACCGCAAAGGTTAAAAAGGTCGTGTTTGACCGCGGTTCTAAATTATATGCGGGGCGGATGTCAGCACTTGCTGAGGCGGCTCGCAAAGAAGGATTGGAGTTTTAATTATGGCTGAAACTGAGAAAAAAGCTCCGCGGGTAATCAATAAATCTGGTACTCTGAAGATGGAGGACAAGATTGCTGCAACTAAGCAGACCCGGGATATTTCGGGGCGCAGGATGGAGCGTCGCAATCGTCGCGATCGTCGCGGTGTCGATGCGGGGCCAAAAGAATTTGATGAAATTACCATTGCGGTGGATCGCGTATCGCGAACCGTAGCTGGTGGTCGCCGGATGCGATTTAAGGCTTTGGTGGCGGTAGGAAACCGCAAAAACAAAGTTGGCGTGGGGGTAGCTAAGGGTAACGACGTAACAACTGCAGTGGCGAAAGCTACGCGCAAGGCAAAGAAGTCGATGATTACCTTCGCAATGAACGGTGAAACGATTTGCCACGAAACTCGGACTAAGGTGACTGGTGCTGATGTTTTGATGAAGCCAGCCGCGCCTGGTACTGGGATTATTGCTGGTGGTACAGTGCGTTCAATCGTTGGTCTTACCGGTGTAAAGAACTTGATTTCGAAGTCACTAGGTTCATCCAATAAGGTGAACGTGGCTTATGCCGTAATCGAGGCTCTCAGTCAACAGACTCCTAGGAAGGAATGGACTGGAGTAAAGACTACTGAAAAGGCTGAAAAACCAGCAGCGAAAGCAGAGGCTAAGAAATCAGCCGCGAAAAAACCGGCTGCGAAGAAGGTAGCCGCTAAGACGGCCGCTAAGCCAGCTGCGAAAAAGTCCGCTAAGAAGGAGGACAAGTAATGAAATACAATGATTTGAAAGTAGAGAAAAACACCCGTCCGTCTCGGAAGGGTCGCGGTATCTCGGCTGGTCAGGGTAAAACCGCTGGTCGTGGTACTAAAGGCCAAAAATCTCGTACTGGTCATCGCAAGATGCCGGCGGGCTTTATGGGCGGTCAGCGGGCGATTATGCAGGCTGTACCGAAACTCAAGGGATTTAAATCAATTCATCCAAAGGCTGAAGTGGTTTATACTGATCGCTTAAATGAGCTTAAGGGTAAGGTCGATAACTTTAAGCTAGCTGAGGCTGCGATGATTTCCTCGCCGTTTTCTAAGGTAAAAGTAATTACTCGGGGTGAGTTGACCTCTAAGATTGACCTTGAAACGCAGTTTGCTTCGAAATCTGCTGTTGAAGCGATTAAGAAGGCTGGTGGTTCATTTAAAAAAGTTGCGATTCTTAAACGAGAGAGCAAGAAGGAAGCCTAAGCCCTTCCAAGAGCTTGGATTTGTTTGCCTGTATTTATTACAACATAAGGCCAAGTAAGAAAACAGCTGAATAATGTTTTTCTCAGCGTTGAAATACGCGCCAAGATAAAAAATACAACACTCGTCGGATTGTTTCGGAAATTACAGTTTCCTCAACAATCCGGAGAGTTGTATTTTTTATATGGGCGATTTCAAATGCTTCGAAAAACTATTATCCAGCTGTTTTTTAACGATTTCAAATGCTTCGAAAAACTATTATTCAGCTGTTTTAGTTGATTTTTATGCTATAATATATCTATTATTTAAGTGGAGAATCAGAGATGGATGAAAAAGAGTTAAAAACTAGTACTAAACAGCGGTTTTTTATTATTTTGATTGCGATTTTGATGGTAGGGTCGATTATCGCAAGCTATGCGGCGATTGTGATTAGTGGGAGCCAGGGGTCGTCGTCTGATACGCCAAAGGTAGATGAGGCGAAAATTGCGGAGCTAACTGAGCAATATGAGGCCAAACAAAAAGAACTACCTGAGGCAAGTAAAGCGGATTTTGATAAATTTGTGAAATATAAGGCTGACACCGTAAAGGCTTATAACGAGGCTTCGGCAAATGAAAACGGTGTTCAAGCGCGGGATATTGAAAAGGGGTCAGGAGATAAGGTGACTACTGATAATTATTTGGCGTATTACATTGGGTGGTGTGCAGATGAGACGGTGTTTGATTCCTCGCTTGACAATGTGGAATCGCCAACAGCATTTAAGGGGGTGCTTGATCCATCGGTGGGGTTGATTGAAGGATGGATTAAAGGGGTGGAAGGGATGAGAATTAATGGAATTCGTGAAATTACTGTCCCTGGTGAGCTGGCTTACGGAGATACTCGGGAGATTTGTGGTGGGAAAAATAAACCTCTGAAGTTTATGATTATGGCAATACCACGCGAAGGGGTGCCTGCTGAGCTAGTTGAAGTTCAAAAAAAATTGCAATATGCTTATTACGGGATAGATTACGACACTGTTTCAGGGATGGAGGAATAACAGAGGCGGTACAGGGGTGAAATTTATAGTTTTTGTGGTATTAGACTTGACAATTTGGCATAAGCGTGATATAATAAGGAGGTAAATCGTTAATTGTGGTGCTAGATTACGATTCAAGCACCTGTTCATAGAATTTTCGGGGAGGGTAAGAAAATGATGAACGGAATAACAGTATTAGTTATCTCTATGATGATGATGTTTCTGGTTAGCAGAATGCTAAAAGGGAACACCTACATCGAAAAAATAGTGAAAGCTACAGCGTTTATACTGACAGCAATCTCAGGAACCGCTATCGTTAATAGTTCCTTTTACAAGATTTTTAATCTTTGTGAAAGATTAGCTGGCGCTAATGCAGTATTCGCCTTCATATGTGGCGTAATGGCAGGAGGAGCGGTTGTCCTGTTTCTGGCATTTTGCTGGGTAGGGCAGACTGCAGCAGATTGCGAGATAACTTTTTAAAAACTGTGAAATTCCCTGGGACCACATATCCCGGGGATTTTTCTATGTTTTAGGTTCTGTGGTAAAATGGGGGTATGGGAAAAACGTTTTTCTTTTATGATCTTGAGACCTCGGGGCTGAAGGCGCGAGAAGATCGGATTATGCAGTTTGCGGGGCAGAGGACTTCGATGGAGCTAACGCCGATTGGTGAGCCGGTGAATATTTTGGTAAAAATGACAGATGATGCGTTGCCGAGTCCGGGGGCGATAAATGTGACAGGGATTACGCCGCAGATGACGCTTGCAGATGGTATCAGTGAGGCGGAGTTTTGTAAGTATGTGACAGAAGAGGTGTTCGTGCCGGAAACTGTGGCGGTGGGATATAACACGGTGCGGTTTGATGATGAGTTTATGCGGGCGTGTTTATGGCGGAATTTTTATGACCCGTATGAATGGGAGTGGAAAGACGGTAGGTCACGTTGGGATATGCTTGATGTGGTGCGAATGGTGCGGGCGCTACGGCCAGAAGGGATAAATTGGCCGGTGACGGATGAAGGGAAGGCGACAAATCGTCTGGAGCTTTTGACGAAACTAAATGGGCTTTCGCATGAACACGCGCACGATGCTTTGTCGGATGTATATGCGACGATTGCGGTAGCGCGGATGATTCGGGAGAGACAGCCGAAATTGTTTGAATTTTTGTTTAAGATGCGAGGGAAAACGCAAGTTAAAAAGTTAGTGAATTTGGAGGATAAAAAACCGTTTGTGTATGTTTCTGGAAGATATTCTTCTGAATTTGAAAAGACCACTGTCGCTGTAGCACTAACAGCGGGGCGCAACGGCAATGTGTTGGTATATGATCTTCGTTATAACTTGGAGGAAGTTTTAGAACAGAGCCCGAGGGAGAGTAAAAGCGTAGTGCAGCCGGAGCGCGAAGCGCCCCGCGCGAAACGCTCTCCCGAGGACTCTGTTCTAAAAACTTTTTATCCGATTGTAAAGGAATTATGTTATAACAAATGCCCGGCTGTCGCCCCGCTGTCGGTGCTGCGCGATGAGGATTGGGAGCGGATTGGGCTGACGCGCGAGGTGGTGGAGGAAAATTTGAGGATTTTGATGGAGCATCCGGAGTTTGCGGAGCAGATGCGGGAGCAACATGAAAACCGGCCGGAATTCCCGCCAACGGTAGAACCGGAGGGGGCAATTTATGATGGGTTTTTGAATGATTCGGATAAGGTAAAAGTGGCGGCGGTGCGGAATGCGGAGCCAAGCAAATTAGCAGATTTTCATCCGGATTTTATTGATGAGAGACTGCCTGAATTATTGTTGCATTATAAGGGTCGGAACTTTCCGGAATGTTTGTCGGAGTCGGAGGCGGCTGAGTACGAGGAATACCGGCGGGCTAGATTAGAAAGACAAGCGCCAAAATTCATGGCAGAAATTGAAAAAGTGGCAGATGATTTCGTGAAAGAAGAATTGATGTTGTATTTACAATCTTTAGCTTAAAGCTTGACGGATTTGATGGCTTTTTTCAGGGCGTTGATGGATTTTTGGAGGGCGACGCCTTCTTTTTCGGTGAGTTTGAGGTCGAGGCGGCGGATGGCGCCTGCGCGACCGACGACGGTGGGCCAACCAAAACAAGTGTCGGAAAATTGGTCGTAGGAAGAAACTGGAAGAACGCGCATTTCGTCGTTTAGGATACAGTTCAAGATACCAGCGACACAAGTGGCGATGCCGTAGCAGGTGTAGCCTTTTTTATCAATAATGTCATAGGCTTCGTTTTGGACGAAATCGGAAATATCGGTGCGAGTTTTGGCGGGAAGAAGTTCGGTGACTTTTTGGCCGCCGACATCAGCGAGTGACCAGAGGGTTAATTCGGTGTCGCCGTGTTCGCCGATTTGGTGAGCGTGGACAGATTTGGCGTTGACGTTCAGGATACCGGCGATGCGAGTGCGAAGCCGGGCGGTGTCAAGGACAGTGCCGGAGCCGATGACGCGTTCCGCAGGGAGGCCGGAAAATTTCATAGTGTAATAAGTGAGAACATCCATAGGGTTTGAAACAACTAGGAAAATACCGTTAAAGCCGGAGTCCATGATTTGTTCAATCATGCCCTTCAAAATGTTGACGTTTTTCTTGAGTAAATCCATGCGGGATTCACCGGGCTTTTGGGCAGCACCGGCGGTGATGACTACTACGTCGCAATCTTTGGCGTCTTTATAGGTGCCGTTTTTGATTTTGAGGTAGCTGGGTGCCATGCTCATAGCGTCGCGAAGGTCCATAGCTTCGCCTTCGGCGTCGCGCGCGAGGATGTCGGTTAAGATAATTTCGTTGACAGCAGTGCGCTGGTTGAGTAATGCGAAGGCAATACTGGCTCCGACGTTCCCAGTGCCCACGATCATGATCTTATTATTATCCATAATACTATTATAGCATAAGCGGGATGAATTTTGGTGAAAAAAGTTGACGTGGAAATTATGGGTGTGATATAATGGTGGTGCGATAGTTTGAAATTTTAAGATAATGGAAACCAAATTTTATTATTTGGAACTTAGTCGAGCTTGTTAACGGCATCGTTAGGATGTTTGAGCTTGACTTGGTTTTCCAAATTAGAGTTTCAGACTATCGCACCTAGCGGTGCCGTTTTTGTGAGGAAACCTCAAAAGAAGTGTACCGCCTAGGGAATAGCAACTACTAAGAGAGGTATACATGAAAAGCATGAAGAAGTGCGTAGTCACTAAAGAAAAAATAAGCAAAAGCATTAAGCTGGATAAACGACGAAGCAATAGGCGACGTTCCAGCGCCGGTATGTTTTACACTTCTTCTGCCGGCGCTGTGACCTCGCTTATTTGTTTTGGCAATCAGAAAATGCTATCCAGGACACGGGTCGCTCCGGCCCGTCGTCACGGGCGGAGCGCCCTAATTCTCGGTCGTAACCTCCGAAATGTCCTGTATAGCATTTTCCTGATTACCTTACCAGTACTCTTTGTTCATCAGGCTCACGCCACCGCCAGCACTCTCACCATCAGCGTCACAGACAGCGTAGCACTTAATATCACTTCTATTAACAGTACTGGTACCTTTGCTACTTCAGACACATCAACCAACAATATTAGCATTAAAACCACTAATGGTACTGGCTATACACTAGGCATTAAAGCTTCAACTGAAGGCAGCAATGCCCTAAATGGAGCAAATAGTACTAGCATCCCCTCCCACACAGTATCAGCCGGTATCAGTGAAGCTACTTATAGTACAGATTCTACTTACAATAACACTTGGGGCTATAGACCAAGTAAACTAAACTCCACAGCAAACTCTAACTATCTCCCAGGCCCTACTAGTGCCAGTACAGCTATCACTCTAGATAAAACTACTTCAGCTAACCCTACTTCTGCCAACAACTATAACCTAGCTATTGGCGTAAGAGTTGATGGTAATACTGCTGCAGGAGCTTACTCTAATACCTTTATCATAACCGTAGTAGCTAACCCATCAATCTATTCCATCACCTACAACAAGAACACTACAGACACAGTATCTAACATGCCAACTAACGTAGTAAACCAAGAAACATCTAGTGAAACAGTCACCCTAGCAAATAATACTCCAACTAGAACTGGCTACACTTTCCAAGACTGGTGTACAGTACAAGTAGCAGACGGAGCAACCTGTACTGGTACAGCCTACTCACCTGGAAGTACCTGGACCATAGATCAGACAGCTTCAACCAACTCCTTAACTCTTTATGCTAGGTGGAAAGCTTCAACTAACAAATATTGTACTAACTGGTCTACTTGTATGCAAAACACTACTAGTACAAAACCAGCTTGTGGTTCTACTATGACTGATGGTCGTGACGGCGCTACTTACACCACCGCCACCATAGGCAGTAAATGCTGGATGACTCAGAACCTTCGCTTCACCGGTGATGAGCTCAAAATAGATGAAACTAATATTGATGAAGATAAGAATTTAACATGGGATGATCTAACTAATGGCTCCATCGAAGGTACGCCATGCTGGGGATACGGAAGTGTTTTTGTCACAAGCAATATTAGAGGAGATGGTTATACCAAGCCATGCAAACACGACTCTAACGATACCTCTACTGGGGTTTGGTATAACTACGCAGGCGCAACGGCAGCCACCATAACTGGAATTAGCAATTCTGCTACTGCTAATTATAGCATTTGCCCAAAAGGCTGGCGTCTACCCACTGATAACGAGCAGAGTAGTATTCAAAGTCAAACTACCACCTATTCTCCTATTTACGGCGGATATTACACTAACGGTAACCTTAATGAAGCTTCTACACGCGGACTGTGGTGGTCTTCCACTGCATATAGTAGTTTCGTCCGTAATCGCCTCTATTATGCCGAAGGTTCTTTAGTAACTTATTTTGGCGCTGCGCGCTATGAAGGGCTCTATGTCCGCTGCGTTAGGGATTCTTAGGCTCGCCGCTTGCTCTCCGTCCTAGCAACCGTAACTCCTAGCAACCGCGATGAGTGGTAGTCGGAATGTGATATAATGGAATTATGAAGATAAATAGGTTAGTATTCTATTATATCATACTTATGCTAATTTGTCCAGTGTTGATAGGGGTGGGGCAGGTGAAAGCGGGAGTGAACGACTTTTACTTTAGTGATTTTATGGGGGATTATTATTTGAGTAAGGATGAAGAGGGGATATCGCATTTGAAAGTAAAAGAGGAGGTGATGGCGGTATTTCCGGACTTTAACCAAAATAAAGGGATTTGTCGGCAGATTCCGTTTACGAATCAGAATGGCAAGAATGTGACTTTGCCGAGACTCACGAAGGACGATATTAAAGTAACGCGGAATGGTAATCCGGAGCCGATCTACAGTATTGAGCGGGAGAATAATTATTACAATGTGTGTACGGGTACGGAGGAATATGTGCTGGGCGAGCAAGTTTATACTTTTGAGTATGAGTATAGCAAGGTGGTGACGGATTTTGGGGACTATCAGGAACTGTACTGGGATACGAACGGAAATGGGGCGTCGCAGCGATTTGATAAGGTGACGGCTAGGGTGCATTTTGAAGATGAAGCGATTTGGACGGGTGAGGCATGGTGCTATGTGGGTAAATATGGTGAAAGCGGGCAAAATAGATGTAAAGTATCCAAAACGGCAGATGGGGCAACATTTGAGGCGGAGAACCTGAAGCCATACGAAAACTTGACGTTTGATGTAGAAATAGTGCCGAATACGTTTAAAATACCAGGACCAGTGAAGAATTATACTTATGTATGGTTGACGGTGGGGGCTGGAGTATTGTGCCTACTGGCGATTGGTTGGGAAGTGAAAAAGCTTATAAAAACGCGAGATAAAGCAAGGCACTATAAAGGATTCTTTGTAAAGCCGGAATATCAGGCGCACGGTGAGTATAGTTTGCCGGAGATGGCGGAGGTTTATCTTGGCAAAAAGAAGGATATTAAGGTGGCGATGCTGCTAGAGCTCGTTGTGAAAAAGAAAATTGAGTTTAAAAAGGCAGATAAGCATAAATGGAAGATTGTGGTGAAAAGTTTAGATGGTTTGGATAGTGAGTATTTGGATCTCCTTACGATTTTGAATGGTGGAGAACGCCCGAAGCAAGGCGAAGAGATTGAACTGAGACGACGGACGGCTACTACTAAACTACTAACGGTACGTAAAACGATGGAAAATAAAATTGTGAAGGATTTGGAAAACGATAAATTGGTAGAAAGTAAATATAATTTTGGGAGTAGTGGAGCGCGGGGGCTAGTAAACGTGATAGCGATGGGCATTATTGTTGTGCCGGTGGTGGTAGCGTTGGGGATAATGCTGATGGGAGTTCTAGATGGGATGCTAGGGTTAGATAATGCATATGGACAAGAGCTGGTGTTTTATCCGTATTTTTATCAGACGGTTTTTGTGATGATACTGGTGACGGTGCCGGTGGTGGTGGCGTTGTCTGATGTGGCGCAAAAGTATGAAAAGCATACCTTGAAAGGGCTAGAAGCTTCACGCTATATGGATGGATTGAGGCTGTATATTGAGATGGCGGAAGCGGAACGGATGAAAATGTTGCAAAGTGTAAAAGGGGCGGATACTTCGCCAGAAGGAGTGGTGAAGTTGTATGAAAAATTGCTTCCGTATGCGGCGGTGTTTGGGTTGGAAGAAAGCTGGATGAAAGAAATGAAAGAATTTTGCGAGGTAGAGGAAATTGAGATGCCGGATTATCTGATGCAGGGGTTGATAGTGTCAGATATGATGCGGGCAGTGAATACGGCTTCGGCTTATGCGACTACGGCAACGACGATGTCTAGTTCAGGGGGCGGGTCATCTTCAGGGTTTTCTGGTGGGGGTGGCGGTGGATTTTCCGGTGGAGGGGGCGGAGGCGGCGGATTCGGGGGTAGATAGACTTTGGACTTTTCTTTGGGAAAGAAAAGTCCAGCAAAAGAAACCAGTAAGAAAATTAACTTGGAAGTGAATTCCAAGTTAATTTTTGAATATAGCATTTTATTTATTCCATAAATAAAATGTTTATGTTATAATTAAAACATAAGTGAAATCATTTATTAATTTTAATGAAGGAAAATGAAAATGGATCCAGCAAATAATCCAACACCAACACCAAATCCGGAGCCGACGCCGGCACCGGAACCACCGGTTGCTCCAGCAGAACCGGCACCAGCAGAGTCAACTCCGGCTTCGGCAGAACCGGCACCTGTGCCAGAACCGGCGCCAGCTGCTCCGGCAGAACCGGCTGCACCAAATCCAACACCAGTAAACCCGGTGGTGAATCCTGGTGCGAATCCAGAACCAGTTAATCCAGTGTTTCAACCGGGTAGCCAAGGTAGTTTTTCAGCGACGGATCCAATTATGCAACCAGAAGCGCCAAAGGCACCAGACCCAGTAGAGGAAGAATTGAAAGCGCCAATGGAACCAGCAGGCCCAGCGCCAGGTTCGATTGGCTCAGCAATGTCAGGCCCGACTGGGGCGCCGGCAGAAGCTCCAGCAGAGAATCCGTTTGCGGCCGCTTCACAGACCCAAACACCAAATGTATCGTTTACAGATCCAGCTACTCAGCCTGAAGCTGCCCCAATGGGCGCAGCAAAACCGGCTGGTAAAAACAAGAAAACAACTTTGATTGCTTTGATCGCGGTAGCGGCGGTAGTTGTGGTGGTGCTGGTTGTGATTTTGGTGATGTCTTTGATGCCACAGGGCGGTAATTCTTCAAATCAAGCAAGTAACACTTCTGATAATTCTTCGGTAGAACCAGAAGACGAGCCGGAAGAGGACGAAGAAGCGACGGTGACGGGCGCTGATTCTTTGAGTTGCACTCGCAATATGACTCAGGAGGAGCTAGTGAACGTCAACGATGCGGTGTCGGGTGCGATTAACATTAGTGCAGAATTTGACAACGGCACGATGACTAGTATCTCGAGAGTAGATTCGGTAGTGTTTAGCGATGAGGATGCAACTGCGACGGAACCAGTAGAAAATGAAGTTCACGAAGCGAAAGCAGCAGATTTGGATGCAACCAGCGCGTTGGTTTATTTCTTGAAAGCTGGTGCAGACGGTGTGATTGACCTGGAATTTGATGCAGTGCAGGCGAACTACGAAGACCTTGATTTCACCTGTGAAGTATTGTAAAATATTTGCATGACGAAAAAGTATATTACGACGGCGATACCGTATATGAACGGTAATCCACATATTGGGCACGCAATGGATTATTGTTTGGCTGATGTGTGTGCTAGGTATTTGGCTTTGTCGGGTAATGAAGTGAGGTTTCAGGCTGGAACTGACGAACATGGTAGTAAAATCGCGCAAAAGGCGGATGAATTAGATGTTGAAGTGCAGACTTTTGTAGATGAAAAAGCCGAAACCTTTAAAGAATTTATTGCGAAATTAGGTGTGTCGTATACGGATTTTGTGCGGACGACGGATGAGTGGCATGAGCGACGAGTACAAGAAATTTGGCGAAAACTTGCTGATCATATTTATTTAGCAAAGTACGAAGGTTGGTATTGTACGGGTTGTGAAAGATTTATTACGGATAAAGAATATGAGGAAAACGGCGGAGTTTGCCCGGACCATTTAAAATCCTACGAGAAATTAGAAGAAGAAAATTATTACTTAAGACTTTCTGATTTTAAAGGACGACTAAAGAAGGCGATTGAAACGGACGAGATGTTAATCTTGCCGGACTTTCGGAAGAAGGAAATTTTGAAACTACTCGAAGAGTCGCCGGATATGTCAATTTCTAGACCGGTAACGCAATTAAAATGGGGAGTACCGGTGCCGGATGACCCTACGCAAGTGATGTATGTGTGGGTGGACGCGTTGTCTAATTATATTACAGTGCTGGGCTACCCGGAAGAAGATATTTCTGGTTGGTGGCCAGCTGCGGCACAGTTTGTAGGAAAAGACATTTTGAGATTTCATGCGATTATTTGGCCAGCGATGCTGCTAGGATTAGGGTTACCGTTGCCGCGAGTTTTGGTTTCGCACGGAATGGTGTTAGCGGATGGACAGAAGATGAGTAAGTCAATTGGCAATGTAGTAGACCCGAATGAAGTGATTGACAAACACGGAATCGACGCTTTTAGATATTTCTTCTTGCGCCATATTGATACGTTTGCGGATTCAGATTTTACATGGGAAAAATTTGAGAATGCGTATAACAATGAGCTGGCGAATGATTTGGGGAATTTGGTGCAGCGACTCGCAACATTGGCAAGTAAAAATGGCATTAAATTAGAAAATGAAACAAATGTGTCAAAACTTTCTCTGGAATATCAAGAATTAATGGACAAGTTCGAATTTGCGAAAGCTTTTGATTTGACATGGGAAAAAGTGCAGGGACTGAATAAACGAATTGACGAGGAAAAACCGTGGGAGTTAGCGAAAAATGGTGAAAAGGAAAAGTTAGGAGAATGTTTAACTACGTTGATTGTGGATTTATTGCAAGCGAATACGGAGCTTTCACCGTTTTTGCCAGAAGCAAGTAAAAAAATTGCTGCGATATTTGCGGGTGAAATTCAACCACCAACTACACCATTGTTCCCGAAGAATTAAAAAATAACCCCTCTTTAACGAGGGGTTATTTTAAGTCGCAGTTTATTTGATTGGGTCTTCGAGTGAAACTCGCCCGAGGAAATCAGATAGGTAGAATCCGATTACACCACCAATCATCGGGATAAGAGCGAAGCACGAAAGGGCTTGGCAAATACCACCGAGAATTTCACCAAATGATTCGCCAGCGGTTGGGAAGATTTGAAGCATCAAAGCAACGGCTGGGTTCATGATGAAGTTGCTGTTGAGCCCTAGGAAGGCTGCAGAAGCAACATAACCGACGAGAACAGCGAGAATAATACCACCAGCTACAACAGCTGCGAAGGTAAATACGCTGCGACGGTATTTGATAGCGCGAGCATAGAAGAACGCAATAATTGCAGCGCCTAGAAGTTCGACCATCGCGAAGATCCAGAACTGATTCTCACCGATAGCGGTGATAGCTGGCATGTCGTAGGCAGATTCGCCACCAGCAAGGTGGAACCCGTTAAAGATGAGCCAACCGAGCCAGGCACCGAGAATCTCAGCGATGATGTACATAACACCACGAATTACTGACATGCGGCGGGTAGCCATCATACCAACGACAATGATTGGGTTGAGGCAGGCGCCTGAGAAGGCATAAACTGCAATCAACACAGCGATGACAGCAAAGCCGTAAGTAGCGATGCTGGCGATACCCATCAATGAAACTGAAAGAAGTAACAATGCGATGAGCATGGTGCCGAGGATTTCCCCAAGCAATGCGCCGTAGAATTTATGTTTGATAAAGATAGTAAGGATGCTTTCTTTTTCTTCGTATTTGCGTGCGAAGAAACCGACGAAGCAAGCCTTTTCGGTTTTAGGAGCTGCGGTTTCGGTCTTAACGACTGGCTTTGCGGCAGCTTTTGATTTGGTCGATTTGGCCTTGTCAGACTTGGTCGACTTATTCGACTTTTTGGTCGCCATTTATTCCTCCTTTAAATAATATTTATATTATTATATCACAAAAATCGTGTTATAATAAAAAAGTTATCAAAATAATTTATTTAGGAAAAGTATGGGAGTAATTGTAAACAAAAAAGAAGAGCAAGACGAGTTAACTAGGAGGATTAATGCTGACTTGCGTGCGAAGGCAACAGATACGGCAGAAATCGAAAAGGATGGGTCAGATGTGGATTTAGCGGAAGACGCAGAGTATTTGAAGGACTTAAAAAAGACAGGGCGATTTAGTTGGATTTGGATTGTGCTGGTGGTACTAGCGGTAATATCGCTAGTGGTGATTTTTGGCGGATTTTAAATATAAGTGATATAATAATTGTATGGATAATGGCTCGAATAATAGTGCTGAAAAGCATCCGGTGAGGGATTCGGCGAATGAGAGCATACGGCCGGGGTTTTTGGGTGGTCAAGGCGGGGGAGAGACGCCGGCGGAAGGAAAGGTTAATCTAAGTCGAGAAGCAGCGGCTGACGAGCTAGGAAATAATGAGGCGGCGGCAGCTAGTGCGCCAAGTGCAACAGGTGCGGCTGGGCTGGCGGCTGGTTTAAGAAAAAGTGAGGTAGGTGGCGGCGGATTCTTTTCGGGTACGGGGCGCAGCTTAGCTGAGGGTAAAAAAGCGTTCAATAAGGCTAAACTTATTAAAGCGTCAGCAGGGGGAGGAGTCTTGGTAGCGATTTTGGCGGTGGCGGTGTTAGTGGTAGGTACGCCGATTTTTATGATTGGGAATTTGGATTATAATTTGATGGGTTCACTAGGTTTTACGAATACGGTGAATATTCTGGAGGAGCAAGCTGAGTATGTGACGGGTGAGCAGTTAGCAAAGGGTGAAGTGCCGGCGGACTATGCAGCAGATTTGGCTAAAGCAGGAATTCAGGTGGGACAGGTAACAGTGGCAGGAGATTTTGTCCCGACTAATAAATATATCGCAAACGTGGATGAGCTGAATGAAATAGCGGCAGTGGGGAGTGGTTTTCAGGCAAATAGTGCGGAGGGGGAGCTAGCGGCATTATTTGACAATGAAGTGATTACGGCGGCGGATTTTGTGGCGGCGGTAGAGTCAAACCCAAAGATGTACATGGCGTTTACAGAGGGAGCGGATATTTCGGCAAGGTATTATTATAGCGAAGATGTGGATAAGACTTATAACGCTATGGGGCTAAAGAGGTGGGCGTTCCAGGCCTGGGAAGCGACTGGTGATCCAAAGGTGGACCAAAATAATTATGATGAAATTTTAAAAAGCATACTTGACGTAGAATCTTCAACTGATGGTGGGTATGATTGCGGGGAAGTATGCTCGGGCGTTAACTTGACGGGCGATGCAGAAGATATTTTGGATGAATTTTGGAACCCAAATGATAGCGCGGCGCAGCTTTTGAACTCAGCGGTTTCATCGGAAGAATCATACAAGGCAGCGAGTGCGTTTATGGCGATTGAGGAGCCTTTACAGAGAACGCGAATTGATGGAGATGGTCCAGCGAATGAGGTGATGAATACTTTGAATGATGATTCGATTGAGGTGACTTATGTTGATGTGACTACTGGTGAAGAAGTGACGAAGGGGCTGTCGATTATTGAAACGCCGAATTTCATTGCTGCGGCATCGGGCGGTGGCTTTGACAAGGCGGAAGCGGCAAACTTTTCGCGTGACCGAGTGCTTAAATTGACTGATGCTAATTCGTGGGTAGTTGAAGATACGGTGATTGCTACAGATGGGAGGAAAAAATCAGAAATAGGTGTCGGTTCAATTTTCGATGGACCAGTAGATTTATACTCAGCAGAAAGCAGTGTACAGATTGCTTTGTCAGATACTAATGCGAATTTGCATACTTCGGTTGTGGGAGGAAACCGGATTGTGGAAGGTGGAGCTTTTCTTTCTAATATGATTAATCAACATGCGATTGGTGCGATGCCTTCTGATGCGGGGACGGTGGCGAATTATAGCCATGAAGTAAAAAAAGTCGCTGCGCGTAAAGCGGAGGCGGAGCGTGCGACGAGAAACCCGTTTGATATTTCGTCGCCAAATACCTTTATGGGGAGTATAGCTCATGGATTGGCGAATATGATGATTCAAAATCGTGTGACTAAATCTCCTGTGGTGTCGGCGATTGGTGCTGTGATGAGTTATGCAGGGAATGCTACGAACGGTTTGTTTGGCGGAGCATTGGCGGACGGTAATAGCAAATCTTATTTAGACACTTCTGGTGAAAATTGTGAAACTGCATGGTCAATTGGCTCGACGGCGGATCTTTATTGTACGCAAAATAATACTATTTATACTGGATTGATGGATAAGACAAAAGAATACTGGGATAAAAAGTTTGACGATGAGTATTATAAAGAATACTATGAAGATTGGGTGAAGAAAGGAATGGCGCGATGGGTTTGGGGAACGAAAGACACGATTGCGTGCGGGAACAGTGGCATTACGGGTGTATTGTTTAACTTTTTGGATATTTGTGCAAGCGGTGATGATGTAGCTACTGGGGCGGAATTTGTGATGAGTGATGATAATCCTATGATTAAAGAGTTTTCGGGGTATACTTTGTACAATACAGTGGCATCGCTTTTGAGCGGGGAGCAAAGTGAAGCGTCGATGATTCTGGAAGACCTTTATGCAGAGGAGCCATTAGATAATTCGCGGGCGGGGATTGTGGCGAGGCGTTCAGGCATGACGAAGCGTGAGGCGGAAGTGGCGCTGGCGTATGCGGATTATTTGAATATGGTGGCTAGGTACGATGCTTCGAATCGATATGCGTTTGGTGAGGTAGAGTTTGAAATGCCGGAAAAGAGTTTGCTGGAAGAATATTCCGAAAAAATAAATGGTGACTTGTATTGTTTCTGGCGAGGTCGTAATGAATACGGTGACGTAAGAAATCGTAATTTTGCTTAAAGTTTGAAGTGGTGATATAATAATATAGATATATTATATGTGGAGTTATTAATGGAAAAACTTGAGAAACTAAAACAGGAGTTAAAAAAAATAAATGCTGAGGCGGCCAGCGTAAAGGATTTGCCGGTTGAGAAACGAGCGGAGTTTGGACGAAAGATAAATGCGAAAAAACAAGAAGTGTTGGCTAAACTAGCCGAAGCGGAGAAAGCTTTGATTGACGTAGCGGCGGAGCCGATCGATGTGACGGCGTGGTCGGGAACGAATGAGGCTATGCCTGAGTTTTATTCAACCGAATTAGGGTCTAAGCATCCATTGATGACGGAGCTTAATCGAGTGGTAGAAATTTACCAGATGATGGGCTTTGAAGTGATGGAGAGTCGGCAACTTGATGATGAATTCCACATGTTTGATTCTTTGAATTTTGCAAAAGAGCATCCGGCGCGTGATGGTTATGATACCTTCCGAACAGAAGAAGGATTGATCCCGCCGGCACATACTTCAACAATGCAACATCGGGCTTTGAAGAAATATAAATATAAACTTGAGCAGGGGGAGCCGGTGGCGGTAGTAGTGCCGGGTCGGGTTTACCGAAATGAAGATGTAGATGCGACACATGAGCATACTTTTTATCAGTGTGAAGGAATTTTTGTGTCGGAAAATTGTACGCTTGGGAATATGTTAGGGGTGCTACGCGAATTCTTTGAGCGATATTACGAGCAGAAATTGGAGATTAGGACGCAACCGGGATATTTCCCATTTACGGAGCCATCGGTAGAGTTTATGATTGAAAAACCGAAAGTTTTGGGTGGTAAAAAAGGCGACTGGTTGGAAATGCTAGGTTGCGGAATGATTCATCCGAATGTATTAAAAATGGCTGGAATTGATCCTAATAAGTATCATGGGTTTGCTTGGGGTGGCGGAATTGACCGCTTAGTATTGCTGCGTTATGGACTGGGCGATATACGAGTGTTCGAGAGTGGTAATCTTAATTTCTTAAGGGAGTTTAATTAATATGAGAATTTCACTAAACTGGTTAAAAAAGTTTGTAGATATCAAGATTTCGGACGAAGGGTTAGTGCGCTTGATTGGAGCACGATTGGTGGAGGTGGAAGACGTAATTGATGAAACGCATAAATACGACAAAATCTATGTAGTAAAAGTGGTAGAAGCCGAGAAAATCCCGGACACGCATTTGACAAGGTGCATGATTGATTGTGGCGAAAAAGAATTGGTGCAAGTAATGTGCGGGGCGCCAAACGTACACGAAGGAATGTTGGCGGCTTGGATTGCGCCGGGAGCGGTGGTGCCAGCGTCGGTACACGAAGACGCGCCGTTTGTGATTGGCACTCGTAAGATGCTTGGGAAATATGATTCGCACGGGATGTTGGCGGCAGCAGACGAATTAGACATTGGTGAGGACCATGAAGGGATTATTGAAATTGATCCGGAAATGGCTAAGCCGGGGGATTTACTCGCGGATGTCTTTGGATTAAACGATAAGATACTTGATATCGAAAACAAGTCCTTGACGCATCGGCCGGATTGTTTCGGAATGATTGGGTTTGCCAGAGAAGTTGCTGGGATACTTGGGCAGCGATTTGAAATGGACTTTTCGAGGGATTTCGGAGGCTGCTGCCGAGATGGAGCGCCCGAGCCCCGTGAAGACGGGCGCGAGGGACGCGACCCGAGAAAAGTGCCATTTAAATTGCTGCCAGATATCAAGATCTCTGACAATACAATCTGTCCGAGACTGACGGCGGTGGTGATGGAAAAGCATGGTGAAATCAAGAAGAAATACTTGACCTATATCGATACGGTGCTTGCGAAATCTGGAATGAAACCGATTAGCCCAATTGTGGATGCCACGAATTATTTGATGCTACTGACTGGGCAGCCTTTGCATGCTTATGATTATGATAAATTCGTGAAGGTAGGAAAGACGGATAAGCCAATTATTGGTGTGAGACTGGCGAAGAAAAACGAAAAGCTGACTTTGTTAGATGATACTGATTTGGTGCTGAACGAAAATGATATTATCATTACGTCAAATGATGTTCCAGTCGGGTTGGCGGGGGCGAAGGGTGGTAAGTCGACGATGATTGATGAGAATACAAAAAACATATTACTTGAAGTGGCGACGTTCTCTTTGTTTAACCTGCGCAAGACGCAAATGGCGCACGGCGTGTTTACGGAGGCGATTACGCGTTATACTAAGGGGCAACCTCCATATCAGACTTTGGCAGTGGCCGAGAAATGTGCGGAGATGTTGGCGGAAGGATTTAAAGTGGCAGGGGTAGCGGATAAATATCCGAAACCGGAAAAACCGAGTGTTGTAAAAATTACAACAAATGAGATTAACGGTTTGCTTGGAACGGATTATTCTACCGAATTAATCACAAAGACGCTAGAGAACGTAGGATTTCAGATAACTTCTGTTTCGGACCGTTCGGAGGTTACGACCGAGAAAGAGGGCGCTTCGCCCGTGACGACGGGCCGAAGCGACCCGTGTCCGAAACAGATAGTTATTGAAATCCTCGTACCGGAGTGGCGGACAGATATTCATATCAAGGAAGACATCATTGAGGAAGTAGGTCGACTGCTCGGCTATGATAACATTAAGCCGGTTTTGCCAGCTCATTATACTGCCGAGAGGAACAAGATGTTCGAAATGAAGCGACAGATTCGGGATTTGATGGCAAGATATGGAGCGAGTGAGCTTTTGACTTATAGTTTTGTGAGTGAGCAGCTACTCGAAAAAGCTGGGCTTGATGTGAAGAATTCGTATAGAATCGTGAATTCGATTTCGCCGGAATTACAACTAGTTCGGCAGTCAATTGTGCCGAGTTTGCTAGACAAGTCGTTCATGAACCAAAAGTTGCCGGTGGATAAGTTTGCGATTTATGAAATGAATACGGTTTATCGGAAGGATTTGGGGCTGACTGACGAGAAAGTGCCGACGGAGAAGGTGTCGCTAGGCTTTGTAGTGGCGGAGCGGAAGAATCAAGAAACTGCGTACTATAAGGCGAAAAAATATGCGGCAAAATTATTTGAAGAGTTAAATATTGTAGTAGAATTTGTACCACTTAAGAGTAACAAATTAGCAGAAGCTAAACCATTTGAAGTAAAAAGGTCGGCGGAGATTTTGGTGGATGGTAAATACATTGGTGTTGTGGGTGAATTTAAGAATTCGGTGCGGAGTGCGTTTAAGCTGGCGCCATATTTGGCTGGGTTTGAGGTAGATATGGAAACGCTTGTGACACAAATGTCGCATAAAAAACAGATTAATTTGAAAGAACAGAAACCTGAGGACTTAACCTTGACGACGGACAAGAGTTATGCGGCGGCTTTAGCTGAAGTGCAGAAGAAATATCCAGAGGCAAAAATTAAACCTGGCACAATTTATCAAGCTGAAGGGCAGAAGACGCGTAATATCACTTTCCATATTGAAAAATAATTTGAAATCTTTTAATACTTATGTTAATATAGGGTTATGATACTTTTAGATTCGGTTACGAAAAAATATCCGGGTGATACTGAGCCTGCGCTAGATTCGGTTTCGCTGCATATTGAGCCTAATGAGTTTGCATTTCTAGTAGGAAAATCAGGAGCAGGTAAATCAACCTTGATGAAGATGATCACGAAAGAAGAAAGCCCGGATTCTGGGAAGATTATCATTGGCGGGATTGATTTAGATTATGTGAAAAAGCGTCATATTCCGGGATATCGGCGACGACTAGGCGTGGTGTTTCAGGATTTTAAGTTGTTGCCGCGGAGAACGGTGTATGAAAATGTGGCTTTTGCACTTGAAATTGCTGGGATGAGCAATAAGGAAATTCGTAAGACTGTGCCGAAAGTATTGGAACTAGTTGATTTGTCGGACCAGGCGAAAAAGTTTCCACATCAGTTATCGGGTGGACAACAACAGCGAGTGTCGATTGCGCGTTCAGTCGCGAGACAGCCGAAGATTTTGATTGCGGACGAGCCGACGGCGAACCTAGATAAGCTGACTACAAAGGAAATTATTGACCTGTTGAAGAAAATTAATGATTTTGGCACGACAATTTTGGTGACGACACACAATGAAAATATCGTGAATAATTTACAAAAACGGGTGATCACGATGAAAAACGGTAAGATTATTAGTGACCAGAAGAATGGTGGGTTCTATAAACTGGACGGGAAGCCGGAGCCGGCGCGGCGAGTACAAACGCCGGGGCATGCTTTGCGCCCGAAAAGGAAGGTAATACAATAAAATGACTAAGGTGGAAAAAGAAAAAAAGCTAAAAACCGTATCGAAAAAAAGTTTGAAGACGATGCAGAAGACGCGTGGGCACCACAAGGTGCGGGAAAAAGCGCGAATTGTGAAGTACGGTACTAAGGGATTCGGACGGAATATTTGGTTGTCGACCGCGGCGACGGTAGTGATGGCGATCACCTTGATTATTTTGTTTGTGACGGTGGTGGCAAGTGTGATTTTGACCTCGACAGCGGATTTGATGAAAGACAAAATTGACATTACGATTTATTTTAAGCCAAATACCTCGCAGGAGGCTTTGGACGAACTTGCGGCAGACATGAGTTCGGATTCAAACGTAAAAAGCGTGGAGACTTCGACTTCGGAAGAGGAGTACGAAAAGTTTTTGGCTGAAAATAGCGAGAGTGAGGATATTATCAATATTCTAGATGACGAAATGACAAAGATGATGATAGCAAAGATGCAGGCAACGATGCGGATTAAGGTGTATGATGTAGATAATCTAGACAGTATTCGGGACAAAGTAGATAATAGCGAACTATTTAGAAACTATACTGATAAAGATAAAGCGCCGACTTACGATGTGAACCGAGCGGAAATTGCGACGATTAATTCTTGGGCGCGAATTGCGAGGACAGGAGGCGTGATACTAGCAGCAGTGTTCTTGGTGATTTCAATTTTGATTATTTTCTCGACGATTCGGATGGCGATTTTCTCGCGGCGGGAAGAAATTTACATGATGAAGTTGGTGGGGGCGGACAAGAGTTTTATTCGTGGGCCGTTTTTGATTGAAGCGGAGATTTGCGGAGTGATTGCTGGGATAGTGGCTGGTGCAATATCATTTGCTGGGTTTATGTTTTTGTCTCCGAAGTTGGCATCGTATGGGATTGACGTGAGTGTGATTACTAATGTGCTGGAATCAAATAAGTTGATTTTGGTGTTCTTGGTATTTATTGGGCTTGGAATTGTGATTGGGCGGATTTCATCGTGGCTTGCGGTGTCGAAATATTTACACAAAGCTTAGTTCAAACTTTCTTTGGAAAAGAAAGTTTGGCAAAGAAATAATAAAAATCAAATCAGAAGTGAATTCCGATTTGATTTTTGATTATGATTATGATAATATATTAATATGGTAATACTAAGAAACAAAAAAATAAAAATATACATAATGATTCCAGTAGTGTTGGCTACTGTTTTTGGTGTAGTGATTAATTCGAGGGTAGATGCTTATATTTGTAAGCCGGGAGATACGAAATGTGAGGAAGCAAAGAAAAACATGCAGGACAATCAGAGTGCGGCGAATAGCTACACAAAGAAGGCGGACTCAGTGGGAGCGATTATTGAGCAGTTGAACGACGAAATTAGCAGTCTAAATAACGTGATTGCGGAAAATGAGGCAGAAGTAAAGCGATTGAATAAGGAAATCGAAAAAACAGAAGAAAAGTTGGAGGATGAGCAGTCGGCATTAGCAGAGTTACTTGTTAACATGCATTTTGAATCAGATGCGGAGCCGATTAGGATTTTGGCGGGGGCGACTTCAATTTCAGATTTAGCGGAGAAAGCAGCGCGCGACGAAGTGGTAAAACAGGAAATCGCAACGGCAAGTGATAAAGTAAAAGCAGCGAAGGAACAATTGAATAAGGAAAAGGAAGAAGTAGAAGCAAAGTTGAAGGAGAATGAGTCGAGCCGTTCGCTTTTGGCATCGAAACAAGCGGACCAGAAGGATTTGAAAGAAAAGTACGAGAAAAATGCTGATGATGCGTCGGCAGTAGCGGCTTATTGGGAAAAGCAATTCCAAGCTTTGGCATGGACGCCGCCTTCCAATACTTCGGGTAACGGTAACAGGTGGGCTGGCACCAGTAATACCTATCCTTATGCGGGGAATTGTCCACAAGATAACGTACAGTATAGTGCCTATGGTGGTGCGGTGTGTCAGTGTACGAGTTATGCTAGCTGGAAGGCAAAAGAAAAATGGGGCATTACCAATAACTGGGGTGGGAATGCTTATTCTTATGAAAATGGAGCAGGGCGTTATGTGCCAGGTAGTGGAATTTATTCCTATGTGGATTCGAGTCCGGCGCCGTACACAATTGCAATTTGGAAGAGCGGGCCATATGGACACGTGGCTTGGGTGGAAAGCGTGAATGCAGATGGTTCGATTAACATTTCTGAATATAACGTGAACTGGCCATCGATTGGCTGTTATATTGGTGACTATTGTTCAAGGACTGGAGTAGGCTCGGCTGGTGTTAGATTCCTACACTTTAACTAATTTGGTAAAAAACTAGTGTAAAAATCAACTTGGAGGTGAATTCCAAGTTGATTTTCGAATATGATTATGATAATATATTAAAGATAAATATGGAAAACAACAAAGAAAAACAAGAGTGGAAGGAACGAAAAGTATCCCTGGGGAATGCGATTATTATTGGCGCAGTATTGGCGTTTGTGGGTCTGGTAGTGGGAGTAAACTGGAAGAATTGGTTTGGAGGCTATGGGCCATATTTAGGGATTGGGGCTAATAATTCAGATGTTGATTGGTCGGCGCTAGATGAAGTTTATGGTAAACTAGCATCTTCGTATGATGGTGAAATTTCGAAAGAAGCAGTAGTTGAAGGAGCAAAAAAAGGGCTGACCGAGGCTTTGGGTGATAAATATACGGTTTACATGGATGCAGAAGCGGCAGCGGATTTTACAGATGATTTGCACGGTAATGTGGGTGCAGGAATTGGTGTAGAAATGGGGCTTAGGGATGGTTATGTGAGAGTACTTAGGACTTTGCCAGATAATCCGGCGCGAAGGGCAGGGATTTTGGCTGGTGATATTTTGTATAAAGTTAATGGTGAAGAGGTTTATAGTTTAGAAAGTGACGAAATTGCTAAAAGAGTACGCGGTGAACCGGGAACCGAAGTGGAAGTGACGATTGTGCGGGATGGCGAGGAAAAGACTTTCAAACTGAAGCGCGAAGAGATTAATAATGTGTCGGCCTATGTGGACTATGATGGGAAGACGGCAATTATTACGGTGACGCGATTTGACAATGATACCGGGACGCTGATTCAAGGTTTTGTGGGGAAGTTTAAAGAAAAGGGCATCGATAAGGTGATTTTGGATTTGCGCGGCAATGGTGGAGGTTATGTTGCGGCGGCGAAAGATTTGCTAGGACTATGGATCGATGGTGATGTGATTTTGAAACAAAAGTCGAAACATTTTGGTGACACAGAAGAAAAAACAAGTTCGGGTAAAGCAACTTTGGCAGATATGAAAACGATTGTACTAATTAATGGCTCGACGGCTTCGGCTTCGGAAATTGTGGCGGGAGCGTTGCAGGATTACGGTAAAGCTACTTTGGTAGGTGAGAAGACTTACGGGAAGGGTGTGGTGCAGCAGCTTTATGATTTGTCCGGTGGAACTAAATTGAAGGTCACTACGGCCTCATGGTTTACGCCAAAGGACCGTTCGATTAACGGTGAGGGGATTGTGCCGGATGTGGAAGTTGAGCGAACTTACGAAGACATTAATGCAATGCGGGATCCGCAACTAGATAAAGCGAAAAAATTATGAAAATTGTAATTGCGACAGCGGTTTACTATCCTCAGATTAACGGGGTGGCGGTGTTTTCGCATAATTTGGCTCGGGGATTAGTGGCGCGAGGTTTGGAGGTACTGGTGATTTGTCCATCGCAAACTGGGCGTTCGTATACGCAGGTAGTGGATGGAGTAAAGGTGTGTTATTTGAAGTCGGTGGATGTAAAGGTGTATCCAGACCAAATTCATGAGATTCCGAAAAGGCGAAGATTGTTTTACCGGCATGGACTAAAAGTGTCGGTGTTTCCGAAGCGAGAAGTTGCGGAGATTTTAACTGATTTTCAACCTGATGTGGTACACGTGCAGGTGTCGGACCCGGTGGGGTTATCGGTGGTGTCGTGGGCTAGGAAACATGGGGTGCCAGTAGTAACTACGGAACACAATCAACCAGAAGTATTAACTGATCCGCTACATGTGCCGCGGATATTGAAAAAACCGGCAAATGCTTTGCTTTATTCGTATTTTCGGAATCGACAAAGCAAGAGTGATTTTGTGACGATGCCAACGAAACAAGCGATTTATAATTTACTGTCGCGGGGACGGGAATTAGGGGTGCCAGTAGCGGCGGTGTCAAATGGGGTAGACCTATCGCGATTTAAGCCAGGGAAGGCGCCGGCGGAAATTTACGAAAAATATGGCTTGATGTGTGATGCCCCGACAGTATTATATGTGGGGCGGGTAGATCCGGAAAAGAAAGTTGGACTAGTGATTGAAGCGTTTTTGAAGGCTGATATACCGGGAGCGCAGCTAGTGATTGTGGGGGATGGAGTGGACAAGGCGAAATTGATGCGAAAATATGGTGATGTTGATGCGGTGAAATTTTTGGGACGAGTGGTGGGTTCGGATTTATATGAGCTGTATAAGGTTGGCTGGGTGTTTGCTACGGCATCGGAAATTGAAACGCAAGGAATTGTGCTGATTGAGGCAGCAGCGTGTGGATTACCGCTAGTTGCGGTGGATGCGGGGGCGGTGTCGGAAGTGTGTATTGATGAGGAGAATGGCTATTTGTGTGAGCCGGGGTCGGTACCGGAAATCGCCGCAGCGATGAAAAAGATTTTGACGGATGATAAATTGCGAGCGAAATTTTCTAAGAAGTCGCTCGCGGTAGCGAAGGAGCATGATTTTGAGACTACGCTAGATCGGTTTATTAATATTTATAATAAAGTGGCTGAGGGGCGGAAAACTAATCGGTAAAAAATAACTGAAGAGTTGCGTTTCTATACTTGATTTTTTCCGAAACAGGTTGTATAATAGGTTTATGGAATATTTAGATGTTAGTCAAATAGCAAAAAAATGGGGGATTTCGGAGCGGGCTGTACGGAAGTATTGTGCTGAAAATAGAATTGAAGGAGCGAAACAGGAGAAAGGTATTTGGCTGATTCCGGAGGGTGCTGAAAAGCCAGAGCGAATTAATAAATCACAAGGTAAAGAATTGACATTACTGCAAGTTTTGCGACGCGAAGATCGTTTACGGGTGAAGGGTGGTATTTATCATAAGGTTCAAGTAGAATTGACTTACAATTCTAATCATATTGAAGGAAGTCGTTTGACTGAGGATCAGACGAGATATATTTTTGAAACTAACACGGTGGGTGCTTTGAAGAAATATGAGGGGATTCGAGTAGATGATGTAGTGGAAACGGCGAACCATTTTCGGTGTATTGATTATATTATCGAAAATGCGAATCGTAAACTGAGCGAACGGATGATTAAAAAACTACATTTTATTTTGAAAAATGGGACGAGCGATTCGTTGCAGGATTGGTTTGCAGTAGGTGAATATAAGAAAATGCCAAATGAAGTAGGCGGTATGGAAACGACCCCCCCGGAAAAAGTGCCAGAAGAAATGCGGAAGTTAATTAAAAAATATCGCGCGAGGAAAGTTTTGGGTTTTCATGATTTATTAGCATTTCATTATGAGTTTGAAAGAATTCATCCATTTCAAGACGGCAATGGGCGAGTGGGAAGACTAATTTTATTCAAGGAATGTTTGCGGCTTAATGTTGTGCCGTTTATTATTGATGAGGAATTAAAAATGTTTTATTATCGCGGGTTGAAGGAATGGCCAAAGCAGCCAGGGTATTTGACGGATACTTGCCGAGCTGCGCAGGATAAGTTCAAAAAATACCTGGAGTATTACCGGATTAGTTTTTGATCATAATATGTGAAAAATGAGGGTTGCGGAGGGGGGATTTTTTGTGATATAATGGTAGTGCAAACAATTGGTAATTTATACATTAGTAATTTTAGTATTAAAGGCTTGAGCAGTAGAATGGCATCGTAAGGAAGTCGTTGCTCAAGTTGGTTAATACTAATGTGGGTTATCGATTGTTTGCACCCCTTGCGGTGCCATTTTTATGTACGCCTTTTGTAAATATGGCACCGTAAGGGGGATAAAGGCAATTAAAAGGCAAAGTGAGGTAAATAAAGCCATGAAGTCAATTAATAAAAAGATTATAATCTCGGGCATGTGTTATGCCTCACCATTATTGTTGTTACTAGTATTATTCTCTTCTTGTAATATCGCCCATGCTGTCACCTTTGAATCCGAACAAGGCGTCGCCTTCACCTTTAATCCTACAGTCACTATTTCTATTACGGGTGGTACTGGAGCAAGCAGTGATGGACTCACTATCACTAACCTCACCCCAGGTGATGTAAAGGATAGCAATATCATCACAGTCAGCGCCTCTGCCAATACTCCACTAGGCTATAGCCTAAGTAGTACAGTAGGTAGTAGTACCTATAACACCACAGAACTCAGAAAAGATGGTACTAGTACTGCTAATAAGTTCACTAACCTCACTGCTAATGTCTCATCCCTTTCTAACTTCTCGGATAACACTTGGGGCTATTCCTATTCTACAGACTCCGGCTCTACCTGGATTAGTGGTGATATTACTAGCACTACAGCAACTGGCTATAATGGCCTACCTATCTACACCTCGTCTAGCCCTATCAAACTCATTAACTCCAGTGCTGCTGGTTCCTCATCCATTAAGTTCAAAATAGGCGCTAAAGCCAGCACCAGCCAAATCGCTGGTACTTATAATAACGTGATTAACTTTATTGGTACAAGTAAAGTAGTAACTACTACCTACACTATTAACTACAATGATCCTAGTGGAGAAGCTACCGTTATGCCTACACCTAACCCATTACAAGGTACTGATACTACAGGTAATGCTGCAGTAAAGATTAGTTCTACTGTACCAGTACGAGACGGCTACATGTTTAAAGGCTGGTGTACATCCCAAACAAGTGACGATACCTGCTCCAGTGACGTAGTCCAACCAGGCGGCCTCGTAGCCCTCAACCCTGGCACTTCATCTACCACCGCTACGGTTAACAAGACTATCTATGCGATGTGGAAGAGCAATCTTAAGATGCAGAACCTAGATCCGTCTAAGTGCACCACTACTGCAACCACTGTTATAGACAATCGCGATAGCGAAGAGTATCTCGTTCAACGCCTTGCTGATGGCAAATGCTGGATGCTAGACAACCTAAGACTAGACCTCACTAACTCCACAATCCTAAACGGCTTAACCACCTCTAACACCCACGTGGATTCAGCCTCTCTCACTTCCCTCAAATCCGGTAACCGTAGTGCTGGTAACCAATATGCCAGTAGTGGCTTCGTTAAATGGGATTCTAGTAGTAGCTCTAGTGTCTACAACCAGGCCAAAGCCAATGCAGACTACAAAGACACTACTACCACATCATATGGTGAAGGTAGCGGTAAAATAGGCGTTTACTACAACTACTGTGCTGCCTCTGCTGGCTCTTATTGCTACGACAGTGGCGCCGGTACCGGTAATGCTTCTTACGATCTTTGCCCAGCTGGTTGGCGCATGCCAACAAGCGGCTCCTCCGGTGAATACCAAGCCCTTTATACAGCCTATAGTAGTGATGTCGCAAGCTTCCTAAACGCTCTTTCTACGCCTCTCTCTGGTTTCTTCTACGATGGCTCGGCGAACTATCAGGGCACGGACGGCTACTTCTGGTCTTCTACTTACATCAATGCTTACAGTATGTACCGCCTCTACGTCAATTCTAGCAATGTGAATCCGTTCGGCAGCTATAATCGCTACTACGGTTACTCTGTTAGGTGCTTACTGGGTTCTTAGTTGTATAGGGTCTGCGTTTTCTTGCGCTTTCCCCTCTCTCCATTCTGGAAGATAGCGTCGCCTGACCAAGGGGAAGGAGACGCGGAAAGCTCCCTAACAACCCTGGCCCCTAGCAACCGTGGTGCCTAGTAGCGAAATGTGGTATAATTTATGGTATGGATAGATATGAACCGCTGAAAATAGAGCAAAAATGGCAAAAGATTTGGGACGCTGAAGAGGCATTTAAGGCTCTTGAGGAAGAGGGGCGACCAAAGATGATGCTAGCTGAAATGTTCCCGTACCCATCGGGAGCGGGGCTTCATGTGGGGCATGTAAGGAATTTTACGATTGTGGATGTGTTGACGCGGTTTTACCGGCAACAGGGGCTAAACGTGCTCCGACCGTTTGGCTATGATACTTTTGGACTGCCAGCGGAGAATTATGCAATTAAAACTGGTACGGCGCCACAAGAAGTGACGAAGGAAAATATTGCAAATTTCCGAAATCAAGCGAAGAAGCTAGGCTATGCGATTGATTGGTCGCGTGAGATTAATACTTCGGATCCGGAATATTATAAATGGACGCAGTGGTGCTTTTTGCAGCTATATAAAAAGGGATTAGCCTATCAGAAAGAATCATATCAGTGGTGGTGCCCGGAAGACCAGACAGTTCTCGCAAATGAGCAAGTAGAAAATGGTAAATGCTGGCGATGTGGTCATGAGGTTGAAAAGAAGAAAATGAAGCAGTGGTTTTTCAAGATTACGGAATATGCGGATGAGCTTCTCGACGAGATTGATAATTTGGAGTGGCCAGAGAAGATTAAAACGATGCAGAAGAATTGGATCGGGCGGTCAGTGGGTGCCGAAATAGAGTTTAAACTCTTAGCACCATCTTTCTCGGGACGCTCCTCGCGCCCGTCTTCACGGGGCTCGTCGCTGAGTCCTCGTAGCGACTGCGGATTCCCCTCGAAAGAGGCGCTTACGAGCTTAAACTCCATCACCGTTTTTACCACTAGACCGGATACAATTTTAGGTGCTACATTTATCGTTGTGGCGCCGGAGTATCAAGGGCTGGAATACATTGTGTCGGATGATGCGCGTGAGGAGGTGATGAAGTATAAGGCGGAGGCGTTGAAGAAGTCGGAGATCGAAAGGCAGGAGAATAAGGAGAAGACTGGTGTATTTACGGGGGCTTATGCGGTGAACCCAGCTACAAAAGAGAAAATCCCAATTTGGGTGGCGGATTATGTGCTAGCGGGGTATGGGACTGGTGCGATTATGGCGGTGCCAGCATATGACGAAAGGGACCGTGAATTTGCAGAGAAGTTTGATTTGCCGGTAGTGGAAGCAGAGCTGATTGACAGAGATTTATATGGTGCACCGAAAGTGATGTATAAGATGCGAGATTGGCTGATTAGCCGTCAAAGGTATTGGGGTTGTCCGATTCCGATTGCTTATGACAAGGAGGGAAATCCGCATCCGATTCCAGAAGACCAGTTGCCGGTGATGCTGCCGGAGATTGAAGACTATAAACCGGATGCTTCGGGAAGGAGTGCACTTGCAAAAGCGAAGGATTGGCTGAAGGTGGAGATTGACGGTGAGGAAATGACTAGGGAAACTGATACGCTAGATGGGTATGCGTGTTCCTCGTGGTATTTGTGGCGATATGCTTCGCCTCATGATACGAAAGCCGCGTGGGATGCGGAAGCGATTAAATACTGGGAGCCGGTAGATTATTATTGTGGGGGCGACCATGCAGTGGCGCACTTACTTTATATTAGATTTTGGTGTAAGTTTTTCGCGGACCAGGGGTATCTACCCTTTAGAGAGCCGATCAAGAGATTGCTCTACAATGGCTACATCAATGCACCGGATGGAAAGAAAATGTCAAAATCCAAAGGAAATGTGATTGACCCACTGGATGTAATTAATGATGGATATGGTGCAGATACTCTTAGAACCTACGAAATGTTCATCGGGCCATATGACCTTGATGCGGCATGGGATACAAGGAGTGTTGGCGGTGTATATCGCTTCCTTAACCGTTGTTATAACCTCTTGGAAGCTGTAAAAGCCTCTTCTGAGGGGAATCCGCAGTCGCTACGAGGACTCAGCGACGAGCCCCGTGAAGACGGGCGCGAGGAGCGTCCCGAAGAAGATGGCTTTACAGCTTCCAATGCTGCTATTAGAAACAAGACGATTAAGAAGGTGACGGAAGATATACACCGGTACAGCTTCAATACTGCGGTGGCGGCGTTGATGGAATATGTGAACGAGCTTTATAAATCAGGGGCGGAAAAGGAAGATTTGGTGGTGCTTGCGAAATTGCTTAAACCCTTTGCACCACATTTGGCAAGTGAAATGCTAGAACGATTTGATGCAGACGATGAGTGGCCAAAATGGGATGAAAAGTATTTGGTGGCAGAAACAGTAGAACTAGTGGCACAAGTGAATGGAAAACTACGAGCGAAATTTGAAGTGTCGGTAGATGATTTGGAGGATGAAGATAAGATTATTAAGATGGTGTTAGCTGATAAAAAAATTCAGAAATATACCGAAAATGGCGTGAAAAAGACAATTTTTGTAAAGAAAAATAATTTAGTGAACATTGTAGTATAAGATGAAGCTTTGGTTGGTATTAGATAATATTCGGTCTACCTATAATGTGGGAGCGATTCTCCGGACGGCGGAAGGGTTAGGGGTGGATAAGGTGATTTTGTCGGGATATACACCGAGGGTTCATGACGTTAATCTGCTGCCACATCTTCGCGACAAGTTAGACCGTGAAATCCACAAAACGGCATTAGGGGCGGAGGATATGCTAGAAATTTATTCATCTGGTGATATAATTTCAGATATTTCAAAATGGCGTGAACAGGGGTGGCAAATTGTGGGTCTGGAAAATAATATCGAAAACGTGCCGATTTATGCCCTGAACGACCCCAAATTAAAGGAAAAACTGACAGAGAAAACAGTGCTGATTCTAGGGGAGGAAGTAAATGGGATAGATTATTCGCTCCATGATATAATTGACCTGTTTATAGAGATACCGATGAAGGGGCAGAAAGAATCGTTTAATGTATCGGTGGCGGCAGGAATTGCGCTTTATGAATTGATGAACCAAGAAAAAGCCGCCTAATATAAGGCGGCTAAAGGTGCGTTATTTGATTTTAACCCATGTAAATTTTTTTGGATTGACTCGTAAAACCTTGAACTCTTTGTCGAGATAGGTGGTAACTATGATTGGCTTGCCTTTGTATTCTTGCTCATTTAGTTCGGCTTTTTCGTACCAAACGCCAACCGTTTCCTCCTGATTAGTGGAATAGACGCCGACGTATTTATGCTTCCTTTTGGGAGCTTCGGCTATTTCGTGAAAACCCGAATCGGCGAGGAACAATATCCAATCAAATTCTGTGAATTTTATCTTATCGGTTTTTGCCGGCCACTCACCGGTGGCTTCGCGAATTTTCCAAGCGATATAGCTAGTGTCGTGTTTGACGATGCAACCGCTGAGGTCAGTGACTAATGAGTAGTACTGCTTGCTGTGGTGTTCCGGCCAATTGGCAAATTCCGGTTGGCAATAAGGCCATGGATAGGAATTACACCAATATTTGCCGGCGAGTGTTTCCTCGGTAATTTCTTTTTGCATCGGAGTTTTAATAAATGATTCAACGACCGTTAGGTATAGCGATTGATAAAAACTTCGCCTTGCTTTGCTGTTGCAGTATCTTGGGCAGGAATTCATCGCCCATTTATTGACGTCTTCGATTGTAACTCTCATATACCCCCCTTAAACTGTTAAAATTCAAATAAGCTTTATGATTGTAGCATATTTTGTGTGTTTTGGCAAATGAATGGGGGTCTGGTATAATAAAACTATGAGTAAAGTAACAGTTTATACTACGCCGACGTGTATTTATTGCCATGCGTTGATGGATTGGCTAGACGAGAAGGGGGTTGAATATGTCGAGAAGGATGCAACGAAGGAAAAAAATATTGATACGGTGCCGGTGACAGTGATTGGTGGGGAGCGGATTGTGGGGTTTGATCGCCCGGCAATTAAAAGGGCACTTGCGAAGTAGCAATATGAAAAAACCCGAGTGTGTTACTCGGGTTCGTTAGAGTAGTCCGGGAGTTCTTTCTCGTTTGTAGATCCTTTGGAATCAACTGGTAGTTTTGGCGTTTTTGGCGTTTCGTCGTTGGTGTTTTTCCTGTTGGAATTGATATTTAGAGCGATGCTTATTTCCTTTTTGGTTGTTGAGTCAAGAACAGCCGAATCGCTATTTTTATAATGTTCTTTGACGATTTCGACGCCAAGATTCATTTTAGTAGAGTCTTCTTCAAAAGTCTCAGCGAGTTGGTTGAACTCCTCCCTCGTGTAAGTAATGTCATAAGGGAGTTTTTCAGAGGCACTAGTTGGCTTATCATGTATCTCAATTTCCTTCTCAGGTTTTCCGAGAAATTGATTTAGAAAACTTGTGCCGGTCGTGGCATCAACATATACGATATCGTAAGCTAGCTCTTCAGCATCCAACGAGATGATTTCGTAGCGCTGCTCGAGTATAGTGTTATTTAATCTGCTGATTTGGCTTTTATAGTCTTTTTCCACGTTGCTTTGTACGGAGTGTGAGATAATACCACACACAACTCCGGTTATCATTGCGCCTAACAACGCACTAGATAAACTATTACGAATACCATTCATAATCCCCCTCCTTTATGAAATTATGCTATAAACTCCTGAACTGTTAATTTGCAAATAGGATAAAATAACCTATAGCTTTATTTTATCATACTTTTGTTTATTTGTCAATATGCTAAAGCATAAAATCGGAGTTTGTAAAGGTATTGCGAAGATATGAAAAACGTGGTAAAATGGGTAAAATTATCTATTAAACTATTAAAGGAGTAAAATGCCTGAACCTAAGAAACAGAGTAGCCCACGCAAGACTGGGCTTCGGAGGAGTCATCTTAGGCTGGAACTCGCTAAGCGGGTGAATAAAATTTCACCGGTTAAAGCGTTCGAGACCAAGAAAAAGACCCCGAATTTAAAAGTTAAAACTAAGAAGAAATAAGAGAAATTTAAAATGGCAAGTAATCGACATTTAGGTAGAGTAATTGTACTCCAGAGTCTATATGAATATGAACTGAGGACTTTGGCTGGGGACAAAAACGTCGAGCTGGACATTGTGGTGGCGAAGAATATTGAGCCATATGAGAAAGCGCTGGGGGATACCGAATTTGTGTATAATTTAGCGCGAAAGGTGGCAGAGAATTTCGAAACGCTGGATAAGGCGCTCGCGCCAATGGCGCCGGAGTGGCCGATTGAATCAATCGCGGCGGTAGATCGCAATGTTCTAAGGATGGGACTATATGAACTTTCGGAATGTGGGGACAGTATCCCACCGAAGGTTGCCATTAACGAAGCAGTGGAACTAGCAAAAGCTTTTGGCAGTGATAATTCGTCGAGGTTTGTGAACGGAGTGCTAGGGACGGCTTATAAGAAGTTAGGAATTTCAGAAGAAAACAATGGACAAAAAGACAAGACCAGTAAAGGCAAATCGACCGACAAGGCCGATGAGACCAGTAAGGCCGACAAGACCAGCAAAGCCGGCAAGGGCGGTAAACCCGACGAGGGTGGCAAGGCCGACGATGGCAACAAGCCTGGAAACGGAACCGAAGGCGAAAAGAGCGCTTAAGGTACCAGAGGCTTTGCCAGATGAGCGGATTAAAGAGACGGCTTTTGATAAACTGAAATCAGCGGTGTTTCATAAAAAAACCGCGATTCAGGCGATTGTGAGGGAGCCGACTTCGGGCGGGATTGTTTTTCGATTTACGCCAGATAAGAAGGATATTGAGATTCTGTTGATTCAGGACTCGAAGGAACGCTGGACTATCCCGAAGGGGCATATTGAGCCAGGCGAAACAGCTAAAATGACGGCGCGGCGAGAAATTGAGGAAGAGACTGGTTTACAGAATGTTTCGGTGCTGTCGTGGCTAGGAAAGATTCATTTTAAATATCGCCGGATGGATAAACTGGTATTGATGACGACACAGGTTTATTTAGTGCAGTCTTTAGATAGTCATGAAACGCCAACGCCGGAGAAATGGATGAAGGGAATCAAGTGGTTTTCGTTTGCGGAGGCGCTGAATGCGATTGAGTATGAAGATATTGAAAAATTAATGTTGATTGCGAAGAAGAAAATTCGCGCGGGCGATTATTAAATTAATAAAGGAGGACGATGGATTATACGCCATATATTGAATTTGCGAAGGAAAAACTGGGGTGTGAGTTTAATGATATTCAGCTTCTAGTGACTGCTTTGACGCACCGAAGCTATGTGAATGAGCATAAGAACGAAAGTGAACATAATGAAAGATTAGAGTTTTTGGGTGATGCGGTGCTGGAATTAGTTACTTCAGATTTTTTGTATCGAACATACGACGAACCTGAGGGAATTATGACGGCAGTGCGAGCAGCGTTGGTTCGGACGGAGTCAATTTGCGAAGCTGGAAAAGAATTAGGTTATGCGCCGCTTGTTAGGATGTCTAAAGGGGAGCAACAGGGACTGGAACGAGCGCATGACGTGATACTAGCGGACTGTTTTGAAGCGGTAGTGGGGGCGGTGTATTTAGATCAGGGGTATGAAGCGGCGCGAGAGCTGATTAATAAGTGTATTATTTCAAAAATTGATGTGGTGATAGAAGAAGGGCTTTGGCGGGATCCGAAATCGTATTTACAAGAGTTGGCGCAGAAATTTGAAGGGGTGACGCCGGTGTACCATACTTTGAAAGATGAGGGGCCGGATCATAATAAAATGTTTACAGTAGGATTATACGTGGAAGAGCGTTTAATAGGGACCGGCTCTGGGCACTCAAAACAGGATGCGCAAACTGAGGCGGCGCGTGAGGGGATTCGGTGGTATCGGCAAAACCATCCAGGGGAAATTGAAGAGGGATTGAAGTTGCATAAATCTAAAGAATAGTCGTTTGTCATTGACTTTTTAGGGGTTTTGTGGTATAATTGGGGGTAGTAAGTTATTGCTGTCAGTTTTTTACAGGAGGGGTGTAAAATGGCAGAGGACATTAAAGTTACAGATGAATGCAAAAGATACTGGGCGTATGTCCTTGCTGTACTAGATGCGGCGGGTGATTACTCTTCGGCAGTTAAGCTCTATGTCAATTTAGAGGATGCGGCTACTGCTCAGGCTGTTCAGCCTGTTTTCGTGGAATACTACGATGGGAAGATGTCTAAGCTCAGGGAGGCAATCGTTTACCGAGAGAATCAGTTTTATGTTAAAGTTAACAAGCTGAATATCCTGTGTAAGCAGCATGGACTGAGGCAGATAACGAAACCGAAGGTTTTGTTAGATTTGTTGCTTAGCCCAAACAGGAGAAGGTCTTATCGTGAAAAAGTAAAAAGACGCCTGAAAAAAGGTATCATTTGCCAGATTCAAGATTTTGAGGTTAAGAAGTAACCTCTTGGGAGATTTTAAATCTCCCTTTTCTTTTGGTTTGTTTTATGATATAATGAGGTGGATATTAATTTTTAAGGAGAAAAAATGCTAGCGATTCGCATGCAACGTAAGGGCCGGGCGCATTCACCTACGTACCGGATAGTCGTCCAAGAAGCGCAGCGCCACCCACTTTCGGGGCGCGTAGTGGCTGAGGTCGGCAACTATAACCCTGAAACTAAGGCTTTGACCTTAGACAAAAAATTGGTGGAAAAATATCTTTCAAATGGTGCACAACCATCCACTAGAGTAGCGTTTATTTTGAAGAAAAATGGCGTGAAACTACCAAAATGGGTCAAGCTGGCACCAGTGAAGAAAGCTACAGCAAAACATGCTGATAAACTTCGTAAGAATCAGCCAAAGGAAGAGGCTCCGGCTGAGGCTGAGGCTCCTGCTGAAGAAGTTGCTGATTCAGCTGAAGCATAACTATAAAATAGTCCCTGCGGGGACTATTCTTGTGGTATAATTGTATCAATAACAATTTAACAGGAGAAATACATGGCTACTATTGACCAACAATTCGTAGAATATATCGTAAAAACCTTAGTCAACAATCCCGATAAGGTAGCAGTAGAACGGAAAATCGATGAGAAGGGAGTTTTGCTCTCTCTTACCGTGGACCCTTCTGATGTGGGACGTGTAATTGGTAAGCGTGGAGTGACGGCGCAGGCAATTCGAGTTTTGCTCCGAGCACTTGGTACTAAGCAAGACGCGCGCTATAACTTGAAGATTGTAAATACTGACGAAGAAGGTAATCCGCTGCGTGAGGAGAAATCTGAGGAAAAACCGGCTGAGAAAGAGGAAACTATAGAAGAGGTTGAGGAAGTTGAAGAGACTGAAGAGGAGCCAGAAGAGGAAGAGTCTTCAGAGCTGGCTGAGAAAACTCGGGCAGAGCTTGCTGATCTTGATGATCTAGATATCTAAATTCTTGCCAAAACCCGCCATCTTGGCATTTTTCCTCGTTCGCTCTATCAATAATAGCGCTTCACTCGGAGAAAATACCAACCTGGCGGGTTTTTGTTAAGAATTTAAAAAATAGGTATTGACAAGTTCCAAAACTTAAGTATAATTAAACATAAGCTAACTAACTGCGAGTTTGCTTACAAGATAACATAAGTTGAGAGTTTTATATGTCTAAAAAACGCGTTTTTCGTTGAAAACGTGTTTTTTGGTTGTTTTGGGCTTGATTTTTTAGCAAGAATGCGCTAAACTAGATATTAAGAAGCAGTGTGCTCGGTTTTTCTATGACTCTAGAAGTAGCGAGGCTAGAGTAAAAACGAGCAGTAATCTTCGGCGCTGAGACAATTTAGACGCATAAGGGTATGGAGTGCTGTGTGCTCTAAAATTGTCAAAAAAGATTATCAACACTAATAATAAAAGAGGTAGAATGGCTACAAAACCGAAATTAGGTGAAAGAGTTTTTTTCACCGAAGGTGACCAAGCACTGCCAATTCCGGATCTGACTATCCACCAGAAGGATTCGTGGGCAGACTTTGTCGAAAATGGCCTCAAGGAAGTTTTTGATGAACTCAACCCGATAGATGACTATACGGGACAGAAGCTTTCTTTGAGGTTTAAAGATTATTATTTTAAAGACCCAAAGGAAACCGAGCAGGAAGCGAAATACAATCTTGCAACCTATGAGGCGCCTTTGCATGTAATGGTGGAGCTGGAAAATAAAACCACCGGCGAAAAGAAAGAACAGGATATTTACTTTGGTGATTATCCGTGGATGACCGAGCGGGCAACCTTTATCATCAATGGGACCGAGCGGGTGATTGTATCGCAGTTGATTCGCTCAGCTGGGGTATTTTTCAATGCCAATACGATTGGACTACGCAATTATTACGGTGCGAAGGTGATTCCGGGCCGGGGCGCGTGGTTGGAATTTGAAACTGCGGCGAACGGTGCAATGTATGTAAAAATTGACCGCCGACGTAAAATTCCAGTGACAACGTTCCTTAGAGCACTTGGAATGAGCCAGTCAGATATTAAGAAGAATTTTGAAAAGGTAGATAATGGTGACAAAAAATACATTGAGGCGACGCTGGAGAAGGATACAACTTCTACTCAAGGCGAAGCATTACTAGAAGTTTATCGAAGGCTTCGGCCGGGCGATCTTGCGACGGTAGAAAATGCGAAATCGATGATTGAGCGGACTTTCTTTGACCCGAAGCGTTATGATTATTCAGAGGTGGGACGGTTTAAGATGAACCGTCGGTTGCATAAGGATACACAAAACAAGCCAAAGTATCGGACTTTGCAAATGGATGATGTGGTGGATATCATCAGAGAAATTATTCGTTTGAATAATACACAAGAAGCTCCGGATGACATTGACTCGCTTTCAAATCGTCGAGTGAAATTGGTTGGTGAATTGGTGCAGCGACAATTTCGTTTAGGGATGCTAAGGCTCCAACGTAACATCCTTGACAGAATGTCGATGGCAAATCTAGAGGAAGTGACTCCTTCGCAACTTTTGAACCCACGGCCAGTGGTAGCAGCGGTGAAGGAATTCTTTGCTACTTCACAGCTTTCGCAGCTGATGGACGAAGTAAACCCTTACTCGGAGCTTGCGCATAAGAGACGCCTAAGTTCAATGGGGCCAGGTGGTTTAACTCGTGAACGAGCCGGTTTTGACGTACGGGATGCGCACCCGACGCATTACGGTAGAATTTGTACAGTGGAGACGCCAGAGGGTGGTAACGTGGGTCTCGTGCTTAACTTTGCGACTTATGCCAGAATTAATAAGTATGGTTTTATTGAGGCGCCTTATCGAGTAGTGAAGAATGGTAAAGTGACCGATGAAGTAGTTTATATGGATGCAGACACCGAAAACGACATGGTGATTGCAGACGCTTCGGTGAAATTAGATAAAAATGGTAAATTTGTAGAAGATTGGGTATCTGCTCGGGTGCATGGAGCGCCGGCCCAGGTGGAGGCTAGCAAAGTTACTCATATTGATGCGGCACATAAGGAAATTCTCGGTACTTCGGCCTCGCTAATTCCGTTTGTCGAGAAAAACCGGGTTGACCGCTCGCTCATGGCCTGCGCGATGCAGAAGCAGGCAGTGCCACTTCTTCGCCAAGATAATCCAGTAGTGGGGACCGGGATTGAGCGTGAAGTTGCCAAAAACACTTCACAGCTAGTAATGGCCGCTGGCCCTGGTACGGTGAAAAAAGCCGATGGCGAATCAGTAATTGTAACCTACAATAAGGGTGGTGACGTAGAATATAAACTTCAACATTTTGAAAAAACTAACGATGATCGTTGTTACAACCAGCGCTGTGCGGTAGCACGAGGTCAAAAAGTCAAAAAAGGTGATACTTTGATTGAAGGAGCATCCATCAATAATGGCGAATTGGCGCTCGGCCGAGATTTGATTGTAGCATTTATGCCGTGGCGGGGTTACAACATGGACGACGCTATAGTGATTTCGAATCGTTTGGTTGAAGATGACACTTTGACATCGATTAATATTAAAGATTTTGATGTAGAAGTGCGTGAAACTAAACTTGGCCCAGAGCAAGTAACGCGGGATATCCCGAATGTATCAGAACACTCCTTAAGGCATCTTGATGAGGATGGCATTGTGACGGTGGGCTCTGAAGTTTCAAATGGCGATATCTTGGTTGGGAAAATTACCCCTAAGGGCGAACAAGAACTCAGCTCTGAAGAGCGTTTGCTTCGTGCAATCTTTGGCGAAAAAGCGAAAGATGTCCGCGATACTTCAGTGCGGATGAACGGCTCTTCGACCGGTAAAGTGGTGGATGTACGCGTCTATACGCGTGATCAGGGCCACGAATTAAAGGCCGGCGTGATTATGCAAATTAAAATCTTTGTGGCTGAGATGCGTAAGATTGGCGTAGGCGATAAGCTGGCTGGTCGCCATGGCAACAAGGGTGTGGTTTCACGGATTTTGCCAGTAGAGGATATGCCGTTTATGGAAGATGGTACGCCAGTAGACGTGGTACTTTCACCAATGGGCGTGCCTTCACGTATGAATCTAGGGCAGTTATTTGAAACTCACTTAGGTATGGCAGCGAAGGCGCTAGGTTATAAGGTGGCCACGCCGTCCTTTAACGGAGTGCCAGATGAGGTAATTTCTGATGAGCTTGAAAAAGCTGGGTTTGCTCGCGATGGTCGAGTGCAACTTTACGATGGTCTTACTGGTGAACCATTTAACGAAAGAACCAGTGTTGGCGTGATGCATATGTTGAAGCTTCACCACATGGTGGAAGATAAAATTCACGCTCGTTCAACCGGTCCTTACACGATGGTGACACAGCAGCCACTTGGTGGTAAAGCTCAAAATGGTGGTCAGCGTTTCGGGGAAATGGAGGTCTGGGCACTAGAGGCTTACGGTGCAGCAACTACTTTGCAGGAAATGCTGACAATTAAATCAGATGATGTTTATGGTCGAGCAAAAGCTTATGAAGCGATTATCAAGCACGAGCCAATTGAGGGACCAAAACTCCCAGAAGGCTTTAACGTGTTAGTAAAAGAGCTTCAAGGACTTGGGCTCAAGGTAGACCTTCTTGACCATGGTGAGTCAGCTGATGCGGGCGACGTGATTGAGCGAACCTCAAAAGACATTGAAAAGGATAAAGACGATCAATCCATCTATGATCAACATAAAAAAGATACCGAACCACAAATTCTTGACCTCGATGACTCAGAGGCTGAGGCGATGATGGCGGATGAAGGTATTGAGATAACGGAGATTGACGAAGATGATGGTACCGTTGATCTCGGAGAGGAGTTCTAAGATGGCTTGGATGGATAATTTCATTAGCGCTTCGGACTTTGACTCGATTAGGCTATCGGTAGCAAGCCGCGACGATATCTTAAATTGGAGTTATGGCGAAGTAACGAAGCCAGAAACGATCAATTATCGGACTCAAAAACCAGAACGTGATGGTTTGTTCTGTGAAAGAATTTTTGGGCCGACTAAGGATATTAATCCGCACGATAGTAAGCTAAAGGGTGTACGTTCACGCGAACAGGCAGTAGATAAAGAAGGTAATTTGGTAACTAAATCCATTACGCGTCGGGAACGAATGGGGCACATTGCTTTGGCTGCTCCAGTAGCGCATATTTGGTTTATGCGTGGGGTGCCTTCGGCGTTGTCTCTACTACTTGATATGACTGTGAAAAACATCGAGAAAGTAGTTTACTTTGCAACTTATCTGATTACAGATGCAAAAACCGATGAAATCCAAAAAGTTTTGGAAGACTTGGAGAGCCAAACTATGGCTGCTCGTGATGCGATAAGACTTCGTTATGAAAAAGAGTCGAAAGCAGAAGGTGCAGACGTTAAAGCTTTAGCAGAAGCTCAGACTAAGGAGTTGGAAGAGCTTGAAGAAGATTACAATGCAAAGAAGTCGATGCTCGAATCCTTTAAGAAGGGCGGAGTAATTACGGAAGTACAATATCGCAATTTGCCAGACGAATATGCAGATTTGATTGAAGTAGAAATGGGCGCAACGGCTATCCAAAAAATGCTTGCCGAAATCGACCTCGATAAATTGATTGAGGATTTGAAAAAGCAAGAAGCTGAGGCTAAGGGGCAAAAAGAAAAGAAGTTACAGAAACGCTTGAAGACTCTAGAAGGTATGAATGCGGCGGGGATTCGCCCGACGGATTTGATGCTGACTGCGATTCCGGTAATTCCACCAGATTTACGTCCGATGATTGCGCTCCCTGGTGGACGATTTGCGACTTCAGACCTAAACGACTTGTATCGGCGGGTAATTAACCGGAATAATCGGTTGAAAAAGCTGCTAGACTTGAATGCGCCAGAGGTGATTTGCCGCAACGAGATGCGGATGCTACAGGAAGCGGTAGATGCGTTGATTGATAATTCAGCGGCGCATGGTACTCGGGGCGCGAATGCTTCGAATGGTCGTCGAAAACTGAAATCATTATCTGATTTATTGAAGGGTAAGCAAGGGCGATTCCGTCAAAACTTGCTCGGTAAGCGAGTAGATTACTCAGGACGATCGGTGATTGTGGTAGGTCCAGAATTAAAGCTTAACGAATGTGGCCTGCCTAAGCAGATGGCTCTAGAACTCTTTAAACCATTTGTGATTTCATGGTTGATTGGTAATGAATATGCTTCGAATATCCGAGCGGCTTCGAGATTGATTGAAGCCAAAGAAACCGTAGTTTGGGATGCTCTAGACGATGTAATTCGTGGTAAGTATGTGCTCCTTAACCGTGCACCTTCGCTACACCGTTTGTCGGTACAGGCTTTCCAGCCAAGATTGATTGATGGTAAGGCAATTAAATTACATCCTTTGGTAGCTTCAGGATTTAATGCTGACTATGACGGCGACCAGATGGCGGTGCATTTACCACTTTCAAGCGCTGCACAGGCAGAAGCTAAGGAGTTGATGGCGGCATCGAAGAATTTGCTGAAACCAGCAGACGGTTCGCCAGTGCTTGCAATTTACCAGGACGTGGTACTAGGTGCTTATTACTTGACTTATGATAAGCCAGGGACAGATACAGATACGCCAAAGGCATTCTCGAGCGTTTACGAGGCGGAAATGGCTTACGATCAGGGAATTATTCAGTTGCAAACTCCGATTCGGGTGTTCGCAAAGCGAGAAATCCGTGATACGACTTTGGGCCGAGTAATCTTTAATGAGATTTTGCCAAAGGATTATCCGTTTGATAATTCAGTACAAACGAAAAAACATCTTTCTAAAGTAATGGCGGACATCTTCGACCTATATGGCTCAGAAGTGATGGTAAAGACTGCCGACGCTTTGAAAGATTTAGCGTTTGAGTACGAAACGATAGCATCGATTTCTACGGCAAAAGATGACTACCCGACTTATGACGAAATTGATGATTTCGTAGCAGAGGGTGATGCGAAAACTGCGCTTATTCAGGAACAATTTAACGATGGTTTAGTGACCGAGGAAGAGCGACATAAGTTGACCGTAGCAAACTGGCGAGAGATTGATAAGAAAATCTCAGAGTTCCTTTCGGGTAAACTATCGGAAATGGACACTGATATTGCGGTGATGGTAAACTCTGGTGCTCGTGGTAATATTTCGAACATCAAGCTGGCATCAGCGGAGATTGGTATCATGGTGGATATCAACAACAACGAAATTGAGTTGCCAGTGAAGTCTTCTTATAAGAAGGGTTTGAACACGCTGGAATCCTTTATTGCGACGCGAGGAGCGCGGCAGGGTCAGGTGTCGACGGCGCTTCGTACGGCAGATTCTGGTTACCTTACTCGTCGGTTGGTGGATGTGTCGCAAGATGTGTTTACTACTGATGAAGAAGCTGAAGATCCAGGCTTTACGGTTTATCGTAATGAAACTGAGGCTTCGGGGATTGAATTCTCGGCGCGGATTGTTGGTCGTTATACGGCTGAAGCGGTGCCGGGCTACCTAGAAAAAGATGAGCTAATTACTAAGGAAATGGCAGAACAAATTGAGGCTGACGAAAAAGTTGATTCGGTTAAGATTCAGTCGATTTTGTCAACAACGGCAGTGGAAGGTATTCCGCGTCGAGCTTATGGTGTGGATATGGCGACTAGAGTGTTGGTAGCTGCTAATGAGCCGGTTGGGGTGATTGCGGCACAGTCATTAGGTGAGCCAGGTACCCAGCTGACACTTGATACTAAGCACGGTTCAGGGCTTGCAGGTTCGGGTGCGATTGCGCGTGGTCTTCCGCGTGTGGAAGAGCTTCTTGAGGCACGAACGCCGAAGGGTCAGGCTTTTGTTTCGCCAATCGATGGGGTAGTGGAAATTTGGGAAGACGGTAACCATTACGTTGCTCAAATTACTCCACAAGCAGGCGAGATTAAAAAGTTTGCCCTAGATGGCCGTAAGCCAGCTGTTAAAGATGGTGAAAACGTTTCTGCAGGTGCGACTTTGGTACGCAAGAGTGGCGATAAAGCTGCGATTAAGGCACCAATGGATGGTATCGTGGAATTAGTAAAAGACGGCATTATCTTAGTTGGTACGGCTACCTCGTCGGTAAAGATTGAGATTCCAGGTGATGCGGAACTTGTGGTAAAGTCAAATGACTCGGTGGTAGCTGGTGACAGATTAACTACTGGTTCTTTGAATTTGCAAGACCTTTTGAAATATAAGGGCGTTGAAGCAACTGAACGCTACATCATGAATGATGTATTAAATGTGTACGCGGCGCAAGGTCACGAGATTTCACCAAAACATCTCGAAATCTTAGTACGACAGATGTTCTCAAGGGTCCAAATTAATGATCCTGGAGACTCCTCGTTCGTGTCAGGTGATATTACTTCTCGTGCGGCGGTGACTTTGGAAAACAAGGAACTAGAAGCTGCCGGGAAAGCTCCAGCAACGTACACCAATTTGTTGCTCGGTATCACGAAGGTGTCAATCTTCTCGGATTCGTTCTTGTCAGCAGCATCGTTCCAGGATACTACTCGAGTGCTTATCAACGCAGCCATTAATGGTCGCGTAGATCACCTTAAGGGGTTGAAGGAAAACGTGATTATCGGTCGCAAGATTCCGGTAGGGACAGGGGTAGCACCGCTTTCGGATTTTGAAACTCCGGATTCGAAGATACCTACTGAAGAGGATCTCGAGAATCTATAAGCATAAACAACTGAATAATATCATTCGGGGTCGCGTCCCTCGCGCCCGTCTTCACGGGGCTCGGGCGCTAATCCTCGGCAGCAGCCTCCGGAATCCCCCGAATTGATATTATTCCAGTTGTTTTTTGTCCAAAAGTATGATAATATGGTTATTAGTTACTAAGAGGTTTTTATGCATTTCAAGACGATTTTCAGATCACTAAAGAATAAGGACATGTTGAAGCGAGTTTTGGCGATACTTGGAATTATCGTGGCATATCGATTGCTTGCACAAATTCCAGTGCCGATGGGTGATGCGGCGACCTTTAAGGAGGCGGTATCTAATCTCCTGGATAAGTCGGATTTTTCATCGTTCTTGAATTTGATTTCTGGTGGTGGGTTGGCCTCATTTAGTATTATTCTAGTTGGGCTTTCGCCATATATTACGGGGTCAATTGTGGTGCAGTTGATTACGAAGGCGGTGCCTAGGCTAGAAGAGCTGTCGAACGATGGTGAAACTGGAAGACGGAAGATTAACCAGTGGACGCGGATTTTGACGGTACCACTAGCGATTGTGCAGTCGGTGGCATATATCTTTATTTTATACCAGCAGGTGGTAGGGGCAAACATAGCGACAGAGTTTGTGCCAACGGCGGGTGACTGGGTGCTTTCAGTGACGGCGATGACAGCTGGTTCGGTGATTTTGATGTGGATGGGTGAGTTGATTACCGAGCAAGGGATTGGGAATGGTATTTCAACGTTGATTGTGGCATCGATTGTGTCGCAGCTGCCGAACACAATGGCAACGCTAGGCGCATCACTAACTGATACGTCGAATGGCATGTTGAACTTATTTGGCATGGATTTGCCGTTGAATCCAACGACGTTCTGGATTATTCTGGGCTTTGCGGTGGCGATGCTAGGAGTGATTTATTTCTTGGTGAAACTAAATGAAGCGCAGCGGATTATTACAGTAAATTATGCAAAGCGTGTACATGGTAATTCATCGTATGGCGGAATTAAATCTATATTACCAATTAAAATTATTGCGGCAGGGGTGATTCCGGTAATTTTCGCGACTGCGTTCTTGTCATTGCCAGCGTTGGTTGGTCAGGTGATCATGACGGTGGATGCCGGGAACGAAACAGGGGCTTGGTTGGTACAGACTTTTTCAGCGCCAAGTGCTAGTAATTTCGCAGCAATGTATCCGAATGGGATTACGGCGCAATGGTTTGTATATCCGGCGATGTATTTCCTATTGGTGTTTATGTTTACTTATTTCTATACTTCGATTATTTTCAATACGAAGGAAATTGCGGATAATTTGCAGAAGCAGGGTGGTTTCATTGAGGGGGTGAGGCCGGGAATTCAAACAGCAGACTACTTGTCTAAGGTCGTAAATCGGTTAGATTTGTTTGGCGCATTGGCGCTGGGCCTCGTGGCGATGTTGCCGTTTATTACAGATTATATCTTTATTATGGTAACTGGGGCGCCGATTGGGTTGTCGATTTCCGGTACGGGGCTTCTCATTATTGTGACGGTGGCGCTAGAGAATCTACGGTCGATAGATTCGAGAGCTTTAATGATAACTTATGACGATTTTGGTGATGAGCTTGAAAATTAAGGGTTGGCGAAAAATTGTGAAGTGGGTGGCGTGGAGCTTGCTTGCGGTGCTTTTGATTGTGTTTATTGTGCGGGTTTTGGTGTTTGAAAACAATTATTATGGTGAAAAAGAAGGGAGTGAACGTTCAGGCGCGGTGATTCAGGAGGACACTGATCTAGACGAAACTGAGCCAACGAAAGATGAAATTGCAGAATACAAAGTGGCACCGGATAGGCCACGATATTTGACTGTTGAGAAATTGGGGGTGAAAAATTCACGGATTTTGCCGATGAACGTGAATGCTTCCGGGGAACTTGATACGCCTAGAAACATTTTTGATGTGGGATGGTATGTGGCTTCAGGTAAACCAGGACAAGGTGGTACACTAGTGATTGACGGACACAATGGTGGGCCACACGTACACGGCGTTTTTAAAAACTTGCCGGATCTTGCGGCAGGCGACATAATTAGAGTAGAACGAGGGGATGGAGCAGTGTTCAACTATAAAGTGGTAGAAAATAAAACCGTGCCGCTGGCGGATTCGGATGCGTATATGAGTGCGGCGTCGAGATCACCAGAACCGGGTAAGGAATCGGTAACCTTGATTTCTTGTACTGGGGAATGGTCGCAGGCACAAGGAACCTATTTGTCGCGGCAATTTACACGAGCAATTCTAATAGACTAAAATATAATTATTTTTTCGCGCTTCACTCGCGTCAAGTGTTTTGAGATGATTTTTTTAACGAAAAAAATGTCGTCTTGTCTTCGCCGCGCTGACATTTTTTCTAAAAATCATTTCAAAACACTTGGCTCGTTCAATGCTCAAAAATAATCATATTTTAGTCTTTACAAACACTATTTCGTATGTTATACTTAAGAGGTAATTTATGGCTAGTCAAAAGGAAGTGATTAAGCTCACGGGTAGTGTTGTTGAAGCACTGCCGAATACCCAGTTTCGGGTGGAACTCGAGAATGGTCATATTATTGTTGCCCATATGAGTGGACGTATGCGAAAAAATTATATTCGTTTAGTCCCGGGTGACAAAGTCGAGGTTGAGTTAACCCCTTACGATTTGACAAAGGGTAGAATCAGTTTTCGACTTAAATAATAATATTAATTGTTGTAATTTTTACAACAGTTAGTGTGGAGTAAAATGGTGCTAGATACTAGTTGCAAAAGTATTTAGCAACAGAGCTTGATACTAACGCGTTGAATTAATTACAACGCTAAAATGGAAGGAAGGGTATTTTGACACTATGAAAGTACGTGCAAGTGTTAAAAAAATCTCCCCCGATGACATTATCGTACGCCGGAAGGGTGTATTAAGGGTCATCAATAAGAAAAAACCTAAGAATAAGCAAAGGCAGGGTTAAATATATGGCTAGAATAGCTAGTGTAGTAATCCCGTCAGATAAGCAAGTGTGGATTGCGCTGACTTATGTGTATGGGATTGGTCGGACGACCAGTAAAAAAATCCTTGCGGAGGCTAAAATCGAGCCTACCACTCGGGTGAAAGATCTCACCGAGGCTGACGAACAGAAAATTAACGACATTATTTCGAAGAAATATCGTGTTGAGGGTGATCTTCGTCGCATCGTGAGCAATAATATTAAACGTATTAAGGATATTAATTCTTACAAGGGAATGCGTCACAAGGCGAAGTTGCCAGTCAACGGCCAGCGTACTCGAACGAATGCACGTACTCGGAAGGGTAAGGCGATCGCGGTCGGTGGTGCACAACCTAAGGCGGCAAGTAAGACTTAAGGAGTAAATTATGGCAGAAGATGAAATTAAAAATGCGACTGCTGAGGCTACTGATGAAGTGAAAGCCACTGATGAGCAAGCGAAAGTAGCAGCTCCGAAGTCGAAAGCAAAAAAAGGTAAAAGAATCGTTAATAGTGGCGAAGTTCACATTCAGTCGACTTTCAACAATACTATTATCAGTGTTACTGATAAAACTGGCGGAGTATTGACCGCTTCGAGCGCGGGGGCCAATGGTTTTCGTGGGTCGAAGAAAGGTACCGCATTTGCAGCTGGTGTAGCGGCAGAAAAAGCTTTAAATCTCGCAAAGAAAAACCACGCGTTAAATTCTGTAGATGTTTATGTGTCTGGAATTGGCTTGGGTCGAGATGCGGCAGTTCGAGCAGTGGCGACGGCTGGAATTAAGATTGATAGTATTACCGATGTGACCCCGATTCAGCATGGTGGTGTAAGGCCGAAGGGAGAAAGGAAACCATAATGGCAAGAGACACAGGACCGATTGTTAAACAAAGCCGTCGTGAGGGTACAGCGCTCGCGCCAAAAGCCCACAAAGTGATGGCAAAAAAATCCGGAATTCCGGGTGAGCATGGTGACAAAAGGCAACGGGGTGGTAGCTTGTATCTCACTCAGCTCAGAGAAAAGCAAAAAGTACGCCGAATGTATGGTTTGCTAGAGAAACAATTTGCTAAAATGATGCGTGAAGCCCAAAAAACCGAAGGTTTGACAGGCGAAAAGCTCTTGGAGTTCCTAGAGAGGCGAGCAGATAACGCAGTTTATCGAGCAGGATTTGCTTTGACTAGGCGCCAAGCACGACAATTAGTATCACACGGACACTTTACTTTGAACGGTCATCGAATCGATGTACCATCGATTCGTTTGAACCCGGGTGATGTTCTAGAGGTTCGTCCAAAATCAGCGAAGTCTGAATATTTCAAGAATCTTCCGAATATCATCGGAGCGGCGAACGCGACGCCACTTTCCTGGATGAAGGTCGACGGCAAGAAAATGAAAATTGAAATTACTGGTCTTCCAAAACGTGAAGAAATGGAAGCTGGTATTAATGAACAATTAATCGTTGAGTACTACTCACGCTAAGGAGAAATAGAATATGACAACAAAGAATATTCACGAGGCCAAGTTAGAATCCGTTAAGGAGCTCGGCGAAAATAGTGCAGAGTTTGTGATTAAACCACTTTATCCTGGATACGGTAACACGCTTGGTAATTCGCTGAGAAGGGTGCTCCTTTCGAGCGTGAAGGGGGCGGCGATTACGGCGTTCTCGATCAACGGGACCACACACGAATTTGCAGCGATTAAAGGCGTGCGTGAAGACGTGGTGGACATTATGTTAAACTTGAAAAATATCCGGTTTAAGGTTCACACAGACGAGCCAGTAGAGTTGACTTTGGAAATCAAAGGAGAAAAACAGACTTCTGACAAGGATGGTGATAAACGCGTAGTAGCAGGTGACATTAAACTACCGGCTGAGGTGGAAGTCGCTAATCCGAACCAGACAATTTGTCATATTGATGATCCAAAATTCAACTTAAAGATGCGCTTTGTGGTAGAAACTGGACGGGGTTATCTCACGATTGAAAACTCAAGCGAAGGTCGAGTCCATTCGGATATGATTGCGATTGACGCGGTGTTTACACCAGTACTGAGAGTTCGTTACAAAGTAGAGAACACTCGTGTTGGGCAGGACACCAGTTTGCAACAGTTGACTTTGACGGTAGATACTGATGGCACAATCACGCCAAAAGAAGCGTTTGAGGAAGCTGCCGCGATTCTGGTGAATCAATATCAGGCTTTGGCCGGTGGTACGAAGGTTGATTCGGCGCCAGCACCAGGTGGTGAAAGCCAAGAAGAAGATAGCGGGTTGAAAATGTCAATTGAAGAATTAGACCTTTCGGCGCGCACAACTAACGCATTACTAAACAATGACATTCGGACAGTAAAAGAACTCGTGGATTTGCCCGAGGCTGACTTGAAGGATCTCAAAGGTTTTGGGTCGAAAGCGTTAGAGGAAGTTAAAGAAAGAATATCGGAGATTAAGTTTTAAAATGCATAGGCACGGAATTAGAGGTCGAAAATTCGGCCGAGAAACTGACCAAAGACGCGCACTGATGCGGGGACTGATGAGCTCTTTGATTAAATATCAAACGATTACGACAACTTTGGCTCGTTGTAAAGAAACGCGGCGTGAGTTGGAGAAGCTAATTACACTCGCGAAAAAGGGTGGTCTAGCTAATCGACGGCTAATTATTGCACGGCTGAACGATTTAGAGGCAGCAGCACTTTTGGTCGACGTAATTGCGCCACAGATTAAGAGAAGCTCAGGCTATCTTCGGATTGAGCGGGCGGGTTTCCGTCGGGGTGATAACTCCGAGATGGGAACGATTAGCTTTGTTGACGAAATCGACTTAGAGAAGTTGGACAATAAAGTAGAAGTTGAGGCTAAAAAACCAGCCGCAAAAGCTACTAAGCCAGCGAAGAAGGAGGATAAATAATGAAAACTTATTCTCAGAAAGCAAAAGAAATGAACCGCGAATGGTGGATTATTGATGCGTCATCTATGCCTCTTGGCAAGTTGGCCGTGGTGATTGCGGATAAATTGATGGGGAAATCGAAAGTTACCTATACTCCACACATTGATAACGGCGACTATGTAGTAGTGATTAATGCCAAGAATTTGGTAGTGACTGGTGATAAAATGCTTCGGAAGAAGTATTATCGTCACAGTGGTTATGCGGGTGGTTTGAAGGAACTTCGACTTGAGGAAGTAATTGAAAAAGACCCGTCACGAGCTGTGGTGGCCGCAGTGAAGGGGATGCTTCCGAAGAATAAATTAGCAGCTGAGCGTTTGAAGAGGCTTCGTGTATTTGATGGAGCAGAGCATGCTCATGCGGCGCAAAATCCGAAGGAGATTAAATAATGGTAAGTACGAAAAAATACACCTACGGGCTTGGGCGACGTAAAGCTGCGACTGCTTCGGCACGGCTTTACAAAGGTAAAGGTGAAATTACAATCAATGATAAGCCGGCTCTAGTATATCTCTCTGGAAATAAAACCTATTTAGCAGAGATTACTGATCCGTTGGCGCTTGCGGGAAAGCAAAAAGATTACGATATTACCATTCTAGTTAAAGGTGGTGGGCTAGCAGGACAGGTAGATGCGATTAAGCTTGCTATTTCGAAAGCCCTCGTAACTGAGGCGGCCGATCTTCGTCCAGTTTTGAAGAAGGCTGGAATGATGAAACGTGATCCTAGAGAAAAAGAACGCAAGAAATATGGCTTGCGCTCGGCACGCAAGAAAGAGCAGTTCAGCAAACGATAGGTTAAACAATCAAAAAAGCACTTCTCGGACACGCGTCGTTTTCCCCTGTCGCCACAGGGGAAAACGCGCTAATTCTCGCCTTGCCAGGCTCCGAAATGTCCTCAAAGTGCTTTTTCTGATTGTCTCTCTCATCGTTTCATGGTATAATAATCTTGCATGGGGTGTTAGCTCAGTTGGTAGAGCGACTGGTTCGCAATCAGTAGGTCAGGAGTTCGAATCTCCTACACTCCACCATTGATAGATTATGGAAATCATTGTATAATATGTATTATGAACCAATTAGGTTTATTTTTTTGTGGAGAGTTTGTGATATAATTAAATCAAGTTATAGAAAGTGGAGGAAAAATGAGTAAATTTGATGAGCAATATATTGATTTGTGCAAGCGGATTTTGGCTGAGGGTGAAAAAATTACGAATTATAAAAAATCAGATTCTAGAAGTGCAAAGGTAGCCCAAGCGATACCTGACCATACAGCACAGGGGTCGAGTGCAGCGGCAACCATTCGTTTACCACATCAGGTGCTTTCGTTTGACCTAAGCGAGGAATTTCCGATTTTGACTAGCAAAAAAGTGGCGTTTAAAACAGCGGTGCTGGAGATTTTGTGGATATATCAGCAGGCGTCGAATGATGTTAGGTGGCTGCAGGAGCGAGGAATTAAAATTTGGAATGAGTGGGAAATTGCTGAAGATGGGTCGTATCAGGGGCGAAATTTAAATGAAATCTTTGCAAACAAACATCCAGAAGAAGAGACGCAAAATTTTGCGCATACGATTGGCACAGCTTATGGTTGGATTGTGAAGCGGTATGATTTAATCTCTAATTTAATTGAAACTTTGAAATCTAACCCGGGGAATCGGCGGATGGTGCTTAGCTTGTGGCAAAATGAATGGCTTGAAACGGCAGCGTTGCCTTCCTGCGTGTGGAATTCACAGTGGAATGTGACGGATGGTCGGTTGAATCTACTAGTGACTTCACGTTCGTCAGATGTGCCACTAGGGTTGCCATTTAACGTGGTACAATATGCGGTTTTGTGTCATTTGATTGCACAGTCGGTAGGGGTGGAACCAGGGCAAATGACATTTATTACTAATGATGCGCATATTTATGAGAATCAGATTGAAGGGATAAAAGAGCAAATAGCGCGTTATGATAAAGCGGTGGGGAATGGGACTTTGCCGAAGGCGCCGAAACTATGGCTAAACCCAGAGGTGAAGGATTTTTATCAGTTTGATAGCTCACGGGAGCTTAAAGATATTAAACTCGAAGGATATGAAAACCTCGGTGTGATTAAAATGCCAGTTACGGAGTAAAGATGATTAGTGTAATTGCGTGTATCGGAAAAAATTTGGAATTAGGGAAAAATGGGGGCTTGTGTTTCCGTATTCCGGAGGATATGCGGTATTTTAAAGAGACGACGATGGGTCATAAAGTGGTGATGGGGCGAAAAACTTGGGATTCTTTGCCTGGGAAGCTACCGGGGCGCGAGAATATTGTAATCTCGCGACATGAGGTGCCGGGGGCGGACAAGGTAATACATGCGCCAGAGGAATATTTTCAAGAAAATGCAAATACAGAGGAGGAGATATTTGTAATTGGGGGCGGAATGGTGTATTTTGAGGCTTTACCTTATGCGCGAAATTTGTATTTAACAGAGGTAGATGCAGATGTTCAGGATGCGGACTCTTATTTTCCGGAATTTGATAGGAGTTTGTATGAAAAACAGATTATGGGGGAAGGACGGAAGGATGATTTAGCCTATACTTTCGTGAAATATGTAAAAAAGGAGGTAAAATGAAGGATTTGGTGTTTGATTTGATAGAGGAAGAAAAAACTCGGCAAAAAGAGGGGTTGGAATTGATTCCGAGCGAGAACTATGTGTCTTCTGAGGTACTTGAGGCGATGGGGTCGGTGTTAACCAATAAGTACTCTGAGGGGTATCCGAGTTTTGAGGGGGTACCAGGATGGGATGAAGAGAAAATAGCGCGTGAAGTTTTGCCGAATTACCGCTATTACGGGGGTCAGGTAAATGTAGATAGAATAGAGCGCCTGGCGATTGACCGGGCTTGCCGGTTATTTGAGGCGGATCATGCAAACGTACAACCCCATTCAGGGGCAAATGCGAATGAGGCGGTGTATTTTGCTTGGTGTGAGCCAGGAGATAAGATTCTCGCAATGGATTTAGGCCACGGTGGGCATTTGACACATGGCTCACCAGTGACGAGGAGCGCGAAGATTTATGATTTTGTAGCTTATGGTACGGATAAGGGTGGCGATATTGATTATGGACAGATGGAGTCATTGGCGCTTTCAGAGGACGTGAAACTGATTTTGGTGGGTTATTCGGCCTTTATGAAAGTACCGGATTTTAAGAAAGCCTCTGAGATTCGAGATAAAGCAGAAAAAAAGTGGGGGCATGAGATACTACTGATGGCAGATATGGCCCATGTGGCGGGACTAATTGCGGCTGGAGTACATCCTAACCCCTTGAAATATGGCTTTAACGTGATGACTACGACTACACATAAGACTCTTAGAGGGCCACGCGGAGGGTTGATTTTGACGATGGGGGTGGTTGGATCGCCTCTTAAAAAGATTCCAGAGAAGAAGCTTGAAATTATTCCGACTTTAGTTGACAAAGCGGTGTTTCCGGGGACGCAAGGTGGGCCATTGGAGCATGTGATTGCGGCAAAAGCCGTGGCATTTGGTGAAGCTTTAAAACCAGAGTTTAAGGAGTATGCGAAGAAGATTGTTGAGAATGCGAAGGCGTTGGCGGATGAGCTTATTTCTAATGGATTTGTGCTGCAAGGGGGTGGGACAGAGAACCATTTGATTTTGATTGATATGATGAAGAGTTATGGCGTTACAGGGAAAATGTATGAAAAAGCACTAGATATGGTGGGGCTGACTTTGAATGCTAATTCGCTCCCTGGTGATAAGGGAGGGGCATTTAAACCTAACGGAGTGAGGCTTGGGACGCCAGCAATTACAACTAGGGGGCTTGGAACTGCTGAAATGAAATTATTGGCGGGGTGGATGAAAGAGGTCGCGATTGTTTGTCAAAAGGCGGAAACAGAGGAGAATTTGCGGAATTATGCAGAGGAACTCGCGAAGATTCATAATGAAGTAACAGAGGTGGCGTTGAAATTCCCAGTGCCAAGTTTATAGGGGTGGGGGTTGAACTTTATAGAGGTGGGCTGTAGGTTGTATAGTACTATAAGCTTGAGCATAATATTGACAAAAAGGCTAATCTGTGCTATAATATAAGTATAAATTGGTTGTATATGGGAGTTATTATGATTAAGAAGATGTTATTGTTACTATTTGCTAGTTTGATGACGGTTGTGATGTCGCCTAGTATTTTGACAGCGGCTGACACCGTGAACGTGGTGAGCGTTTCTGATGCCAAGGCAGTAGAAACCGTGGAACCAGAACCAGAACCTGAACCGGTAGTAGCAAAGGCGCCTGCGGCGGGTCATTTGACTCCTGCTACACCAGTGATTTCTAACTATACGGTGATGAATTACGTGGGTACTTTTGATGCATTTGAAAGTAGTGCTTATTCGCTTGCTGATGGAGTAATTTATAAATTCAATAAGATGGTTTATGGCCATAGTCGGTCAACGGCGCTTTCTAACCTTAGTTCAAAATACGCTGGGGAAACTATTACGGTGACGGAGGGTGGCGTGACGACTTCTTATAAGGTGGCTGCTAGCGTGCATTATTCGATTGAGCAATTAAATGTGACTGAAGAGAATGGCATGACGGTAATGAGCAATATTGCGTTTAAGGCCAAAGATCATTCAATTGCTTTGTTTACCTGTGAGGGGAATGGTCGTCGGGTGGTGTTTGCGGACGCGGTATAAAAAAGGCTATTACTATTATATTACGTTTTAGGAAAACCAATGAAAAAACATAACAGCTCCGGAATATCCGGAGCTGAAACATAAGAGTTTTCCACAGGAAGATACAAAACCAGCTAATATTTAAACAAATGTTCAGAAAGTATGATAAAATGGTATTGCAATACTCAAGCATTTAATAAATGCCAAATCCATTTGTTCTTTAGCGGGCATAATTTAAAAGGTGAACATGGCGCCGTAAGGAACCAACTTTTTAGGTTATGTCGTAAGATTTGGCTTAAATGGTTGAGTATTGCACCCCTTGCGGTGCCATTTTTATACCCTCACTTAGATGCTTCATGTAGGAGTAAAGATGGTGCCGTAAGGGGGAGCAAATAAACTAAGTGAGGTAATAATGAAGCAACAAAAGAATAATAGTCAAAAAATTATACATAGAAGGCAGGTTCCATCCATCATAGCCGGAGCCTTGCTACTAGTCACGCTCCTAACTGGCACTATACTAACTAATTCCGCCGTCAAAGCGGACAACACCAAAACCGATTCTTCCAACGTCTCAGTCACCGTCAATTCCGCCTGTACCATGAAGGGTGGTAGTGACGGTACAAGCGATACAGGAAATAGCATTTATAGTGCCACTATAGACCCCGGTACCGTAGCTGAAATCAACGGTAGCAAACTCACTACCATTTGCAACGATCCTAACGGTTACTCACTTTATGCTATCGGCTATTCTAATGATGCTTATGTTACGCCCACTAACACTCAAATGATTGGTGCGTATGGCAATATCAACACAGGCACTAATACCACTGGTGACAACAGTAGCTGGTCTATGAAACTAGCTGCAGCATCCGGTGTTACTCCACCCACCATTCTCAATAATTTTGACAACTACCACGTTGTCCCGGCTACCTATACTCAAATTGCTAAATATACCTCCTCTACTTCATCTGGTACTGCTGCTGGCGCTGCAGTTCAAGCCAAATACCAAGTCTATATTAGCAGTGGCCAATTGGCCGGCACTTACACCGGCAAAGTCAAGTATACGATGGTTCATCCTAACAATGCTGCTGCACCTAGTACCAAGACCATTGCCGATGCTACTTATATGCAAGAAGTCGGCTCCTGCCCAGCCACGCTCACCACCGGTATGGTCTATCAGCTAACAGACAATCGTGATAACCAAAAATACTTAGTAGCCAGACTCAAGGACGGTAACTGCTGGATGCTCCAAAACCTCAAGCTCGGTCGCTCTACCTCAACCCTCACATTAACTCCTACTAACTCAGACGTAGGTAGCAATTACGTCCTAGACAACAAACTCCCATCCCCAGGTAAATTCCATGCCTACACCATAGATGGAGTAGCCAACCAAAACAACAGCACTGAGTATTACTGTACTGGTGATGGCACGGCTAGCGACTGGGAATCCTGCTACTATAACTGGTACACTGCCACGGCTGGTACTGGTACTACATACATCGCCACCCAGGGCCAAAACGTTAATAATAGTATCTGTCCAGCCGGCTGGACCTTGCCTACTCAACCTCAGTTCCAACAACTCTACAACCAATACCCATCCGCTGCCGAGATGCTAGTAGCAAATCCAACTGCTACTAAGGAAAACACCCCAACCGTAGGCCAAGTTACTAATACTCCGGGTTTCCTCCTTAGCGGCAACTACAACACTGGCGGTGCCTACGGTCTGGGCTCCAACGGCCGCTACTGGTCTCGTACCGCGTGCTCAGCGCAGCTCGGGCACTACCTGTACGTGAATACTTCGGGCGTCTACCCTGAGGACGCCAACTACAAGTACCTCGGCGTCGCAGTCCGTTGCGTGGCGAATTCCTAGCGCCGTCAGCCCAATCTAAACGGGAATGTTACCAAAAGTAGCATTCCCGTTTTGATCGCTCCAAAGCTCCACCATCAACTTTCCCAGACAGTGAGATTTCTTATGGTAGGAAGAGTGGGCAAATTGTTGATATTTCTGCCCTAGTTTGATATAATGTAATTATCGAAGCTCTTGCAGGGCGCAGTATGTGCTTAGCGCGAGAGCTTCTTTTTTGTTACTCATGTAGTTCCAACGCCAAGCGATAAATCGCCACAATTAAGAACTGTGCATTTAATCGTGCTAGTGGCGTTGATGCCATTTTTATTATAACATTTTTTAGGGGTTTTGCAGGCTTTTTTAATATGTGGATAGTGATTAGGGGGTAGGTCGGTATTTTTTACTCCGCAAAAAATACAACGCCGGGCGTCGTCTCGGAGAATCTTAAATAAATTTAAGATTCTCGCTCGCCTCCTACGGCGTCCGAACCTGCGGTTCGCGACCTACCCCACAATATCAGAAAATAAATAAAGAGCCTTTGGCTCTTTCTTTATTTTCTGGTGCTGGAGGTAGGACTCGAACCTACGAAGCGCGAAGCGCGAGAGATTTACAGTCTCTTGTCATTGCCACTAGACGACTCCAGCAGTATGTTAATTATTATAACAGACCTGCGTTGATAAATCAATATTTAAATCCGCTTTCGGCCGGCGTGGGTTTTGACTACCTTGGTGCTAGCTTTAGCCTTAGCTGGGGTTTTGGTACTACTGGCGGTCCTGGAGCCAACTAAACGTCGACGGCGGACTATGGGTTTTTGTGGCTTTTTCTTAGCTACGACTTTCTTTTCGCGGCGTTTTTTGGCGTTATTGTCTTTGATGATTTGCTCTTCGATTCGGGCGGCGGTAATGGTTGCCGCTTCGGTGTCGCCAGTGGACTCGTAAATTGCTAAAATTTGCCGGAGAGTAGATACTTTTGGATCTAGCTCAAATGCACTTTCTAGCGCCTCTAGAGCTTTTTTGTTGTTGCCGAGTTTTTCTTCTGCTTTGGCCAAAGCTATAAAACGTGAAGGCACGTCACCCTCGAGGGCGATTGCTTGATTGAAAGCCATTTCGGCTTTTTCGTAGGCGCCGGTCTCAAGGTAAATGAGCCCTGCGTTATGAATTGAAGCTGGGTTGTTGTCAAGCGATTGTGCGATTTCAAAACATTCGACTGCTTCGTCATATTTTTGTCCTTTGGCGTATAAAATACCTAGCCGGTTATAGGCGGCGGCGTTTTTTTCGTCGAATTTCAAAATGGTAAGGAGGGCCTTTTCGGCACGAGAAGGTTTGTGCTCCTTCATTGAAGTCTGCGCAACTTGCCATAATTTTTTCATTTGGGCATTGTACTTGGGGGATTTTACTTCTTCCTTTTTCCGAGGTTCCATTGGGAAAAGAAAACAAAGATACAACGTAAAAAGTATAATCGCAAATATTGCTATCATATAACTATTTTAACATAAATTCGAAACAATTTGTAGTTTCACATGGCCATTTTGGGCTACTGCGTCATAGGCGGCTAAAAATCGAGGGAGTTTCTTAATGAAAACGGTTTTTTTGGTGATGAAATAAGTTTGATAAAGCATTTCAATTGCCACCTCAAGGACTTCTAAAGTGTAGTTTCTTACGCCATCCTTTTTCTTGGTGATTTCTTCTACTACTGCTACGAGGTCGGCTCCTTTGGCGACTAGGAGCTTTTTGGCGAGTTCTTTGGTTTTGGGGTTGGCGGTGATTTCTTTATTCGCGGGTGTTTTAAGAATGTAGAGCGCGGTGCGGCTGAGGATGGTCGGAAGAATTAAAGAGGGCATACTGGTGACTAAAATAAAATGCACTTTGTCGCCGGGCTCTTCCAGGCTTTTGAGCAAGGCGCTGGCGGCTTCCGCATTGAGAGCTTCCGCTGGACGAATGATGATAAATAAATCCGCAACTTGTTTGGCGGCTAAGCGTGGCAAGAGTTTACGTATCTGTTCGATGGTAATAACGGTTTTTTCTTCTGGCTGCAAAATGATTGCGTTTTTGATGTTTATAGGGATATCGTCCGGTATGACGAATACTGCAGCGTGAGTCTTTTTGGCGATTTTTGGAATATCAGAGGCTGATTCAAAAAACATTTTTAAACTCCTGCGGCAAGGGCACGGTAAAAGTTTTGACCCCACCTGCAGGCAATTTGATTTCTAGTTTTTCGGCGTGTAAATATAGCCGTGTTGGTTTTAGATTGAGGGCTGCGGTGGCTTTTGCATCGCCGTATACTCGGTCGCCGAGAATTGGATGGCCAAGGTATTTCATGTGGACTCTGAGTTGGTGGGTGCGCCCGGTAGTGGGCCTTAGTTCTACCAGTGATAGCTTACCGTTAGTTTCTAGAACTTTGTAGAAAGTTTCTGCGGGCTTGCCATTTGCGTCTACTAGGAAGGTGGTTGGCCGCTTGAGGTTACGGATTAGAGGGAGGTCTAGTCGTGCGGCTTCAAGCTTTAATTGGCCAAGGACTACTGCGGCGTAAGTTTTGCGGACCACGCGGTCTTTGAACTCTTTTTTTAAAAAGGCTTGGACTTCGGGAGTTTTGGCTAGAATTACCACTCCTGAGGTGTCGCGGTCTAGGCGATGTGCAACATAGCCGTAATCGGCTAAGGTTTTTTCTGGGCAGTATTCGCCGCGTGGTTCGCTGAGCATGCCACAGGGTTTATTTACTACTAAAACGTCTGCATCTTCATAGATTGTTTCAAGTTTGACGTCGGCGTTGCGTACTTCCTCTGGCAAAGTCAACTCAATGTGCACACCGCGTTCGAATTTTTGGTTGGATTTTACTGCTAATTCGCCGTCAACTGTGACGTAGCCACTTTCGATAAATTTTTGCAGAGTTGAACGGTTGTAGCTTTTGAAAATTTCAGTAAGCAATATGTCTAGGCGTACTTTTTCTGGTTTTTCTTCTTCAGCTTCTAAAACTACATCGCCGTTAATGACTCGCGACATGGCTGGTTTGCTGAATTTTTTGCCAGTCTTAATCATGCGAAATAATTAATCCCCATTGCGTCTTTGACTTCGGCTAAGGTTGCATCGGCGGCAGCGTTGGCTTTTTTGGTGCCGGCTTTTAAGATGTCCATTAGCTCGTCCTTTTTATCGGCTAATTCGACGCGACGTTTGGCGATTGGCGAAAGTTCTTTGTCTAGAACTTCAAAGAGGAATTTTTTGATTCTGCCGTCACCGATACCGCCCTTTTTGTAGGCGTTTTTTAATTCGTCTAGATTTTTGAATTCTGGATAAAAGTCTTTGAATGAATCATTTGTTGCAAAAGCTTCGAGGTAAGTGAACAAGACGTTGCCTTTTAGGATTCCTGGTTCGTTAATGTCGCGCGGGAAAGTGACGATACTGTTGACCTTTTTCTTGATGGTGGCAGAGTCGTCTGATAAATAAATACAGTTGCCGATGGATTTGCTCATTTTTTCGTTACCGTCGGTGCCGGGCAGACGCATACAGACTTCGTTGTCCGGGAGCAGGGCTTTACACTCTACTAGGACGTCTTTTTTGTAAATACGATTAAACGAACGGACGATTTCACGAGTTTGTTCGAGCATTGGTTCTTGATCTTCACCGACCGGCACTAAATTGGCCTTGAAAGCAGTGATGTCGGCGGCTTGACTAACTGGATAATTTATAAAACCAATTGGCACGGAGCGACCGAAGGCCTTGGATTTAATTTCGGTTTTTACTGTGGGGTTACGCAAAACTCGGCTATAGGGCACAAAATTCATATAGTATGCGGTGAGCTCTGGCAAGGCGCGGATTTCTGATTGAATCAGGAAGGTCATTTTTTTGGGGTCTAAACCTACAGCGAGGTAATCCATCATTAGTTCTAAAACGCTGCTACGCACTTTTTGGGGGTTATCTGCGTTGTCGGTAAGGGCCTGTGCATCAGCAATCATCATGTAAAACTCGTCATATTTACCTTCGTTTTGGAGTTTGAGGCGATTTCTGAGGCTGCCAACATAATGCCCAATATGCAAATGTCCGGTGGGTCGGTCCCCTGTCATAATAATATTTTTCATTCTTCCATTTTATCACACATTGTGTTAAAATAAAAATATAGGGGCATTAGCTCATTTGGCTAGAGCGCTTCCATGGCATGGAAGAGGTGAAGAGTTCGAATCTCTTATGCTCCACCAATTAAAACAGTTGCCGCGATAGCTCAGTTGGTAGAGCGCATCCATGGTAAGGAGAGACACCCACCCCTATTGAAAAACTGGGCTAAAAGGGAGCAAATTTAGAAGAGATTCCACCTTAAAAAATTGAACTAAACGATTCCAAAAAAGTTTGGCATAGAGTAATATGCCGTGATAGCTCAGTTGGCAGAGCGTCGCCATGGTAAGGCGAAGGTCGCCGGTTCAAACCCGGCTCACGGCTCCATAGAACCAAATTGCTGGAGTCGTCTAGTGGCAATGACAAGAGACTGTAAATCTCTCGCTTTCGAGCTTCGTAGGTTCGAGTCCTACCTCCAGCACCAATCTAGCCCTTAAGATACCGCATTTGATTTCACAAAGTTGAAATTAAGTGCGGTTTTTTAATGCTTCCAAGGACCACTAATCGCATTCTTCGTTAATAGATTATATGGTCTTAGAGCGGTGAACCCGCTAGTACAACTTCCATAATATAAAATTTAAGCAAAGGAGTTTTTATGAAAACTTGATCTATTTTAGACCTTCCATAAATGCTCCGGCTCGTAGTACGAGTTATTCCTCCAACTTATAATTCTGTTATTTACGAGCCGGAACATGATAGAGGTTTTATCCGGATCGATAAGTGCCGCAATTGAGTTAAGGCAAAGACCAAAAGTACACAGCACTTTATCTGCCGACTATAAAGAGGATTTTCCTCGCAAACCTTGTCGATCCAGACAAGACCTCTATCCATACCTCGATTTTCGAGCACCTCTATCTAGGAGGTAAATGAAAGTTTTAGAATTATTTGGTGGGATTGGCGCTTGTTCTGCTGCGCTTAAACGACTTGGATTTAATCTTGATATCGAGTGTGTAGAAATTGACCGTTTTGCAGTTCAGAGTTTTAATGCGGTTCATGGAACCAATTTCGTTCCGACCGATATTCGTGATTGGGATAAAGATATTGAAGTTGATTTAATTATGCACGGAAGTCCTTGTCAGGACTTTTCTGTTGCTGGGCTCAATAAAGGTGGCGATGAGGGTTCTGGCACTCGTTCTTCTCTTATGTATGAAACTCTCCGTATTGTTGAGAAGCTTCGTCCAAAGTATGTTATCTGGGAGAATGTAAAAAATCTCCTTTCGGCTAAGCATCGCCATAATTTTGACGCATATCAGGCTCGTATGGTTGAGCTTGGCTATAATGATCACTATCAGGTCTTAAACGCTCGCGATTATGGAGTTCCTCAAAATCGGGAGCGCGTTTTTACGATTAGCATTCGGAGCGATTTGCCGGATACTTTCGTATTTCCCGAAAAGCAACCGTTAACCGTTCGTCTTAGTGACATTCTCGAGCAAAATGTTGATAAGAAATACTACCTATCAGAAAAAGCTTTAGATTGTTTCTTGTCGGATGGTACTGGCAATTATCCTCGCCGTGAACGTTTCTTTTCAAATATCTTTCGGAAGAATCAGAACATTGGTAATTCTATCACGACCAACGCAGGTTCGCGCCCGACGGATAATTTTGTGGTTGCTTCTCGTGGTCGTGATCCAGAAAATTCGAGCCGACGTACAGCTGGTGGAACTTTTAAGCAAAGGTTGGAGCCTCGCCTTGATGGCGTCACTAATACGCTTACCACCGTTCAAAAAGACAACCTTATCGCTGAACTTCGTGATTGTCGGATTCGAAAGCTTACTCCGCGAGAATGTTGGCGATTGATGGGGTTTTCCGATGAAGATTTCGATAAAGCTTCTAAAGTTTGCTCTAATACCCAACTTTATCGTCAAGCAGGTAATTCTATTGTCGTAAATGTCCTCGAAGCGATTTTCAAAAATCTATTATTTTAGGCTGTCCGTTTCCACATATAAACGGTGATGTATGGTTGTCGGTTTTCGTGCGAACCACTACCACCGGTGTTCTGGTTTGTTGCTGTCGTGCCACCGGTATAATCTTGTTGCCAACCATCTTGCGCCCAGCTGTTCGCTGGTGATGTGTATCCATAGCCCGACAAATTACCTGCGGCGTATGAATTCCATCTATTATAAGTCGTGTGAGAATGAGAATTCTGCGTGTGAGTATGGCTCGGCATTTCGGCTATGGTCAATGTATGTTTTTCTTCGCCACCGGTTGCTTCTACGGTTGAGTAGTTTGTGGTTCCGTTTGAACCTATACCTACTGGCACGCGTCCGGCACCCCACGCTATCCAAGTTCCGCCATAAATGGCCTGAACTTTGGCAGCCGTATTTAGTGTCGTCGTCATAATAATCTGCCCAACATGACTAGAAACCAGTGGCACGCCTTTCGAGTAGACTGGCCCATCTACTTCGAGGTGTCCGCGATCGCCACTAGCCAAAGTTTTGCTTGGCCTCATTCCGATAGAAACTCTGCCATCCACACCAATAAAGAAGTTCGGCATTCCGATAGAAAGCGACAGGTCGGTCGCGGTGTTAGAGAAAGTGTCTACGGCTCGCACTTGCACATCCCATTGGTAATTATTGTCGAGCGTAATCGATAGGTTAGAGAGCGACCAGTTCGCGCCACTTATTGTTACGGCTCTTGAAGTCCAGCTGCTCCATTCCGAGCTGGATGACTTTTTGGTTCTATATTCGAGGGAAATCGTGTTCTTCGCCACGCCATTTATGAGGATTGGCGAGTAAGTTCCGGACGCGTTCAGTTTGGCTTCCGATTCAAAGTTATTTACACGCTGTATCGAGGCGGAAATAGTTGGCTTAGCCCAAGGATAAATCGTTACGGGTTTAGAAACGGCTTTTGCCGTAGAAAGCGTATCGACCGCCGATACGGTTAAGTTGCTCGTTCCTGATTCTGCCGGTGCGTTTAGTGAAGTAGAAACGGCCTCGCTACTTGAGTATTCTAGCGTTTTGGATTGCCCGACAAATGTGATGGCGTAATTAGAAACGCTCACGCCGTCATTGCCGGTCGCTTTATTCGCG
>JAFRKK010000011.1 GCA_017431745.1 Candidatus Saccharimonadota bacterium
CAAGTTGCTACCGGCCTTGCTATAGCCGCTTCCACAGCCGCTGCTGGCGGTATGGTCTTCTTCATCTTGGCAAAGCGCCGCGAGGACGAAGAAGAAGACGAAGAAGAACTTCAGTAAGCCCCTAAATATGCTATAATATAATATATGGAAATTGTTACAAGGTTCGCCCCTAGCCCTACCGGCTATATTCACATCGGTAATGTGCGTTCTGCAATCTACCCCTATTTACTCGCACGTCAAAACAACGGCAAAATGATTCTTCGTATTGAAGATACCGACCGTGCCCGTTATGTTGATGGCGCTACAGAATTAATTGAAGATACTTTAGAATGGCTAGGCATTAATTGGGACGAAGGCCCGATTGTAGGCGGCCCGCATGCTCCCTATTTCCAGAGTGAACGGATGGATATTTATCATGATTGGGCACGTAAACTAATCGCCTCCGGCCGCGCCTATGCCGACCCAACTCCGCCAGAGAAAATCGAAGCATACCGCAAAGAATGTAACGACAAGAAAATCCCTTTTCTTTACCGAAATTTCCGCCCTACCAATACTCCAGAGTGGGAACCTGGTATTCCTCTCAGGTTTAAAGCCGAACCGAAGGCCTATTCCTGGCACGACGAAGTAATGGGTGATTTAAGTGCTGGCCCCGAAGTGCTAGACGACATCATCTTAATCAAAAAAGACGGCTACCCCACCTATAATTTTGCTCACATTGTCGACGATTACGAAATGGGAGTCACGCATTTAATGCGCGGAGCCGAATACTTGTCTAGTATGCCTAACTACTTAGCCATTTACGAAGCTCTTGATATCAAAGCTCCTAAAATTGTCACTCTGCCGCACATTTTACGTTCAGATGGTCGTAAAAAACTCGGCAAACGCGATGGAGCTAAATCAGTTACCGAATATCGTGAAGATGGTATCGTGGCTGAAGCCATGATGAACTACCTTGCTTGCCTTGGCTGGAATGACGGTACTGAGCAAGAAATCTACACCAAAGATGAGCTAATCGAAAAATTCTCGCTAAATCGCATCCAAAGTTCCGGGGCGCGCTATGACGAAACTAAACTTCTTTGGCTAAACGGTCAATGGATTCGGAAAATCTTTACCGAACAGGGCGCTGACGCCTTGTACGCACGCACCCAAAACTTTTGGCCGGAATCTGCCGCTTCTGCCACCGATGAATACAAAATCAAAGTTCTCTCTATCATCTATGACCGCTTAAAAAATCTATCCGACCTTCGCGATATGACCGGTTACTTCTTTGAAAATCCCAAACTCGACCTTGATATGCTAGTGAATAATAAATTCCTCAAAAAACTCTCCGAGTCTGAGCTCGAGGATTTACTCAAGCAAGCCATTATGAAGCTCGATGGTCTCAGTTCATGGGATGCTGACACTTTACAGACTGCTCTCAATGAATTACTATCCGCAACTGGCAAAAAACCAGCCGAACTCTTCAGCCTCATTCGTATTGCGCTTAGTTTTGCTCCTTTCTCCCCTGCCCTCAACCTCACCATGGAAGTCCTCGGCAAAGATACCACTCTTGCCCGACTAAACACAGTCGCCAGCGCTTTATAATATATTATAATGAAGTTGCAATTGATTTAATTTGTTTGTTAGTCAAAGACCCTGAAGTCGTTTTAATCTTGTAGACTACGCCACCGTTCACCCAGGCCGCATTACTGCCACTTACATAGATTGTTAGCCCCTGTTCGCGGATCACGGTGTAATTCTCACCGTATTCATCCTGTATGAAATTCGTCATCAAGGCATTTGAATCCCACGACGAAGCTTCCTCTATTAAAGTAAAGGCATCACCGGTGTTTCCGTTTTGGAATTCTATCGTTACCTTGCCGTCTTCTGAAGTAATACTAGAAACATTAAAATCTCGTGGTACATAATTTGGATATGAGGCGTTAATACCAGTCTGGATGGCCGCCACCCGAAGTGAAATATCCGGCATATTGAGATTCACAAAATATACTATCGCAAATACTGCCGCCGCCGCGCAGGACAAAGCTAGCATTACCCGCCCGAAGCCAAAATGTAATTTATTATCAGTTTTTTTCATTTTCTTAGACTTGGTGTTCTTCTCTGTGGTAACTACTGCTTCTGCTAAAGCCTTCTTGATGGCTTGCTCTTTTAGCTCTTTGGCAGTAGCGCGAGGCGTGGTGTTATTTGTCATCTCCGCAGAGCGTTTTTTAATTGAAACCGCTACATCGGTACTTTTAGTTGGACGCCTCACATATCGCCGATTCAAAGTCGTTGAACTCTTCATTTGGCGATGCGTAGATTTGGCCATACTATTACTGTCAGATTTTTGCATTATTACCTCGCTTATTCTTATATCTATATTACTATTAATCGTATAAAAACGCAAGAGTTTATTTTTAAAAAAATTATGTTATAATAATCTTAAGATGAATTTAGACAAAAAAAAGAAGCAGCAAAACTTAAAAGTTATTGTTTCCGAAGCGATCATGGTACTAGCAGTGATTGCTACGGTCACGGTACTAGCATTTATTGTTTCTGGCTATTGGATTAACTCAGATTTCAAGGTTGAACGCCAAGGTATGCTCCAAATTTCCTCTGTTCCAACTGGTGCTAATGTCAATATCGACGGCGAAGAATCTTCCTGGCTTCAGCGCACTAACACCTCTAAAGTCTTACCAGTTGGCGAACACACCGTCACACTAACCAAAGACGGCTACGATTCTTGGAGTAAAACCATTAATATTGCAGAAGGACTTCTTTACCGTTTGCATTACCCACGGCTATTTTTGACAGAGCGCACCCCTGAAAATATCTTAGACTTAAGCGGCACCACTACTGCCACCATCTCCTCCGACCGTGAAGCCATGGTGTTAATGAATAACACCACCAAATGGAACTATCTCAAACTCAATTCCGAGGAGCCAGAATCTAAACCTCTTGAAGTTGCCAAATATTTTTCCGGCGTCAGCCTGGCCGAAGACGCCACTACCGGGCTTTTCACTGGTGAAATCCTTGACGTAAACTGGGATTACGATGATGCGCACATCTTGTTTGAAGTCAAGTCTGGAGGCTCCATCGAATGGGTGCTCATAGATGTCAATAACCCCGAAAAAAGCATCAATCTCACCAAGGAATTCGGTTTCAATTTTAACGATATCGAAATTATTGACAACTCGGCCAGCACCCTTCTGGCCATCCAAAATGGCAACCTACACAAAATTGACGTGCCCAGCCGTCAAATTTCCGCGAGCATTGTCAAAGACGTTTCAAATTTTGATCATTTTAACAATGAGATAGTTTTCGTCGCCAAAGATACCGACGCTTACTACGTCGGCTTCTTCAAAATTGGCGACAAACCCATTGAGCTTATCACCCTAGAACAGCCTGCCAAGGTCGTCATCAGTAAATTTTACGACGAAAAATACATCACGATTTTACAGGACGCCAAGCTCAATGTTTATAAAAAAGATGGTTTTACCGAATTTGCAAAATATGACTTAACTTTTGCTCCGGAAAACATCGAAGTCGGCCATGACGGCGAATTCATCACCATGAATACTGGCGCCCGAATTGCCACCCTCGATATGGAAGCCAAACTGGTTCGCGAATGGGAAACAGAAAACGCACACTTTGATTGGCTCGACAACGATATGATTTATGTGGTTGATGGTGGCGAACTTATCGCTTATGACTTCGATGGCTTTAATCGTCGTGCTCTTTCTAAAAACGTTTCCGCTCATTTCCCTGCCGGCATCACCGACAACAAATGGCTCTACTACATCAGTGATGATAATTTAATGCGTGAATTAATTACCCGTTAAGAAATTCCAAATTCCTTCAAAGAACGACGGCTCGTTGGACGGTAAATCCTGTTCTTTGTCAGTCGGCGTGTATTGTTCTGCTTCTTCAGCATTTTCCACGTTTGGCGAAATCTGTTCCGCCGTCACCAGCAAACGATATCTCGATGTGCCAAGTGGCGTACATGTCACCAAAGTCAGCAAAGGTTTGTCTGTGTCCACAACCAGCGCTGCCACATTGCTTGGATCTACTACCTCTTCCTTGATTACTCGATAGGTATAGCGCACCGAATTGTAATTAATGTAAATTAAATCTCCATTTTCCAAACGTTCTAGTCCCGAGAAAATATATTTATACGGGTTAGAACTGTATACATCCCCTGCCGAGTGTCCGGTAATCACTAGATTGCCAATTTCACCAGGATAGGCCGAAGCTCCCGCAATCCGATAATGCGCCACCCCGTTATTCATTGCCGACATCACTTCCGATAAGGAGATTCCAAAATGAATCGGCACGTCCACGTTTAGTTTCGGAATAATCAGGCGCGGGTCTGGAGACACCGACCCCGTAATAGTTGGGTCAATGGCCTCGATTTCGCTTGCCGGAGCGTTCCCTGGCGAAACATAAGCCATAATTGGAGCAAAAACCAAGCGGTTATATTGTAAGAATAGTATTAATAGTACCACCGCCGCCCCAGCCAAAATTGGAATTAAATGCCTTTTTCTGCGAGAATTCTTAGCTGATTCGGTAGCTTTTTTGCGGATTTTCTTTTTAAGCTCGGCTTTAATATCGTCGTTTTCGGCAGAATCATAGGCGCCCCCTTCCTCTTCTACCCCTGTTCCAAGCGATAAACCAGCTTTTTTACCTAATTTCGCACTGGATTTTGTCAAAGATTTTAAAATTTCCTCTTCCTCGGCCTTTTCGCGCGCATCTTTTAACCTTTCCTTAGCTACATAATTCTTCGCCGCGTTTGAATAGTATTCACTGTAGTATTTTTGGTAATAATCCTGCCAAGCAGAATGGTACTTTTTCCAGGATTCGGCGTCAATCTTTTTAGTTATTGGCATATCCTTCATCCGCGCTTCGCTTTCTTCAGCCTCCTGCGCTGATTTTTTGGCCGACGCAGCATAAGCCGCCAGAACTTTTTTTCTAGCAATTGCAGCAGCTGCCTGCCTCTGTAGGTCACTCGAAGACTGCCCACCGTTATTTGAATCCATAGGTTAATTATAGCATATTTAATCTAGATATGGTATAATTATACTCGTTAGGGCGAGTGGCGGAACTGGTAGACGCGCTAGACTCAAAATCTTGTGACCTTCGGGTCGTAAGGGTTCAAGTCCCTTCTCGCCCACCATTGACAAAATACGCTAAATATGGCGTTATTTTTTATAACAGATTATTTATCCCAGTCAAACCCTTCGCCGTAGTGCCCGTACTCGGCAGTTTTTTCGTAAATTGGGCGCTTCAAATCTAAATGCTTAATAATCCCATTTGGCGTCAAATCATAACCTTCGATTTCTTCCGGCTCGCCGTCAATAATCACGGTTTTTTCCAAAGGCTCCGCATACCCAATCGCATAAGCTAGTCGCACTAGCACCTCATGCGCCTTACGGTTTCGCAAATAATCTACCGCGATGCGACGCGCCATGTAAGCCGCCGAACGGTCAACTTTCGACGGATCTTTACCCGAATAGCAACCCCCACCAATCGCCACCCGAGGTCCATAGTTATCAACAATTAGTTTACGACCAGTGAGCCCAGCATCTGCCTCAAAGCCACCTTGGTTCCAATCGCCAGCCGGATTAATGTGAAGCTCTAATTTACCAGACAATTCGTGTTTCTTGATAAATTCACGCACCAGTTTTTCTAGCTCATCATGTGGTACGTTTTGAAAACTCGCCACAATCGAATCAATTGAGCCATTTGGTGCAATCGTGACTTGAGTTTTACCATCGTACGGATACTTTTTGTAAATAAATTGATTCAAACGCCTAGCGAGTACCACCTCGCGTGGCAACATTTCAGGAGTTTCATCGCAGGCATAACCAATCATAATTCCCTGGTCGCCCGCACCGCCAGTATCAACGCCTTGCGCGATTTCAGGCGATTGTTTGACGATATTAGTATCAACCTTGACATAATCACCTGCAATACGCTTGACAATTGCCGGGATGTCTACATCGTCGACAGTAGAAGTGATTTCTCCCGTCACAAATACTTTGCCGTGTCCGCCACAAACTTCAGCAGCGACTCTAGCATTAGGGTCTTTTTTAAAATATGCGTCCAAAATCGCGTCTGAAATTCGGTCGCATAGCTTATCTGGATGTTTCGGAGAAACACTCTCCGCAGTTCGATAGAACATATCTTTCCTTTCTGGTCGGAATTACCACCTTGGCAAACGCTAGGTTGGCAGGAGGTCATAGGGCCGTTCCCTCGCTCCTTCTTGATATTAAATTGTTAACGTTTTCCATTATAGCATACATCGTGCTACAATAACAATATGAAAATCGCATTTTTTTCAGACTGTTATTTGGATTTGACTGGCGGCATCACAAGTTCAATCAATGCCCAAAAATCCGCTCTCGAACAAAACGGTCACACGGTTTATATTTTTACTACCGCCTATCCAAAGACCGACCAAGAATTAAAAAAACTAGCCGCTCAAAACATCTTTGTCGTACCAAGTTGCAAACTATTTTTCCGTGGTCTCACGCCGATTTCCCGCCGTCCTGGAATCATTGAAAAATGGTTACTAAAAAACCATCCCGAAATCAAAGATTTCGACGTATTCTATATCCATTATGAATCTGGCTGTTCCATTGCTGGACTTAGGCTCGGCAAAAAGCTTAAAATCCCCACCATCCAAGTAATGCATGGTCGTGAAGATGTTGGCGAGGCAAATATCATTCCGCGAGGATTTCGCACCATTGTCGCGTGCCTCCTAAACTGGTTCCATTCTTGGTATATCCCGCACCAAACAACCGTTCAGCGTGACAACGCTTTCGCAAATTCCATCAAAAGTGCCAAAATGTGGACTCTGATGGTAAACCACGCAAACTATGCCGATTTAGTTTTAACGCCCTCTAATCACTTTCGCAAAAAACTCCTCCATTATGGCGTCACAAAAGAAATCAAAGTTCTCCCAAACGGTTTTCCCGATGAATACTTCCCCAAAAATCCATCCGTTAAATCGCTAAAACCAAACGAAGAGCTAAAAATCATTTGGCACTCTCGCGTTTCTGCCGAAAAACGTATGATGCCGTTCCTCCGCGCCCTGAAAAATGTCACCGGCAAATATCGCCTTGATGTTTATGGCGGCGGTGGCGACTTTTTCCGTGCCAAACGCTTCGCTAGGCGTCATCATATGAACGTCAAATTCCACGGCAATGTCAAATACGACAAAATCCAATCCGCCATTGATACCTCACACTTAGACGTTTTGGTCTCCTACAATTTTGATACTTTCGGGAACACCTTAATTGAAGCCGAGGCTCACGGCGCGCCAGTTTTCTTCTGCGATCCGGATATGCAAGAAGTTGTGCCAAAAGGAAGTTTTATAATGAGTAAAAACGAAACCAAGCAGGCCATGGCTGAAGCACTAAATGATTTACTAAATCACCCCGAAAACATCGAGCAGATGTCCAAAACCATGCTCGCCCATCGCGATGAAATTCTGAGTTCTCATCGTATTAAAACCCTCGAACAATTTTTTAGTGATATAATTAAAAAATGAGATACTTAGCTGACATACTTACATTAAGTCGTTTAATTATAGCATGTATAATGCTGGTGCTAGACATCGTTGGCGCCCCCGCAGAAGTTATTTTTATCTTATTTATTATCGCCGAGCTAACTGACGCTTTCGACGGTACTTGTGCCCGCAAATGGCCTTTCCCTAAAAACAAAACCCCCAAATATCGTAAATACGCCGCCAAGTTTGATATGTTTGCCGACGTAATTCTGTGCGGTGCTCAGATTCTTTACGTCATCAACCAAATCAATCAACCGCTTGGTCTCGCCATCGCGATTTACTATGTTGTTTCAAGCATTGGTGGCGACTTGCTGGTTTATGGCAAAATTCTCGGTCATCCGGACGATTGTACCAAAAATTCCCTCGCCAAGAAAAACTTCCCTCTCGCCAAAAAAATCATCCTCGCCCGGCGCTATTTATACGCTACCTGCCTTGGCATAGTCAACATTGTCATTCTTTTTGCTACCAGCTGGCCTTTGCCAGTTAAAATCAGCCTGTTTATTTTCGGCTGCTCAATCTACTTATTTGTCTGGTTCTTCCTCCGCCAGCGCCGCCACAACATTTCCCGCGACGCAGTTGATATAGAAAAGAAATTATCAAAGCAATCAAAGAAATAGCATTCTTGAGATCGTAAGCTTGGGCGAGCGCCCTTGAGCGTGTCTCAAGAATACTATTTTTTGATTGCCGTAACTGTAGCTTTTATAAAGCTATTCGGATTGTATAGATTCATCGCCACAATTTTTGCAGCGAGCTCCCCACCCCAAAAAGTAATCGGCGAAAACCCAGTCACTTCTAATGCCACGGCCTTTACCACCCCGCTTTCCGCCACCAAAACTTGCCCGTTATGTAAAGTCACAATTCGTACCGGATAGCTGAGCGTAAATTTATGTAACACTTCCGCTACTTGTACCAACGATTGTGATTGCAACAGCATTTTTGGATAATACACCGCGCGGAGCAATTTAATTAACTGCGGCACCGATGCCAAAAAGATCAAGTTTTCGTTCATCAGTAACCTTTCCGGCTCGTTATCCGCTACCACATCCACTGCGTCGCGAGTCACTAAAGTCATTTTTTCGGTACTTTGACAGGCGCCAGCAATTGCCTTCCCGGTCACCTTATTACGCGACAAATCCCCAAGTACCAGATTGAAATCCACCACATTAAAAACATTCAACAGCTCCTGACTTTCCGTAAACGACCCCGCCTCCGTTGAAGGCAAAAATTCAAAATCCGGCAAAGTTGGCAACTTAGATTTTAACGCGTCCGGCATCACTACTTTTACGGATTCCACCGGGTACGTCGCTCCTAAAAATTCCGCTACCTTCGCTTCTGTTCTAAAATGCCCCACATTCCCACCAATTACATTCACCGTTCCCTGCTTCCTCTCCGGTATGTTCCATTTCAAATCCTCGTATGGATTTTTTTCTATCTTCTCAAAATAATCCATAATTAAAACTCCAAATCAATCGAAATCGGGCAGTGGTCTGAACCCATTACATTTTCATAAATCTCCGCCGCCTTCAAATTTGGCAGCAGTGATTTCGAAACAAAGAAATAATCAATTCTCCACCCCACATTATTCGCCCGCGCCTGACCCCAGTGTGACCACCAGGTATAACGCACCTCTTCCGGATGTAGGGACCGAAATGTATCTACTAACCCCGCTTTCACTAAATTCGTAATGCCCCGCCGCTCTTCATCCGTAAATCCCGCCGAATGATGATTCGTCCTAGGCCTAGCAATATCAATTTCCTCATGCGCTGCATTAAAATCTCCACACACCACTACCGGCTTCGTTTTCTCAAGCGCTTTCAAGTATTTCAAAAACTCCGGATCCCACGATTCATGGCGCAGTTTCAGTCGTTCCAGGGCATTTTTCGAATTTGGCGTGTATACATTTACCAGATAAAACTTTTCAAACTCCGCCGTTAAAACTCGACCTTCTGTTAGTGGGTCACCGAACTCATCCTTGAAAACCACTTCCGTTGGCAAATCATTCCTCGTTGAAATCGGCTTAACTTTGGTAAAAATCGCCGTGCCAGAATATCCAGCCCGCTCCGCTGAGTTCCAAATCTCCTCATATTCCGGCAAATCGATCTCCGCCTGCCCTTGCTTGGCTTTCGTTTCTTGTATACATAAAATATCCGGCTGGTATTCATCAACAAAATCCTGAAAAGTCCCTTTACGAATTACCGCCCGTAAACCATTTACATTCCAAGAATATATTTTCATTAAAATCTACCTCTTTCAATATCTCGTTTTTTAATCGTCTCGCGCTTATCGTATTTTTTCTTACCTTTACCTACCGCAATTACCAGTTTAATATGCCGCGAACCACCAAGTAGTCTTACCGGCACGATAGTCGAACCGGCTACTTTTTCCCGTTCTAACGCCGCAATCTGCTTTCGCGTTGCCAGCAGTTTAATATTTCGCGCTGTTTCCGCTCCAAGCGTCAAATTATTCAACCACAATTCTGAATCTCGAATCGTCACAAAAGAACCTTTCAGCTGGACATGATGATCCCGAATTGACCGTACTTCTGGCCCCGCGAGCGCCATTCCTACCGTCAGTTCATCACCCAAAATATAATCGTACCTTGCCTTACGATTCACCGTTACCGAGTCCGACACTCTTTTCCTTTTCATACCCCCATTATACCATCTTCTGCTAAAAAATCCTTGTGGACTCTGCCACCATATGTTACAATGATGGCAGAGGGTAAGCTCTAGAAACTTACCTATGGTTTGAGCTACTGTTCAGCTTCTAGCTGGACAGTAACTTTTTTGTTTCTTGGCTTTCTCACGAATCTAAAGTAAAACTCTATTTCCATGATAACCTCCTTTTTGTGTCTGTTACAAATCGGGGGTATTTATCCACCAAAGGCTTATCTAGAATCACCAACGATCTTTAAATCCCCCCATTATGGAGCGGATCCACCGCACCTAAAATGCCAGTAATCCGCTCCTCCGGAAGGGAGATCTAATATTCTCGTAAACTCAAAGTCCGCCCAAACCTAATTCTCACTATATCACACATTCCACCCCTGTCAATAAAAACTTTATATCACTTATGCTTATAAATTTAGTGGGGGGTTGTGATCTATTGACACCTATGCTATAATATCCCCGCCTCCAGTTATCTTTACTCATTGTTGCAAAAATTACAACAGTTGACACAAAGTTCTTATGTTTGCTATAATTAAAGAGCGATAGTTCGATGGCATATTTTATGTCAAGAAGTATATTAATCAAACATAGAAAAGGCATCATTAGGATGTTCACGTTTGATTAGTGTACTAATTGACCGTCGAGCTATCGCACCTAGTGGTGCCTTTTTCGTATCAGCATCAATAGGATTAATAATTAAAACCGAGGTACTACATGAAGAAAAAGAGTAAGCAATTCAGCTTAAAGCAGTATCATAATGACTGTTATGATAACAAAGTACTACTATCTATTCCTACTATTCTGTCTATTCCTCTTGTTCTGTTTTCTGTTACTGTCCTCTCATTTATTGCTCTGACTAGCCCTTCCTCCTCAGCTGATAGTTCTAGTGTAGTAGATGCCGTAGAAGTAACAGTTAAAGCCGCCTGTACCATGAAAGGTGGAGCAGATGGTACTAGTGATTCTGGTATGACTATTACGGATACTATTACTCCAGGTAATTATGCAGACTATACAGGCAGTAAACTAACCACAGTCTGTAATGACAGTGGTGGTTATTCTATTTATGCTATAGGCTATTCAGGCAGTACCTATAATACTCCTACTAATACTCAAATGATTAACTCATCAGACTCATCCTATAACTTTAATACTGGTACTGCTACTTCCGGTAATACTTCTAATTGGTCTATGAGACTAAATACTATTAATGGATCTGCTTATCCTACTATTATGAATGATTATGATAATGTTAACTTTAAAGTTATTCCAGCTACCTATACCCAGGTAGCTAAGTATACTGCTATTACAGCCGAACCTACATCTACTGGAGCTCAGGTACAAACTAACTACAGAGTCTATGTCTCTCCTACTCAAGTAGCAGGAACCTATCAAGGTAAAGTCAAATACACTATGGTTCATCCTAATGATATAGTAACTGGTAGCAACACTGACATGCAAAACTGGCATGGTTGTTCTAACCTAGACCCAGGCAGTGAAACCTTCCTTAAAGATACTAGAGACAACAAATACTACCGCATTACCAAGTTCTATGATGGTAAGTGTTGGATGACGGAGAATTTGGACTTAGCTGGTGGGACTGCTCTCTCCGCCGATGATACTGACGTTACTGGCACCTACATTAATGGCTTTGAAACAGGTGGGAACTTAACTAAAGTAGGTAATACTATAGTTCTTCCTGCTTCGTCTACTACTGGGTTTGATGATGATACTAAAGCATTTGTCTATAATAGCGGCAACGCTTCAAATGATTGTTCAGCTCCAGGTTGTTATTCATATTATTCATGGATTGCAGCCACTCTTGGTGGCAAGGCTAGTGATGGGATTACTACCGTAACTAGCGCCGATGCAGCAGCTAGTATCTGTCCAAAGGGTTGGCGCTTGCCCAACACCAGAAGTGGCGGTGATTCAACCTCAGATTTTAGAGCTTTAATGATTGCCCTAGGTGGCTCAAGCTTACGTAGTTATTGGGATGCTGATAGTTCCCCAACTGGAGCCACTATCTTCAACGACCTCTCTAGCATTCCACTTAATTTCCTACGAGCTGGGTCTTATGCTAGCAATAAACATCACGAAGGTGAAAACAAGGGGGTTTACTGGTCTTCTACTCCTCACTCCAGTAGCACCGTCGCCTATCTCCTCCATCTTAGTTCTACGGAGGTCTATTCCGCGGGTCATAGTAGCAATGCGCATGGCTATAGTGTCCGCTGCCTCACCGAATAGCCTAGCACACTTTCACGTTCTCTTCCCCCACCAATTCTCGCAGTTTCGAAAGCAAATCCTCCGACACTTCCACTTTAAATGGCATTTTTAAAGCCCGTTTCGAACCATCCTCCCGTAATACTAATACTACCTCCTGAAATCCCAGATTCAAATCCGCCAACCTCCGAATCGCGGTCAAAGTCTCCACATCTGACGCATCCTCAACCAAGATATACAACCTTTCTTTCCGAGTATCTTTTGGCGCTTCTATCACGCGTGATTCTTCTTTCGGTAAATTGCTAGGCGCCTTCTTACCGGCTCCACCCTTACTGTAAACCTTCTCGGCCGAAGATGCTGTTCGCCGTGCCGCCTTGCTCGGCGCCGGGAGTTTAGCTCCGGTTGAAACATACGAATCCAATACCTCATCTGACACTAGTTCCACCATCTCCGCCAACACCTTCACATCCGAAGTCACCCGCCCATCACGGTCGCGCGCATTGACTTTCCCAGTCACTCGTACCACATTATCTACTACTAGCCGCCCTCCACATTCTGCGAATACTGACGGAAATACAATAAATTCCGTCTCGTCCGTTTTGTCCTCTAGCTTCACAAACGCCATTTTGTCCCCCTTCTTTGTCAAAATCGTTCTTACCGCCGTAATAATTCCGCCAATCGTCAAAACTTTCCCGTCGTTTTCCGCTGTCACTAACGTAATCGGGTGCGTTTGCTCTTCAAAATAAGTATCATATTTGTCCAAAGGATGCGCTGACAAATACAGCCCCATCAATTCCCGTTCCCACATCAAAAGTTCTTTATCCGGATATTGCGTCGGCGCCTGTTTAATCTCTACTTCCGGTATGGCTCCTGCTTCACCCATCAAACCAAATAAATCTGTCTGTCCTGAGCCCACATCTTTTTGGATTTTAGAACCATAAGCCTGTACCGCCTCAAGATTATACAAAAGATCTGACCGCGAATGTCCAAACCGGTCAAATGCCCCAGTTTTAATCGCCGCCTCCCACGATTTTTTGTTAAACTTAGTTGAATCCACACGTTTGGCAAAATCACACACTGATTTAAATGGCCCATTAGCATCCCGTTCCGGAATCACGATTTCTTCCACTAAGGATTTACCCATATTTTTAATACCGGAAAGCCCAAACCGAATCGTATTTTCTCCGCCCACAATCGCGAAATCACCAAACGATTGGTTAATATCCGGCCCCAGCACCTTTAACCCCATTTTTTTACATTCAGAAATCTCAATCGCCAACCGGTCTGTCCATCGCATATCCGCCGTCATCAGCGCCGCCATAAATGCATCCGGATAGTGCGCTTTCAAATACGCCGTCCAATAAGCAATCAAAGCATAACACGCCGCATGTGACTTGTTAAAACAGTAATTCGCAAACTCTAGCAGCTGCTCCCAAAACTTTTCCGCGATTTCCTTCGAGGCCCCACCAACCTTTACCGCCCCTTCAATAAACTCCGGCTTTACTTTTTTCATTAAATCAATTTTTTTCTTTCCCACGGCCTTGCGCAAAGTATCCGCTTGCCCACCAGTAAATCCGCACCAAGTCCTAGAAATCTGCATGAATTGCTCCTGATAAATCAAAATTCCATAGGTGTTTCTCAGTGCCCCCTCAAGCCCCGGATGTAAATACGTAATTGGCTCTTCGCCGTGTTTGCGCCGAATAAACGAATCAATAAACTGCATTGGCCCTGGCCGATACAGCGCCACCATCGCGATGATGTCTTCAAAAGTCGAGGCCTTCAAATCTTTCAAATAGCGCTTCATCCCTGCCGATTCCAGCTGGAACACGCCGGTAGTTTCTGCTCTTTGCAGCAGCGCATAAGTTTCCGGGTCATCCAGTGGCAGCGACGACAAATCAATATCCTTTCCATAAACTTTCCGAATCATCCGTAAAGCATTATTAATCACGGAAAGGTTAGACAATCCCAAAAAGTCCATTTTAAGTAGTCCCAGCTCCTCCACCTGCCCCATCGGGAATTGCGCCGCAATCGGACCCTTAGCTGAAACCTCCAAAGGCAAAAACTTCACGAGGTCATCCGGCGCAATAATCACCCCACAGGCATGCACGCCATGGTTCCGGATTGTTCCTTCAAGTCGCGCTGCGAAATCAATCACTTCACGCGCCGTGGGGTTGGTTTCGTATTCCTGCTTCAAATCTGGCACATCTTTTACGGCGTCAGCAAGGTGCACATGATGCCCCTGTACTGGGTCAGGCACCATTTTCGCGAGTCTATCCGCCTCCGCATAGGGCACCTCAAGCACTCGTGCCACATCTCGCACTGCGTTTTTGGCCATCATTTTACCAAACGTCACAATATTAGATACTCGCTCAAACCCGTATTTATCAGAACAATATTCAATCACTTCATCGCGCCTGGTATCCTGGATATCCGTATCGATATCCGGCATGCTAATCCGGTCTGGATTCAAAAACCGCTCAAACAGCAAATCATATTTCAAAGGGTCTAATTCCGTAATCCGCAAGGCATACGCCAAAATCGACCCCGCCGCCGAACCACGCCCTGGCCCATATACAATCCGCTGCGATTTCCCCCAGTTAATAAAATCTTGTACAATCAAAAAGTACCCATTATACCCCATTTTATTCACCACCGAAAGCTCGTAATCAATTCGCGGCAAAACTTTATGTTCCTCGTCACGGTCTTTATCTACCTTCTCCAGTAGCTTCCGGCATTTCTCAACCGAGAGTTTCTCTGCTTCTTCTAGACTCTTTCCTGCATACCGATACACCAGTCCCTGAAATACCAATTTATCCAAATAGCTTTTTTCATCTTCTCCGTCTGGCACTGGGAACTTTGGAATCAAAATCCGTCCGAGTTGCAAATCCACATTACATCGTTCCGCGATTTTTCGGGTGTTCAAAACTGCTTCCGGACAAGTATCTTCCCAGTGCGCGATAATCTCTTCCGCCGGAATCACGTGCAAATCAAAATCCTTCAAAGTCATCCGGTTTTTATCGCTTAAATTCGCTGCCGTACCAATACACAGCAGTACTTCGTGTGCGTCTTGGTCCTCGTGCTTTAAATAGTGCGCGTCACAAGTCACCACAATTGGCAAACCTAACTTTTTATAATGGCTCATGTGCCAATCGTTGACCTTTTTTTGCTCTTCTGAATGTGTGGAAGATTTTGGGTGCCCGTGGTCTTGCATTTCCAAATAAAAACGGTCTTTAAACACGTTCCGATACCAGTCAATCAATTCCAGCGCCCGCTTATCGTCATCATTTCGAATCGCCTCCGATATCTCCGACCCCATACATCCACTAAGACAAATAATTCCCTCGTTGTATTTCTCTAAATCTTCGTGATCAGTTCGGGGTTTATAGTACTTACCGTATTCTTCCGCGCGCGACATAATCCGGCAGAGATTCTCAAATCCCTTATTATTCATCGCAATCAAAGTGATATGAAAACGCTGTTTGTCGTGTGCTGGGTCTTTATCTTCCTTGCGCCTTGCTGCTACATATGCTTCTAGCCCAAGTAGTGGCTTAACTCCGGCCGCGTTACATTCCTTGTATAATTCCACCAGCCCCGACATCGTTCCGTGGTCTGTTACCGCCACGGCCTCCATTCCATCCTCTTTCACGAACTTCACTAGCTCTGGCACCTTTGTCAAACCATCCAACAAAGAATAATGGGTATGGTTATGCAAATGCACAAAATCACTCGACCTCAACTTCATAGAACGATTATAGCATAGATAACATAAAATAGTATTGCTCTCAGCGGTTGAAATCCCGCCAAGATAAAAATTACAACACTCGTCGGATTGTTTCGGAAATTACAGTTTCCTCAACAATCCGGAGAGTTGTAATTTTTATATGGGTGATTTCAAATGCTTCGAGACAATACTATTTTTTGTTATCTGCAACAACCTTCTTAACGGTTTTACCAACCTTTTCCGCACTTTTCGCAGCCGTTTTCTTTACTTTGGTGGCTTCTTTTTTGACGGTTTTACCAACCTTTTCAGCCTTTTTAGCAGTCTTTTTCGCTTCTTTTTCAGCTTCTTCTTTCAAGTCCTCTAGTTCGTCTTCGATATCTTCGACCCGGTCCTCAAATTCGTCTTCGTTGCAGTTTTCCTTCACGAATTTACTCGCAATCGCTCCGGCAATTGCGCCTAGTGCTGCACCTAGGAAAAACTTCCCTGCCCCGCCTTTATTTTGCTTTTTTTCTGCCATTTTTAGTCTCCTTTTCTTTAGCTTTTTCCTTTATCTTTGGCATGACATAGTTGTCAACAAATCCTTCTACCACCCCGCCAATCGCTGTCATTCCCTTTACATTTGCTGCGATACCATTTGCGTTGCGCGCGATATCCTGACCTTCAATCGTTAGTTTTTCTACTTCCTTGCTAATGCCAATTAACTTAGCAATCAACACGATGCCCATAATCAAAAAGACTAAAAGCGTCATGCTAAGTATTGCTACGATAATCCATTCTGCTACATTCATTTTATTATTTCCTCCTTAAGTTTATTATAGCATACTCGCAATATACTTTTTCACATCTTCAGCGTAATCCGTACGGTTCATTACATATTCTAAGTGTGCCATGAAATAGTTTTTCGGGTCACCAGTAGTAATCCATTTCCCGCGGGAATGCGCCACCACCACATCACCGTGCTCGGCTAGCTTTGTAATCGCGTCCACCGTCCACAGCTCATCATCCAGTCCAGTGTTAGATGGAATCAAATATTCAAATACTTCCGGCGTCAGTAAATACCGCCCGTATGAAGTTAGATTGCTTGGGCTAAGGTCTGGGGTTTTCGGTTTCTCTACGATGTGGCTTAAGCTGCCATTTTCTTTCAACGCTACCATGCCATATTTGTGCCAAACATCTTCTGGCATTTCTTGGGTGGCAATTACGGCCTTAGCGCTTGGATTCTCGGCATAAGTATCCATCAAAGTCTTCACATCGCCTGGCCCCAGGATTAGATCATCCGAGTAAAGTACCACAAATGCCGGGTCGTTCTCTACAAACTTCTTCGCCGAAACAATCGGTGAACCGTTGCCATAAGGAAGTGTCGGGTCCTGTTCGATTACGGTGATTTTCGGGAACTTCAAAATCTTCTCAACTGGCTCAAACCGCTCCAACTTCCCCTGTTTATCAAGCAAAGCCTTCACGTTTTCCGCTGGATTATGGAAATAATCATCATAGATTTCCTTGCCCTTGGTGTTTGGTGTGGCCACAATGATAATTTCATCGATCCCCGCCTCCGCGCATTCTTCTACGCATAACTGCATCACCGGTTTCGAACCAATCGGAATCATCGCTTTTGGGATGGTTTTAGTTATCGGTAAATAACGGCTGGCAAACCCAGCGTCTGTAATTATTGCTTTCATTAAGCCTCCTTAAAACCTAATTATAACACAAAAAAGAAAAAGTATTTTTAATTCGAGTGAGCATTGAACGAACCAAGTAATTTTTGGTGATTTTTAAGAAATTTCCGAGCGAGACCCCCATCCGGCGTGAGACGAGGAAATTTCTGTTAAGAAAATCACTAAAAATTACTTGACGTGAGTGAAGCGCGAACAAGAATAAAATTACTTTTTCTTTTTCGTAGTCTTCTTAGAAGTAGTTTTTTTCCTGGCTTGTGAACGCGCAATTTTATCTTCGATGTTTTGCTCACGGTTATGTACGCCGTAAATCAAGCTGGTTACGCCAACTAACAACATATACGCTCCAAAGAACCGAATAAAGGTAGTTAACTCAAATCCACCCGCATTCAATATTACGAGCCCAATCAAACAACCACAAATCCCAGCTAGCCCCCGGATAAACCGGTCCGTCGGGTCCACAGTGGACAGGAAGCTATGGAAGATGTCAATTATACCAGACACGATTGTGTATACCGCTAGTACAACCAGGCTAGAAGTTAAATCGTCTTTTGCGAAAAACAGTAAACATAGCGCCGCTGCCACATCCACGCAGGCGTCTAATACCGCATTGAACCAGCCATGCTTTTTGGTCGAAGAATATAGCGCTCCCACCGCATCCACAATTCCCATGAGGAGCAGTAGTACCGATACCACTGCTATCGCGTTCGTGATATCATTCATCCCCCCAAACAGCGCATAACATCCAAATGCTGCTGCCAGCACCCCTCGCACCATAAACACTAGCCAATGTTTGTCGATAAATCTACGATTAATTTTTGCCATAATAATTCCTTATTTTACTTATGCTTATTGTATCACAAAAATTGAAAAATCACTAAATTCTACAAAAAAGTAGTTGCTAAAAATAAAACGCTCGTGTATAATAGTGGTTATGAAAAGGCGTACATATTTGGCATCATTTTTAACATTAATGTTAAGCAGTGGAATCGTTGTTTTTAATGCAGCGATTTTTTCTGTTAGCGCAGCCCATGCTGTCACTTTTGAATCCGAACAAGGTGTCGCCTTCACCTTCAATCCTACAGTCACCATTTCTATTACGGGTGGTACAGGAGCAAGCAGTGATGGACTCACTATCACTAACCTCACTCCAGGCGATGTAAAGGATAGCAACATCATCACAGTCAGTGCCTCTGCCAATACGCCACTAGGATATAGCCTAAGTAGCACAGTAGGTAGTAGTACCTATAACACCACAGAACTCAGAAAAGACGGCACCAGTACTGCTAATAAGTTCACTAACCTCTCAACTAACAAAGCCTCACTCTCTAACTTTGATGATAATACTTGGGGCTATTCCTATTCTACAGACTCCGGCTCTACCTGGATCAGTGGTGATATCACTAGTACTACAGCAACTGGCTATAATGGCCTACCTATCTACACCTCGTCTAGCCCGATTAAACTCATTAACTCTAGCACTGCAGGTTCCTCATCCGTCCAATTTAAAATAGGCGCTAAAGCTAGCACCAGCCAAATCGCCGGTACTTACAATAACGTCATTAACTTTATTGGCACAGGTAAAGTAGTCACAACCACTTATACCATTAACTACAATGATCCTAGTGGAGAAGCAGACCCTACAACTATACCAGCTACCCAACAAGGCACTGATACTACCGGCAATGCTGCTATAAAAATCTCTTCAAATGTACCAGTACGAGAAAACTACATGTTTAAAGGCTGGTGTACAAGCCAAACATCTGACGATACCTGCTCATCTGATGTAGTCCAGCCAGGCGGCTACGTAGCCCTTAACCCTGGCACCAGCTCGCCTACTGCTAATGTCACTAAAACCCTTTATGCGATGTGGAAGGATAATAGCCCAGCACCAAGTAAGCTCTATATGCAAAATGCTACATTATCTGACTGTGGACAAATCATGTATGACAGCCGCGATCAAGGTGAAGGTACAGCCTACACTACTGCTCTAATCGGTAGCCAGTGTTGGATGACCACTAATCTCAACCTTGCTGGTGGCACAGCCCTCTCAGCAGACGACACAGATGTCACTAGCGCCTATATCAGTAGCTTTTCTACCAGCAACAACCTAACCAAAACTGGCGATACTATAGTCCTCCCAGCCTCATCCACTAGTGGTTTTAATACGAATAACTATTCCTACGTCTATAATTCAGGTAGCACTACATGTGATTTCAATTCACCATGCTATTCCTACTACTCCTGGGATGCGGCTACACTTGGTTCTGGCAGAAGCATTAGTACAGGTAACACCGACGCTGCACAATCTATCTGTCCTAAGGGCTGGCACTTACCTAATACTAGAACCGGCACAGACAGTACGTCGGACTTTAGGAAGCTATTGATTGCTTTAGGCGGCTCAAATTCAACTCAAACATACGATAGCAGTACTACCCCTACTGGAACTACGATATCTAACGCTTTACAAGCCAACCCAAGAAACTTCTTGCTTGCCGGTGGTCGCGAGACTTACGGATGGGACTGTCTCGGTGAAATCGGGTACTATTGGTCTTCTACTTCGGCCGGTAGCGACTCCGCCCGGAGCATAGACATACGTAGCGATACCGTCTATTCGGCCGCTTGGTATGAACGTCTTTTCGGCGATAGTGTTCGTTGTGTGCTAGGTAGCTAGAGGATCACGTCTATCCGTACTGAGTAGCGTGGTCTCGCTCTCCCCCAACTCCGGGCGAACCCCATCCCCAACCAACTCAGCGTCCACTAAAAACCACACTATTTTTTACACATGCCTAATGCGTTTGCGAGCGAATTTTGCCAACCTTTATCTCGCTTAAGTTTGCTTCACTATCATAAGATGTGATACTATTAGATTTGTGAGTGTAGAATAATAATCTAACACGGAGTTTTATGACTCATCTTATTTATGAACCATCCGGTATGGATAAATCTCCATACCCCCACGAAAGTTTTGCTGCAAAAGCAGTTTCGGACTATCTAGACACTGACGTTTTCTTCATTAAACGAAGCAATACGACTAAATCACCCGATTTATTAATAGGAAATGTGATTTGGGAGATTAAAAGCCCAATCGGGAACGGAAAGCGCACCATGCAAAACAATTTAAGAATCGCCGATAACCAATCCCCAAATATTATTATCAACCTCGTAAGGTGTAAAATGCCTCAAGTAAAAGCGTTGAGTCGTATAAAATATGAACTTGGCAAAGCAAATAAGATAAAACGATTACTAGTAGTATTGAAAAACGGCAAAGTAATTACATTAAAATGAAAAGACAAAAAAGATGCGTCTGATTCAATCCAGTATCGCGCGCATCTCTTATCATTATTTTAACAAATATTCACAATATGTCAAGCAACAAGTTATTACACGTGTCGAATGCGTTTGCGAGCGGACTCAACTAGTTTAGTTTTTTGATATTGTAACGGCTTCAAGATCATATCATGCGCCGGGGTATAGCGAAGTTCTTCACAGCCAAATGACCGCTTAAACTCACTCACTCCATAGAACCGATGCGACTTCTCATCTGGCTCCACTATCCCCCATAGATTATACCGGATACAACCCCGCTTCCGGGCCTCCTCCATCGCTGCTATATGTAACAAAGGTGCGGCGGAATACTTAGTACCAAGTTCGCTCGACACCCCATAGTGATAGCTCGCCTCCGGCCCGTAAAAAATCATAAAATTCTGCGCCAAAGTTTCCCCTTCATACCTTGCCGTATAAATCAACACTTCCCCACCCTCACGAAACGCTTCAAATTGCTTTTTCAAAAAATCGCCCGAAAACGCTACATACTTTTGTCTTTCGGCATGCAGTTTCTCTAACCTACAAAACTCTTTAATTGATTCATCCGAAGTATCCGCGGTAATCTCAATATCTAACTTCGCGGTCTTGCGCAACTTCCGGCGGAACCCCTGTGAAGCCCCCGCCAAAATTTCCTCTTCCGACCTATTTAGATCTAGCACCCCAGCAAATTCCACCGACAAATACATCGGTGCCCGCTTCAACCCCTGATTTGACAAAACTTGTAAAATATTGTCCGACATTACCTCCTGTGGCCGCACCCTGACAAACACACACCCAAGCAGCCTCCCTTGCTCCCTGATATCTGAAAACACGCTAGAAACCATTTTGGAGTCTGAGAAGTCAATTAATGGCCCCCCGGCAATCGCCAAATACCGCCCCCTACGAGCAGTTTCCACCACTCCAGCATACGCTCCGACAATTTCCTCACCCCTGTAAACCAGCCGTCGTACTATTTTTTTCCCGCGTGCCTTATGGAATTCATAAAAATCCCACGACTGCAAGAAATTCGCTTCCGGTAGCTTAGAAACATACCCATCCCACACGGAACGAGACGTAGCATCTTCGATAGTAAAACCAAAAACAGCGCAATCCGAGACCGTCATAAATGCCTCCTTTTCTTCCGTGCGGTTTCTACGATATAATCTTTCAAATATCCCACTTTCGAAATCACTAAATCATGCGCCGGCACGTATTCTACCACTTCACCCCCAAACCCAGTCTTAAAGGTAGTCACCCCTGCGTATCGGTGCCCAGGTTGCCCTGCTGGCGCAATTCCCCAGAGGTTAAACCTTTCATAGCCTGCCTTTTTCAAATCTCGCATCGCCTGCCACAACAAAGCGTACGCCCCAGGGAGCTTCCGGTTCAAATCGGTCGACGCCGCCTCGTAGTAATCCGCCTCTCGCCCATCGCCGATAATTAGCCCATATGCCACCGGTTCCCCCTCGGCAGTCCGCGCCACATAAATCTGAACATCATCACCAAATGCCTCCCTCTCCGCGAGCAAAACCTTAAGGCTCGGCGGTACAAACCCCTGCCTTTTCGCTGTTTCCATCTGTACAGCATGGAATTCTCGAAAAACCTCCTCCGAATTACCTTTTTCCACCTTAATCCCTAGTTTGTCTGCTCGGCGCACCTCATATCGCGTTTGTCGTCGCATCCTGGCTAGCATTTCCTCCTCAGAAGCAGCAAGACTAATCATCACAGTATGTTCAGCTGCGAGGTGCATTGGCGACTGCTTTAACCCTAAAGCTTCCAGTTTCTTCGAATTATCCCCTGTCGCGCCAAGCTGCGGCCTCATCCTCACAAATACGCACTTTTCCCGCTTTGCTACCTCAGTAATTTTCTGAATTACCTCTCTCGCAAGCCTTTTATCACCCCAATCAATCAAAGGTCCGCACGGAATCTCTAGATATCGCCCCCTTTTCGCGTCCCTTACAATCATCAGCGCCCACCCCTGTCCGCCAAAATCCTCCGTCACCACCTTATCCCCCAAAATCTCGTTCATCTTACCGTATTCCGGTGACTGCAAAAAGTTCGCCTCACTAAATGCTTTTTTAATTTTGCCCCAATTACTACTCATTCCCCTCCTTTACCGCATGTTTTTTCACGATTTCGCGCGCTACCTTCAAATCACTTCTCGCATAGTAGGTCGGGAAATTCACAATATGCTCCGCTACAAACACAGAATTAGGGCACTCCTTCTCCGGAAAATGCACTTTTTTATAGTATCTCTCGGGCGATACCGGCTGTTTGTACCAGAGTCCATCAAAATAATACCCAGCTTTCGCCAACTCTTTCAAAACTTCATCCCTATCCTCGACAAAAGCAAACTCCCGAATTGGCGCCTCCCCCGAGCGTTTCAAATGTTTAAACTGTTCCAAAGCTAATTTCGCCTCAAATTTGCTAATGCGACGCTTAAGGTCTAGCCGATTATCAGCTGACTTTTCTACCCAGTGGATTTTCACTAGCCCCCGCATCAAAAACCCTCCCAGATGCACGTATGATAACCCACGGCAAATTGAGCCGAATAATGGGTAAAATTTCGCTCGTAGATGATCAGACAAGCGAGGGGCTTTTACCGGAGCTGAGAGATTTCGGAGCCTGGCAAGGCGAGAATTAGCGCCGGCCGCCCGTGGCGACGGGCCGGCCGGACGCGTCTCGAAGCTCGGTGAAAGGCCCTCGCGTAATACTACAGCTCCCCCTGAAATAGTGTCAATTGTCTTATCCTTCCCAAACGAAAACGCCGCTGCCACTCCCACCGTACCACATTCCCTTCCATCGGCATATTTCACCCCAGTACAATGTGCCAAATCCTCAATAATCATAAGCCCATGTTCCTTCGCAAACTTCTCCACTGCCTTGACATCCACGGGATTACCTAGTGAGTTTTGGATAATGATACCACGGACTTTAAGGGCATGAGAATCGACTGATTTCATGCCCCTAGCCAGTGTATCAATATTAAAATTCAAATCATCCCTAGTAATATCCGCAAACAGCGGTTTCAGCCCGGCAGCAATCACCGCCTCATACACCGCATAACAAGTAAACCCATTTACAATCACCATGTCACCTGGCTCAAAATAAGTCTTCAAAGCAAGGCACAGCGCCGAACGCCCATTTTTGCAAAGCATCGCCTGATTTCCCTGGTATCTCTGTATCAAATACCGCTTCAGGACATCCAAATCCCGCGTTCTCCCTATCGTAAACAAATGCCGCAAAATATCCTCCCCCGAATAATCCGCCGCCTGTCCCAAAAAATAGTGTTTTCGCAAAAAACTCACTTTTTCATCCTTTCTACTAGGGTAATCAAAGCCCGCGCCAACTCTTCTGGCGACGAAATATACGGCGCATGCGTCCAGTTTGCATAAAATTTCAACTCCGCGTTTGGTAGCTTTTCGTACATCAACGTTCCCTGCCTAGGCGGCGTGGTGGTATCCTTTTTCCCCCACAGAATATAAGTTTTCGTTTCTACCTTCGAAAAATCCAAATCCTTATCCGATTCAATCATGTTTACCAGCGTCTTCTTCATGTTTTCCGGTGCCTTCGAATAATCAGTCGAACCAGTAATTCTGTGAAAAGCCTTATCTATCACCGGAATTTTTTTCAACGGCTTACCGATTTTTGCCGCTTTTTCAACCAACTTTTTCTTGAGTGAAGGTTCATAAATCCCCGCCGAATCCAGCAAAATCAAGTATTTCAATTTTTCCGGCTTCGCTGCGCACAAATTCAGCAAAATCCGCCCCCCATTTGAATGCCCTAGCGCCACTGCTCCATCCGGAATCTCTCTATCTGCCCATTTCATGTAATCGTAAATCGTAAACTCCTTTTTACTCTCCTCAGTCAGTCCCGGCACCCTCAACATTTTAACGCTAATCCCCTTATCTCTTAAAATCTGCAAAGTGTGTCGCCATGGCTCCACCGTGTAAGTCCATCCGTGTATAATGTATAAATCCGCCATCTAAAAACCTCCTTTCCCCATTAAGTTAGTCCCCAGCTTTTGCGTCGGCGCCGCGCCCCGGCGTCGCGTCGGCAAAGCTTTTTTGCATCCTTCGGATCTAAAAGTAATTTCTCAATAATCCATTCCAAATACTGACTTCCCTTAAAAATCAACGTTTCACGCCCTCGCACGCGCCGTTCAATATACTCTAAAGCCTTCCGTGGGTCTGTCGTTGCCACCGCCGAAATCCCTAGCTCCTTCAATTTTGGTGCAGTGTATTTTTTGGTTCGCCGCCCCACCAAAATCACCTTTTCCGGCTTTACCGCCGCAATCAGCGATGCCAACCTCTCGTGCTCCGATTCCGTCAGCTCCCCTTGATCCACAATGTCACCAATTACTAGCCATTTATGCTCGGCGTGCATTCGCTTCGCCATATCCAGCACCGATTCCATCGAAATCATGTGCGCGTTATAGCTACTATCTACGATATCGATCCCCTTATATCCCTTAAAATGCGAACATCGCCCCGGCGCCACTTCCACCCCCGAAAAATCCGGATTGAACTTCATTTTCAAATACTTCATCAAATCCTTCAACACAAACAGATTAAATGCCACATCCTTTGGTTCCGGATGGTCAAAATGGAATGTCGTATCCCCGTAGGTGAAATCTGTATATTCCGGATACACTACGTACTTTTTCAAATCCGACTTCTTAATTGGTACCACTTTGGCCTTGATTCCCTTCGTGGCCTCCTTCATTATCTTCGAATCCGCATCAATGTATACCCGTTTTGAGGTGTTGGTCGGCAAATTCGCAAATTCCGCCGCGATTGCCTCTTCCACGTCGTCAAATTTACCCTTTTTCACTTCTTTTTCAAACTGTACAGCGTGTGATGTACCAATCGACACCCAAATTGTCACCTCTGGCTTCAGCCACTCTGCCAAAAACTCTGCCTCGTGCGGCCGTTCCCCATCGATTTCCACCACATAAAATTCCTTCCGCCGCCAGGTAAAAAACGCCTTCAAGGGTGCTGCAATAAAAAGCCAAATCCACCTCAGTTTCGACCCCTTAATCCCCTTCAGTCCAATTACGTCAAACGGTATCCCAAATGCCGAATTCGCATCTCGCGAATAATGCGCCTTAGGCCCAATTTCATACTCCAACATCTTCATCATGGTGGTTTTACCAGCCGAGCCAGTTACCGCTATAATTCGCGGCTTCCACCGCTTCAGTACTAGGTTAGCAAAATGCCGAAAATACCGTGCCGCTGTAAAGTAAAACCGCTTCTTTAATTCCGAAACACTCATACCTTCAATTATACCACGTGTTGCATTTTTCGTAAAAGTGTGTTATAATAAACACAAGTGAGGCCTTTTAGGCCATTTTTGTACATTAACAACAGGAGGAACTGAAGATGAAACACGAGAGTTTTGGTTTTTATCATGATCACATCGCGTCCTCAAGGATAAAGGCTCTGTCTAAGATGGAGCATCTGTATCTGGTGATTCTTGCTGGAGGCGAAGGTCTCCGCCTGTTTCCATACAGTAATCTGGAGCGTCCGAAGCAACTCTGTCACATTGACGGCGGCGATCGGAACAAGGATACATTCTTGAAGCGCACTATCACAAATTTTGTGGACTGCGGTTTTGACCGCAATCACATCATGGTCGTTACATCTAGTGAACGCCAGTTATCAGCCACTCGGCACCAAGCCGCTAATCCAGGAGGAGTTCCCATCAAAAATGTTTGGCGAATTCCGGCTATTTGTGGCCCCGCCGGCACTATGGTGGAGGCTACCAGGAGAATAGCCGAGCTTGATCCGGAGGCAATTGTAGTAAATACTCCGTCAGATCATTATCTAGTGCCAAACCACCAGTTTATCGGCGCCGTTTTAGACGCCGTGAACTATGCCGAGCAGGGTTTTGTCTGCGAAGTAGGCTCTGTATCGCACAACACCGGCATTATCGCCTGGCGAGCCGCAGATTTTCTGGTATCCGCTCCAACAGATACCGAAAACCTAAATCTTAACCAATTGCAGGATGTATTCAAAGATAATTACAAACTGACAGTTGGTGATTTCGAATGGAAGGACTGCGATACCTTCCAAAAACTCTACCAGGCGTTAGACAAATCGTCTCGCCAAAATGTGCTACTGGGCGAAGGCGAGTACAAACTGGATAACAGCTGTCACCACAGCCTTTTCTATGTCGACAAAGGCTTGACTTTAAGTGCTTGTGACGTGGCAAACTGCGCCGTGATCTTCACAATGATTGAAAAACAACCAGTCTTGCTGGTTGCCAATCTTAGCGAGGATCAAACAATTAAAGAGCTTGCCGAGGAATTCTCCCTTCAAGGGAGACTCGTGAATAGCGAAGCAACGCTTAGTGTTCAGGATAATCAAGTACTCTACTCTAACCTAAAAGACAATTCAAGCGTTGGTTTCGTTTCTGTCTCGAATTTTGTTACCTGTATACATCGTCGCTGTGACTACGGCACGATTGAGGCTGAAGTCTTCAAGCGACAAAAATCATGAGTCAAAGTTCCTCGTCTAGCACCTTACAAAAATCCCCCTAGAACTAGGGGGATTTTTCAATAGTTAACAAATCTTATTTGATAACTTTGGTGATCACACCAGAACCAAC
>JAFRKK010000012.1 GCA_017431745.1 Candidatus Saccharimonadota bacterium
AAATAGCGAATAGAACGGTTTGATGTTTGATATGAAATTGGTGCTTTGTTGTCATTAGATTACCTCACTTATTAGCTTGCTCCCAGCGGTACCATTTAGCGTATAATGAAGCACAATGAGGCTATACAAAAATGGCACCGCAAGGTGTCATATTACAACTATCACCAAAGTCGGATCAAGATTGTGCCTTGCGGCGCCATTTTTACCTTGATCCAAGGCTTCGATGCCCTGTTTAAAAAACGACTTTGCTGATTGAATTGTAATATGACAATTTAATTATAGCATAGAAAGTGATTTTTCTAATGTTTTTTTTGAAATTTTGCGTTGCCGGGGTTCGTGATTGATTAATCGTTTAAAAATATAAGGTCGATAATGCGAGCTTCGACGGATTTGACGCCGTTAAAATCGTTTTCGGTGAGTTTGATGAGAGGTTCGATTTTTAGCATTGGGTCGTCGGGGTCGAGATTTAGCCAGTTTTCGGGAGCGTAGAAAGCGACGAGTTTTAAGTATTTGCCGTTTTTATCACGGAGGTCGAGCTTTAGATGGTTGCGGTCAGCGCCCATGCGAGTTACCCCTGTAATTTGGGCGTTTTTGAGCTTAAAAATAGGCTCTTCGTTCCCGGCGCCGAAAGGTTCGAGCTGTTTGAGATCGGCGAGGAAATCAAGGGTGAGGTCGGAGAAATCTTCCAGTGCAAGGTCGGCGTGGGGGGCTAAGAATTGTTCCTGATTTTTGAGATGAAGGCTCTTGTAGTAGGCGTTTAGTTTTTCGCGAAAAGCATAAAGGTGTTCTTGTTCGACGCGAACACCGGCGGCACCGGCATGGCCGCCGCCACCAACAATGGTGTCGCGAACGTAATCCAAGGCATCAGCAAGGCTGAAGTCGCCAAAACTGCGACCGGAGCCTTTGAAGTGGCCGGGTTCCACCTCTGTTAGAACGAAGGCGGGCTTGTGATAGTCTTCGACTAGACGACCAGCGACTATGCCGATAATTCCCTCGTGCCAATGACCGGTTTCGATAATGACGGGGTCTTCCTTGATACCGCGAGTTTTGATTTCTTTGGTGGCAGCTTGTTGCTCGGTTCTTCTTCTTTGGTTTAAATCTTCGAGTTTGGCGGCAAGAGTGGCGGCTTCGGTAGGAGATTTGGTACGAAGCAGCTCCAAAGAAATGTTGGCCGATTCCAAACGACCAGCGGCGTTGAGTCGAGGGCCGATTTGGAAACCAATGGAGTCGGAAGTTAAATTTTTTACTCGGGCTTTTGACATTAATTCTCTTAGCCCTGGGCGGCGAGTTTTCTCGAGAACCTTGAGGCCGTAGTAGCAGAGAATGCGGTTTTCGTTTGTTAAAGTCATGTTGTCACAGATGGTGCCGAGCAAGACGAGGTCGAGGAGCCATTTTTCCTGGCCTTCTTTGATGAGGTTTTGCTTGACGAGGGCCTGAGCGAGCTTGAAAGCCACACCAACACCGGCCAGGTTTTTGAGTTCACTAGTGGGGTGGTCTTTGCGTTTAGGATTGATGATAGCGATGGCGTCGGGGAGCTTTTCAGGAGTTTCGTGGTGGTCGGTGATAATAGTGTCGATATTTAAGGTGTTTAGTTCATCGACGATTGCGTGGTTACCGGAGCCACAGTCGACGGTAATAACGAGGGTGGTTTTTTGGTCTTTGGCTTTTTCGATGAGTTTTGGGCTCATGCCATAACCGTCAGCAAAGCGATCCGGGAGCATAATGTCGATGTTTTTTGGATTTACGCCGGCAAGCAGTAAGGTTTGTTCCATCAGGGTGCTAGCCGTAACGCCATCTACATCGTAATCACCATAGATGAGGATTTTTTCGTGGTTTTGGATGGCCTGTTTGATGCGGGCTACAGCCGCTTCTATACCAGGGAGGGTAAAGGGGTCAGTGGTTTGTTCGTATTTAGGGTTTAAAAAATCAGGGGTGAGGCCGCGAGATTTCAGGAGGCGTACAAATAATTTATTCATTTTAGCCGATTGTCTTGTTAGGCTTATTTCCCTTTTGGCTCTTGATGACGATGGATTGAAGCTCTTTTAAAATGGGGAAACTTTTGTTGGTTTGGTAAATTTTGGTTTTGCCTTTTTTAGTAACGGTGAGGAACCCGCCATCGGCCATCCGTTCTAGTTCCCTTTGAATATTGCCGGGGTCTTCCTTGATTAATTTGGCTAGGCCGCGGACGTGAGTTTTAAAATCAGGGTATTTGGCAAAAACTACCAAAATTTTACGACGTACCCTGGAAGTCACAAATATTTCTAGCATATACCTCCTCGCATAACTCCCCCTATTATACACGAGGATTGTAAAAAATACAACAATTTATGGCCAAAAACTCGTTGGGGGTGGGGGGATTTTAGCATAGATGTCTAGCTTTTACAACCCCCTACTAAGATTTATACATGTTAGGGGTTGACATTTATTTTTACCATGCTAGAAAGGGGTTAGGTTTGGGCGGACTTTGAGTTTACGATTACTGTTAGATCTCCCTTCCGGAGGAGCGGATTACTGGCATTATAGGTGTGGTGGATCCGCTCCACAATGGGGGGATTTAAAAGTCGTTGGTGATTCTAGATAAGCCTTTGGTTTAATAAATGCCCCCGATTTGTAACAGACACAAAAAGGAGGTTAATATGGAGATAGAGTTCTACTTTAGATTCATAAGGAAACCAAGAAACAAAAAAGTTACTGTCGTCCTAGAGGACGAACAGTAACGCTCAATACCCAAGTAGGTTTCTAGGGCCTACTTCCTGCCACTATTGTAGCAGATAGTGGCAGGGTCCGTCAAGATGAAACATTTAGACAATCTTGGCTAGATCAAAACCTAGATTTAGAGCTTGCTCTTTGGTTAGTTTAGTGCCATCTGGGCAGTCTTTGACTTCTACTACGGATGGGCGGACCGGCTCGCCAGGATGAAAAGTGAATACAACGTCAACACCGTCTTCTATTTAAATGGTCCTCCATACCACGCGCGGTCCCTTCATATATTTCGTCGAGGTTCCGTCGATAATAGTCTTCTGTTTCTAGGAGATCAAAATCAGAATATCCTGCTAAATCTCATGGGTCAGCTTCTTTTTGTTTTTTCTTTTCTACCTTTTTACGTTCACTCTTTATAAAAATGAATTGTAAGTTCCGCAATTTGATTGTAACACAAATAGTGTATAATTAAAATATGTTTTTCTATGAGGTGATACCGGAGGGGCGGGTGGAGGAGTTGACCTATTCTTTTGATGATTCCCTTTTGCCGGGTCAAATTGTGTTGGTGCCGATTGGGCGGCGGGTAGTGCCGGGTGTGGTGGTTAAAAAAGTTGCGCAACCGGATTTTAAGACCAAGTCAATTTTGAAAGTTTTGTATTCAAAACCGTTGCCGAAACATTTATTAAAAACTGTGAAATTCGTGCATGATTATTATATGGTGCCGTCGGGGCAAGCGGTATCTTTAATATTGCCTAGGGGGGTCGAGAAACAGAGACGGAAGAGTAAAACCGAACAAATGTTCGGGATAACCAAGGACGGGTTTTACCCGAACCCCTTTCCCGAGGACACGCTCAAGGGCGCTCGCCCAAGCTTACGGTCCTCGGGAAAGGGGTTTCGGGCACCCGTCCATGATATCCCAATGAATGTTGCCCAGAAAAATGCGCTTGAAGGGCTTTTAAAGGCTCCAGGAGCCACGAAACTGCTTTATGGCGTTACTGGTAGTGGTAAAACGAACATCTACCTTAAAATGGCTTCTAGGGCCCTTTCAGAGCAAAAGTCGGTTGTGCTTTTAGTGCCGGAAATCGCCCTTACGGGGCAGTTGGTGCAGGTGTTTAGGGAAGTCTTTGGTGAAAGAGTAGTGATGATGCATTCTCAGCAAACTGAGGCGGAACGACATTTGATATTTGATAGAGTGTTTGAATCTGAGGAGCCTTTGGTAGTAATTGGGGCGAGGTCGGCGCTGTTTGCGCCAGTTTTAAATTTGGGATTGATTATCATTGATGAAGAGCATGAGAACACTTACCATCAAGAGAATGCGCCAAAATATTCCGCAATTCGGGTGGCTAGTTTTATGGCTACTGCGGTAAATTGTCCGTTGATACTGGGGTCGGCGACCCCGATGGTGGAAGATTATTACATTGCCTCAAAACGAGGAGCGGTGGTGGCTTTGACAGAGAAGGCAAAGGCTTCTGCGGTAAAACCCAGGATTAAGATGATTGATTTTAAGAACCGAGATGAGTTTTCGCGCAATCGGTATTTTAGTAATTCCCTCCTCAAGGCGATAGCTGACAATCTGGAAAAAGGGAGACAAACTCTGGTTTTCCATAACCGACGGGGGTCAGCACCACTAACAATTTGCGATAATTGCGGCGAGGAAATCTTGTGTCCGAACTGTTATTTGCCCCTGACGCTTCACGCAGATGACTATGTATTACAGTGTCATACATGCGGTTTTTCGGAGAAAGTGCCGGTAGGTTGTCCAAAATGTGGCGCGCCGGGGTTAATCCATAAGGGGTTTGGGACGAAGCTTTTAGAGAATGAATTGAAGCGACTTTTCCCTAGGGCGCAGGTACGGCGATTTGACGCAGACAACAAGAAAGGCGAGGGGTTGGATGCGATTTATTCAGAGGTGAGAGATGGCGAAGTTGATATTTTAGTAGGGACCCAGACTTTGGCGAAGGGGCTGGATTTGCCGAAGTTGGCGACCGTGGGAGTAGTACAGGCGGATGCGGGATTGTCGCTCCCTGATTATATGGCGGAAGAACGGACTTTTCAGCTGTTGACCCAGGTGATTGGAAGGGTGGGTCGGGGTCACTTAAAGTCAGCAGAGGTGTTTATCCAAACTTATCGGCCGGAGCATCCGGTGTTAGCGTTTGCGGCGGATGAGGATTATTTAGGGTTTTACGATTATATGATTTCCAAGCGTCAGCGAGCTGGATTCCCACCGTTTAGGTTTGTGGCAAAGTTCGAAATCACCATGAAAACAGAGGCGGTGGTACTCCGGAAAGTGCGGGAGTTGGTAAAAAAATTATCCGCTGACAAGCGACTGATTGTTTCCCCGCCCCAACCAGCATTCCATGAACGAACTAGTAGGGGATATACTTGGCAAATTGTCGTAAGATCACGCTCGCGAAAGGTTTTGTTGGAATCTTGTGAGGGGTTGGATGCGAGTTTTAGGATTACACTTGACCCACCTGGGTTGCTATAGTAGAATAAACATAAGAATTAATTAGGAGGCAAATATGTGTACTGGGGTGAGATTTAGTGATACGAGCGGTAATATGTTTTTTGGGCGGAATTTGGATTGGAGCACTGGTTATGGGCAAAAAGTGGTGGTGACGCCGCGTGGCTATAAGTATAAATCAGCGTTTTTAGGCGAGATGGCAAATTCGCCAGCTTTGATTGGAATGGGGATTGTGGCCGAGAATACGCCGCTTTATTTTGACTGTGCCAATGAGCATGGACTCGCGGTAGCGGGGTTGAACTTCCCTGGTTATGCCGCCTATGCTGCTTCGGCGATTGATGGCAAAACTAACGTAGCGGCTTATGAATTTCCACTGTGGGTGGCACTGAATTTTACTTCGGTGGATGAAGTGGAAAAAGCTTTGGCTGATGTTGTAATTGTGGCAAAGCCGATTAATGAACAGTATCCGGTATCGGAGCTACACTGGATTATTGGAGATGCAAAGCGGTCGATTGTAGTGGAATATACCGCGGCCGGGATGGAAGTTTTTAAGAACGACGTGGATGTTTTGACCAATCAACCGGGTTACGCTTGGCATAAAGAAAACATGCGAAACTACATGAATTTGTTCCCACAGATGCCAAAAGAAGTTAAATGGCGCGAAGCGAAGTTTACCGCGTTTGGCTCGGGGTCGTTGATGCGAGGTTTGCCTGGTGATTATTATTCCCCGTCGCGGTTTGTGAGGGTGGCCTATCTTAATACGCATTACCCGGTACAGGCGGATGAAGCTTCAAATGTGTCACGGCTGTTCCATACTTTAACTGGGGTGGCAATGATTGATGGTGCAGCGGCGATGGCTGACGGTCAGTTCGAAAAAACAGTTTATACCGGTGGGTATTCTACCGCTACGCAAACTTACTACTACAATACCTATGAAGACCCGGCAATTAGGAGTGTGGCGCTGAAAGACTACGACCTTGACTCAACAGAGGTAATCGTGGTATAATAGGCTTATGAAAATAATTACGACGCCAGATGCGCGCCTAAGGGAGAAGTCAGAGAAAGTCCGCGAGATTGATGATGAGATTCTCGAGGTGATTTCTGATATGCGGAAACTATCCCTCGACTGGGAAAAAGAACACCCCTATGAACTTTCGGCGGCGATGGCGGCGCCTCAGATGGGAGTGAATAAGCGAATTATTATCATCAGGGATGATATGTCTGATAAGAAGAAGGCGACTTTTACGGCCTTAATTAATCCAGAGGTGATTAGGGCTGAGGGCAAGATAAAAAAGGATTATGAGGGGTGTTTATCGGTGCCGTCGGTGTATGGAATGGTGCCACGAGCTACAAAAGTGCGTGTAAAGGCAAAATTAGAGGATGGTACAGAGGTGCGAATCAAGGCGACAGATGAACTGGCGAGGACTTTGCTTCATGAAATTGACCACTTAGACGGAGTTTTGTTTATTGACCATATTAAGGGAGTGAAAGATGCGTTTTATAAGATGAACGATAAGGGTGATCTTGAGGCAGTAGATTACGACAAAGAAATCGCCGATAATGATGAACTTTGGGGTGAGGAATAGCCCATGGCTAGTAGGGTGATTTTTTTGGGAAATGGACCCCTAGCGGATTACGCGTTAGAGGTAATTAAGAAGAAATGTGAAGTGGTTTTTCATGCTCGGTCTCGGGAAGATTTAGAGGAGGTTTGCCGGATTAAAAAAGAGGCGCCAGAGGCACATGGGGTTTTAGCTTCATTTGGGGTGATGATTCCAGGAAAAGTATTAGAACTATTTGAGCCAGAAGGGATTTTGAATATTCATCCTTCCCTTTTGCCTTTATACAGAGGCGCTTCGCCAATTGAGTCGGCAATTTTAAACGGAGACACTGATTTTTCCGTATCTGTAATGAAACTCGTCAAAGCGATGGATGCGGGCCCGATTTACTACCAGACTACACTTTCTGATTTGCCGCTCTGTAAAGATGATATTTACAAGGCGTTGGCAAAAACAGGGGCGGAATGGATTTGCCAGAATTTGACGAATTTGTCAGAGCCGGTTTTACAAGATGATTCTAAAGCCACTTATTGCGGGAAATTGGATAAATCGATGTCGCTACTTACGCCTGATACAGATACGGCGGAGGTGACTTTCCGGAAAATTGTAGCTTTTCAGCGGTATCCAAAACCAAAATTTGCGTTTTACGGCGTAAAATGCATCATTCTAGAGGCGCACAAGTGTAAGCCGGGTGAGACGGCGATTTTAACAATTCCCTGTGCTGACGGCGGCGTAGTGGCGATTGACAGATTACAGCCCGAAGGCCGCAAGGCGATGGATGCAAAAGCGTTCCTCAATGGTTACGCTAAATAGTTAAGTTATTCGTTGTTTTGAAACCCGCATTGTTGTTTTTGGATTTTATCAAAAGCAGCATCAATATCAAAACTTTGGCTAGTTGGATTTTGTGTAAGTAAATTTTCTAATAAATCTATCTGTGATATCCGTAGATTATATCCGTTCGCATCGTTCGCTTCTTTTGCTTTTTTTGCTAATCTTTCACATCCTTTTATATAATGTCCAATAAGTTTTTTGTTGGTTTCATAGGCAAACATATTAGCTTCAACCTCTATGGGCTGAGTGTAGTATCCAACCAAATTCTGTTCACCTTTTATATAGTTAGACATACCTTCTTGATAAAAGTTGCCTCTAGGGTTGTTCTTTTGTATTTCATCGCATTGATGAGCATGCCATAATTCATGCGCTATAACGCGGAGCCTCCCATAATTTCTTACTAGTGGTTGACCTTTAGGGGGTAAATCGTTTTTGTTGTATTTAAAGATATAAATGGCGTCTTGTTTCCTGTTATAGAAGGCCTGCCCTTTGAAATCGCCGTCCATCTTCTTGTAAATGATTTTGGGGGTCTTGATGCCTAGGATTTTGGAAAAATACTTGATGGCTGTTTCGTCTACCCTACCGTTATCATAGTGCTCAAGGCCAATACCAAAGTTGATATCAGCTGCCATATTCTCATCAATTTTTTCCGTAAATGGTTTTATGATTTCAGAATAATTTGGGTATTCTTTATAAAGGTTTTCGTAGAAATGCTTAGGGGCAAAAAAAGATGCTGCATTAGAGGCAGCCGCTCCGAGATTTCTTTTTATTTCTTTTTGTTGGTTTTCAATATTGTTTGCTTTGTTTTCAGGAAATTTTTCCATCTTAAAACCTCTCTCTATCTTTAAATTATACCATAATTAGATTAATGAAACGGCATGATCGGTATGCTATTCATTTTATTCATAATGAGTCCACATGCGAAGGATACGGACGGTGTGGGATTTTTTATTTACTGAGTAAACTAGGCGATGTTTAATGTTGATACGGCGAGAGTAAAAACCCTTGAGGTCTCCAACTAAGGCCTCATAGGGCGGGTATTCCCGGAAGGGATTTTCGCAAAGGATATCGTAGAGCTGCCTAAGTTTTTTATCTAGCCCGGCAGCCTTGATTTTTTTGAAATCTTTTTGAGCTTGTTTGGAAACGAGGACTTTATACTTTTTTACCATTCTAGGTCATCCCCGTTGATGAAATCATCATCTTTTTCAGCCTGTTTGATAGATTCCACCATACCCGGGATGGATGACAAATATATAGTTTCCTCAATAGCTCGCCAATCATTTTCATCAATCATGACTTTATTGCCATGCTTGCCAGTGATAATAATGGGCTCGTCCACGTCATTCATCAGTGAAAAAAAGTTAGCGCGAGCTTTGGTTGCAGTCATTGTTACCATAAAAATCCTTTCGTTATATGTACATAATAACGTACGTTTTACGAAAAGTCAAGGGCTAAATAAGTTTATCCCGGTTGGTGCGGATTTCTTGTTTCATTTCTTCGATGGTGCGGGCGACGATTTCGCGGTAATCTGGGCGGTTTTTTTCGAGCCACTTGGTGGCTTCGCTTTGGTCGCTAATCATGTCGAATTCGTTGAGTTGGGTTTCGGTTAGCCCCTTGGCAATACGCTCACCAATCCGAATTTCAAGTTCTTCCTGGATGTAGGCAAGGAATTTCTTTTTTTGCTCTTCCGGCATACTCGAAAGGCCCATCTCTTGCAAAAATTGTTCGTTAAATTCCATATATTCTCCTTATGCTTATTTATACTACGGGTAGCAAAAATGTGATGGCCTCAACAAATAGAATGACAAAGTAGATGATCCAAAGCGTGATGTTGAGTTTTTCGTTATTGGGATGTTTTTTACTAAAGAGTGTCATGGCGCCAGATATCGTAAGGGCGATGCCGACACCGACAATCGGTAGGAGGTAGAAGTTTTTGGCGAGGCCGCGAATGCAAAGACCTTCACATGGGAAAATCATAAGCTGAACGATTTGGGAAAGCAGAGAGGCGAAAATTGTAATTATAAGACCGGTGATAAAATAAGATGGCGAGCGCGCCTGGTCGGCCATAGGGCCAACTAAACTTTTTTTAACATACCGTTCAATAATATACAGTGTGATTGGTGGCAATGAAAAGAAAATGATAATGCCGATGTAGAAATAGTGAGCCAGGTAATCTTCGCGAGACATTCTGCCATTTTTAGCGTCAATGATGGTGACAATTAACGCGGCAATCGTTACGATAGCCAACAACGCCCCAAATATTAGGAGGAGTGTTTTCTTAAGATTCTCTCGTCTAATTTCTGCCATATGCTTTAATTATAGCATAAGCGAAATGAGTTTTACAAGCTTTTTTTACGCGATTCGCGAGTGAAGAATTTGAGACGATCGCCCACTTGGAGATCAATTTTGGATTTTGTGCTCATGGCAAGGCCGCCAGTTTCACCGGCAACGAGAACATTGACATCCATTTTTTCCTTTTGGACAGAGGTGACTTCAGTTTCGCCGAGGTATTTCTTGTTGCGAACGACGCGAGCGAGATAGCCGGGTTTAACATCACCAGTTAGGACTTCGCCACCTGCAATGATGGCAGTTTTTTCGGTGCGGAAAACGCCGAGAACTTTAAGCTCGCCTTTGTCTTCTTCGATGATTTCAGCGTCAAGGAGATTTTCCATTTCGTGCTTAGCGTCATCTAATAGTTCGTAGATTACCTTATAAGTACGGACGGGCACGCCGTCGCGGGCAGCCATTTTGTTAATGTTGACTGGAACGGAAACATTAAAGCCATAGACTACGGTGTTATCTCCGGCGGCCATGTAGACGTCGTTTTCGTTAATGTCGCCGACGCCGGTAGAAACGATATTAAGGGTAATTTCGCCTTTGGTATCAATCATTTTAAGGCTGTCTACTACAGAGGTGACAGAGCCAAGTACGTCGCCCTTGATAATGACGTTGAAGGTCTTGGTGTTATCGGCAACGTTCATCATACGGAGCAAATCACCACTAGTAACGTTGGCTGAAGCGGATTCATTGGCGGCAGCCTGAGCGTTTAGTAATGCCATTTTGCGAGCGGTTTTTTCATCTTTGACCTCAATAAATTTATCACCAAAACTTGGAAGTTCTTTGAAACCAGTGATAGTTACAGGGGTAGATGGGGCAGCTTTGCCTTTGGGTTTACCCTGCCAATCTAGCATAGTACGAATCTTGGCATAGGTGTTGCCGGCCACGATAAATTTACCGGTCTTTAATTCCCCGCCGGTGACTAGGACATTAACTACTGAACCTTTGCCAACTTCCATATGTGATTCAATCACGAGGCCTTCGGCCGGGATGTTAACATCGGCTTTCAATTCCTCGATATCAGCAGTGAGTAAAATCATATCTAGAAGTTGATCTAGGTTCTGGTTCATTTTGGCGGAAATTGGCACCATTACGATGTCGCCGCCCCACTCTTCAGGCTGAAGACCATGCTGAGAAAGGTCGGCCATGGTACGATTAACGTCGGCACCTTCGCGGTCTATTTTATTGATAGCGACGATGATCTTAGCATTGGCGGATTTAGCAAAGTTAATCGCCTCGACGGTTTGCGGTTTGACGCCATCATCGGCGGCAACCACGATTACAACAATGTCGGTGAGCATGGCGCCGTGCTGACGAATAGCAGCAAAGGCTTCATGACCTGGAGTATCTAGAAAAGTAATCAACCTGTCGTTATGTTTTAGCTGATAAGCAGAGATATGCTGAGTGATGCCACCAGCTTCGTCGTCTACGGTTTTTTTATGAAGAAGAGTGTCAAGTAAAGTGGTTTTACCGTGGTCAACATGGCCCATCACTGCAACCACAGGTGGACGCGTGACAGCTTTGTCAGATAATTCACGATGAAAATCGGAGGTCTTAGTGGAGGTATTTTTACGCTCCAATTTGACGTTTTCTAGCCCTAATTCATCGATGATGATTTGGGCAGTTTCAAAATCTAACCTCTGGTTAATGGTAGCGACAATCCCGTTTTTAAAAAGGGTGCCAATTAACTCGGTAACAGAAAGGCCGAGCGCGGTAGCTAGCTCGTCAACGGTGATAGAACCGGCGATTTGGATTGTTTTTTCTTCCATAGCTCTCCTTTCTACGATAACATTATCTAAAAAATGGCTCCCCCGGCCAGACTCGAACTGGCAACCTCGAAGTTAACAGCTTCTTGCTCCACCATTGAGCTACAGGGGAATAGTTTTATTATAACACACTTCGTCGGAAAATGTAAAGCATGTTAAAAACAGGGGCTTGGCCTGGATCACTACAGTTCCAGGTCGCCCCTATTAATTATGATTATATCATTCTTATTTGGCTATGTCCAGTATTTTTATTCTTCTTCTGTCTTTGGCATCTTTTCTAATAATCATAATTCTACGCATACCACGCGTTGTGACAAAAAGCTTCATAATGGTCTCCTCAATAGCGTCGGAGTCTTTTCCAGTTCCTCTAATATCAAAGATTGCTTTTCCTCCTGATTGCTTAACTGCTTTCCGAAAATGACTAGCAATAGTTTCATCATCGTTTGTGGTTGGGGCTTTCATTTCCCATAATGTCCCTAGCATGAGAATATCTGGGTTCTTGGACCCTGGAACATTTGATGGAATTAGCGCTTCCACATCAAAACCATATTCTGAGAGCGTTTCAATAGTTCGATCTTCGTGGGGCTCTAGATTTTTATTGTATTTTTTGACTTTTCCAATTCTGCCGTTCTTGGGCTTTTTTAGTTCTGAGACTCTATATTTAGCTTTTTTCTTGATTTTCATGCTCTCACCCTAGCACAACTCTGGTGATTTTACAACCCCATACTTCCCCTGTTAAGCGCTAGAGTTATGACTAATAAACGAATAAAAACAACTAGTCCCGGGCATGTCTAGTTGTTGAAAAGCTATCCCTATTGCTATATAATGTTACTTGGAATAGGAATTAAGCAAAGTGAATGAAAAATTAGTAAAGTATATCGAAACAAATATTTTTCCGAAATACGCGGATGGGTCGGGGCATAGTTTAGGCCATATCAAATATGTGATACGGCGGAGCCTGAAATTTGCTGAGCAAATGCCGGAGGCAAACTTGAATATTTGCTACACTGTAGCGGCATATCACGACCTCGGACGACTGATTGACGATGATTTACACGAAAAGATTTCAGCGGCATATGTTAGAATCGACCCGCGTTTACGTGAGTTTTTCTCTGATAAAGAACTTGAGACAATAGCTGAAGCGGTAGAAGATCACCGTGCTAGTTCAAAACGCGAGCCGCGTTCGATATATGGGCGAATTGTGAGTTCGGCGGATCGGAGTACTTCGGTGGATGAAATGATTAAGCGTTCGGCGGAATCGCACCTGTATTGGGGCAGGGGGCAAGATATTGATAAGTGCCTAGAGGAAGCGCGGCAGCATCTGTTGAGAAAATATGGCAAAAATGGCTACGCTCTTTCAAAAATGTATTTTGAGGATCCTGAATACACAAAAGCTTGCGCTGAAATTCAAAAATATGCAGAAGATTTCGATAAATATAAGGCAAAATATGAGAGTTTAAAAGGCAATTTAATATAATTAGGCTGTAATCCCTTTCTGTTTGACTCCTTTGCGTCATTTGTGGGGATTTTTCGTACTCTTATTGGTTTTGGTTGAAGTAGTCTCTTAACTGATGGTCGCCGACTTCGGTGTAGACGCCGCCTGGGCGGTAGTAATCATCATGATAGCTCATAGCGTGTGAGTAGGTGCCGCGCTCTTTGTCTTTCCAGAAGTACATGATAGCGTGCTGCAGGCCAGTGTATTGGTATTTTGGTGTTTGGCTTTCATCGATGTCGTAGTAAGTAAAATCAAGCGTAATATAAAACACGCCGTCCTCATCCGAGATGCCATAGCCGGTTACTTCGTTTACCGAAGGCCTTTCACTATTTATTTCGAAATCTCTAATATATTCTGAGGCTAAATCGTCAAATACCTCGAGCTTGGCAGAGCTAAGAGCAGTTTTTGGTTCGACATTTTTGAGGGTGTAAATGGAGATGCCGCAAACCACAAATACTATTAACAGTAAGATGGCCATTACCCAAGTGGTGGGCTTATGAAGAATTGATGGCTCTGCGGAGCGCTTTGGCGCTTCAGTAGTACGTGATTTTTTAGTGGTTTTCGTAGATTTCTTTGGCACAATAAACTCCTTATGGTTTAATTATATTATATTTTGTGAGAAATGGTTTGTTTAAAAGCATGGTATAATGTATTTATGCTTTGGAAATATTTGTTGGTTTTGATAATTTCGATGATCCCGCTAATTGAATTAAGGGGTGCGATCCCGGTGGCGGTGGGAATGGATTTGGGGCTGCCGGAGTGGGCGGTGCTTATCACCGCTATTATTGGCAACATGATTCCGGTGCCGATTATTTACCTTTTTGCGCGCAAGTTCCTGGAGTGGGGGGCGAAGAGAAAATGGAAACCCCTGAAACAGTTTTGTAATTTTTGTCTGAAAAAAGGTGAAAAAGCTGGTGATAAGTTGCTGAAAAAAGCTGGAAACTACGGTACTTATTTTGCATTGTTCCTTTTCGTGGCGATTCCGATCCCGGGTACTGGCGCTTGGACCGGGACGCTGGCCGCTAGTATCCTCAAATTAGACTTTAAGAAAACTATGATTGCTATTATGGCTGGCGTTCTGGTGGCTGGGTTGATTATGCTCGCGGCTTCGCTTGGTTTATTCAAAGTCATCTTCGGTGGGTAAAATGGTATAATTAAAGTATGGAGATTTCAGTTATAATTCCAGTTTATAATGCGGAGAAATACCTGAGGAGGTGCGTAGACTCAGTGCTTAAATCATTTGAGAAAATCAAGGGTGAAATACTGTTGATAGACAATAATTCAACCGATGGCTCTTCTAAAATTATCCAAGATTACGCAAAAAAACACCCTAAAATAGTGCGCTCTTTAAAATGCGATAAGTGGGGGGCTGCGGCCGTGAGAAATTACGGAGCAAAAAAAGCTAGTGGGGAGTTTTTATGGTTTGTTGATGCGGATGACTACATAGCAAAGGATGCCACTTCTGAACTAATTACTCAGGCAAAAAAACAAAAAGCAGATTTAGTAATGATGGGAGCAGAACGAGTTGATGAAAGCGGCAATTCCTTGTCATATTTATCAGCAGTAGATGCTGGCGACCCCGATTATAAAAGTAGATTCATCAGATATGGCATGGGGCCGTGGCAAGTAGTGGTTCGGCGCGCGTGGTGGGAGAAGCACGGTTTTTGCTTTATGGAAGGGTATATCCATGAAGATATGGAGCTGATGTCGTCTTTGATTCTCTATACCGACAAATTTGCTAGCGTAGATAAACCATTGTATTTTTACTGTCAGAATGATGAATCGGTGTTACATAAACATAAATTTAACCCGCATATTTTCGATATTTTTCCAGTGCTTAAGAGTTTTTATAAAAAGTTCGAAGAAGCTGGGGCGGAAACTTTATATCATGACGAACTAGAGTGGTTTTTTATTTGGAATTTGCTGATTGATTCGGCGAAGGATTTCGGCAAATTTGCTGAGGGCAAGCCTGGTTTTGGGCGTTCGCGCGAGATGCTCCTAAAATACTTCCCGGGATGGCGACGCAATAAGTTTTTGCGACAAAAACCACTGAAACTACAGTTGTTAGTGCGTTTAAACTATTACAAATAGTTATTATTTGTTTTTCTCTTCTTTTTCGAGTTCGCGGAAGGCGACCTTGCCGATTTTGGTCTGCGGAAGTTTGTCGCGGAATTCGTAGGCGGCAGGAAGCGCATAGATTGGGACGTTGCGTTCTAGCAGTTCCCTGATTTCACGTTCTAAGCGTTTACCGGGTTTGTAGCCTGGCTTTAAAACGATGAAGGCTTTTGGAACCTGTCCCTTGTAGTGGTGGTCGATGCCGATAACGGTAGAGGTGAGGACGGCTTCGTGCGAATTGATAATGGATTCGAGGTGAGTCGGATAAATGTTATAGCCGGAAGAAATGATGATTCGTTTGAGACGTTGGGCGAAATAAATTAAACCATCTTTGCCAACATAACCAATATCACCGGTATGTAGCCAGAGTTTGCCGTCGTCGTGGAGACGAATGGTTTGGGCGGTTTCGGCTTCGTCGTTTAAATAGCCCATCATCACAAGGGGGCCGCTAATACAGATTTCACCTTCTTCACCAGCTGGCAACTCCTTGAAGGTGTCGTTTTTGACGATTTTGAAATCGGTATCTGGAAGAGGTAAACCAATGATGCCGTCCGAAAAAGCATTTTCAGGGGAAAGACAGACCGCCCCAGAACCCTCAGTCAAGCCATAGCCAACGCGAATTTTTGCGTTAGAACCATGGGACTCGAGGTAATGATTGACTTTGTCGCGAAGTGTTTGTGTAAGGGCATCACCACCGCAAATCACCGCTGTGACAGAGGCAAGGTCGTTGCTTTTGAGTTTAGTGTTAAGTAATGATTCAAACAAAGTAGGAACTCCAACGATAAAGTTAGGCTCGTTCTTTTTGATGATGTCAGCAAATTGTTTGTGAGAGAAGGCTGGGATTAAGATGCAGTTCATACCTTTACAGAGAGGCGTATGAATACAGACCCCAAGCCCAAAACAATGGAATAGAGGCAGAATCGAGAGCACGCTAGCGCCGGGGACAATCTGGCGAATCATAGTGGCGTCACAGATAGATTCAGCGTTAATATTGAGGTTTGATAACATCACGGCCTTTGGGGCGCCGGTAGTACCACCTGAATACATGATGATGGCAGGATCATTACCGCTGCGTTCTTCGTGGTAATTCCCCTGGTAAAAGTAAGAGTTGGCGATGAAGTCCTCCCAAAGCACGACGCGACCATCGTTGGCGGGAAGACGGACTTTTTTGACGTGGAGCAACTTATACATTCGTTGCTTGAGGAAGCCAAGACCGTCACTTGGGCGCACCACGATGATACGCTCTAAGCCAGCGATATCGCGTAGGCGGTAAACTTTATCAAATACTGCGTCAAAAACCATGACATACTTGGACTCAGCAACCTTGATGTAGTATTCTAGCTCTTTCTCCGATGATAAGGGGTGAACCATGTTGCAAATGGCTCCAACCATGTTAACAGCGTAAACCATGGTGATTCCCTCTGGGGTATTAGGCATACAAATAGTAACCCTGTCGCCCTCTTTGACACCGTAATTCTTAAGAGCACGGGCGGTTTTTTCAATCTTTTTGACAAAATTTTTGTAGGTAACCTTGTGCCCATAGTAGGTATAGGCGGTGTTATCGGGCCATTTTTCAGCGGATTGCATCACCATGTCTACCATAGAACAATCTGGGAAATCGATGTGGGCAGGGATTCCCTCTTCCTCGTAAAATTCGAGCCAGGGGCTCTTTAATGCTTTCTTACTTTTTTTCACAAAAACTCCTTACGGTAATTATACCACAAACGTCCTAAACTTGCCAGCTTTGTTCACGCTCGGCGGTGATGCGAGGGTTTTCGTCTGGGGTATTAGCGATAATCCATTCACCAAATTGGGTAGTCATGAGGTTGCGATTCTCTGGTTGCTTGAAGAAATCTTTGAGAGCTTTTCGGTTGGCCCAAGTCATTCTGTTCGCAAGATTTTCGATACTAGTGGTGTTTAATTGGGTAGTACTGGTAGGCGTCAGGATAAGTTCGATGTCATCGTTACTTAAGAAATCGATGTCATTACGAATTAATTCATTTTTGAGTTTGGATTCAAACTCCTGGTTAATAGTTCTACCTTCGTTTATTTGCTGCTCGATTTCGGCGGCGACTCTTTCGTTCATCTGTTTTTCGATTTCGGCAGCGATTTTTTCGTTTATCTGTTTTTCAACTTCAGCAGCTTCTTTTTCATTTATCTGTTTTTCGATCTCGGCAGCGACTCTTTCGTCCATCTGCTTTTCGATCTCAGCAGTGGTTTTTTCGTTTATCTGTTTTTCGATCTCGGCGGCGGTGACTTCATGATTGTTAGGAGTGTACTCAGACTCCTCTGATTTGACTGTTTGACTTGATTCAGAGGTTTTGACATCGCCAACCATTGTACCCGCAACGGCGCCAGTAGCAAAATCAGCGAGATAATGGAGAAAGCCGTCATAGATATAAGATTGTGACGGTTTAAAGATTGGTCCATAGATTGGGGCGCTTTCGATAACGGTGGGTTCGATGAGACCTCGTTTGGCCCATTCTTTGGCGACTTCTTCGATATAAACTTGAGCAGCATCTGGCCAAGAGCTGATTGGGCCTGGATAGGTGTGGGCGAAACTGCCGGCTGCCCCACTATCGCCAGGGACAAGGCCATATTTAGAATCGATGCTGTGCATGATATCGAGGGCTTCTTGTATTTTTTCAGGATTGCCGCCCATTTGGGTGAAGGTATCGTAGGCGCCATGACCTTCAGCAATATTAACTTGATCAAGATTAGAGGTTACATCAATAATTTCAGGTGTTTCGCCGATTTGGCCGTTTTCTACGGTGAGGGTAGTTTTGCTGATTTGAACACCACTACTCAAGGCACCGAGTGCGGCACCAAGCCCAGTAGCAATTGCTGTGCGTTTGATGTTATCTTTGCGATCGGCTTCGCTAGCTTTGTCGTATTCTTCCATTAGCCAATGGATAGCACCCTTGGTTTTGGTGTTTTGGCTAGTGTTGGCGTCAGGGTCATCATATTCGAGAAAATTAATAACGTCGCCAACCTCTTCGAATTGCTGTTTAATTTTATCGTCCTGGAGGTTACGGACGGCGCTGTTTTTAGAATCCTGGCGTGAACTAAGGAAGCCGCCAATAGCACCACGAGCTGCGCCAGTAAGTGCCCCCTTCGCAGTTAAACCAAAGCCAACTGAAATTGCCCCAGCTGCAGCACCACCAGCTAACCCCACTGCGGTAACGGCAAGTCCAGCAACACCGGCAGCGATGACGGCGCCTTTGATATATTTGTTGCTTCGGAATGCATGGACGATCTTACGGAAGGTATTCCCTTTGTCCATTTCTTCGATGATTTTAGCGGAAAGCTCATTTTGCTGCTCAAGAAAATCCTCTAGGAACTTTTGGTTAACAGCATCTTTGACCTCCTTACAGTCGTTGTCGTAAGTTTCTTTGAGTTCTTGCAGTTTTGCCTCGAGATCTTTATCGTTGCTTTTGAGTAGTTCGTCTTTCTTGGCTTCGATGTCACTTTTGAGTTTTTCGTTCCATTCTTTGTAATTAAACGAGGCTTCAAGCCTTAGATATTCGTCAAGATCACGTTCGTATTTCTGGCTTGCTTCTAAAAACTTAGTGTCACCCGGAATAAGACGACGTCGCTTAGCGTAAACTTTAGCAAGCTTTTCTCTTTCTTCTTCAAGCCTGTTTTTTAGCCGTTCTTTCTCTTTGAGGCTTTCTTGCCATTTGGACTCCTTGACGGTCATATAAGGGGCCTCTGGTTCTGAATCTGGTTCTGGCGTGCTAGCCGGTGCACTTTCCGATGCTTCGGGTTCAAGGTTTTCAGAGGTTTCGGAAGTTTTTACTTCGTCAATTGCTGCCTCGAGGTCGGAATTGTCGCTAGTTCCAGAGGATTTACCGATGGCGTCCCATTGGTCTTGACGGCTAAGTTCCTCGGGGTTACTTGCGGTAGAGTCCTGATTAACTTTCAGTTCTTCTCCCATAAATTACCCCACTACGGCCGCTTGATGCGTTAAAATCTCATCTTTGATTTCGGCTAGTATTTCGGTGACCAATTCCTGAAAATTGGGGACTGTAGTAATAAGGTAATCGTAGGCTTGTTTCTGATCGGTAATTTTGCCAAATTCTTCGGCTTGTGCGTCGGCCATAACTTCGGAAAGTTTAGCGATTAGGCGCTTTTCAGCGAGAGCTTCGATACCGCTCGTAAGTTTGGCTTTAGTTTCCTCGGGTGCATCATTAATCCCGATGGCGGTTAGAAATTCTGTATTGTTAGCGATGTCGAACATGAGGCTCTCCTTTTTGTAGTTTGTATGACGCTTTTTTATATGATATCGCTTATGCTAAGATAAGTCAAGGATTTGGCAACAAAAATAGCCCTTTTTTAGGGCTATTTTTGCTATTTAGCGATGGAGAGGGAGATTTTGCGACCCTCTTTATCAATGTCAAGGACTTTGAAGTTTTTGCGTTCGTTCAACGTAAAAATCTTCTCTGGGTCGACATCAGAGCCTTCACCAAGCTCAGAAACGTGGACGAGAGCTTCAACCGCGGGGCTAATTTGGACAAAAGCGCCAAACGGAGTAATCCGGGTGATGGTGCCTTCGACTTTGGAACCCTTTTTAAGGTTCTCAACTTCGGAGAGCCATGGGTCTTCAACTAATTGCTTCATCGAGAGCGAAAGGCGCTCTTTGTCGATGGCAATAATCTTAGCCTCGATAGTATCGCCAACTTTGACGTAATCGGATGGATTATTGACGCGTTCCCAGGAAATCTCAGAGATATGAATCAATCCTTCGATGCCGTCAACATTAACGAAAACGCCAAAATCAACTACACCGGTGACTACACCCTTAACGGTATCGCCGACTTTGAGTTCAGCAAAACGCTCAGCGAGGCCGTCTTTGATGGCTTCTTTTTCAGAGAAAATGAGCTTGTTTTCTTTCTTGTTAGCATCAAGAATGCGAGCCTTCATTGGTTTGCCAACCAAGGAATTTAGGCGCTGTAAGATTTCGTCTTTATCGGCGGAACCAACACGAGGATAATGCTCAGCCGAAAGCTGTGACACTGGCATAAACCCGCGAATACCTTCGTATTCAACGAGCAAACCGCCCCGGTTAGCGTCAGATGGAGTGACTTCAACGATTTCGCCACTTTCCAGTTTAGCATTGATTTCGTCCCAACCCTTATCCTTAACGGCTTTCCTGAGGGATAGCAAAACGTAGCCGTCCTTCATTTCAGCATCGATAACAGAGGTAGTAACCTCTTCACCGACTTCGAGACCCCTAGCGAAGGATGCTTCGCGACGCGGTACCAAACCGACACCTTGATTGCCTAAATCAATTAGGATTTCGTGTTTTTTAACAGAGAGAACCGTGCCATTGACGGTGTCACCTGCGTTGACTTTTTTGAATGCCTCCTCGTTTTTTGATAGGAGTTCATCCATGGTTAATTTTGTGGCTTTTGCCATAGTTAATATTAATTCCTTTCTTAGGTTCACTCACTAGCTCCCGACGGGTCCTGCCGCCGATTATCCCCCAAAAATGGCACGTGCATTTTTGGGGGTCCCCCTATCGGCGTCACCCGTCGGTGTAAAACTAATGAGTGAACCCAAACTAGGTTAATTATAGCAAATTTTTATGATATAATCAAGGGTATGATACTCGCGATTGATATTGGAGGGACGAAAACTTTGATTGCGCTATTCTCGAAGCGAGGACGTGTGATTCGGCGACGAAAATTTAAGACGGCGCAAGGGTCTAAGACCTTTATTCGCGAACTTGAATACAATTTGGAGAACTTTACTAAGTACAAAATTAAAGGGGTAGTGGTGGCAATTCCGGGAGTTGTACAAAAAAATTGTTCAATCTCATTTGGCAATCGGGAGTGGGATGGGATTGACCTTCTTAGTCCTTTAAGAAAGTTGTTCGACTGTCCAATTTGGTTTGAGAATGATGCTAACTTAGCTGTTCTGTATGAATCGTTCCGTTTGCCAGGGAGAACGGTGTTTTTGACTTTCTCGACTGGGATTGGGGGTGGAATCGCAGAAAACAACCGGATTTTACCGGAATCTAGTCGATTTGAGCCAGGACATAAAAAATACTGGTACGATGGCCGAATACGCGAGTGGGAGGATATTGCGGCGGCAAGCGCGATTGAGAATTATTACCATGTTGATCGAGCCACAGATTTGCGTAGTAAAGAGGTGATGAAAGACGTGGCAAAACGAGTTTCTTTGGGGCTTTCTGATATAGTAAAGGAATATCGACCCGATAACCTAATTCTAGGTGGACCAATGGGAAAAATTTTCAAACTATACGCGGATTATTTGCCGGATTTAGAGGTGAAATACCGACGACCGAAGCGACCAAACGAGTCGGTGATTTATGGTTGTTTTCGCTATGCTAAGCAAAAGGAGCAGGAGTGATTCCCCGTTCTAACAGGGGTTTTACACGAGAAAAGGCAATTCAAAACGGTTATGATAAAGGGGTAGTGGAGTTTTTCGTGCGGTTAACCGGGGATTTTCCGGAATTTCAGTTTGTGTTGGGGGCTAAATTTGCCTTTCGGCCACCTAGAACTGTCGTAATCGGGCCTCCAGAGCCGTTCTCACAGCTTTTAGTGTTACACGAGGTGGGACATGCAGTCTGTAAGCACAAGGGCTTTAAAACGCACGTCGGTAGGCTGAAAATGGAAAATCAGGCGTGGGAGGAGGCTAAAAAACTGGCTTCGAGGTACGGTGTAGAGGTAGACGAGGATTTTGTTCAGAGTCAACTTGATTCATACAGGGATTGGCTACACCAAAAATCGCGTTGCCCTGTTTGCGGGCTAACGCGATTTCAGACACCGGATTCCCAGTATCATTGCCCTAGATGCGAGGAATTTATTTCTTCGCAGGACCACGACGAGAAATCCGACCACCTTTAGCACCAGCTACGCGAGCAAGTGCTGGGTTGGCGGCAAAACCACCAGTGTGACCATTCTGGCCACCTTTTTTACCAATACGGGCATAGAATTCTTTACCGTATTTAGCTTTGTTGGTAGCAGCAGCTTTCATGCCGCCAGCTTTAGTTCCAGCCATCCTAGAACTCCTATCTGCCCACCAAATTAAAAATTAACACCACCCTTTTACAGAGTGAATAGTAAAATTATAGCATAGTGCTTTAGTTTTGTCAATATGCTTTTTCTTAATTTTATGTTCTAATATTTGTAGGAAAGCCGAACAAAATTTTTAGAGTTTTTGAACAATTTGTGGAAAAAAGGTGTTGACAATATGCGTTTCGTGATATAAAATAGAGGTAGTTTTAAGTAGATTAAACTGCGAGGCTACTTAAAATACATGTATGACCTGAGAAGACCGCCCGAAAGGGCGGTCTTCCCTTTTTTGCTATAATAGTGGTATGAAGACTGAAATTGTGATTAATAATACTGTGCTAGGGGTTTGGCAGGGGTTAGGTGGTGCTATTACGGAAGCGACGGCTTATAATTATGCAAAGTTAAGCCCCGACAAAAAACGCCGGTTGATAGAGGTTTATTATGGGAAGGGCGGGCTAGGCTACTGTTGGGGGAGGCTTAGTATCGGTAGCAATGATTTTTGCTTAAAACCCTATGAATATTCACGAAAGACTGACCTTACGGATTTTTCGATTGAACACGATGAGAAGTGGGTGATCCCGATGTTAAAGGACATCCTGAAGAAAAAAGAGGTGTGTTTTGTGGCTAGCCCTTGGTCGCCACCAAAATACATGAAACTGAGATTAGACAGGTATAATTTTAGTGTTCTAAAACCATGGTGTTATGAGGCTTTTGCTAGCTACCTCCGGATGTGGCTAGAGGCTTATAGGGAGCACGGCGTGAAAATTAATTATATTACTTTGCAGAATGAGCCCCGGGCAAGGCAAATTTGGGAATCTTGCGTTTATTCTTACGGAGCACAGAGGAAGATAGCTTATAAGTATTTAGCGGATGCATTGAAGGATTCTGATACTCAGATTTTACTGTGGGATCATAATAAGAGTAAGCTCAGTAAGGTAGCCAATAAGCTGTTTAATGGTAAATATGTAACGAATTATGGGCATAATGAGAAGGTGGCTGGATTATGCTTCCATTGGTATGACGGAATCTTCCCTGATGAAATATGGCAAGTACGACAAAAGTATCCGGAAATTTTGATGTTGTCTTCGGAGATGAGTTGTGGTTTTTCTCCCTATGACAAAGAGGCTTGGAAAAACGACGCAAAACTTTATTGTCGCGAGTTGTTTGCTGATGTAAACGCCGGCGTGACTGCGTTTATTGACTGGAATATGCTGCTTGACTTTCAGGGTGGGCCAAGCTACTGCAAAAATTATTTGAAGAGTCCAGTCATTCTAAACGAAAAAGGCGATGATTTTATCCTGACGCCAATTTATGATGTTTTGAAGATATTTGCAGAGTTGTTCCCTGTCGGTAGTAAGGTGGTGCGCTTAGAATACGAATCGGATGATATCGTTGCTGTGGGGCGTAAGGTGGGGGCTCACTATGAGGTGGTAATTGCCAATGTTTCACTCAAAGAACAGGGGATAGAAATCAGGCTTGGCGATAAGGTAAAAAGAAGTGTCATCAAAGAATCCGAAATAACTAGTATCAAAATTTAAATTTGGGACATCTTTACAAAAAAGACTCTATTTGGTAAAATGTGTTTATGGGGTAATAGCTCAGCTGTTTAGAGCGCCGCCTTTGCAAGGCGGAGGTCCAGGGTTAGAGTCCCTGTTACTCCACCAATCTGGGGATATAGCTCAGCTGGTTAGAGCGCGTCACTGATAATGACGAGGTCTGTGGTTCAAGTCCACATATCCCCACCAAAAACGCCTTTGTAGGCGTTATTTTGATATTAAAAACCCCCGATTGCTCGGGGGATATGATGGGAGGATGGCTTAGGTTATAAGCCAAGGGAATTTTTCACCTCTGACGTCTTGGGCTGCCACGTTGAGCAGTTCATAGACTGGTTGAGTTATTTCTTGAGGGAAACCCTCAAATTTCGTTAACATTTGCACGCCCCAAATGTCTGCTGCGAGATTTGAGCTTGCTATCTTGGCAAAACGTAAATCTCGTTCGGTGGGCTTGTTCTTGGCCTCAATACTACCGTAAATTCCACATTTTTCTAGCACGAGATGCGTCAAGACTGCCTCGGATTTATCAAGAACAAACAAAGCCTTGGCCGGATACGAATCCCTCTTTTGGAAGGACTCAAACATTTTTAGTAGTTCTCTGCGGTCGAAAAAGCTGTAAGCATAGATAAACCCCTGGAACGTCTCGAGTTCTGCTGAATCCTTAGCATCGTGTAAAGGACTGCCGTCGTCTGGAATGTCCCCTATTTTTGATTCGCCAACATCATGGCAAAGCGCTGTTGTGATATAAATCCAAACCGCTGGTGACGTTTCGCAAGTAATGCCCTTTCCGAAGAAATTCGGAAAATTGCTCAGGAAAACTGACGCTAGCCAGGCGGTCTTGGCTTGGTGCTCAAGCACAGAATCGCTTCTGCGCATAAACGTAGAATTTAAATCTAGCGTGTCGTCGGTGATATTGGCTGCCCCCACCATTTCAAATCCCTTACGGATTACAGATGCGCAACTGGCGTAAGTTTGATAACCCTGCCAAATTCTTTCGCATGTATATTGATATTCCAAAATATCACCCCCTTATTAAAGTACTTCCCATCTGATATTCATTATAACACGGAAATTAGATTAGGGGCGGAAATTGTAGTAGCTGGCGCCGTTTTCGAGTTTGGCGTCTCTGATTTTTGTGAGCTCGGACAAGGTGACGAATTCGTAGCCTTCCTTGCGGAGAGTGTCAATCAAGATTGGCACGGCATCAACAGTAGTAGGATAGATATCGTGCATTAGGATAATCGCCCCATCGTGAATTTCACTCATGGTGGTGGCGAGGATAGAATCGACGTTTTTACTTCGCCAATCCTCAGAATCAACGGACCAAAGAATAATTGGCGTGCCAACAGTGGTTCTGACCGTATCGTTAGTGTTGCCATAAGGGGGGCGGGTATAGATGGGGTCGTGGCCAAGGAGACTCTTCAGAGTAGATTTAGCTTCGTTGATATCGGAGATGGCCGCGGTGGCTGGGATACGAATGAGGTTTTGATGATGCATGGTATGGCTGGCAACTTCGTGGGCTTCTTTTGCTTCACGCTTAATAATGTCTGGATAGGCAGCGGCTTTACTCCCTAGAGTGAAAAAGGTGGCCGGGGCGTCTTTTTGTTGCAAAATATCGAGGAGCCTTGGAGTGGTTTCAGGTGACGGTCCGTCATCAAAAGTAAGGGCGGCCAACATTTTGCCTTTTAGAATTCGGTCAGTGGCTTTGACATGTTTGGCCATGGGGGCGATGCGGATTTTGTTATAGGGGTCACCAGTGTTTGAAATGGTTAAATCACAGAGATCGACGATGGCGGCTACGCCGATTATGCAGACGGCTACAAGTTTAAGCCAGGGGAAACGAATGTTGATGCGATAGAAAAACGAGCGCTCGGCGCGCTTGGTGGTAATTTTGGTTTTGTTTTTGCCACGGTTTTTGTTAGATGAGGCTTTGATGGCGCTAGAGCCGAGGGAGCGCGAGCGCTTTCTGGTTTTTGTGGCGCTGTCGATATAAATGCTGATGGCGTGAGCACCGGTACGGCGATTTATTTCTCTAGAGAATAATTTGTCTAGCATACTCATACATTGCTATCCCTGCGGCAACGCCGACGTTAACTGAGCGAGTGGAGCCAAAGCTTTCGATGAACCGAACATCGTGAGCTTTTTCGAGTAATTCTGAACTGATTCCGTTGTTTTCTGAACCAAATAACAGAGTAGTGTCCTGAATAAATTTTTTATTCAGTAGTGGCTTTGCGCGTTCGGTATTATTCTCGATGGCAACTAATTCCCTACTCTTTTGAGTCTTGAGAAAATCTTCAATCGTGGGGTGGTGTTCTATTTGTAGGTATTTATCCGTGCACATGGCGCCACGACGATTGTATTTTTTCTTGCCAATGATGTGGACTTTTTTTGCATTAAACGAGTTTGCGGTGCGGACGATGGAACCAATATTAAAATCGTGCTCGACATTTTCGATAGCGATTTCAAGAGGAGTGCGGGTTTTTTCTAATGCATCAAAAACTTGCTCGTTGGCCATTCCCTTGAACTCATCTGTGAGATTGCGCGAATCTTCCATGCCAACATTATACCATGTTATAATAGATATTAACAGATAGGAGGTTTTATGGAATTTGATGAGTACCAGAAAAAAGCGGCGAAATATGATTTGTTTGAAGTGTCTTCTGATTTAAAGAAAGTTGGGTTTATCGAAAAAGTCTTGGGGTTGACTGGGGAGGCTGGCGAAACAGCGGATAAGATTAAAAAGATTTTAAGAGATAAAGACGGGATGGTATCAAACGAGGATAGAGAGTCGGTCACGAAGGAGCTAGGGGATGTACTCTGGTATGTTGCTGCAATTGCGAGGTATTTAGGGGTAGATTTATCTGAGGTGGCTGAGGGCAATATCAATAAGCTAGAGAGTCGCTACCAGCGCAACAAGCTGCATGGCGCTGGAGATGAGAGATGAAAAAACCTGCGCGTTTAAGCGCAGGCTGAGACAGGTTAACTTCAAAGAGTTGCGATGTAATCTGCGATTAATCTGACACAGCCGTCGGCGGCGCTATCGGCGTGTTTATCGAAGGCTTCGATATCTCCGTCTACGCCGTCAGAAACTGCTTTGATTAACGTGCACGGCATATTATTCCTATTGCAAGTTATAAGGACCCCTGCCGCTTCCATTTCACAGATATCAGCGAAATATTCTCTTCTTAGTTTTCTCTTTGGTTCCCCACCACCCACTAATTTGTCGGCGGAAGCACAGACAAATTGTGGTAAACCTTGAGTAAAGGAGGGTGGGATAGTATTCTTTAGCGGTTTTTGGAACAACCCCTGTTTTGGATACTCACCGGTTTTGTAATGGCTACCGAAAGAAATATCGAAGTCGTAGTGAACTACACTGGAGACAATACCGACCTTTCTTTCCGTATGCTCTTCTGATAATGCGCCGACGACACCGTAATTGATAACTCCATCAACAGTGAAATTATCGATCAAGTACTGGGTGGCGGTGGCAGCAGCAATTTCGCCCGCCCCGCTCATGATTAAATAGAGATATTTACTTCCTTTTAGAATCCATTGAGCGATTTCGTACGCTCCTGAACCAAGATTATCCATAGCAGGAGGGCCGAACGCCCTCAGAAAAGCCTCTTTTTCGTATTTTGTTGCGACAACAATACCTATAGTCATAACTCTTTCCTCCCTAAGACCCGTCTGTTAATGTGCGACTATTGTGATTATACCATATTATTAAGTTTTTGTCTAGTTTGTCCCTGTTTTTGGACAGGAAAAACCCAGGCACTAGGCCTGGGTGTGGGATATTATTAGAACTTTTTAAGTATGATGGTGCCTTTGCGAGATTTGGCACTATAGAATGCCTTAAACCTGCGAGGGATATACCCTCCTTCAGCTTTGACATCGAGATATCCTTCGAGATTAAACCTGTATCCGGTTCCGTCTCCGTGCTGGAGAGTATGTATCTCTATATCTCTTGTTTTAACTACTTCGCCTGGTGTTTCTTCTTTTGTGAACTTGAATTCCAAAGGAATTCTCGTCTCATAAAGGTATTTCATCGAATCGAAGATCATATCTCTGCTTGGACCATCAGTAATTCTAAGCGTAATCATTTTAGTATCCATCCGGATACCTCCTTTCAAAGTGCTGCCCCAATACATCCATAAAGGGGTTTATTTGGATTTTAGCCTCCCATTAGGCTAATGATTACATTATATCATACTTGTGCTTTTTTGTCAATAATAATCGAAACAGTTGAATATCTCCATACTAATAGGTTTTCTAAAAGTTCTCTTCCAAATATTGTAACGATATACGTTAGTTAAACTCTATTATTTTAGATTTTAGCTCACTCTTTGTTCTCTTCAACCTTGTCGGTTGGTCCTTCAACTTTAAATGGAAAAACATCTCCATGTTTGTCAATAAAACTTCCATCTTTGGTAAATGCACAGTCTTTATAACTATATGAATAAACAAGCATTTGTAATGGCTCTATGAATTTTCCCTCTGTGGGGCTAAAATCTGCGCCAATCCATTGCATGCCATCATTAGAATCTTTTACCGAAATTTGTTGATACGGCATCTTGGATATTGTGTATGGCGAATACTCTTCATATTTATATTCGCACCTCTCTGGTATCATCACGATCATTTCTGTGAGGTCTTCAGAGACAAGTACGCAATTTTTGTTTTCCTTTTGTGTAGCAGGTAGGCCAGCAGAAGAAAAGCCGTCACGATAATTTACACCGAACGATGTAACATTATCAACATTCTCAAGATAGTCATAGGTTATCCCGTTTTTGCGAAATACCATGCGAGAAGAATCTTCTGTCCACGCTCCACCCCTTATAGTTCTTTTCCCTAGCTCAAACCCCATCATTAATAATGCAGTTTCAAGTGGAGTATCTTCCGTCAATAGTCCGAATTTTCTGGCGAGTTCGGCCTGTTTCATTTCTTCAATCATACAATCTTGTTCTATCCCGAGTAAGGCTTCTCCGTATTTCAATTTGAGTTCTTGGCTATAATTGTTATTTCTATAAACAGGCGAGTTTTTATCTATTTTGTTCTCTGTTCCAGAGATGGCGATTTCGCCAAGCTTTTTTTCGTTATGCGGTTTGCTCTCTTCGTCTTTTTCATCAAAATTATAGCCGTTATCCCATGATTTTCCATCCTTTGATACGAGCGAATTAGAATGGCCATCTGGTAATTCTAATCCCCAATCAGGGTCTGAGCCAGTGATATTATTATTTCTATTTTCACCATTCATTTCATATTCCTTTACTGCTTATTCTTTCTATAATAATACACCATTAAAATAATAATGTCAATTTATCAAAATTCATACTTAGAACGAGCTATTCTTTAATAAAATCTTTTGTGTTTTTCGCAAAAATCCGCCTCAGGGGGCGGATTTGAAGTTTAACAACTTAGCTGTGCAATTTCATCCTTCAGTAGTTTAGCTTAATGTTACGTCTGGTAAACCAGAGCTGTTATGATGCAAGCTTGCTCATCATAACCGTAACCGACCTAGCATTATGCGTCCTTTACAGGATTCATAAGCATCTATTCCTTCTCAAGAAAGGAGGTAATCCATCCACACGTTCTCGTACGGATGCCTTGTTACGACTTAACCCCAATCATCTCCCCCACCTTAGGCCGACGAATCGGACTTCGGGTGTTGGTGACTCTCATGGTTTGACGGGCGG
>JAFRKK010000013.1 GCA_017431745.1 Candidatus Saccharimonadota bacterium
ACTTACTATTTTGTAAACCAGCACATTTTTATAACCAGATTAATTATCCAAGTGTAATAATGGCACCACAAGGTTCCATACGCTTGGACAGTTAATGCTGGTTAAGTAGTAGGTTATTGCACCCCTTGCGGTGCCATTTTTGTGAAGAAGTCACGAAGAAGTGTACCGCTTGGGAGAAAGCAATTCTAACAAGAGAGGTATACATGAAGTTCACGAAGAAGTGTGATAGCGCTCAACATAAAATTAGCATAAGCAATAGGCGACGTTCCAGCGCCGGTATGTTTTACACTTCTTCTGCCGGCGCTGTGACCTCGCTTATTTTGATAGCTACATTATCTTTCCTCTCTTCTGCCTTTCTTAACATAACTGGCTTTACTAGAGCCAATACCTATGCAGATAGCATCAGTATGACAGTAAGCACAGACAATCTAACCATTAACATGGCTCCTATGTCCTCATCCGGAGAATTCGCTAAATCAGGCAATATGAATATCGCAGTCTCTACCACTAGCTCTAGTGGCTATAACCTAAGCATTGCCTCATCTACCGGCAATACAAACCTAACAAGTGGTTCTAACTCCATTGCTTCTATTAGCTCAGCTATTTCTGAATCTACCTTCTCCTCTAGCTCTACTTATAATAATCAATGGGGCTATAAACCAAGCAATCTATACAGCTCCTCCACTGAACAAATCATCACTAACACAGACTTCCGCCCACTTCCAGGCACAGCTGGTGAAATAATCGCTAAGACTAAATGTGCTAACGGCACATCTCCTTGTACTAATCCTGTAGATAACTACACCTTGTCTATTGGCACTAGAACTACCAACACTACGCCTATAGGTAATTATATTAGTGATACTTTTGTTATCACGGCAGTTACTAATAAAAGCGTCATAGAATGTGATTCTTCTAAACTCTGTGTCCAGTACAATGGTAACGGCCTATCCTATCCAGAAACCAGCTCACAACTACCCAGAAACGTTAATAATGTGAACTATAACTCCACCATTATTCCACAAACTATTACTAAATACTCTCACACGCCAAATGTCAGTGATGCAGGTATAGCAAGCGGTACCTATTCTAGTAGTATGAATACCACCGACACAGTCACGATAGATGGTGCTACCTCACTGAATGTCACTATCTATTACGATGCAGAGTCCACTAGCTATGACTGGGTAAGTGTTTATCAGAGCCCCTTTGATATATCAAATACCAATGACGCCACAGTCTCAACTACTACTGGTAATCTCTCTGGTAAACTATCAGGTAGAAATAGCGGTAGAACCACAACATATTCTTCTTGGTACACCAAGTCTTACACAGTATCCGGTGATACCGTAAAGTTCCATTTTAAGTCAGACAGTAGCGGAAACTATTATGGCTACTACGCCATCATCACCGGTACTAGTACGGCTTATGAACGTTCTGTCTCCTCCGGTGAATACGCCACTCCCACTGGCACTAATTCTGTCTTCCATGGCTGGTCTACTTCTCAAACTACTCCAGGTGGTGGCTTCCCTAGTGACGTAGAATACACTAATGAATCTGAAATCCTCACTAAAATACCAGGCGATGAAGGCGAAACCAAAACTCTCTATGCCGTCTGGCAACAAGGTCAAACCATCACCTTCACTATGGATAGTAATATCACCAAGATTGATGTCCTAGATGCTAGTGGCGCCACAGTAGGTACTATCACCAGCAGTGGTCAATCTCTCAACCTTGCTCAAGGCGACACTTACACCATTAAACCTACTCATACTACAGGTTATGGCACTAATGCCATTACTAAGACTTCCGGTGCCGGTACTTTAAACGGCAAGCAGTTCACCGTAGGTGCTGGAGCTGCCACTATTAACGTCACTAGCAAGCCTCTCTCCCCAATGCAGAACTGGACTGGTTGTTCTAGCCTAGCCCAAGGCGACACAAAAGAAGTCTACGATACTCGTGACAATGAAACCTATCTAATTGGGAAGCTAAAAGACGGTAAATGCTGGATGTTAGAGAACCTCAACATTTCTGGCGGTACTGCCCTCTCATCAACCGATACAGACTTTGAATCAACCTATACGCTTCCTACCACCAATGGTTGGACCACATCTAGCGGTAAACTTGTCCTTCCTGCCTCATCCACATCCGGATTTAGTACGAATAACTACGCCTACGTCTATAACTCTGGCAACAAAGAAAACTGCGGTGCTAGTGGCCAAAATACCCCATGCTACTCTTACTACTCTTGGGATGCCGCAACGCTCGGCTCTGGTCGTTCAATTTCAGCAAATGACACCGATGCACCATATTCCATCTGTCCTAAAGGCTGGAAACTCCCAACCGCCTATACCACTTCCGCCTCCAACTGGCAAACTACTTCAGACTTCTATGTAATGGCCCACCAATACGGCCTAGATAGCACCACTTCAACTAGCGAATCTGATAGCGACTTCTACAACCAGGCAGGCCCTGGCACTTTACCGAACTTCCTGCTCGCCGGCAACTACGGCTACGGCTCGTTCATCAATGGAGGCAATTACGGCAGCTATTGGTCGGCTACGTCAGGCAGCAATACCAGTAGCGCCCGGTACTTGGTCTTCAGTTCCAGTAGCGTGAATTCTGCCAATAGCTATAATCGGTGCATGGGCTACTCAGTGCGATGTGTGCTAGGTTCTTAGGGGTTCCGTCCTCTGTCGGATGGTTCGGTTTTCCTTACGCTTCCCCCGCTCTTTCGTCCGGAATAGAGCACTTTGCGCTCTGCCCCCTTGCATTTCCACCCCAAAAGAGGTATAATAGAATATAATATCAGCTCAGCAGAGGTGTCAACCCGAACCCAATAGATAAGGCGCGGAGAACAGCTTCTGCTTTAACCAAAGGAGTTTTCAATGAAAGATTACGAACTCACTGTCGTGTTTCATCCCGATCTCGAGATGAATCTCGACCCCGCCCTTGACAAGGTGAAAAAGGTCATCGAGTCAAACCAGGGCAAAATCACCAAAGAGGAGAACGATGGCAAAAAGCGCCTCTCCTACAAGATTGACGGCCAAGAATTTGGCGTCTACTACTATTTTGACCTCCAGCTTCCAGCCGAAGCCCCAGCCAAAATCAGCAGCACCTTTAACATTACTGATGAGATTTTGCGCTATCTTCTCGTCAAAGCTGACCCCAAAAGGGCTAAATTAGCTGCGCTTAAAAAAGCGGAGGAAAACGCAGCCGAAGAACCGGTGGGCGAATCATCAACTAATGAAAAAGGAGAATAACTTATTATGCGCGGTTTTTCTAAAGCAATCATCACTGGTAACTTAACTCGTGACCCGGAACTTCGGACTACACCTAACGGTGCCTCAGTCTGTAGCTTCTCAGTCGCCGTTAACCGTACCTTTAAGGATTCTAACGGGGAACAAAAGGAAGACGTTTCCTATATTGACTGTTCCGCTTGGGGTCGACTTGGCGAAATGATCAACCAATACGCCAAGAAAGGCTCCGGTGTATTAGTGTCCGGTCGTCTCGACCAACGCAGTTGGGAAGACAAAAACGGTGGCGGTAAACGTTCTCGCGTCGAAATCGTGGTCGAAGATTTCAATTTCATCGGCGCACCTCGTGGTGACGGCGGTTCCAGCAATTTTAACGCCGGCTCAAGTTCAGCAGCCGGTACCGAAGCCTCAGCCGACATCCCGGACGACATCCCTGAGGAGGAAATTGACCTCAGCGAAGTCCCATTCTAAATTAATTAAGTAAGCCAAACGAAGGAGATTATTAAATTATGAAACGGATTAAAAGCGATCCAAACCTCTATTTCGATTATCGCGATGTCAAAACTTTGCAGCGCTATATCGATAGTTATGGTCGCATTGAACCTGTTAGCAAAACCGGTTTATCAGCCAAGCAACAGCGCCAACTTGCAGTTGCGATTAAGCGTGCCAGGCACCTAGCACTTTTGCCATTTGTAGCTAAATAAGGAGTAAATATGTACGGACCAACAGATCTTAAGAAAAACACCCTTATCACCCTGGACGGCCAACCGTACAAGGTGGTGGAATACTCTCAAAAAGTCATGGGTCGCGGCGGCTCCATTGTGAATGTTAAGGTCAAAAACCTCATCACTGGCGCCCTGCTCCCCAAGACTTTCAAAGGCCAGGAGAAAATCGAACCGGCCGAAGTCACAACAAGAAAAACCCAGTATTTATACAAAGATGACGAAAAGTTCTATTTCATGGACCCAGAATCTTTTGAACAATACGAGCTAAACAAAGACCTAGTTGGCGAAGCCGATGATTTTCTCAGGGAAGGGGACGAAGTAGAAATCCAATTCTACAACGGCACGCCTATCAATCTACAACTCCCCAAGAATTTGTGGCTCAAAGTCACCTACACGGAATCAGTCGTCAAGGGCGACACTACCAGTTCGGTTATGAAGGACGCAACACTCGAAACCGGACTAGTAGTCAAAGTCCCTGCTTTTATCAAAGAAGGCGACATCGTCTCCGTTGACACTGAAACCTACGCCTATCGTGAACGCAAGAAATAGTTTAAATTAGCTCTTGCATTTTAAAATGATTAAGCATATAATAGTAGTATGAATTTATTGCATGGCGTGGGCGATTTCTTCTCGCTTGATATCGGGACCAATTCGATGCGAATCGTACAACTTTCTGGTGACAGCCAACACGGCTGGGTTTTGCAGCGGTTTGCTTATGTCCCAATCGATCCTAAACTAACCGCCGATTCCTCTGATCTCGGCAAAAAACGCCTCGGTGAGGCTATTATGGGCGCTGTCGTCCAGGCTGGTATTAAGACTAAAAACGTTGCCATTGGTCTTCCTGCTAAAAAGACCTTCACTTCCATCGTCGAGACTGAAACCCTCCCCGAAAAGGAACTGAAGAAATCTTTCAAATACGAGATTGACAAATACGTTCCGATGGCTCTCAGCGAAGCCAAAGCCGATTATGTTATCCTTGGCCCCAGTCCCAACGACCCTGCCAAGACAGAAGTCTTAGTTAGCTCTGTCGCTAAGGATTTTGCTGAAGGCACGATGGAGACTATCGAAAAAACCGGTCTCAATATCGTCGCCATGGAGCCGGAGCCTTTGGCTATGGCCCGCTCACTGACTAATCCGGGAGCTATTGACGCCACTATGGCAGTAGATTTTGGTGAAAACTCCACTGATATTGTCATTACCTTCAAGAACCAACCGCGCCTAGTCCGGTCTATTCCGGGCGGCTTCAGCGTGCTTATCAAAGCCATCGCAACTGGCCTTAATGTTCGCGAAGACCAAGCCCGTCAGTTTATTCTTAAATTTGGCCTTGATCAAAACCAAGTCGAAGGTCAGGTTTTTAAAATTCTTGATACCCACCTCGATAACTTCGCTTCCGAGCTCGCCAAATCTGTTCGTTTCTTCCAGACCAAATACATCAACGGCAAGGTCGGTGGTATTGTTCTCTCCGGCTACGCTAGTGTGATTCCGCTTCTTGCCAGCTTCATTGAAGCTAAAACCAATATTGCCACTATGAATGGTAACCCATGGCAGTTCGTCCGAACCACTCCTGAGCAGCAACAAATGCTGATGAATGTCGCCAGCGAATTTGCTGTCGCTATCGGCTTATCGGAAAGGAGTAACGACTAATGGCTCACGAAATCAACCTCGTTCCAGACATTAAGAACGAAATGATCAAAACCTTAAAACTCAGAAATTACATTTTCTTTGCCTGTATTGTCATAGCAGCCAGCAGCATCATTCTCACACTCATTTTTGGGCTTATTATGGGCGGCCAGCGCATTGCGGTTGAAAACAAGAAATCGACCATCGAAACCCTCTCTGCTAAACTCAGCTCCTACACCGACCTTAACGATTTTCTCACTATCAAGGACCAGCTTGGCGATATTGACAATCTAACCAAAAACAAAACGGTCTTTTCTCGCACCTTTAATATTCTTTCTGCGTTACTTCCCACCGGTGCCGATACTATTACGGTTTCCGAATTAAGCGTTGACCTCACTGGCGACCAGCCCAGTTTCTCGCTTGAAGCTCAGGCTAATGCCGGCAAAGAGCCATTCATTGACTATAACGTCCTTGATTCCTTCAAGAAAAGTATGCAATACATGCGCTACGATTACGGTAGTTATGTCGACAAAGAGGGAAACACCATCCCAGCCTATTGTATGATTGAGCAGGGCTCTGACGGCGCTTTCTTCAGCGATAGCGAAAAAGGCCTCTATGCCTACTGGACCATCGAAGGCGATGGCTGTAATCCTTCCGAGAAGCTCAAATCTAGTGACTACACCACCGAGGACTACAACGGACAAAGTGTCGTTCGTGTCTGGCGCACCCCTCAATTTGACGAATGGTATAAAGAAACCGAATCTAGTAACCAGCCATCAATGAGTTTAAGCGGTGAAATCAAAAATGTTCCGCATTTTGAAAGTGCTTGCAACGTTTATACTGGCACCGAAGGCAACGGTTCCAGCCCTAAATGGGACACCACAAACGATTGTAAACTAGTCTACGGCGTCGCAGGGGAAGAAGATTCCGACGAAAGCGGTATCACTATCACCGAATCTTCTAACGGTCGTGATTCTTCCAACGAGTTAGTTTTACGATTTGCTGCGAGTATTTCTTTTGCTCCCGAAGTTTACCAGTTTACTAACACTCATATGATTGCCCTCGCCCCGTCTGGCCAGCGTAACGTTACCGACTCCTATGTCCAAATTCAATCTATGTTTGGTCAACGCGCTGCCGACTGTGCCGAAAACGATACCGCCTGTAAAACCGCTAAAACGAATGAGAGGAGTTAACCATGGCCAAAGAAATCGCAATTAGCAAACGACTCAAAATCTCCGAAGCACAAAAATACATGTTGTTTTCTGTCATTGGCGCTTCCGTCGTTCTGGGTATAGCTATCTCGCTAATCTCCTACTTCGTTCGCCAAATTTCCTTCAACACTAATATTATTATGGCCGAAGAAGAAGCCATTTCTAACTATTCAAACGTTATTAAAAACACCGGCGCTTGTAAAGCTCCCAAAGGTAGTATTTATTCCGGTGATGAACTAAAGAACTGTACCCCTGATAGCGTTGAGGTATCCGAGGTACCGAACACACTTCGCTCTGGTATTCTCGAAGGTCTTGCCTCCGACTCAGCCCTCAATTCAGTACCAAAAGAAGACAACTCCAGCTGTGTCAACCCTGACACCAACAAAAACTACACCTACAAAGAGCTCAGCAAAATTTACAACGATGCTAACGGTAGCGAAGAGCTTAATGCTGCTAGCCAGCTTATCAAAAGCTGCTCCGCTCTCCGTGTCATCCCAGACGCTCTCCCTGCCTTCAAAAACGAAGAAGCCTTACTCGCTAGCTTAAACAAATTGTTCAATGTTTCTGGTTGGGAACCGGAATCTATTAGCCCAAGTAGTAACGATGTCGAAGAGGAACTTCCAGACGGCCTCAACGGTATTTCCGTCAACGTCTCAGTTGAAGCCAGCTCTGGCACCACTATGACTGTCTTACACAATATCGAACGTTCAATTCGTGAGTTTAACATTGGCAGCGCCACAATTGAGTGGAGTGGCAGCGACAATCTCTTATTCCAGGCCAGAGCCACTGCTTATTATATGGATAAATCCATCATCACTGAAACTAAGAAAACCATTCGGGAGGGTAGCTAAATGAAAAACGATCTTGCCACTGCCATTATCGCCGCTGTTGCCAGTGTAATCATCTCGTATTTTATCTGTAACATGTTTATTAGCACCTCCGGCGACTTCTCATTTAACACTGTAGACGACTCTGTCAGTAGCGACCTCGCTACGCCCGACCCAGAACTATTTAATTATCAGGCTTTGAACCCAACGGTCGAAGTTTACGTCGGTAATTGTACCGAAATCAATATGTACGGCGAGTGTATCGACGAATCCTCCGAACAGATTGAAGAGGGGATTATCGAAGGGACCGACGATACTGATAATGCTCAGCCGGACTCGTCACCAAATAACCAAAGGAACGACGACAATGGCGTCACTGACTAAAGAAGCTGAGGATCGAATAGTTAGCTTATTGCTAGCCGAAGGTCTTGCTGACCCCAATTTGGTAAACAGCATTAAAGTCCAGGCTGAATCTGCCGGTAAACCTGTTCTTGCAGAACTAATTGCTGGTAAGCTAATCAATGAGGATATGGTTGCACGTGCCACCGCGGCAATCATCGGCGTACCCTATGTCGAGCTTAAAAACATCACCATCGATCAAGACACTCTCCTAAAAATCCCTGGCGATGCCTCTTCTCGCGCATTAGCGGTCGCTCTTGGTGAAAAAGATGGCATGCTCAATGTTGCCATGGTCGATGTCACCAATGTTCAGACCACCGACTACCTTTCAAATCTTATTAACCAACCAATTCGCGCCTGGATGTCTTCCGAGCGTGGCATTCGTGAAATTCTAGAGCAATATAATGGTGACCTCTCCAGTGTAAAAGAAGCCGTCAACGAAACCAATGAAGAAATCGCTGAAGAAGCAGCAAAGTCTAACGTCAAAACCATCGTTCAAGATTCACCAATCAGCAAAGCCCTCACCACGATTCTAAGCTACGCTGCCAAAACTAAAGCCTCCGATATTCACATTGAACCACTCGAAAATTCCCTTATTATTCGTTGTCGTATTGACGGTGTTCTTCGCAGGATTATGGAACTGCCCAAAACTGTTGCCCCAGCCTTAGTCTCTCGCATTAAAATTCTCTCGAATCTCAAAATCGACGAACACCGTATCCCCCAAGACGGTCAGTTTACAGTATTAGTCGACGACCAAGAAATTGATTTGCGTATCGCAATTTCACCGGTCACTTGGGGTGAACAAGTCGTAATTCGTTTGCTCGATAAAACCGGCGTTTCTATGGAAATTGAAAAAATGGGGATGAGCGGTCGCGCTCTTCGTGATGTCCTAAGCGGCATCAAACAACCAAATGGCATGATTCTAACCTCTGGACCTACTGGTTCTGGTAAGTCCACCACTCTTTATGCTCTCATTCAGCAAATTAAATCTGAACAAATCAACATTGTAACTTTGGAAGATCCAGTTGAGTATAAAATGGACGGAATTAACCAAATTCAAGTCAACGTTGACGCTGGACTAACTTTCGCATCCGGCCTCAGAAGCATCCTTCGGCAAGACCCTGACGTAGTGATGGTTGGGGAGATTCGCGACTCCGAAACTGCCGGCCTTGCCGTCCAAGCCGCTTTGACCGGTCACTTAGTATTTAGCACCCTCCACACTAACTCCGCTGCCGGTATTTTACCGCGTCTTCTGGATATGGGTATCGAACCCTTCCTCCTCGCTTCTACTTTGAATGTTGTGATTGGTCAGCGCCTAGTTCGACGCATCACCGAAAAACGCGAAATGTACAAGTCTTCCGAAGTTGAAACCAAAGGTATTAATGAAATCGTCGGTCACCTTTTGCCGCAAGACAAAGAATCTGTTGCTCAGGTCAGCGAAGACCTCGGCTATCCCGGCCTTCCGGTCAAAAGTGACGATTATTATATGCTTGCTCGTGGCATCAATTCCAAAGAAACCCCAGGTGGCTATAAGGGCCGCGCTGGTCTATATGAAACCATCACCGTCGATGAAGACATCCAAAAAATGATCATCAATCATTCTACAGCTAACGAAATTATGCGCCTAGCTAAGGAAAAGGGCACTATCACTATGCGCCAAGACGGCATGCTCAAAGCCTTGTCAGGCATAACAACAATAGAGGAGGTCAACCGCGTAGCTAGTGACTTATCATAACGCTTGTGGTAAAATAGTATTATGGAAAACAGTGGGCAACTTTCAACCAATCTCAAAATCGAAACTTTACTCGAAGAGTGTATCAAACGCAAAGCCTCCGATCTTCATCTTCAGTATGGTTTACCGCCAATTTTACGAGTTGACGGCGTCCTTACTCCTATTGCTGGCAACAACTCCCTTAACGAAGAAACCGTCAAAAATCTAATTTTTGCCACCCTAGACGAAGAACAGCAAAAAATCCTTATGCAGGATAAAGAATTCGACTATTCTTTTGCTTTTGGTGATATTGCTCGTTTTCGTGTTAATGCTTTCCACGAACGAGGTAAACTTGCTGCCGCGTTCCGCTTAATTCCGAACCAAATTAAGAATATTAACGATCTTGGCATGCCTGCCATTGTCGAAACTTTTGCCGAATTTCCGCGCGGTTTAGTATTAGTTACTGGTCCTACCGGTTCTGGCAAATCTACTACCCTCGCCGCCCTAGTTGATAAAATCAATCGTGAAAAATCCGCCCACATTATTACCATCGAAGACCCAATTGAGTTTACTCACAAATCGCAAAGGTCAGTCATTGCCCAACGTGAAGTTCATTACGATACCTTCAGCTTTGCCGCAGCCCTTCGCTCAGCTCTGCGTGAAGACCCCGATGTGGTCTTAATCGGCGAAATGCGTGACCTCGAAACTATTCAAGCCGCTATCACTATTGCCGAAACTGGACATCTAGTCTTTGCAACTCTCCACACCAACTCTGCCGCTCAGTCCATTGACCGTATGATTGATGTCTTCCCAGCTCACCAACAGCCGCAAGTTCGCACTCAGCTCTCCAATATGTTGATGGCAATTTGTGCTCAACGTCTTGTCCCAGCTATCGGTGGTGGTCGTGTCGTAGCAGCCGAAATCATGGTAGCAAATTCCGCCATCCGTGCGCTTATTCGTGATGGCAAAACTCACCAACTTGATACCGCCATTCAAACTGGTGCCGACCAAGGTATGCAGACTATGGACCGGACATTAGCCAAACTTGTTCAAACTGGTGTTATCACTTACGATTCTGCGCGTGAATTTGCCGTTGACATCAACGAGCTTAACCGGCTAGTAAAGGGCTAACATGAAGCGGTACAAATATAAAGCTAAAGTCAAGGAAACTGGCAAGACCGTCAAAGGCAGCATTCAAGCCGAAAACGAACAGTTTGCTGGCCGGCTTTTAATCGAACAAGGCTACATTCCTGAATCCGTCGTCGAAGAGGGAACTGGCTTATTCGGCAAAGAAGCTCGCGTTACCACCAAAGACCGGATTATGTTCACTCGTCAGCTTTCTACTTTGATTGGTGCCGGCTTGCCGCTCGCGACTTCACTTCGTACTGTTGCCGAGCAAACTCAAGGCAAAGCCATGAAATCTATTGTCGAAGAAATTCTCGCCAAAGTCGAAGCAGGTAAAACTCTTCACGAAGCCTTTTCGGCCTACCCTGACATTTTCAACGGTGTTTATTTGGCACTCATCAAAGCCGGTGAAACCTCCGGTACTTTGGACCTTGCCTTGAAGCGCTTAGCCGATCAGGAAGAAAAAGATGCCGCCATGATGAGTAAAATCCGTGGCGCCCTCGTTTACCCAGCCATTATTTTCGTAGTTATTATTGCCGTACTCGCTTTCATGATGATTATGGTAGTTCCGCAAGTCGAAGGTCTTTACGAAGACATGGGCAAAGAACTTCCTGGTCTTACTAAATTCTTAGTCAATATCTCCCATTTCTTTGGCCAATTTTGGTGGCTAGTTTTTCTCGTCGTTGTCATTATTGTTCTTGCCGCTTGGTACGCAGTTAAGAAAACTCCAGCTGGCCGCAAAATCGCTGACGGCTTCAAACTCAATGTTCCTATCTTCGGTGGCTTGTTCCGTAAATTATACGTTTCACGTTTTGCTCGTACAGCTGAAATGATGTTAGCTACTGGTGTGCCAATGCTTGATTCTGTCAAAATCGCCATCGACGCTACGGCCAACGTCGTCGTTGAGGAGGAATATAGCAAATCTCTGGATATTATTAAGGGTGGTAAACCTCTTTCTGAAGGTCTCAAAGGTCGCGAATACATGCTACCGCTTGTTCCGCAAATGGCTTCCATCGGTGAAGAGTCCGGTAAAATCGACGAAATGCTTGGCAAAGCTGCCGCTGTCTATGAAAATGAGCTCGATGAGCAGATTAATAACATTTCTACCATGATTGAGCCAATTCTCATGGTTATCATGGCTGGTCTTATTGGCGTTGTAGTCGGTGGTACTCTTCTTCCAATCTACTCCCTCGTCAACTCTGTCGCATAAAAGGGAATCATTGTACAACCAAAAAGCCGCTTATAAAAAGCGGCTTTTTAATAACTATCTATTGGTTATCGGCACAGTAAGTACCAGAACCTTCAAGTTTGTAGGCGATAGCATAACTACGTGCCTGGGCACCGCTATCTGTTACTTTTTCGCCGTTGCATACAGCTTTCTCAACTAGATATATAGTATGATCACCGAAGGAAAGTCCGCCATCCTTTGCGTATCCCTTGCTAGAATCATAGTTCTGTATATTGATTATATAAGCTGCCCCATCCGGGTCTACGAATTCATTTCCACCCAAATACTTCGTGATTAATGATGCACCTTTACCCGTATCCGGCAGTTTACCGTTGTTATTGGTCTGATATTGAGTAATCGCAGTAGCTACACGCGCCATATCGTCTCGCCGTTGAGTGTCACGTTGCGAGCGCTGGAGTGCTGGAAGAGCTACGAACACCATCAAGAATATAAGACCGGCAATCGCAAGCACGAGCACAACCTCGATAATCGTAAAGCCACTTTTCTGACTTCTGTTTTTCATATCATCCTTTCTTTTAAATTAGTTCTACACCGCACATAATTAACCATGCAGCATAACCTTACTATAATAATATACGAAATCCAGAAAAAAGCAAGAGCTTTTTACTATAAACTTAACTGTTCTCGCAGTACAACCCACCGCCTTCAAGCTTGTATAGTACTGCAATTTTTCGCGTATTCGCCGTAGACAACACACCTGTGCTCTCGTCTCCTGCGCACTTCGCCTGCGTAATTACATACATGTTACCAACACTGACATTAAAGTTATCAGTCAAAACCTTTTGCCAATTTTCATTTGTGGCGCATGTTTTATCCTTACCGCCACCATTGCAAGCCTCCACTACTAGCTCGTATCGTTCACCAGTACTTGGGTCCTCAAACCCATTGTTCATGTAGTCATCGACAAATTTATCCCAGCTAGTTGAATCGCTTCTGTCATCTGGCAAGGCTCCTCGATTGTTTGTTTGATATTTTTTCACTGCCGAGATAAAAGCAGTAATATCTTCCTTTCGCGCCGTATCTCGCTGTTGCCTTTGAAGAGCCGGCAAGGCAATGAACACCATCAAAAAAATTAATCCCGCAATCGCTAGCACCAACGACACTTCGATTATTGTAAACCCCTTAAGCTTATAATCACCCTTTTTCATAACTTAATTATAACATGTTATAATGAGAATATGCTAATTTTATTCCGCATATTCCTATTTGTCCTAGGCGCATGCCTTGGCTCTTTTCTATGTTGCCAGGCTCGCCGCCTACGCTTAAAGGAACAACACAAAAAGTCACTAGGCAGTCGCTCCGTCTGCCTCAGCTGCCACCGTAAGTTAAATTGGTACGACAACTTACCAATTATTTCATGGCTAATTCTAAAAGGGAAATGCCGCCACTGCCACAAAAAAATCGGCCTTGCCGAACTGTTATCTGAGCTTGGCACTGCTTTATCCTTTGTGCTACTTAGTTTCAGCATAAATATCTCCTCCGCCTCTTCAATGGACTGGACTATCTTCGTCGCCACACTTCTGCTTTCTACTATTCTGATATTCCTTGCCATCTATGACGGATTGTATGGCGAACTTCCCACTATGTGCCTTGCTCTTGCTATCGGCTGTTCCATCGCAATCCTACTATTCAGAATATACGTCACAGTTTCTGCTAGTGGGTTTACCCTAGAGCTTATTTGGAAACCAGCTCTGTCTTTCGCGATTTTAGGCGGAATTTATTTGGTGCTTTATCTTTTGTCAAAGGGTCGCTGGGTAGGGGATGGCGACTGGCTGCTTGGCACCGCTATCGGTATCGCCCTCTTTGAGCCATGGCTTGCCCTCATCGCTCTTTTTCTCGCTAATCTTATTGCCTGTCTCATCATGTATCCAGCCACTAAATCTAAAAAGAACCACAAAATCCACTTTGGCCCATTTCTGGTTATCGCCTTTATTATTACACTCAGTTTTGCCAATTTCTTTTTGAGTATGATATAATAAGGTTATGGTTAAAAAGGGTGACACATTAATTGAGGTCCTCCTCGCGGTAGGAATTTTTTCGATGATTGCTATTTCCGTAGTAGCCATAATGAGCGGCGGGACTTCCAGCGCCCAAACTGCTCTTGAAACCACTCTCGCTCGTGAAGAAATCGACGCCCAAGCCGAAGCTCTCCGCTATATCCATAGTTCCTACATCAACGAAAAGAACTCTGACAACGCCAGTCTTTCTTCCGTTGCCTTATGGCGACGAATCACAAACATGGACCCAGAAAAGGGCCCAGTAGTTGTGTATGTTCCTACTGGCGACGAAGACAAAGACAAGGATATTTTACAATACACTCCCACCGAGTGTCCTACCGATGCCTCTAAGCTCCCAAAGAATGCTTTCATCCTAGACACTAGATCGCTTGGCCTTCCTGACGCCGCAGCCTATAAGTCCGCTTCGGCTAATCCGGGTGTTTTTATCGCTGCACCCACTTTCCCGCGCTTAGTCTTTAACGGTGACGATGAAAGTTTAGTTGAAGAAGGCACCAGCAATACCCTCAAATGGGCTGAAGGTATTTACGTCATCGCTGTCGCCGACAAAGACACCACTACTGTTCTAGATATCGATGGTAATCCAGTCGCCACGGGCAGCCCCGCCTTCTATGACTTCTACATTCGCACTTGTTGGTATGGTACCGATGCTGAAACCCCGTCTACCATTTCCACCGTCATTCGTCTTCACAATCCTGACGTCCAAACTCAGTACTTCAAATATTCCCGCACTATTTACGACGAATTCGGTGAGCAAATCGGAAATTCCGACGGCCCCACCTATCAACCAACTACCCTTGAAGACAGGACCCAGGTCCACAACCAACCAGGTTGGGATTTTCTAGGTTGGTGTTATGGCGGCCAAAAGATTTCAAAACCAGGTGATCCTTGCACTGGCACAATTTTCAAGGAAACTAAATTCTACAATACCGACTCAAACACAGAAACGTACAATTTTTATCCTGCCTGGCGGCAAATACAGTATACAATTAATTATGATTTAAACGGTGGAAGCTGGAATACTGGGACAGCGCCAACATCCCAAAAATGTCTTGTGAACTGGGGTGCAACATCGCAAGCCTGCGCTGTTCAGATGCCAAGCGACAACCAAGCCTTCACCCGTTCTGGCTATGAATTCAAAGGTTGGTGCAGTGGCCAAGTCGATGATGTGTTTGGTACCTGCAGCGGCAAAACATACCCAGTAGGGCAGAATAACACTATCACTGCTCCAAATGACTTCTCAAACAACAACCCTACAATCAATCTCAAAGCCATCTGGAAAGAAAGCGACGAAGAAATCACCATCCGTGCTTCTTGGACCAGCAACAGTGATTACGATTCATTCATGTATCTTCAAAAACCTGGAACCAATTCCTATCAATACGCTTATTGGGGCACTACCAACATCGACGTCACCTATAGCGGCAGGACCTATTCTCTCGTCACTGGCGCTGGCGATGGTCGCGGCGGCTCCAACGGTAAATATTACGAAAACTTCGTAATTCACACTTTGGGCGGCAAAAACTATTACTACTCTATCTCCAAATACTCAGGTGGTTGGCCAAAAGGTGTAGGCAACGATGTCACGGTCACCGTTACCGGGTCAAGTTTTGGCACTAAGACTTTCCGGTCATCAAGCATTAGCTGTCCTAACGGTTATTGGAACGTTTTTGCCTATAAAAACGGTACAATTGTTAACCGTAATACCTGTTCGTCTGACGTACAGTATAATTACTAATTACTTCGTTTCACTATGAAATTTTTCGTGTATTTCGCGTAAATGCGCATCCGTCACGTGAGTATAAATCTGTGTCGTTGAAATATCTGCGTGCCCTAACATTGACTGCACTGCCCGTAAATCCGCTCCGTTCATTAAAAGGTCAGTTGCAAACGAATGCCGCAGAGTATGTGGGGATACATGTTTTGTAATACCCGCCAATCTAGCATATTTTTCTACAATCCTTTCTACCGAACGCGCCGAAATCCGACGGTAATCTCCAGAAGTATCTGCCGTTTGCATATTCCGCGAATTGTTCAAAAAAAGCGCCGGCAGGGAATCAGTTCTCGCATCCAGATAGTCAGACACTCTGTCTGCACAGGCCTGTGATATAAATATAGGTCGGTCTTTTGACCCTTTACCACGCACCATGAATTCGCGTCGCTCTAAATTGATCGAATCACGATTAAGCCCCACCAGTTCTGATACGCGCAAACCTCCTGAATATAACAATTCAATAATTGCTCTGTCCCTCAGCCCTGATTCAGTAGACGTATCAATTTGGTTCAGCATTTCCTCAACTTCATCAAAATGTAGGAATGTCACCTGTTTTCTAATCACTTTTGGTAAATCTACTAGCGAAGGATTTAGCGATTTAATATCTCGCCTTGCTAAGTATTTCAAAAACCCCCGGAGAGCTATTAAATGGTATGCCTGCGTAATTACCTTTAAATCATCCTCGCCATTTTCTGAACCATATCGGTTTAATTTCAAACGATATTTGCGTAGCAGCTCTTTTGTAATATCCTGTGGCCGTACTGCATCTTTATTTAAAATCTCTTGTGCCATCATCAAAAACCGCTCTAGATATAGTCGATAATTATCAATCGTCTTTTTACTCCTTCCCGCCTCAATCTCGAGATGCTCTAGAAAATCATTAATTAACTCACTAATATCCATAACACCATTATATCAAATAGCAATCAGAATAATACTTTTTGAGGGCTTCCGGAGGTTACGACCGAGGATGAGGGCGCGAGCCCTGTGACGACAGGAGCGAGCGACCCGTCCCTCAAAAAGTATTATTTGATTGCTTATTGTGCTATAATGATTTAAGAATAATAGGAGTTAAAATGAAAATATTATGCGTCAACGCTGGCTCATCGTCTTTGAAGTTCCAACTTTACGAAATGCCAGAAGAAATCTCAATTATTAGCGGTTATGTAGAAAAAATTGGTGCCAAGGATAGTTTTTATACTATCAAGCACGAAGGCGAAAAAGTTGAAACCAAAGTCCCCATCAAGGACCACACTGAGGCCGTTAAAATTATGCTCGACGAATTAATTAATTACGGCGTCGTCAAAGACCTCTCAGAAATACGCGGCGTAGGCCACCGAGTCCTCCACGGCGGGGAGAAATACTCCGATTCAGTAGTTATTACTAAGGAGGTTCTACGTGACATCAAGAATCTGACCAAACTCGGGCCTCTTCATCACCCAGGCAATATCGCTGGCATCAAAGCCATGCAAGCCGCCCTGCCAGATGCTGTCCAGGTCGCAGTATTTGATACTGCCTTCCATCAGACCATTCCAAAAACTCAATATATGTACCCAGTTCCAATGGAATGGTACAAAAAATATGGTGTTCGTAAGTACGGTTTCCACGGCACTAGCCATAAATATATTACTCAGCTCATGGCCCAAAAACTTGGCAAGGAAAAGGTCAACCTTATTATTTGTCACGTAGGTTCCGGCGCCAGTATTACTGCAGTCAAAGATAGCGAGAGTTACGATACCACCATGGGCCTTACTCCGCTCGACGGCCTCATGATGGGTACTCGCTCTGGTTCAATTGACCCTTCCATCATCAAATATATGATTGACGAATCTGGCATGAAATACGACGAAATCGACGAAGCCTTAAATAAGAAATCCGGCCTTCTTGGCATTTGTGGATTTAATGATAACCGCGACGTTGAGCAAGCTATTCGTAATGGCGACGAAGACGCTCGCCTTGCTCTCGATATGTATGTCGACCGCATTGACCGCTACATTGCCGAATACTACATTGAACTAGGCGGCAAGGTCGACGCTATTGTCTTCACTGCTGGTGTTCTTGAAAACGGCGCCGAAACCAGGGAATCAATCATCGAAGGCTTGGAGCCACTTGGTATCAAGATTAACCACGAAGTTAACAATGCTATTGCTAGCTTCAAAGAAATCACTAGCGGTATTATTACAGCAGAGGACTCCACCGTCCCAGTTTATGTAGAACCTACCAACGAAGAAGTTATGATTACTCGTGATGCCTATAGATTCTGCGAAAAGTAACTAATGATTATTTATTAAACTAGCTAAAGTGCGCTATAATAATAGTATGCATAAGCTTAAACATGCGATATTTATTACGATTTTTATCGCAGTGACAATTGGGATGGGAGTCAGCATCTTCTTTTCCATTCAAGGCGATTCCAAGGCCGATTATGTTGTAGAAACAAATGTCCCATTTGCTCCTTTTGAGTTTTACAAAGATCGCAAAATTGTCGGAGTCGATGTCGATATTGTCGACCGCGTCGCCAAGAAATTAGACAAGACCATCCAAATCAAAAACGTTGAGTTCGACGTCATCATCGATAATGTCGAAAGTGGCCTCATTGCCGATGCTGGTGCCGCTGGTCTCACCATCACCCCAGCTAGAGAAGAAAAAGTCAACTTTACCATTCCATATTATACCTCCGTCCAATACGTCATTTTTAGTCATAATTTTCCGCCCGCCCTGCGTGACGACCACATCGTTTGGGACTCTCTCGCTGGCTACACTATTGGCTCGCAAATTGGCAGCACCGGTTATATTTTCGTAGAGGATGAAATAAAAAATGGCGTACTAATGAATACTGGCACCACTCTCAAAGGCATCGATTCACACCAGCTTGCAGTGGATGCCATCAATTCACATATCGTTGATTTTGCCGTTGCCGATGAATTGGTCGCCAAGTTTATCATCGAAAAAAACCCCGAGCTTGGCGCCTTGCCTCTTTACTATTCTGGCCGCACCCGCGCAGAGGATTATCCAGTCGAAGAATCCTATGCTATCGCCGTCAACAAAAATCGTCCCGAACTACTCAAGGCCTTCAACGAAGTATTAATTGAGATGATTAACGATACCGAAGACGGCACCAACGAAATAGATAGATTAGTATTAAAATATATGGGGTTAGAAAATGAATAGTTTAATCATTATTGGAGATTTCTTCGCTAAAGTAGCCGAACTCTTTACTACGCCAGAATACATCGATGCTCTTCTTCATGGCTTTTTGCTTACCATCCAAATCTCATATTTTGCCATCCTACTCGGTATTCTACTTGGTGCCATCATCGCGCTAGTGGACGTCGCTAAACCCAAAGGTTGGCTCATCATCCCGAAATTCATCTGCAGGGTCTATACTACTATTATTCGAGGTACGCCAATGGCCCTTCAGCTATTTATCATGTTTTTTGCTATCTTCGCTATCAAAGGATTCCCTAGCATTATCATTGCCATCCTAGCCTTTGGTCTCAACTCTGCTGCCTACACCGCTGAGGTTATTCGCGGCGGTATCCTTTCGGTAGATAAAGGCCAAACCGAAGCCGGTGAAGCACTCGGGCTTTCGCAAACTACTATCTTCTTCAAAATCGTTGCTCCTCAAGCCATCAAGAACATCATTCCAGCTCTCGGTAACGAGATTATCACTGTTATCAAAGAGACCGCCATCGTTAGCATGGTCGGTATGTACGATCTTAACATGGCTGCCAAAGACATCGGCTCCGGCCAAAATATGGCCAGCTATATCGTCCCGATGTTTGTCGCCGCCCTGTTCTATCTTGCTACCATTTACCTTATTACTTTTATCGTCAAACGTATTGAAAAATCACTCCGCAAAAGTGACTTAAGGACGGAGGGCTAAATGGATAACCAAAACACTGAACTCATCATTAAAAACCTGAAAAAACATTACGGTAAAAATAAAGTTCTAAGGGGCATTAATTTTGAACTTCATGAAGGCGAACGCGTTGTAGTGCTTGGCCCTTCCGGCTCTGGCAAATCCACTTTTCTTCGCTGTATCAATCGTCTTGAGGAACCATCAAGCGGCCAAATTATCCTCGACGGCGTCGAAGTCACCGATAAAAATATTCGCAAAATTCGTCGCAATATCGGCATGGTATTCCAACACTTTAATCTTATCAATAATCTCACCGTAATGGAAAACCTTATTCTCGCACCAGTAAAACTAAAGGTCATGAAAAAAGATGAAGCTATAAAATGCGCTCACGAACTCTTAGGACACATTGGTTTACCTGGCAAAGCTGATGCTTATCCCGCCTCCCTTTCCGGTGGGCAAAAACAACGCATTGCCATTATTCGCGCCATGATGCTTTCACCTGAAATACTCCTTTTTGACGAACCTACTTCTGCGCTTGACCCTGAGTCCATTGGCGATGTTCTTTCGCTCATCCGCGAACTTGCTGATCGTGGCATGACTATCATGATTGTTACTCACGAGATGAGTTTTGCCAAAGAAATTGCCACCCGCATTGTTTTTGTCGACAAAGGTAAAATTATCGAAGAGGGAACGCCTGACGAATTCTTCAATCATCCGAAAACCCCCCGGGTCCGCGAGTTTCTAAAGAAAGTATTATAAAAAATGGTGACCCGGGTGCGAGTCGAACGCACAACCTTCTCCTTAGGACGGAGCTGCTCTATCCATTGAGCTACCGGGCCATAACACACATTTTATGCTATAATATATTATAGCATGAGTCTACTAAAGAAAAAAGACACTAAAAAAACCGAACAGGAAAAGGTCGAAGAGCGCCGCGAAGAGGTCCTTGCCAAGGGACGTAAGTTTAAATACCCTCTCCAGTGGACCAAGCACCGCGTGGTTATTAATACCATTCTGATCGCTTTTATTATGATAGCTTTGGTCATCACTGGCATCTGGCTTGGTCTCTATAAACTCAACATGACCGATGATTTTCTATTTCGCATTACCGAAATCGTTCCTCTTCCCGTCGCCAAAGTTAACGGCGAAGACGCCAAGTTTTCAGATTATTTGATGTTTTATCGTAGTAGCATGACTTCTATCGAGCGTCAATCCGGTAGTGAATTCGACGAAGGCTCCGTCGAAGAACTGCGTGCTGAGTACAAGAATTCCGCCCTTGCCGAAGCCGAGAAATACACCTATGCCGCTAAGCTCGCCAAAGAGCAGGGCATTGAAGTCACCGACGAAGAAGTAGCAAATGAATTTGACCGCCACCTTAAAATCGGCGGAGTTGACCGTAGCGTTGAAGGCTTCGTTAAAATTATCAAAGACAATTTTGGGCTCGATAAATCCGAGTACGAACGCATGCTATACCTAACGCTACTTAAGTCCAAGGTCGAAATCGCCATTGACACCAACGCTGCTAAGACCGTCAATCAAGTTGAACAAATACTTGCTGAATCCGGCAACGACTACGCCAAAGTCGCTGAAGAGCTCGGTGACAAAGTCAGCTACCAGGAAACCGGTGGCTTAGTCGATAGTAAAAACATCGACGGTGGTCGCGCTAGCGAAGCCATGAAATTGGAACCTGGGGAAAGCAGTGGCAAGTTCATCTCTATTAATGGCGACGGTTACTACTTTGTTAAACTCATCAACAAAACCGAAAACGAAGTCAATTTTGTCTCTATCAAAGTCCCATTTACCGAGTTCGATAAACGTTTTGACGCCCTAAAAAACGACGGCAAAATCACCGAATATATCACCATCCCCACTCCCGATTACACCCCCGAAGAATAACACCACGATTCATTCAAAAATAAAAACCGCTAGAGCAGTATTTTCTCTTGCTGAAGCGCGATTATACATCGAGCGAAGCAAGAAAAATGCCGCTATTAGCGGTTTTTAATTTGAATGATGGTGCGGGTATGGGGAGTCGGACCCCAATCTTATCCTTGGGAAGGATACATAATAGCCGCTATACGATACCCGCTAGCCCCCTCATTATACCATATCTCTGTAAAATATGCTATAATTACCTTATGCAAGGAATCAGGGAACAGCTTAAAAAAGTTATTCAGGACCTCTATGGTTTAGATTTTGACCCTGAAATTACTCCTTCTCCCGATAATATCGACGCCGACTATTCCACTAATGCGCCCTTAAAACTCGCCAAAACCTTACATAAGTCGCCAATGACAATAGGGGAGGAGTTATTGGAAGCTTTTGTGAGCATTTGCGACAACGGGAGCAAACTAGCGAGCGAGCCCCGTAACGACGGGCGCGAGCGAAGCGGCGAACAAAAGGTTTCAATAACCCCTCCTGGCTTTATTAACTTTACTTTATCTAACGAATATCTAGCAGAAAAAATTAATGAGTTAACTGATGATTTTGACGAAAGCATCAAATCCGGTGCGTTTAAGGACAAAACGGTAATTTGCGAATTCAGCGACCCCAACCCTTTCAAAGTCCTTCATGTTGGTCACCTTTATACATCCATCGTTGGTGATTCCATCAGTAGATTATTTGAATACGCTGGCGCCAAAGTCATCCGCGCTAACTTCGGGGGCGATGTCGGACTCCATGTCGCAAAAACCATGTATATTCTCGAGCAAAAACCCCTAGACGAGCTAACCATTGAAGACATCGCTAAATGTTATGTTGAGGGCACCGCCGCCTACGACGACGATGAAGTCGCCAGGCAAGAGATTACCAAATTGAACAAAGAAATCTACAAAATCAATAACGAAAACCTTCATAACAGTCCACTTGCCGACTTGTATTGGAAGGGTAGAGAATTGTCCTATCAATATTTTAAGGATTTCTACAACACCATTGGTGTGAAATTCGATAAATTCTACCCTGAATCTTCCGTTGCTAGCCTAGGTCTCAAAACCGTCGAGGAACAACTAGAAAGGGGTGTTTACGAAGTTTCAGACGGCGCCGTAATCTTTAATGGCGAAAAATACGGCCTCCACACTCGGGTATTCGTCAATCAAGAAGGCGTACCCACCTATGAGGCCAAGGACGTCGGATTAATTTTCACCAAATGGGATGATTACCACTTCGATAAATCCGTCGTCATTACCGGCTCAGAACAGCTAGACTATATGAAGGTTGTCTTAAAATCTGTCGAGCAATACGCCCCTGAATTGGTTGAGCGAACGAGCCATCTGACTCACGGCCTCGTCAAGCTACCCGGTGGCATTAAAATGTCATCACGAAAAGGCAACTTCTTAAAAGCCGTTGATGTCCTAGATATGGTCAAAGACGAGCTAAAGAACGAGTATAATTCGAGCGATGGAATCGTTGCCCTCGCTGCCACCAAGTACGCTTTCCTCAAATACAAAATGGGCGGCAATATCATCTTCGATCCGAAAGAATCGGTCAAAATGACCGGCAATTCCGGCCCCTACCTCCTTTATGCATGTGTTAGAGCTAAGAAAATTCTAGCATCTGCGAATAACACTTCTGAGGAGCATAATCGCCGACGGGGCGATTACGGAGCGACCGAAGCCCGTGACGACGGGCCTGAGGGAGCGTTCCGAAGAAGTGTTATTGCAGATGCCGAAAGTTCATTGATGAAAAAGATCTTGGAGTACAAGGAGGTATTGGCCGAAGCAGTCCATGAGATGGCTCCTCACAAATTAGCCAACTATCTTTACGAACTTGCCCAAGAATTCAGCCGTTTCTACGAACATTGCCCAGTCATCGGCTGCGAGAATGAATCAGAACGCCTCAGATTAGTCAAAGTATACCTAGACACCATGACTCACGGTCTGAACCTTCTCGGCATTAACATCCCGGAGGAAATGTAACATGAAAAGAGCTAAATTATTGTGGATAGATTTAGAAATGACCGGCCTTGACCCCTCAAAAGACAGAATTCTTGAGGTTGCCGCCATTGCCACTGACATGAAATTCGATAAAATCGCCAGCTACGAGGCCGCTATCAAAGTCCCCGACGCATTAATCAAAGAACGCATGGTCGGTGAATTTTGGGAACAAAATAGCAAAACTCGCGACGCCCTCATCGCGCAGAACCAAGGCGGCAAACCTATCAAACAAGTCGAGCAAGAACTACTAGAGTTTATCGATCAAAACTGCACCAAGGAGCTCTACCTCGCTGGCAACTCCATCCACCAAGACCGTAAATTTATCGAACGCGAAATGCCAGAGCTAAACAAACGTTTGCACTACCGCATGCTTGACGTTTCCGCCTGGAAGATTTATTTCGAAAATGCCCGGAACAAAAAGTTCATTAAGCCAGAAAACCACCGTGCCTTGGAAGATATCAACGGTAGTATTGAGGAGCTAAAATGGTACCTGACCTTCATGAAATAAACGGCATTGATAACTACGACGTTAAACAGGAAAAAAGCCGCACCCTTTACCAAAAAAACGGCAAGACTTTCCTAGTCCAAAACCTTAGCACCATTGAAGTCCGCTGTGATAAGGAACTTGGAAGAACTCTCCAAGAAAGATACGAATCTGTCATGCAGTCACGCTACTTCGGCCACGGCGGCATCGAAATCGTCCCAACCCACCAACTCACCAAAGAGGAACTCGCCGACTTAATCAGGCTAAGCTACGAGCTAACGGATAAATAATAATTAAAGCTTCGAAACATATAAAATTTCCCATATAAAAATCACAACTAGTACGGATTTTGGAGGAAACTGTAATTTCCGACAAAATCCGCCTACCGTTGTGATTTTTATCTTGACGAAATTTTATCGTTGAGAAGATTAATTATTATTTATCCCTACGGCGCACGTTTCAACGCCTAAAAACAGATTATTTTTTATTCTCTTTCTTAGCTTTCTTAGCATCGCGTCGTTCGTTCAAGCGATTCATCGCCTTAATCACCATAAAGATTACCCAAGCAATTACGAGGAATTGCACTACATTTTGGATAAAATTACCATAGGCGATCACCGCTTCATCCCCGGTACCAAAGAAATTCGGGATTCGAATCGCCAGTCCAGTAAAGTCCACGCCACCAAGTAGAAGCCCCACAATCGGCATCACGATATCATTTACTAGGGAATTAACAATCGCCGTAAACGCACCACCGACTGCCACACCTACCGCGAGGTCAATCATCGAACCACGATTGATGAATTCGATAAACTCTTCCTTCATCGTTTGTTTTTCTTTAATTTTTGCTAGCTCTTCGGATTTAGCCATAATAACTCCTTTCTATTATTTAGTTTCCGAAAAATCATTAAAACTATTATACAGACTGTCCAGGCTCCCGTACGATTTCGTGAGAAGCTCTTTCAGGGTATCATTATTAGCCGAACGCAAAATCTGGTTTTCTTCCGTTGCAATTAAGGAGATTTCATACGCCATCTTGTGCGCAAAAATTCGGTCCAGATTTCCATTGATTTTTGCTTCAAATAGCTCTGCCTCTAATCCGTCCTTTGACGTGTTGGCCTCCGCTATAAAATTCTTGTCAATATCCTTTTCCTTAAATTCATATTTTTCCGTCAAATACCCGGTTAAATCTTTGTTCGTGTTGGTCAGAACACCCTTCAGCGATGCTGCGTTCGCTCTGAGGTCAGACGACTTAATATCGTTTTGATAATCCTCAATCACTTCGGCCGTAGCCGCTAGGTGTAAATATAATCTATAGCAATTGTTTTTTTCGCCACCCTTGTTGCCACTTAATATCGAGCCAATTATTATAATAATAATCAAAGCTACTAGCGCGGCCAACCCACCTAAGAAAAGTTTTGACGATAGTAAACTGCTGACTTTTGATTTTTTTACCGGCCGGTTCGAAGCCGATATTTGATTAAGATATTCTTGACCTTCCATATGCTATAATTATACCATATGAACGACGCGAAAGAGGAAATAAAATCGCGTCTAGCCGTAGAAGACGTGGTGGGACAGTACGTAGAACTAAAAAGAGCTGGACGCAACTTAAAAGGGCATTCTCCCTGGGGTGTCGACAAGACCCCCAGTTTTATGGTTTCACCCGAAAAGGGTATTTGGCACGATTTTTCCGCGAACAAAGGTGGTGATATTTTCACTTTCATTATGGAAGTTGAAGGCATCGGTTTTAAAGAAGCCCTTGAAAAATTAGCCGGTCAAGCCGGCGTGGATCTGACCAAATATCGCGGCGGCGACCCGGCTGTCGCCAAGAAAAAAACCCGCGCCAAGGAGGCTTTGCAACTTGCTACCAAGTACTATCAAGCTTGCCTCGTCCGCAGCAAGCCAGTTTGCGAGTACGTTTTTTATAAACGCAATCTCAACCGTGCCACCGTCAAAGAATTTAAAATCGGCTATGCTCCGGCGAGCGGCAAAGCCCTCACCGCAGTACTTAAAAAACGTGGCTTCACCGAAGCAGAGCTTGATGCTGCCGGCCTCTTAAACCGTTTTAAATCTGATTTATTCCGCGACCGTATGATGGTCCCATTTATTGACACTACCGGCAATGTCATCGGTTTCACCGCCCGTATCTTGAAACAAGGTGAGCCCAAATATTTAAACACCCCCGAAACTTTATTGTTCAATAAATCTAAATTCATTTTTGGGCTGTTTCAAGCCAAAGAAGCCATTCGCCGTAGTGGGTTTGTCGTGATTGTAGAAGGGAACATGGATGTTATTTCCTCGCACCAGGCCGGTGTCAAGGAAGCCGTTGCGACGAGCGGGACCGCCATGACCGAACAACACCTAAAAGCTCTCAGCAATCTCACTAGCGATATTCGCCTCGCCTATGATGGTGATGCGGCCGGCATCAAGGCTGCTGAGCGTGCCATTATGATGGCCGGTGACTTAGGACTAGACCTCACTGTCGTCTCCGACTATCACGGCGCCAAGGACCCCGACGAACTCATCCAAAAGGACCCCAAACTCTGGCAAGATGCCGTGGGCCACAGCGTCCCCGCTGTTGATTGGCTCCTTAAAAAATACGAAGAAGATTTAGACCTTCGCAAATCTCCCGACAAACGTAAATATTCCGACATCGCCCTGAAACTCTTATCCTACGTCAAAGACGAAGTTGAACGTGCCTCCTACGAGGAAAAAGTCGCCAAAAAACTCAGCGTAGCGGTTGGTATTCTTCGCGAGAAAGGTGACCGTCTAACCAAAAAACTCGAAAAATCCTCCAAAAAATACCTCAAAAAACCTAAAACCGAAGCAAAAAGTGACAAATTAAAAAAACTAGAAGACTCTTTACTCGCTCTAAAACTCTTTGGCGGCGTCACCAAGCCAAAAATCCCCCTCGACCCTCCTGAAGACGACACCAAACTCGCCGAGCTTGAGTTAATTTTCAATACCGAACACGCCGCCATCAAGGAGCCTAACTACGAGCACGAAGCCACTGAACTACTTAATCTCTATACCAAGGAATTGAGCAAACAAAAAATCGCTGCACTCAATGAAAAATTAGAAATGCTAGATGAAAACTCCGAAGAATACACCAAAGTGTTAGAAGAAATTACAGACTTGCAAAAATCCGCAAACTAGATTATACTTTAGAGTAATGAGCTTGAAAAATGACGATATTTTGAATGCGAAAGATTTAACTCTGGAACTTGACGAACCAGAAAACGACGATCTCGAAAAAGAAGAAGAACTTTCCGATGAAGAACTCGCCATCACGGCGGAAAATGTTGATGCTTTCGCTGACGATTCAGTTAGATTATACCTCAGAGAAATCGGCAAAATCCCTCTACTCACTCCCGAAGAAGAAGCTGAACTTGCCCAGCGCATCGTCAAAGGCGACAAAAAAGCCAAAGACAAAATGGTAGAATCTAATATGCGCCTAGTTGTGTCCATCGCCAAGCGATATGGCGGTCGCGGCCTAGATTTTCTTGACCTTATCCAAGAAGGGAACACTGGCCTTCTTAGGGCCGTTGAAAAATTTGACCCCAGCAAGGGCTTCAAATTCAGTACCTATGCTACTTGGTGGGTGCGCCAAGCCATCACCCGCGCCATTGCCGACCAAGCCCGAACTATTCGTATCCCAGTTCATATGGTCGAAACCATCAACAAAGTACTAAGAACCACTCGCAAACTCACCGCCGAACTCAATCGCGAGCCAACTAACGAAGAAATCGCCAAAGCCCTCGACATGGAACCAGAAAAGGTTGATTACGTCATGCGCATCAAGCAGGACATCGCTTCACTTGACGCTTCTATCGGCCGCGAGGGTGACGACGAAGATTCCGTTCTCGGCGATTTCGTCGAAGACGAAGAGCGCGACTCACCCGAGGATTCTGCTGCTAACCAAATCTTGAAAGAACAACTTTCCGAAATCATCGCCACCCTGACGGATAGGGAACAAAAAATCATCCGCCTCAGGTTCGGTATTGGCGGCGGTCGTCCACATACTCTCGAAGAAGTCGGCGCTGAATTTGATGTTACCCGCGAACGCATTCGTCAGATTGAAGCAAAGGCTCTTTCAAAACTTCGCAAAAACAAAGAAACCAAAAAACTACACGAATACTTAAAATAGGAGGTCATCATGAAAAAAGTTTTATCAGCTCTTACTGCCATTATTCTAACTTTTTCCGTTCTAGCTACTCCAGTTTTTGCCGCCGACAAGGACAAGGCAGAAAACACCGGCGTTGAAACTGCCATCCTCACTACTTGCGGTCAAGATAGCGATGGCGTAGGCTGTATTTTAAGACTAGTTGTTGACATTATGTCCATCGGTATCGGCATCCTAGGCGTTATCGGTATCACTATAGTTGGTATTCAGTACCTCACTGCCGGTGGCGACGAAGGTAAAGTCAAAAAATCCAAGCAACGTATGTTTGAAATTGTGATTGGCCTGGTCGCCTATGTTGTAATTTATGCCGCCTTGCGCTGGCTTTTGCCTAACTTCAACGGTGTATAGGAGCCAAAAATGAAACGTATTCTCATTGTTTACAACCCGCGCTCTTCTCGCTACGCCGAGGTTGAAAGGGATGTTCTTACTCCAGCCCGCGACCTTAAGGGCTACATTATTGGTAAATATGAAGTCAAACCCACCAACCTAGATGACAACATCGCTACCCTGTCAAAACTTCTCAAAAACGGCGACATCGTCATTTCCGCCGGCGGTGACGCCACCGGTGTCATCTCCGCAAACGCCATCTTAAAATCCAAAAAAGACGTGACATTATCTGCCCTCCCTTTCGGCAACTTCAACGACCTCGCCCGCACCCTAGGGAACAAAAATGTAGTTGGAAATGGCCTTTTGAGGGTATTTCGGAGCGCGGCAGCGCGAGAATTAGCGCGCTCGCCCCGTGGCGACGGGCGCGAGCGACGCGACCCGAAAAAGGCCATTCCAACTACCAATTTATACCCCCTAGAGATTTGGGTAGACGGCAAGTTCTTCCGCTATGCGACCTGTTATGTCACCATCGGCATGACCGCCGCCGCCGTCCACCTTTACGACCAACCCAAAATGCGAAAAGCCCTCAAAACTAACTTCGGTCGTAAAATCACTTCCTACACCGCTCTAACTAGTTGGTATTTCAAGCACCGTCATAAAAAAGTCTTCCTTCCCGAATTTACCCTCAACGGCGTCAAACAACACAAAAAAACTTCTGACTACGCTGCCGTCAATGGCCGCTCCATGGCCCGCGTCATGAAAGGCGGCGATGATTTTCTAAAACCCAGCGTTTTTCATCACGAAACCGACCGCCTCACTAGCTTCTGGCGCCTAGCTAAGTTAATGCTAAAAAGCATTTTCCATCGCATCCCTGGCACCGAAACCACCGGCGATATTCTAGAATTCATTAAACCAGCCACCACCGAGCTTCAAGCCGAAGGTGAGCACACAGTCTTAAAAAATATCAATAAAATCGAAATCAGGAAGGGAACCACATGCCTGAAAGTCATCACGAATTAGAACAAATTATCAAATATATGAAATCCCACTGGCCCTCCAAGGTCAAGCCCGAATGGCAAGTAGCTCTTGGCGAATACCCTAAAATCTTAGAACAAGTCCTCGCCGACTTTACTGTTGCCACTACTAAAAATCATCATTTTATCCGCATCGCCGGCCTTTCGGGTTCTGGCAAAACTACCCAAATCCTCCCCGCCGTCGAAGCGTATTCTAAAAAACATAATTTCGAACCCATCCTTCTAGCCGCCCGTCGTTTTGTGGAATATCACCCCCACTACCAGGAAATTAAGGATTTCTACGGTGATGAAAACCTCCGCAAAAATACCGACGAGTTTAGCACTATTATGTTATTTCTTACCCTATCCGAACTCACTAAAAGCGGCTATGACATCGTCCTAGACGTCACCCTCCTCGACCCCGAAATGGAAGCCATCCTTCTCAAAATGCTAACTGCCTATCAATATGACTTCACTATTTTAATGATTGCCGTCTCTCCCACTGTCACCGAAAAGTTCTTAAGCGGTCGCGCCTGGCGCCACAGTAAGGCAACCGAGCAAGAATTTATCCGCGCCACCGAAAAAGCCCTCGCCTTTTACGCCGATAAAGCCCCATCTACTCATATAATATTATGGAGCGTCTACGATCTAGATCCTATCTACGACGGTCCAGTCAAGGACTGTTTACAAATCTTCCACGACTATTCCACCCGCACCGACCTTCCAAAAAACGACGACGACGCCCGCCGCGACGCCAAAATCGCCTACCTCACCCGCTAGACCCACGGCCAAAACCGACGTTTTCAAAAAACACCCTACCATCTAAGCAATACCACCTTCGCAATTTCTCCAGAGGTGATACTACTTAAGCTCGCTCAAAATTAGTGGGGGGTTGTAATTTTTGTTGTTTTATGCCTATACTCTCCAGAATTAACAACTTTAATTAAACATCCTCTTGACAATATGGGATATATGCCATATAATAAGCACTAATGGAGATGTGGGAGACTGGTAAATATTCCAAACTCCCACCACTAGAATAATGATACACCGAGGAATTAAAGTAGAGTTTCTAAAAGGCACCAAATTAAAAATGACTTTCCAAGACGGCAAAGTCAAAATCTACGATATGGCGCGACTTTTTGAGTGCTACCCCGAAACTAAAGCCTTAAAAAATCGCAAGTTATTCAAATCTGGTAAACTTAACGCCTACGGAGTTATCTGGAATGACGAACTAGACATTGACTCTGATACGGTCTATGAATGCGGCAAAGACGCCGGGGAAGAGGAAGTCTCCGCCAGTACCATGGTGGCTTACGCCGTGACAACAGCGCGAGTAAGCGCCGGCCTTTCCCAAGCTCAACTCGCCAGTATCACTAATATCAACCAAGCTGATATTTCTAAAATTGAACGCGGCACTGCCAACCCCTCAGTAAATACACTTAACCGTATTGCCAAAGCCCTAAACTCTCAACTCCTAGTCTCATTTCAAAAATAATCCTTACTCACCACAAAAATCCTCTTGCGCTTATGCCCAGCCTAGGTTATAATAATAAACACAAATACTATTACATGAAGCATAACTAAGTGAGGTAAATACATGAAGCACCATCAAAAAAACCTTAACTCCAGCCATATATTATATGGTATTTCTGGAGTTTTATTATTTGCCACAGTCCTAACTGGCGTAGTTCTATCCAGCCCTACCACTAAGGCCGATAGCCAAAAGACAGAAACCAGCAACGTCTCCGTCACAGTTAATTCAGCCTGTACTCTGTATGGTGGCCCAAATGGCACAGAAACTAGTGGCAGTAGCATTTACAGTGCTACTATAGACCCAGGTACCTCAGCTGAGATTAATGGTAGCAAACTCACTACCATTTGTAATGATCCTAACGGTTACTCACTCTATGCTATCGGCTATTCTAATGATGCTTATACTACACCTACTAATACTCAAATGATAGGAAGTGGTGGTATTGGTAATATCAATACTGGTACTAGTGGCACCAGTGCTTCCTGGTGGGCTATGAAGATTAACCCAGTATCAGGTAACAACCCTACCATCATGAATACCTTCAATAACTATCATGTAGTACCACAAACCTACACCCAAATCGCTCAGTATAACTCCTCTACCTCTTCAGCCTCATCTACCGGTGCCCAGGCTCAAGTTAAATACAATGTCTATATTAGCAGCGCCCAAACTGCTGGTACCTATACTGGCAAAGTAAAGTACACTATGGTTCATCCTAACAATGCCGCTGCACCATCTACCAAGACCATTGCCGATGCTACTTATATGCAGGAAGTAGGAAGCTGTCCATCTACCTTAACCACTGGCATGGTCTATCAGCTAACTGATAGTCGTGATAACCAAAAATACTTAGTAGCAAGACTCAAAGACGGCAACTGCTGGATGCTTCAAAACCTCAAACTCGGCCGCTCTACCTCAACTCTCACTCTAACCCCAACCAATTCTGACGTAGGTAGCAATTACATCCTAGACAACAAGCTCCCATCTCCAGGCAAATTCCATGCCTATACTATTGATGGAGTGGTAAACCAGAACAACAGCACCGAATACTATTGTACTGGCGATGGTACTGCTAGCGACTGGGAATCCTGCTATTATAACTGGTATACTGCTACGGCCGGTACTGGTACTACCTACATCGCTACTCAAGGCCAAAACGTTAATAATAGTATCTGTCCAGCTGGCTGGACCTTGCCCACCAGTGGTTCAGGCGGCCAATTCCAAGCCCTCTATAATCAATACCCATCCGCCGCTCAAATGGAAGTAGCAAACCCAACTACTACTAAGGAAAACACCCCAACTGTAGGTCAAGTCACAAACACTCCTGGCTTCCTGCTTAGCGGCTACTACTACACTGGTGGAGCCAGGGGTCTCGGCTCCTACGGCTACTACTGGTCGCGTACTGCGGGTTCTGCTCAGAGCGGATGCAGTCTGTACATGTATACTACCGGTGTCTACCCTTCGGACTACAACCGCAAGTACTACGGATTCGCAGTCCGTTGCGTGTTACAGCAGTAGCAGTGTCGCTGGGGCCGCAGTCTGGTGCCGGGTAGGCCGGTGGCCTTGCCCCCTCGAATTCTCCAGGCTAACAAAGAGTATCGGGTGGAAAAGTATAACTAGAGCGAAAAAGTATCAATGTCAAAATGAAAGGCAAAAATGGCTAAAACCACCAACCAAAAGTCAAAGTCTGCAAAAAAGACCAAATCTGACAAAGACCGGTACTATGATCTGAAGCGGAGAATTTTGAGTTGGGAAAAGGAAAACTACACCAGGCTGGCGGTAGTGGAAACCGGCGACGGCTGGTACAAATTGTTCGACCATTCTGCAATAATCTACGCCTGCCAAATCGCCAAAAGATTAAAAATCGCTGCCAAACTGGTTTCGGATGCTGATTTCAGGTTTACGACTGATACGCCAGTATGTTTGCTAAAGGAACTGAACGAGTTTGAGGAGGCTTTGAAAAGTCTAAAGATCTTCCGGTCGTCAATGGAGCCAGGGGTTTATGTCTATGATTTAGGTTACAGAGTAGATGCGGGAGATTTAGTATCCTGGCAGAAGGAAGAAAAACTACTAAGGGAACGGGCGAATGAATTGGTGCTGCCAGTGGAAGTATTTCCGGGACTCAGGAATGAGTTGAAATTGTTAACCTGTAAAATATACGAAGTAGTCAGAAAGATGAACACAACCGGTCGGGAACTAGTCGGTGATGGGCTAGTTGGTACCTGCTCAAAAATGTATGTGAACTTTGTAGTGGCAGCAAACGGACACACCGACATGCGACAATATTTAAAAACCACGGTGAAAGATTTAAGGCTAATGGAAGCGAAGATGCTCCTCGTATCGGAACTAAGGTTAGCGACAGATAACCAGGTGTATAATCTGCTACTGAGGATTGGTAAGGCCCACCGCAAAGTAGCGGATGCGCTAGCCAAAACAGAGTCAGGTGATTATGGCCACTAAGAAAAAGTGTCACAAAAGTTATGCCAACCAAGTGAGCCGGGCTTGGCTCCACCGTGAGTTATATCGAGCGTACTTGGCAGCCAGGAAACACAAACGCCATACTAAGGACGTGTATTTATTTGAAATGAACTTAACGGAGAACTTAACGCAACTTTGCGAAGATATCATCCGGCAACGCTATCAGCCCAGCCGCAGTATTGCTTTTATCGTAAGATTTCCGGTGATAAGGGAAATTTTTGCAGCACCGTTTCGAGACCGTATTGTCCACCATTTTCTCTATAATATGTCCTATGATTGGTGGGACCGGCGGTTGATTTATGATTCGTATTCTTGCCGGATTGGCAAGGGGGCATTGCTTGGGATTTTGCGTTTACAACATTTTATTCGAAGCGCATCCGAGGACTATACTAAAGAAGCCTATGTATTAAAACTAGATATTCAGGGGTATTTTATGAGTCTGTCCAGACAGAAACTTTTTGATAGAATATGCTGGGGAATTGAACGCCAATTTGCCGGCAACCGGAATACGGGGAATCTAATGAAATACTTATGGAAGCAAATAATTTTTGATGACCCCTGTAAAGGAGTGAGGATTCGGGGGTATTGGAGTAATTGGAGCTGTTTGCCGAGAACTAAAAGTCTATTTTACCAAAAGGCGGGGTATGGCATTGTGATTGGGAATTTATCATCGCAGCTGCTATCGAACATCATGCTAGACCAACTAGACCGCTATATCTATTACGAGCTGGGCTATAAAAGGTACGGGCGTTATGTGGACGATTTCTATATTGTGGTAACGGCAGAAGAACTAGCGCAGTTGAAAAAGGACATAAGCAAAATAGATATGTTCTTAAAGGGGGAGTTGGAGCTAACTTTACACCCGAGAAAACGGTATTTGCAAGAAGTACATAAAGGAGTAGAGTTCTTAGGTGCGGTGGTGTATCCGAATCATTTAGCGCCTTCAAAAAGGTTCAAAAACAATTTTTATAAGGCCGCGGCAGAGGTAGGAATGGGGTATCGGGATGCAAACTCGATTATTTCGTACCTAGGGTTATCCAAGCATTACGATAGCAAAAAATTGTCGAAGAGAGTATTTGACTATTACGGGTGGGACTATAGTTTTTAGCTTTTGGTAATGGGGTGATTTTGGTGAGAATCAGAGGGGGCAAGGCCACCGGCCTACCCGGCACCAGACTGCGGCTCCAGCGACACTGCTACTGCTGTAACACGCAACGGACTGCGAATCCGTTGTACTTGTTGTTGTTGTTCGAAGGGTTGACACCGGTAGTATTCATGTTCAGATTGTATCCGTTCTGAGCAGAATTCGCAGTACGCGACCAGTAGTTGCCGTTGGAGCCGAGATTGTTGGCTCCACCAGTGTTGTAGTTGCCGCTAAGCAGGAAGCCAGGAGTACTGGTTTATGCTGCTTTTAAGAGAGGCTGCCATCTTTAGTTGCGATTTTTCGGTTGAGTGTCTCTTCGCCTACATCCAACAACAGGTCAGCTTTTGAAAGCCAATTGCTGATGTTCAGATGAACGACTAAAAAGCTCAGGCACCCCGTAGAATACCTGCCTAAAGGTATAAACCTCGCGCAGCCCTAACTCATGGCCAGGGCACATGTCAACCACATGGCTAAGCCACATGACTAGGTTATGCGTGGACGCACAAGGGCGTTCATGAATTCTCTATTTACATGAGGCAGTCCGTTATTTAGGATGAGGCAGCCTGTCCTAATCCGGACAATCACCCCACTAGGGTAATTGTAACATAATACCCACTCCGCCTACGCTTAACCCGCGATGTGGGGGGGTTCAATTAACTGAGCAATTTGTGTAAGGGTTGAACTTTTCCCCAATCTGTGCTATAATACACCCTAATATGGCTATTAAAGTTACAAGAAAAGATCAAGGTGAAGCGAACGAGAACATCATTCGTCGTTTCAACCGCAAAGTCCTCCAGAGTGGCATGATGCCTTTGAAGAAATCGCAAATGCGCTTTACTAAACCTATGTCTAAGCGCGAGCGTCGCCTCAAGGCCATCATCCGCGAAGCGCGCAAGGCCGAAAAGACCGAACGCATCAAATTAGGACTCAAATAATAAAATCCCCCTTAAAAGGGGATTTTTTGATTGCCATATATGCTATAATATCCCTAAAGGAGTTTTATGATTATACTATTTGGTTTAGCTGGTTCCGGCAAGGGCACTCAGGGCAAAGCATTATCCGAGATTTTCGGTTGGCGCTGGCTTTCCGTCGGCGAAGCCATCCGCCAGCACGGCGGCTACGAGGAAATCATCAATAGCGGCGGCCTCATCCCTGATGAAGACGTCATCCATCTCATGGACAAGCAAATCAAAAAAGCCGAAGACGAGGGTTTTGACGTCATCTTGGATGGTTACCCCCGTGACAAAGCCCAGGCTGAATATATTATGGAGCACATGGCCGATAAGGTCGACGGTGCTATTATTCTGGAAGTTCCAAAGTCAGAATTATACGAGCGCCTTGCTCTCCGTGGCCGCGATGATGATAAGGAACGTGCCAGCATCGATCACCGCTTTGCTATCTTTGAACAAAATATTTATTCAATTTTACCCCTGTTAGAAGCGAAAAACATTCCTATCGAGCGCGTTGATGGTGTCGGCAAAATAGAAGACGTCACCGCTCGCTTAGTCAATGTAGTCAAAGAAATGAACCCTGACGCCACCGAACAGGAGCAGGATGTTAACGGCGACGATATCGAAAGGAGTTACGGTGAATAAAAACCAAATCAACATTGAAACCGCCACTCGAGCAGAAGTCGATCAGAAAACCGCCGCCATGCGCGAATGTGGCAAAATCCATGCCCAGATTTTCAAGGATTTAAAGGAATATGTGAAGCCCGGTATGACCGGCAAGCAAATCGATCAATGGGTCAGGGAACAGATTGTAAAACACGGTGCCAAAGTAGCCTACGATATGCTAGATGATGATTTTCCGGGGGCGATTTGTATTTCCGTCAATGACGAACTAGTCCACGGCGCCCCAACCGACGAACCATTAGAGGCAGGCGATAAAGTTTCCTTTGATTTAGACATTTTCTATAAAGGTTATTTTACCGACTCTGCCTTCACCATGTTGGTCGGCGGCACTGGTTCACCTGCAGTCAAGAAAATGATTCAAGTCACCGAATCCTCTATGTGGGAGGGAATCGAGCAGGTTAAACCTGGCGCCCATATCGGTGATATTGGCCACGCCGTCGAGAAAGTTTTGAAAAAGGGTCATCTTGGTGTAATCGAAAACTACATTGGCCACGGCATCGGCAAAACCATGCACGAAGAGCCAGCCGTGCCAAACTATGGCAAAAAAGGCCACGGCTACAAGCTGGTCGAAGGCGACACTATCTGTATTGAGCCAATGTCCTGCCTTGGCAAACCCGCCAACTACGTCGACAAAACCGACCACTGGACCGTCAAAATGAAGGACGGCTCCATCGGCTGCCACTGCGAACACACTGTTTTAGTCACAAAAGATGGCTACGAAGTCCTAACTGTGTTATAATAAGCTTATGGATAACGATAAACATTTTGTTACCGGTCTTGACGTTGGTACGGAAAACGTCCGTGCCGTCATCGCTTCAGTTGACAAAGAAGGCAAAATTGCCATCGTCGGTTTTAACGAAGGGAAATCCGCTGGCATGCGTAAGGGCATTCCGGCTAATCTCGCCGGCCCGGCTGGCGCCATCGATAAAATGCTTGGGAGTGCTGAGCGTATGGGCGGCTATGATGTTCGCTCGGCCTATGTTTCCATTAATGGCTCCACTGTTATGTCTAATCATACCGAGGGTATGATTGCTGTTGGTACCGTTGAACACGAAATTGACCAAGAAGACCTAATGCGCGTCGAAGATATCGCCGTTTCCGGTCGTATTCCTGCTAACCGCGAAGTTTTAGATGTTATACCTCTAGAGTACGCTCTAGATGGTCAGGGTGGCATCAAGGATCCACTAGCGATGTCCGGTGCCAGGCTCGAAGTGCGCGCTTGTGTAATTTCCGCTCTCGTTCCAAACGCTGAAAACCTCAAAAAGGCGACTATGGCCGCTGATGTTAAGGCTTTGAAGCTCGTCCCCACCGCCGTTGCCGCCGCTAAGGCCGTCCTAAATGAACGCCAAAAAGAAAACGGTGTCGCCGTCATTGATTTTGGCGCAACCACTACGTCAATTGCTATTTACGAAGAGGGTGATTTACAATATGTCGGCGTTATTCCGGTCGGCTCTAATAACATTACCAATGATCTTGCCATCGTTCTTGCCATCGATCCTGAACTTGCCGAAGAAATCAAAACCCGCTTTGTTACCGGTGATTTCAACTCCGACAAATCCCTTGCCATCAAAGTAGGGAAGAACAAAGAACGCACCTTTGAACGCAAAGAAGTCGAAGAAGTCGTCAAAGCTCGCCTCGAAGAAATCTTCTCCGAAGTCCGCAAGAAGCTAAAAGCCGCCCATTACGACCAACGCCTCCCAGAAGGTATCATATTAACTGGCGGTGGTGCCAAAATGCGCGACATTGAAGTTTTTGCTAAATCTTGTCTCGAAGCTGCCGTTAAAATCGGCGCCCCAGCTGGTTTAGACGGTGTCGCCGACGCTGTCGCCAAGCCTGAATTTGCCGTTTCTGTTGGCCTCGCCATCCTTGCCGCAGAGGAAAGCCAGCTAGATACCCCCATCCCAGGCAAAAAATCCAAAAAAGCCAAGAAAGCTCCATCCTCTGGTAACTTTTTGAAAAAAATCTTCAGCAAGTTTTAAAAACCCTTGATTTATAGAGAATTTAGGTGTACAATGGGTTTAAATTAAAGCGAGGTAGATTATGCCAGAAGTTAAACCAACAGAGGTGGAAAGTAAAGCAAGTATTAAAGTAGTAGGTGTAGGTGGCGCCGGTGGTTCTGCAGTTGAACGCATGAAAGAAGTGGGCTTAAGTGGCGTTGAATTTGTTGCAATTAACACTGATGCGCAGGCGCTTCATCACTCTCCAGCTGATGCCAAAGTTCACATCGGCAAAGGCCTTGGCGCCGGTGGTGACCCCGAAAAGGGTCGTGAGGCTGCCGAGGAAAGCCGCGAAGCCATCGACAAGGCTCTCGACGGCGCTGATATGGTATTTATTACTCTAGGTGCTGGTGGTGGCACTGGTTCCGGTGCCGGCCCGATCGTTGCTGAGGAAGCTCGCAAGAAGGACATCCTCACCGTTGGTGTCGCGACTAAGCCATTCACCTTTGAAGGTGCTCGTCGTCGGGCCAATGCCGATGTTGCAATTGATAAATTAGCTCGCAACGTCGACGCCCTAATCACCATCCCAAACGACCGTCTACTCCAAACTATCGACCCTCGCACCCCGCTTCTTGAAACTTTCAAGATCGCGGATGATGTTCTACGCCAAGGCGTTCAGGGTATTTCCGAACTCATTACCGAGCACTCATTGATTAACCTAGACTTTGCCGATGTCAAAGCTATCATGAAAAATGCCGGCTCCGCCCTCATGGGTATTGGTCGTGCTAGCGGCGAAAATCGCGCCGTTATCGCCGCCCAGCAAGCTGTCGAATCCCCACTTATCGAAGTTAAAATCGACGGTGCTCGTGGCGTACTCTTCTCGGTCGCTGGTGGTTATGATATGTCTATGAGCGAAGTCCAAGAAGCTGCCGAAGTCATCACTGGCGCAGTTTCGCCTGACGCCAATATCATCTTTGGTGCATCCATCCGTCCAGAACTTGAAGACGAAATTGTCGTTACCGTGGTTGCCACTGGCTTCGATTCCAGCTATTATTCAGAACCTGAAGAAGTCGAAGAAGAACCTACCAGCAGTTTTAAAACCGAAAAACCAGCCACCGAAGCTAAGGATTTTGCCCAGGAGAGCAAATCCAATATGTGGGATTCCATCAAAAACGAACCCGAACCTGAACCAAAACCTGAGGATGACGACGAACTTGATGTTCCGCCATCTCTCCGTGAGCGCCTAAAAGGTAAAAGGAAAAAATAACAAAGGAGGCGCGGGTGGAACACTCATTTAAAATCGGAGATAGCAAAGTTCTAGAAAGCCGCGAAACTCTAGACGGCACTATGATTCGGCGTCGTCGCGAATCGTCCGACGGCCATCGTTTTACTACTTACGAACGGATTGAAATGCCACCCCTCACCGTCACTAAACGTAGCGGTAACAAGGAAATCTATGACCGCGACAAGTTGCTATTAGCCGTGCGCCGTAGCGTTGGTAAGTTTTTCAATTCCGAACTCGAAGTCGAGGAAGTAGTCAATAAGGCTTCTGATATTCTGTATTCTTATGGCACTGACGAAATCACTTCTAAGCAAATCGGCGAAGCCGTCCTTGATGTCCTAGCCGAAGTCAACGAAGTCGCCTACGTTCGTTTCGCTTCCGTATTCCGTGAATTTAAAACCTTGGAAGATTTTGAAAACATCCTAAAGGAGCAGAAAAAGAAAAAGTAATATGCGGGTGGTATGTGTTTACAGAGAAAAACAGGATTATTCTCGTTCCGTCAACGAGTGGCTTGAGAACTTCCGCCGCCAAACCGGCCGCGTTATTGAGACTATCAACCCCGACACCAACCCGCATTTTTGTGAAGCCTACGACATCGTAGAATACCCCACCATCATCGCACTTGGCAGTCGTGGTGACATCCGCGCCATCTGGTCTGGTCGCAACCTTCCGCTCATCAACGAAGTGCTATATTATATGATATAATAAGCTTATGGATACATTTAAACACATCGTTGAAAACGTTTGGACTCAACGTCTTTTTTGGTCGGCCATTGTTATTTTGCTTAGCCTCTTAATTTACCGCATTATTGCTAGAGTTCTTTCCGTCAAGGAAAAGAAATCCTCCAGAATCATGAGCGACAAAAAGAATAAAACTCTAATCCGCATGCTCAAAAGTGTTGCCGCCGGTACGCTCAGCATCGTTACGGTCTTAATGGTGCTTCAGATTTATGGCGTCAACGTCACTTCTATGCTCGCCGGTGTCGGTATTGCCAGCATCGTCATTGGTTTCGCCTTGCAAGACTCCCTCAAAGATATCGTCCGCGGCTTTGTTATCGTTTCCGATAACTATTACGAAATTGGCGACGTCATCAAATACGGCGACAACGTTGGCCCGGTCGTTTCGGTCAGCCTCCTTACTACCCGAATCCAAGATATCAATACCATGAATTACGTTTCCATCGCTAACCGTAATATTGACCAAGTCGAAGTTGACCCCGGTTATATTTACATCCCTATTCCTTTTCCATATGATATTAAAATTGAAAAAGCCGAGCAGGTTATTCACGACATGGTTCAAAAACTTCGTCGTCATCATGGCATCAACAGCGCCGATTATCAGGGAATCACCAAAATTGACACTTCGTCGCTTGACTATCAAATTGTCATCACTTGCGACCCAGCTAATAAGCTCCAAATTCGTCGCGACTGCCTTCGGGTTATTATGATCACTCTCGAAGAAGCAAAAATCCGCATCCCTTACCAACAGCTCGATATCCACACCAAAAAATAGCCTATTTATGGTATAATTACTCTATGAAATATAGAGCAGGGAGTCGGCGAAAAGCCATTGAATATGAAAAAGCCATCACTGATTGGTGGAAGAAAAACAAAACTTTTGAAAAATCGGTCGAACAAAGACCGATTGATAAATCCTATGTTTTTTATGATGGACCTCCGTTTATTACCGGTAACCCACATCATGGTACACTCCTTAGCTCTATTGTCAAAGATGCCGTCCCGCGCTACTGGACTATGAATGGCTATCGCGTCGAACGGCGCTGGGGCTGGGACTGCCACGGCCTCCCGGCTGAGAATTTTGTCGAAAAACAGCTCGGCATCACTGACCGCCGTGAAATCGGCACCAAATGGAGCCTCGAAGATTACATCATCAAAGCTCGCGAATCTATGGTCGCCAATTCCGAAACTTGGCGCTCCACCATCGACCGCGTTGGCCGCTGGGTGGACTTTGACAACGCCTACCGCACCATGAACAAGGATTTTATGGAATCCGTTTGGTGGGCTTTCAAGAGGCTCTACGAAGCCGGCAAAATTTACGAAGGTCGTAAAGTTTTGATGTATGACACCAAATTCGCCACCCCAGTTTCAAAGGCCGAAGTAACTATGGATAACGACGCCTACCAAACCGTCACTGACCCATCAGCGTACGTCAAATTTAAGTCTGATGATTTTTATTTCTTAGCCTGGACCACTACACCTTGGACCTTGATGGGCAACCGCATGCTGGCAGTGAATCCAAAGATGACCTACGGCATTTATGACGTTAATGGCAAAAAGTTTGTCTTAGCTACTAAGCTCGCTCCTAAACTCTTTGAAGGTGCCAAACCTGAAAAAACCTTCAAGGGCAAAGAGCTCGCCGGACTCAAGTATGAATCTATCGATGGCACCACTTGTCAAGTCTATGCCGCCGATTTCGTCGGTGAAGAAGAAGGCACCGGCATCGTCCACTGTGCTCCTGCTTATGGCGAGGACGACTACGAGCTTTACAAACAGCATGAAGACGAAATCGAATTTGTTGACACCCTAGACGAAAACGGCTACTACATTGAAGAGTATGCTAACAAACTTCACAAATTCGGTGTTCGCGACACCGACGAACACGGCATTCAAATCTGGGCTGGCAATAAGTTTATCGCTAAATGCCTAGAAGAGAAGGGAATTATTTACAAGATTGAATATATCCAGCATGAATACCCATTCAACCCTAGGAGCAAAGAGCGCATCATGTACCGCGCCTTCCCATCTTGGTTTTTCGATATCGAAGGCCAAAAACCCATGATGCTCGCCGAAAACGAGCACATTAACTGGTTCCCAGGCTACTTGAAGCATGGCCGTTTCGCTAAAAACATCGAAGTCGCCCCTGACTGGAACTTAAGCCGTGATCGTTTTTGGGCTACCGCCATGCCAGTTTGGAAAGGCGACAAAGGCTCAGTCAAGGTTGTCGGTTCTTACGAAGAACTCGAACAACTCTCTGGCAAAACCCTCGACGATTACCACCGCCCTTGGGTAGACGAAATCGAATTTGATATCGACGGGGAGCATTTCACCCGCATCGAAAAGGTATTGGACTGCTGGTTCGAATCTGGCTCCATGCCGTTCGCCCAACTCCACTACCCCTTTGAAAACAAGGAAAAATTCGAACAAAATTACCCAGCCGACTTCATCGTTGAGTATGTCGGCCAGGTTCGCGCTTGGTTTTATTACGTTCACGTTGTCAACACTGCTCTTGCCGAAATCGGCGCTTTCGGCGAAAAGGCCAAAAACGGCGCTAAAAACGCCTATAAAAACGTCATTACCACTGGCACCTTAGCCGGGAATGATGGCCGCAAAATGAGCAAGTCCCTCGGCAACTACACCGACCCAAACGAGCTGATGGACCAATACTCTGCCGATGCTTTGCGCTTCCTCTTGCTTTCCAGTCCAGTCCTGTCCGGTGAAGACTTCGCTCTGCTAGACAAAGACGTCTCCGACGTCAACCGCAAACTCGCCATGATTTGGAATGTTTACGATTTCTTTACTACATATGCCGAGGTAGAAGGCCTATCATCGGAAGATTTTAATAATACTCTTTTGAGGAGCATATTTGCCGACGGGGCAAATACGGAGCGACCGAGCCCTGTAACGACGGAACGACGAAGCGAGAGAAATTCGAATTTATTCGAATTTCCGAGCGAGGAAGTTCCGTCTCGCGAAGCAAAGACAGGAGCGAGGGAGCGTTCCGAAAAAGATGTATTATTAAAATCTCCTATGGATAGCTGGATTATTTCTAGAGTGTATGAGTTAAGGAATCAAATCACCGAAGGCATGGAGGAATACAATATCCCGAAAGCCCTAGAGAACGTCTTGCCCTTCATCGACGACCTCTCCAACTGGTTCGTCCGTCGCTCTCGCCGTCGCTTCAGCAAAAACGATAACGCTGAGGACAAAAAGCAGGCTTTCGCCACCCTTTATTTCGTCTTAGTCTATTTGTCCAAGCTCCTTGCCCCCTTCACTCCATTCCTCGCTGAAGAATTGTACCAGAAAATGACCGGCTCTGGCAATTCAGTCCACCTCTTAGATTGGCCTGAAACAAGCGAAATTGACCACGAAGTACTAAACAACATGTCACGTACTCGCCAGATTATCACTGACGCTCTCGCTCTTCGTATGCAAAAATCCGAAACCGAAGCTCAGATTAAGATTCGCCAGCCTTTGGCCAAACTCACCTATGACGGCGATAAACTAGACGATTATTATGAAGGGATCATTGCTGACGAAGTAAACGTCAAAGAAGTCAAACACGGCAAAAACCTCACACTTGATAAAAAGCTCACCAAAGAACTTAAAGAAGAGGGAAGAGCTCGCGAAATCATTCGCGCTGTCCAGGCTGCCAGGAAGCACGCCGGCCTCCAAGTTGATGACGAAATCAAGCTCTCACTATCTTGTGACTTGCCAAAAGGCTACGAGAGCCTCATCAAATCCGAAACCGGCGCCAAGGATATCGTCAAAGAAGGGAATTATTCTCACGACGAAATCGCCAAGATAAACGGCGAAAACCTCACAATTTCTCTAGAGAGAATATAGTATAAAACCTATTTTAAGTGAGCATTTGACGAACCCAGTTAATTTTTACAACTTTTCCTCATCCGAGGCGAGTAAAGTTGCCGAGCGAAGCTGAAAGCTTCGCGAGCTAGCAACTTGATCGAGACGAGGATGGAGTGAAACGTTGTAAAAACTAACATGGCGTGAGTTCAAGCGCGAACGAAAAATAGGTTTTATGTATGTTTTTCTCTCTGTTAATTTGACAAATCGTAATAATTAAAGCATAAAAGGTATTGACAAATTAGCATAAGTGTGCTACAATGAAAACAAGTTAAAAAATAAAATAAAAAAATTAACAAATAAAACAAAAAAGGAAACAAAATGACACAAACTCAAAACGACACCGAAGATATCAAACTACCAAAAGAAGTTATCGATTCCGAATGGAAAGACGATATCGACTATGAACCATATGAAGACGAAGGAACCTACGTTTCGCCAGATAGCATTAAGAAGGAAACAATCGCCAAAATTAAGCGTTCACCCATCAAACTGTCCATCCGTAATCTGGTAGATTGGAATAAAATTGATAAACAGCTCGCAGCCTAAACTAACAGGGCAAACAAAAAATTAGAAAGGAGACCAATGTAAGACAAAACAAAAACCAAAAGAATATAAAAAACTAAAAAAAGGATATGTCTATAAGATAGATACCAAATAAGCCATAAATTATCACTAGTCACATTAAGCCAAACGATGCCATTTAAGGACACCTAACGCACCGCAAGGGTAGAAAACCGAACATAATGTTCGGTTTTCTGATGGTCGGCCAATTAAACATTACTATAAAACAGTTGACCCGTCATTAAGGTTATGTTAAACTAAAAGCAGAAAGGTCAACAAGTAATAAAATTAATCAACTCTATGGACAACTTACTCATAGATCGAGAAACCTTGGGCCGGTTTGTCGACGAACTAATTAAGAAAAAACCTTTGGCGGTTAATAACCCCGAAGAATTAAACGCTTTAAGGGAGGAATCTATCAAAAACCTTGATGATCGGATTACCCTGGCAATTTTTGGCGGGCTTAACGAACAGCAAAACGCAGAGCTAAACCAACTCCTCGATCGCCCCGACACCTCAGAAACTGAATTCCAACAATTCTTTGAGAAAAACGGCCTCAATGTTGAAGAAGCCGTCGCTAACACTGTCCGGGTTTTCGGCAGGGAATTTTTAGGAGGTGAAAATGTCTGAGAATTTTAATAACCCTAGTACCAATGAACAAAACCCCAACGAATCGTAGGATAACATGGACACCAAGGCAGAAGCCAACAACTCCGAACCAGGCTTGGCGGACCGCATCCGAAGCAAAATGACCTTGGCTGAAATTAATGAACTTGACATCAAAAATCTCCCCGACGCTGAATACGAAGCCGTCAAGGAACGCGTCAAGCAGTTCCGTGAAACCGGTAATGCTGGCCCAATCGTAGACGAGTCCACCAAAGTAGTTGAAGAAAAAATCGAAAAAGTTGAACAAATTGAAAAAGTCGAAAAGCCCGAACTCTCACCTGAAGTTCAAGAGTTGAAACAAAAAGCCGAAAAGCATTCAGGCTTCGCCGGGATTCTTAATAAAGTCAAAGAAGTTTTGAAAGACCCAAAAACGAGGCGAAAAGTCGGTGCCGTTGCACTCGCAGCGGCCACAGCTGCCGGCGCTATCGGCTTTGCTGGCCACGAAATCACTGAAAACCTCTTTGGCAACGCTGATAGCACGCACACTGAAACCGAAGAATCCATCGAAGACAATTACGAAAGCCTAACTGGTTATAACAAACTAGATAAATTAATCGATGGTTCATATGAACAAGACGGCAATTTAGGGTGTTTTGAATCCGAGGGTAAAGTTTCAGAGTCAGCCGTAGGTAACCCAAGCCTCGCACTAGAAAAGATAGGCGTTGACCCAGCCAATGCTACGCCCGAAGAACGTGGCGTAGTTAGTGAGTATATGACTTACTCCATGAAATATCCAGCTGGCTTCCAGGCAATCGCATATGGTTTAGACGGTTTTGAAGGTTTATCTCTCAACGAAGCTGAGGATAAAATTGCCAATATGTCTGACGAAGAAAAAGCCGAACTCCAAAAGCAATTCCAAAAGATTTATGAGAACTCTGAGTACTCAGAAGAAATCGGTCAAGGTATGTACAAAAACCATGGTGTTGCCGAGAGGGCAGACGGCAGACACAGCTATTTCGTAGAATCGGATTTAACAGGCAAAAACATACTCGTACGTGAAACAAAACTTGAAAACGGCACCACGGTCATCACAAAAGAAAAGGAAGACTGTGCCAACATGCTAACAGAAATAGAGTATCGTCATCCAGATGGCACTACCACGGTTATCACAATCAATACCCCAGACGAACCAACTCCAGGAAAAGGCGACAACCCAACCCCAACTCCAAGTCCAGAACCAACTCCAGGCGGGCATCCTGCTAAAAACGAAGAAGCCGAAAGAAGAAATGCTGGTTCGCGGGTAGATCAACAACCTTTAAACGAGAGCGTCACTCCAAAAACCAATTTATCTCAGGACTATGAACCAGTTCAGCAAGCCCATGAACAAGTTAGCAGCGGCAATACGGCTGGCTCAGAAGCCGAAAAGGAACAACAAGCAGCCGTCGACAATAGCGCTCAGACTCAACAAAACAACCAGGAAGCCACGTCTCACGCTGATGACACGGCGAGCGAACGCGCCAACGCATTTGAAAACGGAGATTTTTAAAAGGAGGAAAAATGAGTAAAAATCTTACAAAAATGGTGGGCACCACAACAAAAATACTAGCCACTACACTTTTATTGGCGAGTAGTTTCACCGGTGCCGTTTCGGCTTGGGGTCCCGAACGTACCACTTATACCAACGAACAACCAGCCGATTACGCGACCTTCAACTCTATTACTAACAATGTGGCAGTTGGCGATGAGCGCAACTTCGTTCGTGTTGGTGAAGCAGGTTCTACCGATCCATACCGAGACGAAATTGAAATTGTACCGGGCAAAGAATATGAAGTGTACATCTACTATCATAATGATGCCGGCTCAGATACTAACCAAAGTGGTTTTGGTATGGCCACCAACACCAGGGTATCCTCAGGTTACCCAACTACATTGAATAAAGGTGACCGTGGCATGGTTAGCGGCATTATTTCCTGGAGTTATGTCACTCCAGATAAGCCCAATGACCCACAAACCGGCAAAGTTTGGGACGAAGCCTATCTCACCACCAACACAGATGGCGTAGTGCTAAAATTCAAGGCCTCTTCTGCCATCATCCATAACAGTGGTGCAGCTAACGGCTCCATTTTGCCAACTGCCTTGTTTAGCGAAGAAGGGACTCCAATTGGCTTCAACAAGCTCGCTGGCACTGTACCAGGTTGTGCTGAGTATTCCGGTCATATCACTTACACCCTAGTAGCCGAGAAAAACGAAGATTGTACCACCAACCCCGACTTACCAGAATGTAAAAACTGCGACACTAACCCTGACCTACCAGAGTGTCAACCAGTAGACTGCACCACCAATCCCGATCTACCAGAATGTAAAGAGAAAAACTGTATCACCAACCCCGAAATGGAAGGCTGCCAGGAACTACCAAACACTGGTCCACTCGAAATCGTGATGGCAATCATCATCATCGCAGGCATTGGCGGCGGTGGCTACTACCTCTATCGCACTAAGCGCACTTTGAAGACTGCTGAAAATGTCGTCAAAGGCGAAAACGAAATCAAACCAGAGGTTAAACCAGAAATTTCAAAGGATACTCCAACCGAAGAATCAAAGAAATAACAGTTAACCTCTCGTTAGAAAAGACCCCAGCTATCTGGGGTCTTTTCAAATCTGAAAAAATGTGATAAAATAGTACGAGTATTAAACAAAGGAATAATATGAAAAAAGCAGTCATCCTCGTCGGGGGTAAGCAATACCTCGTCGAAGAAAAAGAGACCCTACGGGTGGACCTCCTCCCGGCAGGCACCAAAGAGCTCGAACTTGACGCTTTACTCGTAATCGACGGCGATAACACAAAAGTCGGCACTCCTACGGTAAAGGGCGTAAAAGTTTCAGCCAAAATCAAAACGCCCGAAATTAAAGGCGACAAAATCCGCGTCATCCGCTATAAAGCGAAGAAACGCGTTCACAAAGAAACTGGTCACCGTCAGAAATACAGCGAGATTGAAATCACTAAAATCGCTTAGAAAGCAAGAAATGCTTTTGATGGCATAATGAGATTTAGACCAGATTTCTAAATTGTAAGTTTTGCAACTCAACAATGAAAAAATGTCCCCAAGCGAACTTTAGTTCGCGAGTAAGGACATTTTTTCTTGCCTTGTGTTGCAAGTCTTACAATTTAGAAGTCCAAGCCATCAAAAACATTTCTTGCTTTCCAACAAATGATTAATGTGTTATAATCTTAAGTATTATGGCGAAGGTAATTTGTGTGACAAATCAAAAGGGCGGCGTAGGCAAAACTACCACTGCTGTCAACATCTCTTTTTACCTCGCAAAAAACAAATTCAGAACTCTCCTAATTGATTTTGACCCCCAGGGCAACGCCACTTCCGGTCTTGGCATCGATAAAAATGACAAGTCTCTCGGTAACACCATGACCGAAGTTCTGCTTGGCACCGCAACTCTCAGCCAGGCTATTCGCCCCACCAAGTACAAAAATTTTGCGCTCGCTCCAGCCACCCCTGAACTCGCTAACGCCGAGGTCGAAATTACCGCTCAGAACAAAAAATTTACTCGCCTGCGTGATGCTATTCGCACCGTAGAAGTAAACTACGACTATATTATCATCGACTCACCTCCATCATTGTCGCTTCTAACCGTCAATGGTATGATCGCGTCAAATTATTTACTCATTCCAGTTCAAACCGAGTTTTACGCCCTTGAAGGTGTAGCTCAATTGCTAGAATCCATGAAACTCGTAATGAAACAAGCCAACCCCAGCCTCAGACTTCTCGGCGTAGTCGCTACTATGTACGACAAACGCACCAGCCTCTCCCCTCAGGTTTTCGCCGAAATCAAAAAATACTTCAAACAGCTTACTTTCAACACTACTATTCCTCGTAACGTTCGTGTCGCTGAGGCGCCATCCCATGGTGTGCCAGTCGGCGCCTACGATAAATTCAGCAAAGGCGCCAAAGCCTACAAAGATTTAACCAAAGAAATCATAGAAAGGACTAAATAATGGCAGGACTTGGTCGCGGTTTTGAATCGCTTATCCCTACAGAATTAATTGATGATGAGTTTGACCCCACAATCGCCGAAGATAAAAAGGAAAGCAAATTAAAAGAGATTAAACTAACTGACATTATTCGCGACGAAGAACAGCCCCGCCGTGAATTCAGCACCGAATCCCTCGAAGCCTTAGCCGCATCCATCAAGGAACATGGCGTCTTACAGCCCATCGTCGTTACCAGGGAAGAAGGTAAATATAAAATCGTCGCTGGTGAACGCCGTTGGCGTGCTTCTAAAATAGCCGGCCTTGATAAAATTCCCGCTATCGTTCGCACCCTGGACGCTCAAAACCGTCTTGAGCTTTCCATCATCGAAAACGCTCAACGTGAAGATTTAAATGCTATCGAGCTTGCCACCGCCTATGCTAAACTCCAAGCTCAATTTAACCTCAGCAGTGAAGATATCGCCGCCAAAGTCGGTAAATCTGAAACCTCGATTAATAACACCTTAAGGCTCCTCAGCCTCCCCGATGACGTCAAAAAAATCATGATTAAAGAACGCCTCACCGAGGGAGTTATGCGCCCCCTTGTTTCTCGCGACGAAAAAGAAGTCAAAAAAGTCCTTCCCAAGATTATCTCAGAAGGTTGGACCGCTCGCAAAGTTGAACGTTATTTTGCTGAAAACAAGAAAAAATCCTCCGCTACCGCCATCAAACGGCGCGAGCACATCAAAGACGAAAATGCTCTCACCGCCAAATACAATGCGGTCGCCGAAATCAAAGGCCGTAGCCTCACCTTTCGCTGCAAATCTGGCGCTGAATTGAAAGAGTTAATAGAGAAGTTAAAATAAGGTTTTCAGGACCGTAAGCTTGGGCGAGCGCCCTTGAGCGTGTCCTGAAAACCTTATTTAACTTCTTCCTTAAAATGTTCTAATTTTATCAAGTGGGAATAACCGCAAGATTACCGGCCCCACAATTCGGCAATAGGGAATTGTTCCAAGACCATTTCTGGAATCCCACGAATTTGAACCTTCACGATTATCACCTGACACAAACAGTTCACCTTCTGGTACTACCATATCCACCTCGCCCGAAGTATGTTCTTTTGGCCCATCGTTTTCAGATTTCCGCCATTCTTCGTCGTATACGATTCCTTCGGTAGATTCTGCATCCGGGTAAATTTTCATTTCGCCATCTTTCACTACCACTCTTTCACCAGGGAAGGCAATTACTCGTTTAATGATATATTGGTCATTTACGTTAGATGGCACATTGCAAGTCATCGGGTTTTCCACCCCAGCCGCCTTGTATTCTGCCACTTTTTCCTCATCTTCGTTCAAAAACACAATAATCTGCCCCCGTTCTGGCACATATTCTTGCCCGGTAAAGTGTGACCACGAAACCGCTGCACGATTCACTATCACTCGGTCATCACCGTGTAAAGTATTTTCCATTGACCCCCCCACCACGTTATACGACCGGTAAATGAAAGTATTCAAAAACAGTGTCCCAAGCACTATTGCCGCAATAAACCCGCCTAGGCTTAGCAAATCCTTTAGTAACGGGTGTTTCTGAAAAAAAGTTGGCTCCAATTCTTCCATACATGCTATTATACCATTTTTTAAGTTTAATTTAAATTTTTTGCTATAATATAATGTATATGGCAGATTATGTTTTAGCAAGAAAATCTCGCAATATCGCAAGTAGTATGATTCATGTCTTTTTGAATCTTCTGCTTGGTGTGGGCGCAGTTCTAGTAACAGTTTTGTCCAACAACCCAATCCTCGGTATTATTTTAGTCCTAGCCTCAAAATGGCGTGTCTTTGCGGTGCGCGCTCGTTATTTCATGCTTAACCTCAAATCTAATCTAGTTGATTTAATCGTCGGTATTAGCGTAGTGCTAATCGCCTATTATGCCGGCCCCGAGTTCTTACCGGTAGACTTTATCCTCATGGCTTTTTACCCAATCTGGCTTCTATTTATCAAGCCTCTCTCAAACGAAACTGCCGCCATGGTTCAATCTCTCATCGCCGTATTTCTTGGTATGTCCGCCGCCACTATTATGACTGCGAATTTAGATTCCATTGCCATCGTCCTCTTAGCCTTCCTGATTGGCTATGCTGCTAGTCGCCACACCCTCATTCAAAGCAACGACAAAGATTTCACACTTACCACTCTGGTCTGTGGGCTAGTCTTTTCAGAGATTGCTTGGCTTTGCAACTCCTGGTCCATCATTTATACTTTTGGCGCCACTGGTATTCGTATCCCACAACTCGCCATCATTCTCACCATCTTTGCTTTCGTTTATAATTATGCTCGCCGAGCCATGATTAAATATCAAGCCGATTTTCGTTTCAAGCATATTATTGGTCCAGTTATTTTTGGCGCGGCACTCGTCGCCGTAATCGTTATATTCTTTAGCAATCCAATATTTAATATCTAAGGAGGTAAAATGGAAGAAAACTCAAAGGGCAAAATTGTTGAAGCCAAAGTTAAAGCAGAAGCTCCAGCTTGCTGTTGTGCGAAAAAAACTAGCAAAGCTCCAATGATTATTTCAATAATCGCAATACTGTTCGGTATCGCTGGTTTTTGCTATGGTTTTTTGGCTCTCCAAAGAACTGGCGCTCCTATCACCTTTTTGGGTTCAGGGACCGATGGCAACTCCGCCAATTTTACTGAGGGCTCCATTGCCGACATTGCAAATAAAGTCTCAAAAAGTGTAGTTTCTATCGTCACCTCTACTAAGAGCATGAACCTGTTTGGCCAAAGCACTGACGCTCAAGCTGCCGGCACCGGTATCATTGCCACCGCAGACGGCTACATCGTTACCAACAAACATGTCATTAACGGTGCTCATAAAGTCACAGTAATTCTAGATGACGGCACTACTTATGAGGATGTTGAAGTCGTCGCCACCGACCCATTAAACGATGTCGCTTATCTCAAAATCAAAGACGTTTCAGATTTAACCCCAGCCACACTTGGTGATTCCAAGACTATTGTCGTTGGACAACAAGTTATCGCTATTGGCAACGCGTTAGGTGAGTATCAAAACACAGTTACTGCTGGCATTATTTCTGGCACTGGCCGTTCTGTCACCGCTTCCGATGGCACCGGCTCCAACGTTGAAACTCTTTCCGATATGATTCAAACCGACGCCGCCATTAACTCTGGCAACTCTGGTGGACCTCTCGTTAACGCGGCTGGTGAAGTGATTGGTATTAACACTGCCACGAGCAGCACCGCTGAAAATATGGGTTTTGCCATTCCAATATCCAGCGCTAAAGGTATGCTAAATCAACTCATTGAAACCGGCAAAGCCGAACGTGCCTATTTAGGTGTTTACGCCGTCGCTATCACCCCTGAAGCCGCCAAGGAGTATAATTTACCAGTCTCTACCGGTGCCTATCTTTATAGCCCGTCAGCTTATTCTGCCATCGTCAAGGATAGCCCTGCCGCCAAAGCAGGCCTTAAGGATAAAGACATCATTACCGCCATTAACGGCACCAAAGTTGGCGCTGCTGGCTCACTCTCTGACCTGATTAGCGAGTATAAACCAGGCGACACCGTTCAACTTACCGTTATTCGGGAAGGGAAGGAAACGACTGTCAACGTCACTTTGGAAGGTTATTCAGAAAAATAAAGGATAAACCCTCGGGTCTCACGCAGAGTGAGGCCCTTTTTCTTGGCGTAGTCTATTATTCGTGCATGTTGACACGGGTCAGCTTCGAGTATTAAATGTTTAACCCCACGCTCCACCACCTGATCAATTAATTTATAGATTAGTTCTAGCCCTCCATTATCAGCATACAGCGCTAGTGCCGGCTCTTTTGAAAGAGCTTCTTTGTCTATCCAATCCCAGCTTTCATCAACATAAGGCAAATTCGCCGCTACCAAATCGGGCTTTATCTTGACACCATCTAGCAAATCACTCTGCAAAAACTCTACTTCGGCCTCAAGGTTGACAGCATTCTTTTTAGCAACTATTAAAGCCTTATCAGAAATATCTGTCGCTATCACCTTAGCTTGTGGCAATAATTGTTTCAATGTTATTGCTATGCAACCTGAACCTGTTCCCACATCTAGAATAGTTATATCCTCTGGCAGCTTCGGTTCACTCGGCTTCACGCCTGGGAGAAATGGCTTCCCTATGAGATTTAATATCGCATCAACCATCATCTCCGTCTCCGGACGAGGAATCAGGACATCAGGGGTAACAATGTAATCCCTACCGTAAAAATCTTGTTTATTTTGCAATGTTTCTTTCATGATTAATCAATTCTGTCACGATATCATCGATATCCCCATCCATCACCGCTGGGATATTTGACCTAGAATAATGAATCCGGTGGTCGGTTACACGGTCTTGCGGAAAATTATAGGTTCGGATTTTTTCGCTTCTATCTCCTGTGCCAATCAAGGACTTACGAGCCTCTGAGGCGTTCTTACGTTCCTCTTCCTTCTTTTTCTCAAGTAGCCTTGTCCTTAGCACATTCATCGCTTTGACGCGGTTCTGTTGCTGTGAGCGCTCATCTTGCATTGCCACCACAATTCCAGTAGGGAGGTGTGTAATTCGTACTGCTGAATCAGTTGTATTCACCCCCTGACCACCATGTCCGCCCGAACGATAGATATCGATCCTGAGGTCTTCTGGTTTAATTTCTAAATCCTTTTCCGAAGCCTCTGGTAGCACTGCCACCGTCACTGTAGAAGTATGAATTCGCCCCTGTGATTCGGTCACCGGCACCCTTTGTACTCGGTGTACACCACCTTCAAACTTAAGTTGACCATAAGCCTCATCACCAGAAATCTTGAAAATCACTTCTTTCATCCCACCAGCTTCGTTTTGATTTTCAGAAATCAGCTCAAACTTCAGCCCATGCCTTTCAGCATACTTCATGTACAAACGATAAAGCTCTGCCGCGAAAAGTGATGCCTCGTCACCCCCCGCCCCTGCTCGGATTTCAAAAATCGCCGGTTTATCGTCTTCTGGGTCGCGCGGGATCAACAATTCCTCCATTTTTTCCTCAGCAACTTTGAGCTCATTTTTTAATTTTTCTGAGTCTTCTTTTGCAATCTCGCCAAGCTCCGGGTCATTTAACAGGGAATTAGCCTCCTCTAAATTGTTCTTCATCTGTTCAATATTTTTGTTCAAATCCAAAATCTCGCGCAAAACATTCGCGCGTTTGCTTTTCGTTGCGAACTCCGGATCCGCATAAGCATCAGGTTGAGCCAAAAACTCCTCAATCCGACCAAGCTCCTCTTTAATTTTTTCTAAATCCATGTTATAATTATACCATATCATTTGGGCTTTTAGCTCAGTTGGCTAGAGCGCAGCATTCACATTGCTGAGGTCAGAGGTTCGAGCCCTCTAAAGCCCACCAGAGGTAAAAACGAGAAAAAATCTAAAGCTTGCTTTAGATTTTTTGAATTGGCGCTCTGGCAGCGCCCTCGTTTACGCGGACCACGACCTATGCTACAATATAACAAAGGAGCAAATACCTAGAAAACTTGTCTTATGAAAAATAATCGCGAAAAAACAGTAGTCAAAACCAGTGTTATCAGCATTTTAGCAAACCTAGTGCTTGTAGGTTTTAAGGCCACAGTCGGTTTGTTATCAAACTCCATTGCAATTATCACAGACGCCGTAAACAACCTCAGTGATGCACTATCTAGCATTATTACGATTATCGGCACCAAGCTAGCCGGTAAAGCGCCAGACAAAAAGCATCCCTACGGCTATGGACGCATTGAGTACATTACTTCGCTCATCGTTTCGGCTATCGTGCTTTACGCTGGTGTTACGGCGTTCATTGAGTCTGTAAAAAAGATTATTTCGCCAGAAGAAGTAGATTACAACGTTACGACCCTAATCATTTTAATTGCTGGTATTATCGTTAAGTTTGCGCTCGGGCTATATGTTAAGAAAAAGGGTCGCGCTATCAAATCCGATTCTTTGGTCGCCAGCGGGGCAGATGCCTTTAATGACGCGATTCTTTCAATTTCGGTTCTCGCCTCAGCAATTATTTATATGATTTTTAGTGTCAACATTGAGGCATATGTAGGCGCGCTGGTGTCGGTGTTTATCATTAAAGCTGGCCTAGAGCTCGTCAAAGAATCGATCGACAACGTCCTCGGCACGCGCATAGAAAGCAGTCTAGCTAAATCAATCAAAAAAGAGGTCCTCAAGGAAAAAGAGGTCAAAGGCGCGTTTGACCTAGTGCTGCACGACTACGGCCCAGACAAATACCTAGGCTCGATCCACATTGAAGTAGACGACACGCTGACCGTAGCGGATATCGATAAAATTTCCCGCCGCATCACAAAGCAAGTAGCCGAAAAATACGGTGTGATTTTGCATACTATTGGCGTTTATTCCATCAACACCAAAGATAAAAATATCATTGAAGCTAAGAAAAAAGTCGAGAAAATTGTTTTTGCCCACAAAGATATTTTACAAATGCACGGCTTTTTCCTAGATACTAAAGATAAAACACTTAGCTTTGATATCATCATTGATTTTAAGGCCAAAAATCGCGAAAAAAATTATCAAGACATCTACGACGCAGTTCAAAAAGAATTCAAAGGCTACAAAATTACCATCACACTAGATGTAGACGCGAGCGACTAACGGTCATACAGTTGTTTCGTTTGCTCAGAAGATAATGCGTGCTATAATTTAACCATGAGCACTAAATCTAATAAAACCAATTCACGTATCAAAACTAACACCGCTTTGCTTTTTATTATGAGCGTAGTTTTCGGAGTCATCACCTTCACTACGGCCTCACAGATTTACAAAGCTTCTAACAATTTCCAGCCAGTTTCCGACGCTCCTGGCCTATGCTTTGACGAAACCAAGACCGAAGGCTCATTCGTCCGCGACAACTCCTACATCTGCCTCACCATGGCGGACGAAGACGGCAACCCTCTCCCCGTTACCGACGATAACGAATACGCTTTATTCTTTTACGATCGCCTTACTCTGACTTCGCTCGTCCGCTCCGGCGACCACATCGCTCTCATTATTGCCATCGGTTCCATGCTCACCCTCGCCGGCCTCGTCACCACTTTTGTCTACTGGAACCACAACAAAGCTAAATAGTTGCTTTTTCTCTTCCTTACGAGTATACTATAATTCAATATAAGGAGGAAGTATGCTAACACCATCAGAAATTGCTGCAAAAACTATTGAGACAGGAAAAGCCAAAGCTAACCTACCTTGGTGGAAGATGATTTTACTGGGTATCTTTGCTGGCATGTTTATTGCCTCGGCTGGTGTGGGCGCTACTTTCGGTAACGTCTACGGTGGCAAAATCGCCGGTGCCTGTATTTTCACCGCTGGCCTCGCTATGGTGGTGGTAGCCGGAAGCGAACTTTTCACTGGTAATAATCTCATGGTTATGGCCCTTTTTAATCGCAAAATCAAACTTCACCAACTCCTCAAAAATTGGCTTTTTGTCTTCTTAGGCAATTTCATCGGAGCACTATTCGTCACTATGATAGCAGTAATTAGCGGAGCTTTTGATCAAATCCCAGATACTGTAGTCGCCACCGCAAATGCTAAAGTCAATCTCGGGTTTTTCGAAGCACTTCTAAAAGGCATCATGTGTAACTTTCTCGTATGTATTGCAGTCTGGATGGCTACCGCCGCCAGCACCGTCACTGGTAAAATCACCGCCGTATTCCTGCCAATTATGCTCTTCGTCCTCTGTGGCTTCGAACACTCCATCGCCAACATGTTCTACATTCCAGCCGGCATAATTACTGGCGCAATCAACGGCATTCCAGCGCCCACTATCACCGAGTTTCTGTTAAACAACCTTCTCCCTGTTACCCTCGGCAACATCATCGGCGGCGCTATTATTGTCGCTGGCGGCTACTACCTCGCCTACCATCCATCAAAACCAAAATCCAAAGACAAAAACCAACCATCCATGTTATAATAAAAAGCATATGAATAAAAAAGTTGGTGGAGCGAAAGTAAAAATAATTATAGGCGGAATTTTGTTAGTTGGCGTTGTAGCTATAGTAGCAGTACTGTTGACGATAGGAAAAAATAATGAGCGACCATCGGAAATTGGCATAACTACCGCGGAAACTACTAAAACTGTCAAAACTCCTAAAAATACTGATAACGATAGCCAATCAGCAGGCGATTCATTTGCCGAACCAAAGGGTGTTTCCGAAACTACCAAACCGGAAAACCGCGCCCAATCCAAACGCAATCGCCAGCCGTCTAAAGAATCATCCAGACAAGCATCTACTCAGTCAACGGCCAACGACGACCAAACCGACAGCTCAAGCCAATCTGCAAATTCAGAATCAGCAAATAATGATTCAAGCGATAACAATTACGCAGAAGCTGAAGAGGTTAGATCTCAGGAGGAGCTCGCAAGAATGCAAACACAAGGTCAAGCGATTAACCCTAGCAATAGCTACCCCTGGAAAGATAACTGTCCGGCAGAAAACGAAAATTCTACTGCTCGCCTCATCAACGGGTATCCTGCATGTCAATGCACTAGCTATGTAGCTTGGAAAACGCTTGAAACTTTTGGAATAACTCTTCCTAATTGGGGGGATGGGAACTTTTGGGACGTTGCGGCATCGGCCAATGGTTACTTAGTGAATAATACTCCTACAGTCAACTCCATCGGCCAAATCAAAAATAGCAACTATGGGCATCTATTCTGGGTAGAACAAGTTCTTCCAGACGGTTCCGTTATGATCACAGAATACAACAACCTGCTCTCTACTTATCAGCTCACAGGTGATAGTCACACACAAGATTTTGGCGCAATGATTATCCCAGCGCAAGCAGCTGCAAACTACAGATATATACACCCGAACCAACGAGTTTGGTAGCAGTCCATAAAGTGATATAATATATATAAATGTTAGAGTTAAAAAACATTAGCTACGAGGTCAAAGGTGGGTCTAGGGACAAAATCCTAGACCATATTTCGCTTCGCATCAAAAAAGGCAGTTTCACAGTCATTACTGGCCCCAACGGTAGCGGTAAATCCACTCTCGCCGATATTATTATGGGCGTCAAAACTCCTACTAATGGCAAAATTTTTCTAGAAAATAAAGACATCACCGACCAAACCATCACCGAACGCGCCGAAAATATCGCCTACTCCTTTCAACAACCAGTCAAATTCAAAGGCATCACCGTTTATGACCTTCTAAACATCGCTAGTGGAGAATTAATCGCACCTGAGGAAGCTGGGAATCATTTAAAAAATGTCGGTTTAATCCCCAAGGATTATCTCACAAGAGAAATAAACGACAAGCTTTCTGGTGGGGAATTGAAGCGTATCGAAATCGCCTCCGTGCTCGCCCGTCCTGCTAAACTCTTCGTTTTTGACGAACCCGAAGCCGGTATCGATCTCTGGAGCTTTGATAATCTCATCAAGGTTTTCAAAAAACTCAAAAAAGAGCAAAAAACCATCATTATTATCTCCCACCAAGAAAAGATTCTAAAACTCGCCGACGAAATTATCATCCTTGAAAAAGGAAAGATTAAATCAAAAGGTACTCCGAACACTCTTCTAAAGACCATCACAGGAGAAAACCATGGAGCTTAACGATTACGAAAAAGAGATCTTCTGCACAGTAGCCGGTACCACTAGCGGCGATGATTTTGAAATCCCAGCTGGTGCCTACAATTTTCGCGTTAATGGCAAATCTGTCGGCCGAAACTCCACCAAAAACATCGACGTGAAACCTAAAACCGACAAATCCGGCCTCGACATCACTATCAAACCAAACACCAAAAACGAACAAGTCCACATTCCCGTCGCCATCAGCGCCACTGGTATCAAAGAAGCAGTTTATAACGATTTTTACATCGGCGATAATGCCGAAGTTACCATCATCGCCGGCTGCGGTATCTATAATTGTGGTCCTACCGATTCGGTCCACGACGGCATTCATCGTTTTTACGTCGGCAAGAATGCTAAAATCAAATACATCGAAAAGCATTACGGTTTCGGTCCCGGTAGGGGAGGGAAAATTCTTAACCCCGTCACCGAAGTCCACCTAAAAGATAATTCCGAAGCTATTCTAGAGCTTGAACAAATCAAAGGTGTCGACTCCACTATTAGAAAAACCACCGCCGATCTCGATAAAAACACTAAACTCATCGTCAAAGAGCGCTTATTCACTCACGGACGTCAAACTGCCGAATCAATCTACGAAGTAGCATTAAACGGCAAAGACTCCACCACCGACATCGCCTCTCGCTCCATCGCGCAAGACTTATCTAAACAAACTTTCAAAGCCACCATCATCGGCAACAACAAATGCCGTGGTCACTCCGAATGCGATGCCATCCTCATGGACGAAGCCGAAGTCCACGCCATCCCCGCTCTAGACGCTAAAACTAAAGATGCTGAATTAATCCACGAAGCCGCCATCGGTAAAATCGCTAGCGACCAAATCAAAAAACTCATGACCCTCGGTCTCACCAAAAAACAAGCCGAATCAAAAATCATCAACGGCTTCCTCCGTTAAAACTCATCGATACTATTTCAATTTCAGATCTGGGTTTCGCTTCAAAAGTTCCACCACCATTTCCATAGATCGTTTTGTCAGCTCACCCTGTAATTCAGAAACTACCGTCACAGCCTTACCCGCATCTTTAGAAGAAGCTCCACAATGGTAAATTACTTCACCCTTAACCCCATAATCTACAACAATAAACCTATCGTGCATCACTTTACAAGTTTTCACAAACCTAATATTCGCGTCAGGGAATTCACGCTTAAAATCCTCAAAGTCGTTCTTATGAAGATAGTGTCCGATATTATCACTAAAAACAATTATCTCTACGCCGCTTTTCGCTTTTGCCAACAACCTCAAAGTTTTCATATCTATATAATCGTCAATAATATACAAACTCTTTTTAGCTTTGCTGTAGATTTCTTGGTATACTTCCACTGCTTTTGCCGGCTCACCGTTCATCAATAAATACTCATGCGTTTCAACAAATTTATTAAAATCTAGCATAATCGGCGATATCTCATTTCGCATTATCGTATTGTCTAATTTAGCCTCCGCATCAGCAATTCTATTGTTCATTAGTGTAATTTCTTCTTCCACCTTGCCGAGGCTCTTACTATTTTCCGCCACAAGGGCCATCATTTTAAGCTGTTCGCGCTGATCTAGCAAAAACCGATTTTCTGTGATATAGTCCTTCATTGCCTTAAATAACCGGATTAGTGCTCGGCTCTGCGTCACTGCTAGCTCACCGCGCAGCACTGTCATTAGCATATAAATACCTTGTTCAGTAAAAGCATAAGGCAGATACTTATAATGTTCGCCTCTCCCAGTTTTTAAGGTCAAAAAATTTGACCTTAAAAACTCTACAAGCTCTTCATGGGTTAACCGGAACATAAAATCTTCGCCCTCGAATTTTTCAATATTATTCTTCACCTGCTGATTGAATGCCTTTGTTGTATACCCGTATATCTCCGCCAGGTCATAATCTAGCATCACTTTATACCCACGGATATTATAAATCTTATCTCTCAGTATCTCATTATTGACTATTGTGCCCACCACCTTTTCCGTATTTTTTGTCATAGCAATCTCCTATTTTAATTGATAGGGAATTATAAGCACGAAACCCAAATTTTACAACCCCCCACTAAAAAACAGGGAAGCATAACCCACTTCACCCCTGTAAAAATCTCAAACCGCCTAGGCTTAATTAGATATTACCATCATCAAAAAATTCTCTTGATTTTTTGTATTGATACTTTATAATAAGAAGTGGAACGTATGAAATAATAGTTGAATCGATATTTTTATATCAGATGATTCACAGAAAAATAGGCGTCATTAGGGCGTGTCTGTGAATCGATTCGACCAACAGTTCATGCGTTCCACCTAGTGGCGCCTTTTTATATGTACGCCTTTCATGTTAAAAAGGTGCCACTAGGAAGATAAAAGGCAAATTAAAGTGAGGTAGCTTCATGAAATTAGTTAGAAAAAAATTATTAGCCCTATTCATAATTTCATTATGTATTGTTGGAGTTAACCATGTCTATGAGGATGTTTCCGCCGAATTCTACGAAGGTAGTGTAGGCATCTCATTTACGCTTAATCCTACTATTAATGTCACTGTTTCAGGAGATTTAGTTATCTCTAACCTCACTCCAGGAGACTATAAAGATAGTAATAACATTACAGTTACTACTTTATCAAATAGTATAGCTGGTTACAGTCTCTATGCTAATACAGGCAGTAGTAGCAACAATAGCAACGAACTTAGAAAAGATGGTACTAGTACTACCAATAAGTTCACTAGTATCACCACAGATGTAGCCTCATTATCAGACTTTACTGACAATACTTGGGGCTATTCTTATTGTAATGTCTCTACTAACTGTGCTACCAGTACTAATTGGACTAACTATTCTTATTTACCTAAATACTCTGATAGTAACGATAAACTCCTTATTGCTAATAACACTAATACTACTACCAGCCTAGAATTCAAAATCGGAGCCAGAGCATCCACTAATCAAATAGCTGGAGAATATACTAATATCATTAACTTCATAGGTATAGCCAACCCTAACCCACAGCCCATCTATATGCAAGATATTACATTGGCAGGGTGCCAAAAGAATGTAGGCACTAGTGGCAATCCAGCAAATATAGGCGATAACGTCACAGTAGTAGATAGAAGAAACGGCAATATTTATACAGTAAGATATATTAATGGTGAGTGTTGGATGACTCAAAACTTAAGAATCACCGGCACCATCACGGCCACTGATTCTAATTTCACCGGAGATAGCTTCAACGTATCACAGTATAGCCTAGATGCTAATGATGCATCCTACGCTAACCATTGTGACTCAACCAATAGTTTTAACTACGCTTGTGCTAAAGACTCAAACAGCGACACTACTGGTGTATGGTATAACTATTATGCTACTACGGCGGGAACGATAGCTACAAGTTCAAACACAAACCCAGCCACAGAAGATATTTGTCCGAGCGGGTGGCATTTACCCAGTGGGCCAAATACAACAGTTGATACTGATATTAATAAGTTAATTGGCAATACTACGAGTGGTTCTCAAGATGCTACAGATGGCCTGATTGCTTTTGAAGCAGTCACCGGAGGATACTATAATAACGACGGCATGGTTCATAGCACTGGGTACGGTTATTATTGGCAATCTACTGCCGCCACTGATGTTAGGTACCGTCATATTTTACGCTATAATAGTTCCAATAGCCAATTCATTGGTGACAATAGTGGCGGCCGTCAAATTGGAATTTTCGTCCGCTGTATCAAATCTTCTTAAACTCAAACTCAGCTCAATTTTTTAGCATAAAAATAATTTGTTATGTGTTTTGGCGGGTGGCCACACGTGTTTTGAAATAGTCTATAAGAACTCCAAACTGAATTTTTCTGAGCATTGAACGAACCAAGTAATTTTTGGTGATTTTTAGAAAATTCCTGAGCGAGACCCCCGTCCGGCGTGAGACGAAGGAATTTTCGTTAAGAAAATCACTAAAAATTACTTGACGTGAGTGAACCGCGAAGAAAAGTTTAGTTTGGAGTTCTATTAACAAAATCTGCAACAATTTCCACAAAAATTAAGCATAAAAAGTCTTGCAATTCCATATTTAGTGTTGTATACTTGATACCAGACACCAAATATAGCGTCATACATAAAAATTTGAACAAACTAAAAGGAGGTAAAATGTTCAAAAGAATCGTCAAAAGAGACGGCAAAATCGTAAAATTTGATCCCGAAAAAATCACTGAGGCCATCGCGAAAGCCGGCCTTGCTACCGAAGAATTCAAATACGACCGAGCCAAAGCCTTAACTGATAAAGTCATCAACCGTGCCGACGAAGAGATTACTACACGTACTCCTAATGTCGAACAAATCCAAGACATCGTCGAAGAAGTTTTGATGGAATCCAGTTTTAAAAAGACTGCCAGGGAATACATTCGCTATCGTCAGGAACGTTCACGCCGTCGCGAAGCTAAATCTGATCTCATGATGATTTATCGCACGATTAGTCACGCTGACGCCTCTGAAGATTCTGACGTTAAAAGAAGTAACGCCAACGTTGACGGCAACTCTGCCATGGGTAAAATGCTTCAATTTGGTGCGGAAGGTTCCAAAGTTTTTGCCAAATCATTATTACTTCGTCCTGATATCGCTGCCGCTCACGATAACGGTGATATCCATATTCATGACCTAGATTTTTATGCTACTGGTACTTTGACTTGTTGCCAGTCTGATCCGTTCGTATTGTTTGAAAATGGCGGCTTTAACACCGGTCACGGCCACCTCCGCACTCCGAACTCTATTGGCTCTTATGGCGCTCTCGCTGCCATCCTCCTTCAAGCCAATCAGAACGAACAACATGGTGGTCAATCCATCCCGAATTTTGATTATGCTATGGCTCCGGGCGTCAATAAATCATTTAGAAAAGCCTTAAAACGCAACCTCAAAAAATACAACAAATTCGCCGGTAAGAAACTTGACCTCGAAATTAAAGATTCTTACGAATACGGCAATGATGATAAATTGAAAAAAGCCAAATGGCCAAAGGAAGTCATCGAGGCCTCAAACGAAGATGTCGAACGCGAAACTCTCCAGGCCATGGAAGGCTTCGTCCATAACCTCAACACTATGCACTCTCGTGCCGGTGCTCAGGTGCCATTTACCTCAATCAACTTCGGTACTGACACCAGTCCAGCTGGTCGCTTAGTATCAAAATACTTGCTTGAAGCTACTGCTAATGGTCTCGGCAAAGGCGAAACCCCAATCTTTCCAATTAGCATTTTCAAGGTCAAAGAAGGGGTTAATTACAATCCAGAGGATCCAAACTACGATCTCTTCAAACGTTCGATGGAAGTTTCTGCTAAGCGCTTGTTCCCGAACTTCTGTTTTATCGATGCTCCGTATAATCTCAAGTATTACAAAAAAGGCGACTATCGCACTGAGATTGCTACCATGGGCTGCCGTACGCGCGTCTTTGCCAGTATCTTCCCAGAATCCGACGGCATCGTCACTGGTCGTGGTAACTTATCTTTCACTACCATTAATCTAGTACGTATCGGCATCAAACACGGTATTTGTTTGAAAGAGCGCAAAGAAGCCGACTGGGATGGTTTCTATCACGAACTAGATGAAAAACTCGAGCTCGTCAAAGATGAACTCCTAGAGCGCTTCGAATTTCAAGCTAACCAGCACGTCCGCAACTTCCCATTTCTCATGGGGCAAGGGAACTGGTTTGGCTCCGAAAAACTCGGTTGGAATGACACGTTAAGAGACGTTATCAAACACGGCACTTTGTCTATCGGCTTTATCGGTCTCGCCGAGACCCTAGTCGCTATGACTGGCAAGCATCACGGCGAAGATGAAGACGCTCGTGAACTTGGCCTTGATATCATCAGCCACATGCGTGAGAAATGCGACGGCTTCAGCAAAAAATATAAACTCAACTTCAGCCTTCTCGCTACTCCAGCCGAAGGTATCGCTGGTCGCTTCACTAAGATTGACCGCAAAGAATTTGGCAAAATCAAAGGCGTCACAGACAGGGAATTTTACACCAATTCCTTCCACGTGCCAGTTTATTACCCAATCAGCGCTTTCGAAAAGATCGAAATCGAAGCTCCATATCACAATCTCTGTAATGCGGGCCACATTACCTATATCGAACTAGATGGTGACCCATCACAAAACATCGCTGCCTTTGAATCAGTCATCCGTAAAATGCACGACGAAGGTATTGGTTATGGTTCCGTGAATCACCCAGTTGACCGCGACCCAATCTGTGGTTTCTCCGGCATCATCACTGGTGATCGCTGCCCGCACTGTGGCCGTCTCGAAGGCGATGTCCCGTTCGAGAAAGTTTGTAACTGCGCGAAAGGTAATGCATAATGGAGCGACGCGGCCCCAGATCGAATTTTGCAAGCTCTCTTGATAGGATTTCCCGTCAGTTAGATACTCCCGAGGGCTACATTCGCTTGAGTGGGCCCTTGGAGCACGACAACATCGTCAACGGCGATGGTCTTCGCGCCGTCCTCTGGACTCAAGGCTGCCCTAACCATTGCCCCGGCTGCCAAAACCCTGAGACTTGGGATTATGAAGCTGGCTATCTCGCCAAAATCGACGACCTTAAAAAAGAGCTCAAAACTTTCAAAGGCCAAGCTGGACTCACTTTCTGTGGCGGGGAACCATTTGTTCAGGCAAAAGCCTGTAAAGAAATCGCCGACTGGTGCCGCAAGGAACTAGGTTGGAATGTTTGGAGTTTCTCGGGCTTTACTTACGAAACAATCAAAGAATATAGTAAAGAACCATGGGAATTCCTCAAATCTCTCGATGCCCTAATCGACGGCCCCTTTATCTTGGCTCAGCGTGACCTCAGCCTTAAATACCGCGGTTCTAAAAATCAGCGTCTTTTACATTTAGAACAAGGCACCGGAAAGATTTTATCAATTGAATAATTTTTGATATAATAGAACAAACGTGGAGGAATAATGGAAAACGAAAGTACCAATGCATTTACCATCATGCCGATGAATCAAAAGATTTCATTAAATCCCGGCGAGGTTTACGAAGGGTACATTACAATTATTAACCCTTCCTATGCTACTGAGGACTTCGTTTACAAAGCAGAAGTTACTCCTTATAGTGTCGCTGACGAAGAATACACCGCCGACCTCCTAAGCGAATCCGATCGTACTGCCATCTCCAAATGGATTACAATCGAAGAGCCTACCGGTAGTGTCAAACCTAATGAATCTAAGGAAATCAAATTTACCATTAAGGTCCCCCAGAACGCCCCTGCCGGTGGCCAATATGGCACCATTGCCGTTTCCTCCAACCAAGATTCCTCGAATGCTAATGGCGTTTCCGTCCAAAATGTCTTTGAAATTGCTAGCATCATTTATGCCGATGTTGCCGGCGAAACTGTTCATGATGGCGAAATTTTAGAGAATAACGTCCCTAGTTTTGTTCTAAACAATCCAGTTAAAATCACTGCCATGCTCACTAACAAGGGGAATGTCCACGAGACGGCTATTTTCACTATTACAGTATCCGATGTTTTTACCGGCAGAGTCATCTTACCTACTGAAGAGAACACGGGTCGCTATTCCGAAGTTATTATGCCAGAAACCACTCGTTACGCCGAACGCGAGGTTAGTGACCTCCCGGCTCTTGGCGTTGTTAAAGTTACTCAAACTATTGATTACAATGGCCAAACCTCCACCACCGAAAAACAAATTATTATTTGTCCAGTTTGGTTTATGGCTTTAGTGCTCTTGACGCTAGCATCAATTATTGCTGCGGTAGTTATTATTGTCAAAAAACGCCACCGCAAGGGAATTGTTGTATAATAAATATATGAACCGCATTGACCATGCTGTCGAGATAGCTAAAAGTGCCCACAAGGGCCAAGCTCGCAAAACCGGCGAACCTTACATTATCCACCCTCTTGCCGTCAAAAAAATCCTTGAAGAATGGGGCATGGATGATGACACCATTATCGCTGGTATTTTGCACGATACCGTTGAAGACACTGATCTTACTCTAGAAGACATCAAAAACGAATTTGGTGAAACAGTCGCCTTCCTAGTTGATGGTGTTACTAAACTTTCCACTGCCCGAAATGGCATGCGTGATATTGACACCTATCTTCCAGCCACTAAAGATAACTTCTTAAGATTAATGATTGCTCTAGGTGACGACATCCGAGTTCTAATTATCAAACTTGCCGACCGTCTTCATAATCTTCGCACTCTCTCCGCTCTCCCACCGGAAAAACAAAAGAAAATTGCCAAAGAATCTCTTGAGGTTTTTGCTCCGCTCGCCGACCGTCTTAACATGGGGCTCCTTCGTGTCGAGATGGCAGACCTTGCCTTCAAATACGTCGACCCCAAACGCTTCGATGAATTAAAGAGTTTGATCGAAAAACACAACAAAGAAGCTGAAAAATCCTTAACCAAGATTAAATCCGAAATTTCTGCCGCCTTGAAGAAAGAAAAAATCGAATTCTCCATCTCGGGCCGCGTGAAGTCGGTTTATTCGCTTCACAAAAAACTTGCCAAGCATAATCAAAACATCAACGAGATTTACGACCTTACTGCTCTTCGTATCATCGTAAACGATATTACCGATTGCTATTTGACTCTTGGCATCATTCACTCACTCTATATGCCGATGAACGGTCGTATTAAGGACTATATTGCCATGCCAAAACAAAACGGTTATCAATCGCTCCATACTACCGTCATCACCAAGGACAAAAGAATCGTCGAAATCCAGATTCGCACCAAAGAAATGCACGAATATGCCGAGCACGGGCTCGCTGCCAGCTTCTATTACAACGAGCAAAAGCTCACTGAAAACTACAAAAAAGGGAAGATCGAGCATCTCCCTACCAACTTGCTTTGGATTACTGAGCTTCAAATGACCGCCGCTAAACTCCGTGAAGGGAAAAAGGTTGATCTTAAAAAGCTCAAACTCAATCTTTTCGCCGATAAAATTTTCGTCTACACTCCTAAGGGTGACATTATTGACCTTCCAGCCGGCGCTATGCCCTTAGATTTCGCTTACCGGCTCCACTCTGAAATTGGCGATCACGTTGTCGGCGTAAAAATTAATGGCAAGATGAGCAACTTGAATAAAAAATTAGAACAGGGCGATGTTGTTGAGATACTAACCTCAAAAAACCAGACCCCTAAGCAGACTTGGCTTGATAAAATATTTACTCCACACGCTCGTGCTAAGCTCATGCGCGCCCTCAATTTATCAGCTCGTACCGCTGCCGGCGAAACCATTGAACATCCCAAGAAAAAACGCAAACCCCGCAAAAGCTCATAACAAACCATTAAAAATGGAGCCGTTGACTGGGCTTGAACCAGCGACCTGCTCGTTACGAATGAGCTGCTCTACCAACTGAGCTACAACGGCACCCAGTGCCTTGAATATGAATTCTTGGCACTTATTCCATTATAACACAAATATGCTATAATAAATAATAACTAACCAAAGGAGATGTTTATGTCAAAAACAAAAGAGCTAGCGCGGCCAATTGAAGACATTGGCGGGAGGCTAAAAGGTTCTGCTTGGATGGCAGTTTTTGAATCGCTTGCTATTGCTCTACTTGGCATTTTCTTGGTCGTCTGGCCTGATACTGCAATCAAGGTTATTGCTTATATCGCCGGTGTATTTTTTATCATCAAAGGGGCTTATCAAATCATTCTTTATTTTATGGTTAAGGGCCAAAACGATTTCTTCAATAACGGACTCCTTACCGGTGTTGTCTCCCTCCTCGTAGGCGTCGCCGTACTTATCATGGGTGAAGAACTTGCTACTGTCTTTCGTATCGTAATTGGCATCTGGATGATTTATGAATCGTTAACTCGACTAAACGCTGCCATTAAACTTCATGCCGCTAACATTGATGCCTGGAAATCCATCGTCGTGCTTGCTCTTCTTATGCTTGTAATTGGCATTTTTATCACTTTCTATAATGGGGCCGTCATTACCCTAATCGGCTGGATGATGATTGCGACTGGTGTTATTGGCATAATTAGTGACTTCACCTTTATGCAGTATGTTAATGATTTGGCAAAAATATTAAACAGTAGTATCAAAGATGAATAATTTTAAAGACGACTTTATCAAAATCTACCAATCCGAACGGGGAATACTATTCTTGATGATCGTAAATCTACTACTAGCCATTGGTTTGTTGGTTTTTTCAATTATCACACTAAACCCAAACGCTTCAGTAGTTAAAATTGGTTACGGCGACATCGGTGGTTATCGAGATGGCACCTGGGCTAGTCTTATCGCTTTCCCACTGCTCGCCCTAAATTTCGGCATCCTGCACAATTTACTCACGCTCCGAATTTTTAGAAAACGTGGTGGCGGCATGGCTAAGTTTTTCTTAATAACTACTTCTCTCTTAATCCTCAGTACTTTGCTGGTTCTAATTCGGTTACTTGGAGAAGGTTAAATGCGTAAAAATCTCGAAATTCCTCAGGGCAAGCGGACTCCGCTGTACCGGTTTTTAGAAATCTTACCCGGCGCCATTTCTTACGGAGCGATCATCCTTCTTTTCGTCCTCTCTATTGTTAATCCGGTGCTCGGCGCAATATATCTCTTCGCTCTGATTGCCAGCACTCTTGTAAAGGCTATTGGTGTAGCTTACCGTACCATTCAGGGTTACGAGGTAATTAAACGTGCCGGTCGTGTGGATTGGCGAAAACGCATGGAAGAACTAGAAAATCCCCATGAAGCCTACGAGCGGCTCCGAGACAAAGACAACAAAAGTTATCATTTTGAAGAGCATCTCGAAAATCTCAAAATGATGGCCACGATGGAAACTGAATACCCCGAGCCGTCCAAAATCTACCATGCTGTCATTATGACCGCCTACGACGAGGGAGAAGAAATCCTCGTGCCCTCTATCGAGGCCGTCAAAAACAATACTTTTCCCAGTGATCATATTATTTTCACTCTAGCCTATGAAGCACGTGGTGGGGAAGCCATGGAACAAACTGCTAAGGCTCTCGAGAAAAAATACAAAAATGTATTCAAACATTTCATGATAGTTAAACACCCTGCCGATTTGCCGGGCGAAATTGTTGGCAAAGGCCCCAACCTCACCTATGCTGGCCAAGCCCTTGCAGAATACGTACATAAAAAGAAAATCCCAGTCGAAAATGTTATTATCACCTCTTTAGATAGCGATAATCGCATGGCCCCGAAATACCTAGATTCTGTTGCCTACGAATTCATTACTCACCCCAACCGCCAGCGTCTTAGCTATCAACCGGTATCATTGTTCATGAATAACATTTGGGACGCCCCCGCTCCTACCCGTGTGATTGCAGTGTCAAACTCCTTCTTCAACGTTATTTCTACTATGCGCCCACACCTACTTCGCAACTTCGCCAGCCACTCTCAACCGCTCCAGGCTCTCGAAGCTATGGATTTCTGGAGTAAACGTACCATCGTGGAGGATGGCCATCAGTACTGGCGTAGCCTGTTTTTCTTCAACGGCGACTACAGCGTGCTCCCTATCCGGATTCCTATTTATCAAGATGCCGTTATTGACGAAACCCTCTGGAAAACTATCAAGGCTCAATTTGTCCAAGTTCGCCGCTGGTATTATGGGGCTTCTGATGTTGCTTATGTCGGCTCTAAACTCTTCGTCAAAAAAGAAAATCGCATCGTGCCATTCTGGCAACTCTTTCCTAAATTCTGGCGCTTACTAGATGGTCACGTCACTCTTGCCATTCTCGCTCCAATCGTCGCTTTTGGTGGCTGGGTGCCAATGATTATGAATCTATCCGCTCATTCCATGATTACCTACAATATCCCCAACATCGTTAGCGTAGTAGAAACCTTCGCCTCTATTGGTTTAATCGTTTCCATCATCGTTTCGCTTCGCATGCTTCCCGAGCGCCCTGCTAAGTATCGCAAAAGCAAACGACTTCTAATGGTTTTGCAGTGGATTTTGATGCCAGTCACCTCAATTATTTATCAGTCTCTCGCAGCTTTTTATGCTCAAACTCGCCTTATGCTAGGGAAGTACATGGAAAAATTCGACGTCACTAAAAAAGTCGTCAAAAAATAGTTCTAGAGGGGACTAATGTGGAACGGATCACGGAAAAAAGACTGAAAAACAAACGCTTCAAACATAGCGAGGAATGTATTGTAACAGCTCTATTAATCGCAAAAGACAAACTAAATCTCAACAAAATCATTCGTATTGCCCATATTTCTCGCTCTACTTTACATCGCCATCATGGTAATATTAATGACATTATCCCAAATTATGAAAAATATATCCTGCGTAAATGGAAAACCCGCGTCAAACACCTCTCCAAAATTAAATCACTACCTTTAAAATTCTTTTACGAGCGCCTGCTGTCGTTCCTATTCTCTAATCGTCAAATTACCGAGCTTCTACTTAAGTATGACAACCACGTATTTATTGAGCAATTTATTGTCACCCTAAAACCTCATATTCTCACTACTGGCAAAATCACGGATGGTGAGGTTTTTACTCTTTACACCAAAGAGACCGCCGGCCTCATCGAGGCCTGGTGTGATGACGGCTTTGATATTGACGCCATCCCGAGCGTTGTCTCTAAAATTATGTATCTAACAAATACCGCTTACGCTCGCCTTGGCCCTCTCGCCCGCTTCGATTCTTCAACTAACCGATAATCTAAAACTTGGAGTTCTGGGGTCTATATGGTATAATTACTCTAATGGGTCGCTAGCTCAGTTGGCTAGAGCGCCTCGTTTACACCGAGGAGGTCAGGAGTTCGAGCCTCTTGCGACCCACCAGAAAATAAAGAAAGAGCCAAGGGCTCTTTATTTATTTTCTGATTGTTGCAAAGAGGTGAGAACTCCGAAGGAGTTCGAACGCGGTAGGAGTCGAATAAAAATCCCAAATTTTATTTGGGATTTTTTGAGACGACGCCCCGCGGGAATGTTTTCGAACGCGGTAGGAGTCGAATAAAAATCCCAAATTTTATTTGGGATTTTTTGAGACGACGCCCCGCGGGAATGTTTTTCGCATAGCAAAAAACATGACGCCCCTTGACGTTTTTCTAAGTTATGACACAAATGTCGCAAAACTCAAAAATCCAAAAATCAGATTAACCCAAGTTGTGTTAAAATGACCCCAAGTGGAGAGGAAGGAAATGGTATTTGAATGCTTAAGGTGGTGGTATATGACTCAGGTTATGGCGGCGAGTTCTTTGCGGACCGGCTCGAAGCAGAGCTACCAATAATTGAGGTTATTAGAGTAATTGACTGGCGAAATGCTGAGAAAATCCAGAATAGCCCTAAGGAAGCTAGAAAAATCGCGAGAGTCGCCCTCCGTCCGTACATAGGACACGTAGATTTAATCGTCTTCGCTAACCATCTCCTTACACTCACAAGTCTTAAATTTTTCCGCCGTAAGTTCAAGAACCAACATTTCGTCGGGCTAAATCTCAAAAAACCCGCCTCTCCACCCAAAAAAGATACAATCGTTTTAACGACTAAACCTGTCGCTAGAACAATCAACTATTATAACTTTGTATTACATCTAAAGAAACGAGTTAAAACGTTTGCTTTGGACACCTGGCCTCTCAAAATTGACGACGGGGAATTGACTGAGCAAGAAATCAAGGAAACGCTCAGCGATTACTTAGACAAAGACTCACGCTATCAAGAAATCTTCCTTGCTTGTTCACAGTTTTACGATTTAATTCCTGTTCTTCGAAAGCTTTTTGGCCGCAATCTTAAGATTCATGACGGTTTTAGCGATGCCTTGAAAGAGACTTGTAAAACTCTTCGTATCCGGGGAAGCGCCAAGAAGGCCAAATAGTTTACTCACGTTGTGATATAATAGAGTAAATAAACGGGAGTTAAAATGAACAATAATCTAGAAAAAATGCGGCATACCCTAAGCCATGTGCTTGCTGCGGCGGTTAGGGAGCTATATCCAAATGCTAAATTCGGTATTGGCCCGGCTATTGATACAGGATTCTACTATGACATCGATTTTGGCGATGCCAAGGTATCCGAAGCTGACCTTCCCAAAATTGAGAAAAAAATGCGTGAAATTATTAAGCGCAAACTCCCAATGACAAAACGCGTTGTCTCCAAATCGGAAGCTCTTGATTGGGCTCGCGATAACAAGCAAGATTACAAGGTTGAATTGATTGAGGAGCTCCCCGAAAATGAAGAAATTTCCTTCTATGATATGGCTGATTTGTTTACGGATCTTTGTAAGGGCCCACACGCCAAGAATCTATCTGAAACTGGACCTTTTAAACTAATCCGCGTAGCTGGTGCTTATTGGCGAGGCGACGAGAAGCGTCCGATGCTGACGCGTATTTATGGTGTTGCCTTCGACACCGATAAAGAGCTCGAAGAGTTCTTGAAACGTCAAGAAGAAGCCAAGAAGCGTGACCACCGTAAACTCGGCAAAGAACTCGATTTGTTCTGCTTCTCAGATCTCGTGGGAGCTGGGTTACCATTGTTCACGCCGCGCGGCACCGAACTTCGTGAATTAATGGCTAACTACTCACTTAGCCTCCGCGGCAGGGAAGGATTTAAAAAAGTTTGGACTCCCCACATCACTAAAACCGACCTCTACAAAACGTCTGGGCACTATGCTAAGTTTGGCGATGAATTATTTATGGTTCACTCTCAAGTTAACGGCGAAGATTTTGCCATGAAACCAATGAATTGCCCACACCATGCCCAAATTTTCGCTTCTAAGCCTCGCACTTATCGCGAAATGCCTGTCCGCTACATGGAAGCTACCACTGACTATCGGGATGAAAAAACCGGAGAACTAGGTGGTTTGTCCCGCGTCCGTTCTCTTACTCAAGACGACTCGCACGTTTTCTGTCGCAAAGACCAAATCAAAGATGAGGTCAAGCGCCTTGTTGGCATCGTCAAGGAACTCTATGAAACCATGGGCATGCAAAAACTTCGGGCTCGGCTTTCTTATCGTTCAGATGAAGACAAATACCTTGGCGACAAAAAGCTTTGGGACATGGCCCAAAAGCAAATTAAACAAGCCGCAATTGATAACGGGCTTGAATACTTTGAACAAGAAGGTGAAGCCGCTTTCTACGGCCCAAAAATCGACTTCATGGCCGAAGATGCTATCGGTCGTGAACACCAACTCGCCACGATTCAGCTAGATTTTGTCCAACCCGAACGCTTTGGTCTTGAATTCGTTAACGAAAAAGGCGAGAAAGAGCGTCCAGTAATGATTCATCATGCCACATTAGGCTCGATCGAGCGTTTCCTCTCGGTCTTTATTGAACATACGGGCGGCTGGTTCCCATTCTGGTGCGCTCCAGAACAAGTCCGTATTGTTACCGTCAACGATAAAGTTAGCGACTATGTGTCCGAAATCACGGCTATTCTAGATGGAATTATTTTAGAAAAACCTCTAAAATATAATGAGCTCCGCTATACCATCGATGATTCCTCTGATTCTCTTGGCAAGAAGATCAAACGTGCTACCGCTATGAAAATTCCAGCTGTATTGGTGGTTGGGCCAAAGGATGCTGAAGAAAAAGTCGTCTCCGTTCGCCTCCGCGACAAGGAAGAAAAGGTCAAGCTCTCCGCTCTAGCTAAATTCCTATGCAAACTATCATAATTCTAGGCCCGACGGGCTCTGGTAAAACCGGCATTTCTATCAAACTCGCAAAAGCCTTGGGCGGCGAAATTATCTCTGCCGACTCCCGTGCTATTTACAAAGGTATGGATATCGGTACTGCCAAGCCGACCAAGGAGGAAATGGAGGGAATCCCACATTACGGTCTAGATTTAGTCAAGCCAGACGAAAGATTCACGGTCGCTGACTGGAAAACCTATGCCGAGGATAAAATCAAAGAGATTAAGTCGCGCGGTAAAACTCCAATCATTGTTGGCGGCACCGGTTTATACATTGATGCATTAATTTATGACTATCAATTTAAAGGTCCAACCGGCGAGAAAATCGGCGACCTTGAACAAAAAAGTTGTTCAGATAGAACAGAGGTCAAAGGCGATTATTTGCTCATAGGAATCAAATGGGGTACAGAAGAATTACGCAAAAGGTTGAAAAAACGCATCGACCAAATGTTTAACGATGATTTATACAACGAAACTAAGGATCTTGTTCAGAAATATGGGTGGGGTAGTCAGGCTATGAAAAGCAATATTTACGAATACGCTTGGCAGTATCTCCAGGGCGAACTCACTCTAGAACAAGCCAAGGAGAAATGTTTTTACGAAGATTGGCATCTTGCCAAACGTCAGCTCACTTGGTTTAAACGAAACCGTGACATTGTTTGGCTCGAACTTGAAAAAATTTATCCATTTGTGCTAAAATAGATACAAGATGAGTAAAGCGGATAACACACCAACAGAAAAATTGTTTGGGAGTAAAACTAGAGCTAAGCTCCTCCGGTTATTTTTTGAAAATCCTGAAAAAAGTTTTTATGTTCGTGAGATGACTAGAGTGATTGACGAACAGATTAACTCCGTTCGTCGAGAGCTTTTAAACCTCGAGAATATCGGTGTCATCAAAAACGAAACCTTCGACAATAAAGTTTATTACTCAGCTAACACCAAACACCCGTTCTCTCGCCCACTAACTGAGATTTTCTCGAAAAAAATTAGTACAGCCCATGACAAAGACTCTAGCGAAAGTACCTGGGAAGAATACTGCCGCCCGGTTAAACACTACTTAAGAGGGCTTATTGTCACAAACCGTCTACCGGGCCAAGATGGTATCGATCTTTTGATTATCGGTAATGATAAAACCAAAAAGCTCACCCGTTGGGCCGAGGTAATCGAGAAGAAACAGGGAAAACCTATCAATTATGTTATTATGTCGGCTGATGATTTTACTTATCGCAAATCTGTTAAGGATCGCTTCGTTGCCGAAGTCCTCGAGATGGAAATTAGTGAAATTATCGACCCCGAGAACTTAATAAAAGAACAGGAGTAATATGTTTGAAATTGAGAGCAAAAATCCAGACGAAATCACCATTATCACTAAAAACGCCACTATTAGATTTAACATTGCTGAGGCGGCCATCGATGCCGGCCTTGCCGTTGGCAGGATTACTGGTCCTGGTGAATTTGAGATCGGTGAAGCCACAATTCGTGGTATTGCTACCGAAAGCGGCAAAACCATCTACGATGTAGAAGTGGGTGGTGTCCATACTGGTATCATTGGTAGCATTGAAGAAAATCTAGATGATCTTGTCGCCGATATTCTTTGTACTTCCTCTGTTCGCGCCATTCGCGAACTCGAGCCTAAGCTGATTATCGCGATGGGTAACGTTGACGCTATGGTCGCCGACCTCAAACTTACCGCCCGCACCGAAAAGAAGTTGAAGGTCAAAAACCTCGACAGTCTTCCAGTCGCTAAAGAGGTGGTGGTGCTAAACTAAGATGAACCTCGATTTTGGATACGTTATTATTGTTCTAGTTATCGTAGTAATCTCGGTGATCCTGCACGAGCTCGCTCACGGCATCGTCGCTTACTGGTTAGGGGACGATACCGCTAAAGAGGCTGGCCGTCTTACTCTCAACCCGCTCAAACATATCGACCCCTATATGTCCATTTTAGTTCCGGTGATTTTATACATCTTAAAAGCCCCAGTTTTCGGTGGAGCTAAACCAGTCCCAATCAACCCTCAGAACCTCAAATGGAAAGAATGGGGAATGGCTCTGGTAGCTATTGCTGGGCCACTCACAAATTTGCTACTCGCCTTTGTCTTTTTTGTAATCGGGCATTTTACAGGATGGCTCTACGGGGCCGGTGGTGAACTGGTAGCGTTCATTTTTACCGAATTTGTTTTTGTAAATCTTGGTTTTATGATTTTCAACATCTTACCCATTCCACCCCTGGACGGCTCTCGCGTGCTCTACGCTATCGCTCCTGATGGCTTTCGCAAAGTACTACAAAATATTGAGCGTTATGGTGTTATCATTATTTACGGGTTAATCCTTCTCTTTGGCGAGGTTTTTTCCCATCTAATGATCGGTGGCATGGACGGTTTAATCAAGTTTTTCTACCTGCTAGTCGGCGCTTACTAGTCTTTCATAAGCTCCATTCAAATTCAGAACTCTCGGCATCCACATGTCCACTCACCACCTTACATTTGAAAATTCTCTCTAAAAGTTCAGCTAACTCTATTGCGGCCTTATCTACCTCTTTGTCGTTTAGACCCTTAAACCCGTCAATCGGAAAGAACACATATTCAGTCTCAGCGGTAATTTTACCGTTTTCACTTTGGCGCCAAGCCCAACGACGAGTCCTCACCTCGTTGCCAACCAGATACGCTACTTCATCATTATCTAGCTCCTCCGTCTCGGTTGACCCCATCGGCACAAAGGTATCACCATTCCGTACATACCTCAGCTCAATATCTTCATCGCTTCGTCCTAAATCATGCGTTCCCATCGGTAAAGTATGCTTCAAGGAGGTCGCATTATTAAGATCTACCAAAGGGTTGATGCTTGGCAGTTTTTTGCCCTTAGCTATCCTCGTGAACAGTGCCTCTACTGAACACTGGAATTTATTGGGGTTCATTCCGAGCATCCTAAAAGCCTCTCGATAGGGAACAATTGACTCATCCTCTTTTACCTTTTTATTTAAGAAACGCTCCTCTGCTAGTTTTAAAGAATCTTTCAGCAGGTGGTCAATTTCTGGATACTTTTTAGCATTATCCACCCCTTTAGCTACGACTACTCCCACGTATAAGTTAGGTATTTTCTCAAATATAGTTTTTTCAATCTTAAACTTCATTCTTTTATCCCTATTAATTCAATAATTATATCATGGCCAACTAAAATATGATATAATTAAATTAGCCCTGTTGGCAGCATGATTTTCCTGAATAATCATGTTATAGGGATTTCGTGGCTTACACCCGTGGGTGTATCGCATAAGATTTTACCCACCTTGTAAATATTACGGGGAAAACAGGTCGGCAGGGTCCTAGATTTACCAAAAAGGTGGGTATGAAACAGAGGATACGTGTAGTAGGATTGATTAAAAACGAAGAGGGGGTTTTAGTTTTTAAGCGTAGCCGGGGCCGCAGTGAGTCGCCGGTTTTTTGGGAGCTTCCCACTGGTAAAATTAAATTTGGCGAACAGCCAGAAGAAGCAATGGTTCGTTCACTCGCTGAATACACTGGATTAAAAGTCAAAACCCTCAGACTAAAAGACGTCATCACCTTTCTCGCCCCCGAAGGCTCTAGCCAGCTCAGTAACCTTTATATCGTTTACGAACTAGGGATAACTGATAATATCAAGCCTAGTCCCAAGGAACGTTATACTGCTTACAAATTTGTCAAAGACTTTAGTAGTTCAAATGTTAAACTTAACGAAACTTCTCTTTCTGTTCTCGAGATCGAAGAAGGTAAAATCACCGACCGAGTTTCACCTCGCGACACTGCCAACGCTGTCACCATTAATGTGGATGGCGCCTCTCGTGGTAACCCTGGTCCATCAGGTATTGGGTATTGTATCCATGATGAAGCAGGGAACATCATTGAAAAAGGTGGCGAATTTATTGGCTTTGCTACCTCGCGTGTGGCTGAATATCATGCCATGAGAAAGGGGATTGAGCGCGCTACTGAACTAGGCTATAAATCTGTGCGGTTTATCTCTGATAGTCTCATGGTGGTCAACCAGCTAAACGGTATTTTTAATATTAAAAACCAAGACACCACCCCTATTTATCACGACATCGAGTCAAAACTTGATCAGTTTGAAGCAGTTTCATTCACTCATGTCCCCCGTTCTGAAAATACCATAGCAGATCACGAGGCAAACGAAGCCATTGATAAGATATTGCGAAAATGAACCGATTATGGTATAATTATACCATGTCAGCGAAGAAAAAACAGTTAGATATCATCGGTGCAACCGAACATGTTACTATTGGTAGCTATAAAAATATCCCTGCCAAGATTGACACCGGCGCCGACTCGTCTTCTATTTGGGCCAGCCATATTCAGGTTGATAAGGATGGCACCTTACTTTTTCATTTATTTGACACAAAAAGTCCATTTTATACCGGTGAAGATTTCAAACGCACCGACTATAAAGTGGCTGTGATTCGCAACTCCTCGGGGAAAGAAGAAATTCGTTATCGTACTCATCTTAAAGTCACTATTGGCGGCCGCACTATTAAAGCCTTATTCTTCCTCTCTGATCGTAGTCGCAATAATTTCCCAATTCTAATTGGTCGTCGCACTATTTCTGGCAAATTCTATGTTGATGTTTCCAAAAATCACACTCCAATACCCTCCAAAAACCCCAAAACTAAGATTATCCAGCGTCGTCTTCAAGAAAACCCATACGAATTTCATCAAAAATACATTAAAAAACTCTCCGGTAATCCCGATAACATAAAGCTTAAAAGAAAGGAGCAATAAATGAAAATCGCAATACTTTCTAACGGTAACGCCAATTATTCTACTAAACGCTTAGTCGAAGAGGCCGAAAAACGTGGCCACGATGTTAAGGTCATCAAGTACAAAAATTGCTATTTGGCTCTAGATGATAAGCATCCCGATGTTTATTATAAGGGCAAAAAGCTGACGGGTTTTGATGCGATTTTACCACGTATTTCTAATAGCATGACTCGTTATGGCTGCGCCGTGGTTCGTCAGTTTGAGATGCAAGGGGCTTATACCGCTTCTTCCTCTGTAGCTATTACACGTTCACGCGACAAATTGCGGGCTGCCCAAATTCTTGCTAAATATGACGTTGACACCCCTAAAACACTTGTTTCACGTAATACTTCTGATATCGATGATTTATTAGAGCAGATTGGTCTCCCTGTTATCATCAAATTAGCTAAGGGGACTCACGGCAACGGCGTAATTTTAGCCGATACTAGAAAAGCCGCCAAATCCGCTTTGCAGGCTTTCTACCTCTATAACGAAGATGGTACCAACATCTTATTGCAGGAGTATATCAAAGAGTCTGCCGGTACCGATATCCGTGCTTTCGTGGTAGGGAATCAAATTGTTGCTTCAATGAAACGAGCTTCTCTCGATGACGACTTTCGTTCTAACCTTCACCAGGGCGGCGAAGGCACCCCTATTAAGCTTACGTCCGAAGAAAAGAAAACTGCCTTGAAGGCGGCTCGTGCCATGGGGCTTCATATTTGCGGTGTTGATTTGATGCGTTCAGAGCGCGGACCTCTTGTATTAGAAGTGAATGCCTCACCAGGCTTCGGTATTGAAAAGGTTACTGGCTGCGATGTCGCCTCTAAAATCATTGATTATATCGAGAAAAACGCCAAGCGCCGTCATACTAAAGACAGAATCGGGGCCTAATATGATATAATTAAGTGGAGCCCGAAAGGCAACCGCTTTTTATAAGAGGAAAGTCCGGGCAACATAGAGCAAGGTAGTCGCTAACGGCGACCGTCCGTAAGGATAGGGAAAGTACCACAGAAACTATACCGCCGGCTTGCCGGTAAGGGTGAAAAGAGTGGGGTAAGAGCCCACATTATACGGTAGCGATACAGTATAAAGGCAAACCCTACCTGTTGCAAGGAGTGCTATTAGCCTCTGCTCGAGGACGCACGCTCACCGCTAGAGTGCTATAGCAATGTAGTGCCAAGATAGATGGTTGCCAGCTATATTTCGTAGCTACAGAACCCGGCTTATAGAAGGCTCATTATCAAAAACCCACCGTTCAAGCGATGGGTTTTTGTTTAACTAGAACAAATTAAATTATTTGTTCGCTTTTTTCTCGGCTTTTGCCCGTTGTGCTGGTGATTCAATCAAACCTTTTTTCTTCAAAGTTCGAAGTGCCGAAGTAGAAACATTACATTTCACTTTTTTGCCGTTAATCACTAGGGTTCTCTTCGATACGTTCGGCTTAAACACCTTTCGGGTATGGCGCTGTGAGAACGATACGTTATGGCCATACATCTTGCCTTTGCCGGTAATTTCACAAATCGCCATCTTATTTCTCCTTTATCGTGTTAACAATTTTCTTAAACGCCTCAGGATTATTTACAGCGAGATCAGCCAAAACCTTGCGGTCAAGATTGATATTCTTAGCTTTCATCCCTGCAATTAGTTGTGAGTAGGAAACACCAAGTTCTCTAGAAGCATTGTTGATGCGAGTAATCCAAAGGGAACGAAGGTCGCGTTTGCGATTTCTTCGGTCACGATAGCTATAAGACAAAGCCTTAATCACGCCTTGCTTACCCAAGCGGTAACTGCGGCGACGATAGTGCTGCATGCCATTAGTTTTATTCAGCATTTTCTTGTGTTTTGCGTGGGCTGCCACGCCTCTCTTAACTCTCATGACTAAACCCCCAATGATTTCTTAATGTTTTTTGCAATTTTGCCTTCAATCGTCGCAGCAGTTTTCATGTTGCGCTTTCTGGCTTTAGATTTTTTGGCGAGGATGTGGTTGCCGAAAGCTCTCTCTCGTACCAATTTCCCCGAACCGGTCACCTTGATTCTTTTCGCGGTGCCTTTATGCGTCTTCATTTTTGGCATAATAGTTTTCCTTTTATTTATAGTTAATATTGTCCCCCAAAAGAGCAATCGGGAAGCCGTGGAAGTAGGAAATTACTTCTTCCGTACTTGCACCGATAGGTTACGCCCGTTCATTTGCGGTTTTCCCTCGACAACCACATCTTCACCGAGTAGCCCAGTTACCTTATTCAAAAGTTCTGGCCCCAGTTCTTTATGTGCCATTTCGCGGCCCCTAAAGATAATCATAATCTTCACGCGGTCGCCATCATCTAAGAAAGAACGCATCTTACGGACTTTGATGTTAAGGTCGTTGTCGGAAATTTTGAGACCAATTTTCATCTGTTTTAACTCAGACTGTTTTTCCCGAGCCTTCTTTCGATTTTTAGCCTCTTCCTTCATCTTTTGGTATTGATATTTACCCCAATCGATGATTTTCACGACCGGCGGGTTGGCGTTAGCGGCAATTTCCACTAAATCCACTCCCTGTTCATTCGCCAGAAGTTGAGCCTCACGACTAGACATAATGCCCAGTTGCTCCCCATTAGAACCGATAACGCGGACCTCGGCATAACGAATCTCTCCGTTCAACTTAGTCCGTGATTGCTTTTTGATGATAGTCCTTTCTTCTCTTGAATTAAACTGATAACCATTATACCAAATTTCAAGGGAAAATACAATAGTTTTATCCCGGAAAATATGATACAATTAAAATGCGAAACTATATTTGTTAAATAGCACTAGTTGAACCTATAATGCGGCTATTTACGCTGTTTGTTCAACTAGAGCAAATATAGTTTCGCGACTAAGTAAATAGTCGCATTTTTGTTAAATGCGCTTAAAAGGAGGTAAAATGGAACAATTTCCAAATAGTAACTCAGAGAATATAAATCGGGAACCAGCCGATGCGGGCGAAGACAAGCCACTTTCGTTTTCTGAGCATATGGCGAAAAAACAAAACTACGAACAGGCCCTCAAAGAAGCCCAAGATAACGGCACCTTGCCGGAGGGTGTGAGGGACGCCCAGGATTATCAGGAATATTTGGAAGAAAACCAAGCCCGCGAAGCCGAGCAAGATAAAGCTAACAAAGAAGCTCGTGCAGAGTATGACGAACATTGCAAAAGGTTAATTGCCGAAGTATTAGACATCAAAGACCCAAAAGATAAAAATATGGCAATCGCAATGTTGCCAACTCTTACATCAGGAAAAAACATTTGGGGCAGAGAAGACCTAAAGGTATCTCAAGACTGCCAAGACGTTTTCTTAGAATATATCAATCGCGACGAAAAAGACGTGTCGATAGAAGGATTCATAGTCGAGCGAGTGGAAGATACAAATAAGAGTGAGCAAGACCGTAGGAAATATCAAATTTTCCCACTAGACCAAGCGGTGGATTCAGAAGAATTCGCTGAAATACAGGCTATTAACGACGACAGCCCTGAAGTCGCTGAAAAAGAATTGGAAAAAATGCTCGCAGAGAAAAATCTTGGAGACTTAGTTAGCTATGGCTTTGAGAGTTACGGGCGTAGGTATACTAAACACTTAGAAGTTGATAGCCCGTTTACGTGGGAGCCAAATGATTTCGTCGAGCGCCCCGCGTCAGATAGAGGGATAATAGTGTCAATGGCCAAAGATATAATTAATCAAATTGACGGCAATGATCCAAACGTTACAAAACAGCGGTATCTAAAAAACAAGCTCACTGTCATTGGACAATTGTATAATGGAAAATATTTTGACAAGCAGCTCACAGATATTGAGGATTATCTTATTCAAACCATCACTGATGATGCGAATGGCAACAAGGAAAAAACCGACATAGGCAATGTCATACGTACATCCGCTATCCTTGAAATATCCCGTAAATTTAGCGGTATGCGACATAGATACGTTTTCATGAAGAAATATCAGCAAGCCGACGGTCAAGCAATCCTCGATAATTTCAAAAACAATCAACAATAATCAAAAAAGTAGCCATTGGCCCTCCGCTATCCAGCAGTGGGTCAGGCTACCTTTAATACTATTCTATCAAAACCTTCTTTTGGCGTCAAGTAGTTTGCCGTCTTTTGTAATAATAAGCAGGGTTTTGATTTTTGTAGTATCACTCCACTTTATTAATTCTTTAAGATATTTTCGAGAGTCAATAATACTAAGCCGTCTCAAGTCAAAAATAATGTGTTCAGATTGCTTCTGTGCTTTCTTAAAATTGTACTCAAAGGAAGTTTTACTGTATATTTTAGGGCTTTTTGTCTCCCATTTTCGACCTTTCATAAAAAAATCTGGATCATGAATCCCTTTGATTGCTCTCGGCTTGATGAAAATAATATCAAAACCTAAGCGCGCAAAATATTTAGCAGTTTCATATTCGTGTTTCTCTGGCGGATAGTATAGCGCGGAAATATCAATTTTTCCGGGTTTAATATGCGCTTTCATCACCGCCTCCGGTAGGTCAACGCTTCGGCGAGATGTTTTGCCAGAATTAAATCAGAAGCATCCAAATCGGCAACTGTTCGTGCAACTTTGATAGTTTTAAAATATGAACGAGCCGACAAATTTAATTGTTCAGATGCCTGAGCCAGTAGCTTTTCTGCTGCCGGCTCTAACTTCAATTGTTGCGAGACTTCAAATGACGAAAGGGAACTGTTATACACTCCATCTTTGCCGTAACGTGCTTTTTGGCGCGCAATTGCCTCTGTTATAGTATTTTTTACAACATTATGCTCATGGTTACTATCAGGCAAAGACCTCCGTAAATCTTTATTTTCGACCCTTTCAACCACCACGTTCATATCTATGCGGTCAAATAGCGGCCCCGAGAGTTTTTTCTGATAGTTTTGAATTTGTAACTCCGTGCACTTGCATTCGTGTGTTGGATCACCTAGGTACCCACAGGGACAGGGATTCATTGTGGCGACCAACATAAAATCCGCCGGGTACTTTGTTTTCCGATTAGCCCTCGAAACCGTGATTATCTTATCTTCCAGTGGTTGCCGGAGCGCCTCTAGCACTGGCCGTTGAAATTCCGGTATTTCATCTAAAAATAAGACGCCTTTATGTGCTAGCGATATTTCACCAGGCATTGCCCCAGCTCCACCTCCAATAATCGAGGTCGCACTTGCCGTATGATGCGGGCTTCTAAAGGGGCGCGCCTCAACAATCTCGCCCGTTGCTAGCCCTGCGATCGAATAAAGTTTAGTTAAATCTATCTTCTCCTCCATCGTTAGCTCCGGTAGTAAATTGGCCGCTGCCTTTGCCAGTAATGTTTTACCCGCCCCTGGCGGACCGGAAATTAGAATATTATGATGTCCGGCGATTGCGATTTCCATTGCTCGTTTTGCTTGTTTTTGCCCGCGTATATGGTCCAAAATCGGCCCAGGAGGGCTATTTTCAGCCGTTTTAGGTGTCTTTTCTAGCTCACTTGCCATTGGTAGAATAAATTGACCTTTCAGCGCTAAAAATAGCTCTTGCAAAGTAGCTACACCATAGACTTCTATATTCGGAATTAGGGCCGCTTGGGACAAATTTCTAATCGGCACATATATTTCCTTATATCCAGCGCTTTTTGCCGTCTCTATAATATTGATGACGCCTTTTATCGGTTTCACCTCGCCATCTAATGACAGCTCCCCCACAAAAACTTTCCCCCTGGTATCGCTTCTGAGCAACTGGCCAGAGAGCACCAGCACCGATAACGCAATCGGTAAATCTAAGTACGACCCATCCTTCGGTAAATCTGCCGGCGCCAAATTGATTGTTACTTTTTTGTCAGGGAAGGAAAACTCCGAATTCACGATTGCACTACGCACTCGCTCCTTCGCTTCGCTGATAGTTTTGTTTGCCATACCTACGATATTAAAAGCTGGTAATCCTCGATTCATGTCACCTTCGACTTCGACCAGCTTACCCTCAAAGCCATAAGGCACCACCGCGTGTATTTTACTTATCATGAGCACACACTAGCACAAATTTTGCATTTTACAACCCCCCACTAAAATTTTCCAAAACCAAAAGCTAGAATCGCCACCAGTCAGCAACAAGCCTTATGAAATGCTTGTGGAAAACTCCACCAAAAAAATACAAAAATTGTTCAAAAAATGTATTGACATTAGCATTTTTAGGCGCTATAATAGGGGTAGCTTCTGAATAAAAAAATTATACAGAAGGTCAAAACAAAAATTTAGCCAAAATAACTCCACACTCTACAAAGAAGACCGGTTTTCCTCGCAGTTACCGGTCTTCTTCTATGTTTCAACATCAAAAAACCGCCAAGATGGCGGGTTTTAGCACGAATTTGGTGGAGCTGCCGGATACTGCCTCCGGGTCCGAAATACCACCTGGTTACAATTCTACGTGCGTAGTTTTCTGTTTTATCTTGGCTCATTCTAGTAGCTGCAGAAAACGAAACTGCTAGACGCCATGGCTAATTTTCGTGTCATTTTGCGCCACTCAAACAACCTTAATCCCGTTATATGATAATTTCAGCCCTACGGAATCTCAAACTGAAACCAGCCTATTAGTATTAGGCATAAGCCGGCATGTAAGCTACATGCGCGGTTTTCGTGTTTTTAGCACTTATTAATACTTACGGTATTCAATCGGCACGCCTTGTAACTGTTAATATCCCGTCTAAGCTTGATCAGCCCCAACTGTTGTTAATTTTACCATAACAGCTTACAAAATACAATAGGGAGCTAATTCTATTTAATCTTCTAACATATAATAGATTTGGCCCGTTGTAATCTCCATCAATTTTCCAGTGCGCGAGCGTCCATCCTGAGAAGGTTTTAATACAGTGCGGTGATAATTGGAAAGAGCCAACTAGCTAAATAGAAAATGATGTAGGTTGAGCATAAGACGCGAGTGCCTGACGAAAATTGTGGGAGATTACAACTGCCCAAGTCAGTTAGAAAATTAAATAGAATTGGTTTCCATTTTGCATATTGTTGTAAATATTACAACAAAATGAACAACAAATTAGAACAGGGAAGAATTGGGAAGCATGTTGTGGAATTTACATCAATAAAACTGAACAAATCTATTGCATTTTTATACTTTTTATGCTAACATGGAAACAGTCGAGATGACTCAAACAAAAACTAAAGAAAAAAGGCAGATTAACAAAATGAATAAGTTCAAAACGTAAATTTTGGCGGGCGAAAAGGTAATTTCTAGCCATAAATTACACCCTAGGAATTACCTAGAGCTCCGCCAAAAGCGTAGAGCGCATTGCCAAATCTCTTATTAGTACATTTTTAAAAAGCATAAACAAGAGTAAGAGAAAACAGCAGTAAGGACACATGCTTCACTCTTAAAGTGAAGCGGTCAAAAAGGGAAGGCGGATCTGGGCTCAGGTCAATAGTTAAGATTTTAGGTACCCGATAGCCCCCGCCCCCTCCAAGAAATTCTCAACACAGGGGGGAAAATGGCCTTGGGGGATTCAACTAGTTATGATACAATAAGGTTATGAAACATAACCGTATTACACTCAGCTTAGGTATTATTGGACTCGCAGCTTTAATTCTAATGCTGAATCTATTGTCTCCGTCGGATATTGGGCCGCTAGGGGTTTTATTATTTTTTACAACGGTTTATGTAACAATCTTTGGCTTCATCACTTTCTTGATGGAGTCTTTTTTAAGGATTGCTTTTCGGCGCGAAAAACTGCGGAATAAGGACTATCTCTACTCTGCAGTCCTTTCGTTTGGCCCGATTATGTTTCTGATGGCTCGCTCTTTCGGCGCGATTTCTCTCTGGACCACCGCCTTAATTATCATTTTCTTAATTTTAGCGGAATTTTTAGTCAAAAAACGCGTATAATGTGGTAAAATAAACATATGGACTATGGTCGTACTAATCTACCAGATAATTCGCCAGTGTTTTCTACCCCTGATAGTTTTGAAGCCAACGATAATCTTGACCTCACTAATCCAGAAACTAGCTGGAACCAGCCAGTTTCAATCGAGCACAACAAAAAAGCTCTCGGCAGCGAAGCCTTGGCAAATTCGCTCGAAATGCCTCCCTCACCAGAGCAAGAGCTTGGTAAGCCCATACCTTATTCGACAAATCTCGACCCTATCACCCAACCAGCGAACGATATGGCCTCAGATGCCGAAATCGCTCAAAAAGCCCTCGACATAAAGCCTGAACCCATTAAAACTACCGAATATCTAAACGATGAAGGAATTAAGGCTGTCGAAAGTCTAAACGAACGACTCATGCAAGGCGAAATTTCTCTCGACGATTACTACGACTTTCATCAAGATATCACAGAGGCAAACCTTCAAAATTCCTTTGACAGAAAAATAGGAGAAAAAACAGAAGAGAAAGAGGCTGAATAATGGAAACTTGGGTGGTAGCATTAATCGTGGTTGCGGCAATAGCTTTACTTTTAGCCATCATTTTTGGTACCAAAATCAGTAAACTCAGAAAAGCCAAGCGATACGAACGTGGTCTTAAGATGGTGCCACTCTTAATTCATCTTCCACCTACCACTGAGGATATCGAAGCTGGGAACCGTGATGATCGCGATGTTTCTAACGAAGCTATCTCTAAAGCTCAGGTCATGTATTCCATCCTCGCCTCTACTACTACCAAAGGGGTCAAAACCAAGCTTTACGGCGAACGCCACTTCTCCTTCGAAATCATTGCCAAAGATGGCCTTATCAGGTATTATGCGATTGTCCCGGCCGTTCTAACAGAGACGGTTCGCCAAGCCATTCAATCCGCCTATCCCACTGCCAGAGTAGAAGAGAAAAGAGAAGAAAATATCTTCAGGGGTGGAGGCGGGATTAATGCTGTCGCAGGCGCAGAACTTACTCTAAATAAAGAATCATACCTCCCTATCGCCACCTATGAAGAAACCAAACGAGACGCTCAAATGGCCTTGCTTAATGCGCTAGGCAGTGTGGGTAAGGGCGAAGGAGCTACTGTACAAATTCTTTTTCGTCCTGCACAAAAAAATTGGTCAGAAAAAGCCAAGCAATACATTGACAACCTTCAAAAAGGCAAAAAGCCCAAAACCGTCGGCGGGAACCTCGGTGATTTTGCTATGGACCTTATTAAAGCCCCCTGGGAAGTACCTGGTGAGCACGAAAAAACCGAACAAACCACTCTTTCAAGCATCAAACAAGACGAAATTGCCGCTATCACTAACAAGATGCGCTACCCAACTTTTGAAACCCTAATCAGGGTAATTGCTAGCTCCGCCTCTGAGCCTCGCTCTCAAGCTATTATGGGTGGCATCGTCAGTAGCTTCTCTCAGTTTAACTCTCCTGAGCTCAATGGCTTTAAAGTTAATACTCTAAAAGAACCCAAAAAACTAGTCATCGACTACACCTTTCGGTTTTTCCCAGTTCGCATTAAAAATAACATCTTAAACAGCGTCGAGCTTGCCTCTATCTTCCACCTACCGGAGCAAAACGCCATCCCAACCTCTAGTGTTGAACGTCAATTGGTTAAACAAGTCGACGGCCCGGCCAAGCTCGCCACCGAAGGTCTCTTCCTTGGTACAAATGAATACAGAGGTAACAAAAAACCCATCTATCTCCAAGAGAAAGACCGTCGTCGTCATATGTACGTCATCGGTCAAACCGGTATGGGTAAATCTGTTTTCCTCGAGAATCTCGCCTTCCAAGATATGTGTGACGGTCGTGGATTTGCCTTCATTGACCCTCATGGTGACGCCGTGGAAGCATTATTGAAGCGCGTCCCAGAGGAACGTATCGACGACGTTATCTATTTCGACCCTGCCGACATCGAACACCCCGTCGGTATGAACATGTTTGAGTTTACCTCTGAAGACCAAAAGGACTTTATCGTTCAAGAGGGGATTAGCATGCTTCAATCGCTCTTCGACCCTCAGAATCAGGGCTTCTTCGGCCCTCGCGGTCAGCATATGTTCCGAAACGCCGCGCTTCTTTTGATGTCTGACCCTGCTGGCGCCACTTTCATCGACATTCCTCAGTGTTTCACCGACCCCGAATTTGTCAAATCAAAACTCAAATATGTCACCGACAAAGCCGTCTATGACTACTGGACTAAAGAGTTCCCAGCGTCACAAAAAAGTAACGATGCCGGCGAGGTTATTACCTGGTTCTCTAGCAAATGGGGGCCATTCCTTGCCAACACCATCATGCGAAACACCCTCGGTCAAATCAAGTCCGGTTTTAATATCCGCGAAATCATGGATAATAAGAAAATCTTCCTCGTCAACCTTTCCAAGGGGCGCCTAGGTGATATCAACGCCAACCTACTCGGTATGATTTTCGTCATGAAATTCCAACAGGCAGCCATGAGCAGGCAAGACATCCCTGAAGATCAGCGTCAAGATTTCTGCCTCTACGTCGATGAGTTCCAAAACTTTGCCACTGATTCATTTGAATCTATTCTCTCAGAGGCTAGGAAGTATCGCCTCAATCTTATCGTGGCTAACCAGTTTATGACTCAGCTAACCGAGAAAATTCGGGAAGCCTTACTCGGCAACGTTGGCACCATTATCTGTGGGCGCATTGGTATCACCGATGCAGAACTGATGGTGAAGGCCTTCACCCCCACGTTCACCGCTGAAGATCTCACTAAAACTCCTAACTTTGCTGCCGTCACTAAGGTAATGATGTTTGGTATGCCATCCGCTCCATTTACGATGAGTCTGCCTGCTCCAATGGGTGAGGCCAACGAAGACCTCATGAAAACTCTTAAAGTATACTCCGCTACTAGGTTTGGCAAAACCCGCTCCGAAGTTGAGCAGGAAATTGAAGCTCGCTGGTCTACCGCCGAAAAAGCTAAAGGTAGTGAAATTGGCGGCGCCGAAGGCATTAAGCCCCAAAACGCCACAGAAGCCCCACAGGCGCCTTCAGCGCCCAAACCGCTTATGGATACGTCTCCAGCCCCAAACCCCTCTTCTAGCGGCTCTGAAGCCCCTCAGAACGGATTTTTGGACGGCTGGCTAAGCCAGAATAAATAAACTTAAAGCAGGTGAGCACTAAAGCAAACCGCGAGGACAGGACTCGTCCATAACCCTTGCTTTTTTTGTTTTTAAGGTGTATAATAGGGAAAGAATATTAAAGATGAGGTAAAAAATGGCTGACAAAGCTGAAAATTATGATTCGTCCGAAATTCGGGTATTAGAGGGACTTGAGCCTGTTCGGCTCCGCCCAGGCATGTATATCGGCTCCACTGGTTACGATGGTTTGCATCACCTAATCAAGGAAATCGCCGACAACTCCATCGACGAAGCTATCGCCGGTTTTGCTAATAGAATCGACATTACTATTTTAAAAGACGGCGGCGTCCGTATTGATGACAATGGTCGTGGTATCCCTGTAGATATTCATCCTAAAACTAAAAAATCCACTCTTGAAACAGTCCTTACCGTTCTTCATGCTGGTGGTAAATTTGGTGACGGTGGTTATAAGGTATCGTCTGGTCTTCACGGCGTCGGTTCATCTGTTGTGAACGCGCTTTCTACTGGTATGATTGCTGAAGTTTATCGTGATGGTAAAACTCATCACATCGAATTTGACACCGGTAAACCTACCACTGAACTACAGGTTACTAAGGGTAGTCCTCGTCCATCCGGTACCTCAATTACTTTTTACCCAGACCCGGCTATTTTTAAGGAAACTACCACTTTTGACTATAACTGGATCTCTAATTACGCTCGCCACCAAGCTTACCTCACTAAAGGAGTCTTAATTACCGTTACTGATGAACGCACCGGTGCCCACGAATCTTTCTATTTCGAAGGAGGCATCAAAAGCTACGTCAAACGTTTAAACCAAGGCAAAGAACTCCTCTCTGATGACATTTTCTACGTCGAAAAACAGGTCAATGATTCAATGGTTGAAATCGCCCTTCAGTACAATGATAGCTTCGCCGAAACCATGAAGCCTTTCGCCAACAACGTCTTGACCCCAGATGGTGGCATGCACGTGGTCGGCTTCCGCACTGGTCTCACCCGTACTGTCAATGACTATGCTCGCAAAAACGGCCTCCTCAAAGAAAAGGAAGACAACCTCACCGGCGATGACATCAAAGAAGGTCTTACCGCTGTTGTTCTAGTTAAACTTCCTGACCCACAGTTTGAAGGCCAAACCAAAAATAAGCTTGGTAACCCCGAAGTTCGTGGTTATGTCGATAAAGTCATGACCGAATATTTCGGCTACTATCTCGAAGAAAACCCGGCCATCGCTAAGAAAATTATCGGTAAAGCCACTCTCGCTGCTCGGGCTCGTAAAGCCGCTCGTGCCGCCCGTGATAATGTTATCCGGAAAGGTGCTTTCGAAGGCCTCAATCTTCCGTCTAAACTAGCCGACTGTTCCTCTAGAAACAGGGAAGATTGCGAATTATTTATCGTCGAGGGTAACTCTGCTGCCGGTTCCGCCAAGGAAGGCCGCAATCCTCAGATTCAAGCTATCTTGCCTCTACGCGGCAAAGTCCTCAACACCGAACGCGCCAGACTAGATAAAATGCTTGCCAATCAAGAACTCGTTTCCCTGATTAAGGGGCTTGGCGTCGGCATTGGCGATCAGTTCAACATCGATGGCCTCAGATACGACAAAATCATTTTCATGACCGATGCCGATGTCGACGGTCTTCATATCGCGACTCTTCTGATGACTTTCTTCTTCCGCTATATGCCACAAGTTATCGAGGACGGCCACGTTTATTTGGCCAAACCACCGCTATTTGGCCTCATTAAAGGTACCGGTAACACTCGTAAAATTGACTATGTATATGACGAAATTGCCCTCGAGAACAAACTCACCGAAAAGATTGAAGAACGCAAAAAAGCCGGCACCAAAATCGACGAATCTCAGGAGAGATTCAAACAAGCCGGCTACACCGCCCAGCAGCGCTTTAAGGGGCTTGGCGAAATGGATGCTAAGCAACTCTGGGAAACTACTATGGACCCAGAGAACCGCATTTTGGTTAAAGTCCACGTTGATGATGCCGAAAAAGCTGACGCTGTGTTCACGAAGCTAATGGGAGATCAGGTCGAACTCCGTAAAAACTTCATCCAAGCTGGCGCCGCATCTGTTAACCTTGATGATCTGGACTTCTAAGGAGGAACTATGAAAGACGACACTAACAACAAACAAGCAGAAAGCCCGATGGATGCGTCCTCCGAGGACCGTAAGCTTGGGCGAGCGCCCTTGAGCGTGTCCGAGAAGGATGCATCCGAGGGCTATAAAGATGGTTTAGAGATTAAACCAGTCGAGAATACCATGGAGGACTACTTCCTCCGTTACTCCATGTCCGTCATTGTTGACCGCGCCCTCCCTGACGTTCGTGATGGCTTGAAGCCTGTTAACCGCCGCATCCTCTACACCATGAACAAAAATGGTTGGAAGGCTCCTCATGCCACAGTAAAATCCGCTCGTATCGTCGGTGATGTCATGGGTAAATACCACCCTCATGGTGACTCCTCTATTTACATGGCGATGGTCAACCTCGCCCAGCCTTGGAAAATGCGCTACACTCTTATCGAGGGTCAAGGTAACTTCGGTTCCATGGATGGTGATGAGCCAGCTGCTTATCGTTACACTGAGGCTCGCATGGACAAGGTTGGCGCCGAGCTTCTAACTGATATCGAGAAGGATACCGTAGATTTTCGTGATAACTTTGATGGCACCGAGCAGGAACCAGTAGTTCTACCAGCCGCCCTCCCTAACATCCTCTTGAACGGTCAGATGGGTATTGCTGTCGGCATGGCCACTAACATTCCCCCGCACAATCTTGGAGAATTAGTTGATGCTACTGTCGCTCAGATTGACAACCCGGATATCACCCTTGATGAATTAATGAAGCACGTCAAAGGCCCAGATTTTCCAACTGGTGCTGAAGTTTATGGCGGGGCACCAATGAAACAGGCTTATGCCACCGGTAAAGGCTCTGTAGTCATTCGCGCTGTTACTAATATCGAAGAACGTAAAAATGGTCGCTATAACATCGTAATTACAGAGGTACCTTACGGTATGAGCAAGGAAGGCTTCATCGAGAAAGTTCGCGAACTTGTCCTCGCCAAAAAGCTAGACCACATCGCTGATGCTCGTGACGAATCAGCTCGCGGCAAAATCCGTATCGTAGTAGAACTCAAAAAAGACGCTTTCCCGAAGAAAATTCTCAACCAACTCTATAAAATGACTGGTCTCCAGACTGCTTTTCACTACAATATGCTAGCCCTAGTCGATGGCGTTCAGCCTCGCATCCTCGGACTCAAGGAAATCCTAGCTGAATTCATCAAACATCGCCAGGTAGTCACTAGGCGCCGTACTGAGTTTGAATTGAAAAAAGCCAAAGAGCGTGCCCATATCCTCGAAGGTTTGAAAATTGCTCTCGACAACATCGACGAGGTTATCGCTACTATTCGCGCCTCCTATGATGACGCCGACAAACAGCTCATGAAGAAGTTTGGCCTCTCTGAGATTCAGGCCAACGCTATCTTACAAATGCAACTACGTCGTCTCCAGGGGCTAGAACGTGATAAGATTGAAGACGAGTTGAAACAGCTTCATGAACTAATCAAAAAGCTAGAAGCTATTCTCGCTGACGAGAAAGAAATTCTCCGCGTTATCAAGGAAGAACTTCTCGCTCTCAAGGAAAAATACGGTGATGAACGCCGCTCTAAGATTATCAATCACGAAGTTGGTAAATTCTCCGAAGAAGAACTCATCCCTGAGGAAGAAAGCGTTATCTTACTCACCTCTGAAAATTATATGAAACGCGTCCCGCAGACTGATTTCCGCAAACAAAACAGAGGCGGTAAGGGTAAACGCGGTATGACCACTAAGGAAGAGGATGTTATTGCTCAGATTCTTACTGCCAATTCACATGATTATCTGTTATTCTTCACTAACCAGGGAAGATTATTCCGTTTGAAAGCTTACGAAGTTCCACAGGCTTCTCTGGCCGCTAAGGGTACGGCTGCTGTCAACCTGCTTAACATGCATCCCGAGGAAAAAATCACCGCTATCATCAAACAGGGTGATGCGGGCGCAGACGGCTATCTCTTTATGGCTACTAAAAAAGGTACCATCAAAAAATCTGCCATCAAAGATTTCTTCAATGTCAGAAGCAACGGTCTTATTGCCATTAAGCTCGACGCAGGCGATGAACTTCGCTGGGTCAAAGAGACCACCGGTGACCACGATATCGTTATCAGCACTTCTGCTGGCCAAGCCACCAGATTCAATGAAACAGAAGTTCGCGCTATGGGCCGCGCCGCCAGAGGCGTTCGTGGTATGCGTCTCCGTCCAAAAGACGAAATCGTTGGCATGGATGTCATTACAGACCCTAACCAAAAACTTATCGTAGTTTCAGCTAACGGTTACGGCAAGGCTTGTTTAGTTTCCAACTTCCCGCCTCATAAGCGTGGTGGTGTCGGTATCAAAGTTGCCGCTATTACCGCTAAAACCGGTCCAATCGTTGCGGTGCACACCTTAGATCCATTAGCTAAGGAAGTCATTATGATGTCGACAAAAGGCCAAGCTATCCGTGTCGCAATGAAAGAAATTCCGACTCTCGGCCGCGCTACTCAGGGCGTTCGCATCATGAAAATGTCCGACGGCGATACCGTAGCTTCTATCGGTATAGTCTTACCTGAGCCTGATAGTGATACTAAAAACAGTTAAAAACGAAATTAAAACTGGAATTCACTTCCAGTTTTAATTTAGAACTTGTTTTCTTTTGCTGAACTTTTCTTTCTTAAAAGAAAAGTTCAAGGAATTTAAGCCTAGGCGTTTTAGCTAAAACTCCAGAGGTGATACCACTTAAGCTCGTTAAAAATTTAGTGGGGGGTTGTAATTTTCTCTGAAATATGCCTATACTCCGGCAAAATTAATAATAATCGCGTGTTTTGTAACACCAGACGCGCGATTGAAAGGAGTTTTATGGCAAAGAAAACGCCCCTCATTCTATCAACTTTAACCTTGCTCGCTAGTGGCTTGGCCCCTGCGTCAGTTTGGGCAGAAAACACATATTCTTTTGAAGGCCCCTGGTCATTTGACGAAATGATGTCGGTCGAAAGCGAAATTCAGCCTATCATTGACGAGGTTTGTCCTTATGAGACTTGGCCCGAAAATTGCGCCCAGCGCTACACTATTGATCGGTACGCCGAAGCCCCAATTTATAATAGAGTTGTAACTTTCGAGGATGCTCAATTCCATATTCTGTCGCTAGATTCTAATCCCAGTAACGGCAAAACCACTATCGAGTACTACTTTAACCCCGAAAACTCTTACGAAAAATATACTAGCCCAGTCAGAACAGATTACGGGAACGTTTTACGGAAATATTTTGATCCAGCCTTTTACACTCACACTATTCACAGAATCCATATTTATCAATCCGAAACTGGCTATTCTGCGGGATCACTTGATGAACCGGGGTTTAAAACGCTTTACTTTGGGACTAAATCTGAAGGCGAGGAAAGTCTACTACCGGCCAACCAAAAAGGCACCCTCGAGATTGAGGAAGTTTCGTTTGATCCCAAATACCGGCGATGGATTTTCATTGACTTCGAAGACGAAAACGGACGCATCCATAGAAACTGGATTGATTTTTCTGGTTGTCACCAAGGTGGCGAACTCTGTAAAATGCAATATACCAAAGATATAGCGCAGGCGCTCTTGGTCAACAAGCCCACTTACGAAGAAGGCTACGCAGACGGCTACAGGGATGGGCTAGCAGATGGCCAAAACGCTGGCTATACCGCTGGGTTTGAGGACGGGTATATTAATGGCGAGAATGATGGCTACGATTCGGGTTTCATCGACGGGATTGAAACGGGGCGCACCGAGGGGTACAATAACGGCCACGAAGACGGTTACAGTGAGGGGTACAACAGCGGTTTAAATCAAGGCCGAATCGAAGGCTATGAGTACGGACGCATGCTCGGTCGCGATGAAGGATACACCGACGGCTATAATGATGGTCTAAACGATGGCTACGCGGAAGGCCAAGATACCGGCTATCATACGGGGTATGACAATGGTTACAATAATGGTTACAATAATGGCTACACCTCTGGCTATAATGCAACTAGTCATAACGCTGAAGATGATGAGAATTCTGGTGATGATGCTGCTAATAACACCGATGATTCCAGTGCCGAAGGGAACGACCCCTCCACTGATAACACTACAAACACCAATCAGGCGACAAATGGCGAGATTTCCATCAATAACACCAATACACTCAGTGTAGGCTCTGAACTTGCCAGCAGTATCAAATCCAGATTTTCAGCTAAAACGCCAAATACCGGCTCTCCCACTGGGGAAGAGCGCTCCATTGAGCTTCCATGGTGGCTAGGTGCAATCTTTGCCATAGGTGTAATAACTGCGATTTGGCTTTTTATCCCAAATCACAAAAAAACTAACAAAAAGTCCTGAAAAACCATTGACATTGCTCGCAGCTTTTGATAAAATGGGGACAGTCTAAAGCTGCGAGTACTTATTTTACTAGTCTTTAGAAATAGTTTAACAATTTAGTTGTGCAATTAATCATCGTCAGTTTTTAATTTATGTTGAGTTTTCAAATTCAACTTTAATGGAGAGTTTGATC
>JAFRKK010000001.1 GCA_017431745.1 Candidatus Saccharimonadota bacterium
TCAATACCGGCACTAGCGGCACAGCCGCCTCCTGGTGGGCCTTGAAAATTCACCCCGTATCCGGTAACAACCCTACCATCATGAATAACTTCAACAACTATCATGTAGTACCACAAACTTACACCCAAATCGCTAAATACGAATCCGCCACCACCAGTCCCACCTCCACTGGCGCTCAAGCGCAAACCAAATACCAAGTCTACATCAGCGAAGTCCAGCCTGCCGGTACTTATGTTGGTAAAGTCAAATATACTATGGTTCATCCGAGTACCGCCGCCGCTCCATCCACCAAGAGTATCGCCGATGCTACTACCATGCAAGAAGTCGGCTCCTGCCCAGCTTCTCTCACTACCGGTATGGTCTACGAACTTACCGACACCCGTGACAACCAAACCTATCGCGTGGCCAAGCTAAAGGACGGCAACTGTTGGATGCTCCAGAACTTAAAACTCGGCCGCAGCACCTCAACTCTCACCCTCACCCCAACCAACTCTGATGTAGGTAGTAATTATGTACTCAATAACAAACTCCCAGATGGTAAATTCCATGCCTACACCATTGATGGTGTAGAGTATCAGAACAACAGCACTGAATATTACTGTACTGGTGATGGTACTGCATCTGATTGGGAATCCTGTTACTATAACTGGTACACTGCCACGGCTGGTACTGGTACTACCTATATCGCCTCACAAGGACAGAACGTCAATAACAGTATCTGTCCAGCCGGTTGGACTCTGCCTACCACACCCCAATTCCAAGCCCTCTATAACCAATACCCCTCTGCTGCTGAGATGCTAGTAGCAAACCCAACTACCACCAAGGAAAACACTCCCACCGTAGGCCAAGTTACTAATACTCCGGGTTTCCTCCTTAGCGGCGGCTACTTCACTGGCGGCGCCGGCAATTTAGGCTCCCACGGCTACTACAGGTCTCGTACCGCGAATAGCGCGCAGAACGCGTACCGCATGTTCATGGATACTTCGGGCGTCAACCCTGCGAACTACAGCAACAAGTACGGCGGGTTCACCGTACGCTGCTTGGTCAACCCCTAGCCACTTGGATTTTCACCCCAAATATGGTATAATAATCCTATGAGAAAAGCTATCACCAAATGCAAGCTAAAAACCAAAGACGAGTTTAAGAAAAAACTCACCGATATTGATTTTAAATTTTCTGATACCTACTGGCAGCACGACCGCGTGTACGTACCACGCAACTACCGGCCCCACGCCAATTTTCCGCGTCTCATCATGCGCACCGAAATTAAAGCGGCCGACAAACCCGCCAAGTACAGTTTCATCTTGAAGCGCCACATCGAAGATTCCGGTGTTGATATCGCCGAAGAAACCGCAGTCAAAGATTACGAAAAAATGGTCAACATTATTTTGCAGCTTGGTTTTAAACCAGTAGCCGAAATCTCCCGCCGCCGCGAACACCTCAAAATGGGAGAGGGGAACTACATCTTTATTGATAAAATTGAAAATAAACCCGGCTACTACGCCAAAATCGAATCCGATCTCGCCCCTGGCGACTCCGTTGTCGAAGCTAAAGCCGACCTCGAAAAAACCTTCACCACTCTCGGCGAATCTAACTTCGTCGACAATTCATATTTTGAGATTTAACCCCTTGGTGGCTCACCATCCGGCTCGCCGAGCAGTTTCTTGGACTTAATTTCGTATCGTTTGCCATTCACCGGCGAAATATAATAATCCTCATTTAGGAGATTCACAAACATCGTCAAATCTTTGTCGTCCATGATGATAATCGAACCATCATCATCAGTCATCAGCTCCAGTTGCATCTCGTCCGCATAATCTAGTAGCTTATCCTGCGGCATCTCTTCGGCGATATCCATCGCCTGAACTTTTTTCAAAATCGGTTTCTTGTCCGCGAGCAGGGCATCCAGCGTCAACCCCTCCGCAAACGATAGTTTGTACTTCTCGGTCAATTCTTTTGCCTTTGCTTCAGCAATCACCTGTGATTTATAGTCATATTGGAACAAATTCTCAAATTTCGCCTGGTTGAACACCACAATATTGCCATCAATAATCGCCACTTGGTTGTCGTCTGGCATCTTCAAGGCGATTTCTGCCGAGAACGGCTCAAACGACTCACCGTTAATCTCCCAGGACGACGTCCCCTTGAGGGCTGACGACGCCGGCAAGAGTTTCGCAATGTAAAAAGTCTTCATCCCGTCTTCGCCCGGATAGGTGAACTTCGCAATAATCCCTTTTACCTTCTTAAAATCGTACTCATTCTCGGAAAAATAATCGATATCTTTGTATTCATTTTCAATCAAATGAATCAAAGTTTCCGCCCGCCCCACTTTATCTAGAGTAGTCCGATAAATCACCTTCTCTTCGCCATCGGCCCGTTCATATTCACGACACTCCAGTCCCTTATCAGCCTCCTTGGTGATATACGATACCGCCTCGTTCATAAACATCGCTTTCACCGCCCCTGTCAGCTTATCAGAATACTTAATTTTAAACGGCGTATAGTTTTTGTTAAACAAAAACAGCTCTGCTGACACATTATTCTTCACTTCGTCAATTTCGTTTGCCCACAAGAATACGTCAAAATCAGTTTTTTCCATATTTACCTCACTTATTTTCCCCCATTATAACACAAAACCAAGAAAAACCGGCCAATAATTGACCGGCAGCAGGGAATAGCCCAGATAACAGAAAAACAGCCTAAATCAGTTTATCAACTGCTTTTATCAACTCATCAACCGACTTAATCATCATTTCTTCTTCCCAAGGATCTCTTAGCCTGTCCTGAGCCTTTGCGGTTATTTCCTCCAGGTTCTTTTTGATGATAGTTAATCTTTTCAGCTCCTCGTCTGTTGAAATTTTGCCCTCTGAAATCTTTGATTTCAAAGATTCGAAAGCCGTTTTCTCGTTTTCTAGCTTTCCCCATAACACTTCAAAGGTACGACTGGTTGCCATCTTTCACCCTCCTTTGTTTCAACCAATAACGTATCTGTTATTTATATCATATAATCAACAAAAAATCAAGAAAAAGCCGGCAAATCTTGCCGGCCTAGCAAAGGTTATATGGACATCGTAATTGGGGTAAATGTTGGATTATTATAATCCTCGAGAGGTGCCGCATCGTCGCATTCGAACAGATATGCGTCTGAGAGTGTTTGCTCTACATTGTAGAGAAACGGAAGCACCGCAGACTGAACTCCGCGGCGATCGTCCTCGTTTGTCAGCAGGGAACAATCATCAAACAGCTTATCGATTTTCTCTACCATCTTAGAGAGTCTAGCCGAACCGGCAAACTGTGCCAGTGTAGACCCGTCGTCACAAGCTGCCTCAGCCAGGGAATTGTAATCCATCCTCAGTCTCTCGTAACGTCTCCATACTTCTGCATATGTACTAGTTGCCATTTTTTGTACCTTCCTTTCTTCTAGAGAAAAACAGCATCTATAACCTTATTATACCACAAAGCATAAGAAAAATCAAGCCCCCCATGTTCGGTTTTTAGTACCCCAGTAAAATCCAAGTGTTCGGTTTTTGCTGCGCAAATGTTCGGGAAATTAACAGGGAAGTTTTCCACAGTTGGGTAAAACTAAAATCTTAAAAAAACTTGAAAAAAGCTCTTGCGTTTTTGTAAAAAATATACTAAACTAAAAACAAGCGAATAACAAATAAAAACGCTAACAAAAAACAGCACATTAAAAAAGTTTGAGGCCGATCATCTAGGAGCTTCGCGCGCATTACCCTAAGCGAGATGCGACAAAACAATCGTGAGCACTTTCCTCAAAACACACCTCCCAATAAAACTCTATATGGTCAAAAACCAAACACAATAAGTCTCTCAACGGCTATGATCTAATATGGCACGTCTAGCGCGAGCCGACGATCGTAGTAGATTAATTGTGTTATCAAACAAAAATTAAAGCAGAAACAAACCCGCTGAAGTTTCTAGTTGAACGGTCTCAAACGTTGTATAATATAGATATGGAGAAACCACATATCCCTGTATTATTGTCAGAAGTCCTAGCAGGACTAAACCCTAAGCCAAACGAATCTTATTTAGATCTCACCGCCGGCTTTGGAGGTCACGCTAGCGAAATTTTGGATGTAACACAGAATTATAAAGCCGCCGTTTTGGTTGATCGCGACGAATTCGCTGCGCAGTATTTAAGGCAGGAGTTCCCGCCAGAAACCAAAATCATCAACACGGATTTTTATAACGCTATGTTACAGCTTTTCGAGTGTGGACAGACTTTTGATATGATACTGGCCGATTTTGGAGTTTCTTCACCGCAACTAGACAGGGAAGAACGGGGTTTTTCGTTTCGAACAGACGCCCCGCTGGATATGCGGATGGATAGGACGCAAAAATTGACGGCGGCCGACATAGTTAATAAATATAGTGAGCGCGAACTAGCGCGCATTTTCGCCACCTACGGTGAGGAACCGGTAGGCAGGGCCAAAATGTTAGCCCGTGAAATAGTGCATCACCGCCCGATTAACACCACCAAAGAATTAGCCGATTTGATTAAATCAAAATCACGGTATTCTAAACTCCACCCTGCCACCAAGGTCTTCCAAGCGATTCGGATAGTAGTTAACGACGAGCTGACCCAAATCGAGCAAGCTTTACCCCTCATCCCGAAACTACTAAACAAAAATGGTCGTGTCGGATTTATCACCTTCCATAGTCTAGAAGATCGGCTTGTGAAAGATTTCTTAAAAGAAGAGACCAGTCTCGGCGAGGAATCGCCACTTGAAATCATCAACAAAAAGCCTATCACTGCGGAACAAGTGGAGTTAGTTATCAACCCGCGGGCTAGAAGCGCTAAACTGCGATTGAGCCGAAAGCGGATTTGATAAAACAAAAAAATAACACAAAAAGGAGGCAATATGCCAAAACAAATCGTGATTGCGAACAAATCTCGCAAACAAACCGTTAAGGTAAACTTCCGCTAAACCCTGGGCGGGGCAAGCCCGCCCAGACCAAAGGGGAGACATGGGCCAGAGTGTGGTCCGCCAAAATAGAGTTTCACTAGGAGAGTGAAAACATGTATGACCTTCCCGGGAGCAAGCTTTTGCAAATCACTTATAGCTCTGTTTACAAAAGCTTCCCGGTCTAAGATCGAGAAACAAAAACCAAATATCAATATCAAAAATAAACATCAGCGAGGAAAAAACCAAAATGCAACAAACTTACGTTACCCGTCGTGCGCCATCGAGCAGTTTCGTCAGAGGCCGCAATACCGTCCGACACACCAAAAGAAGTCTAGGTGGAATTTCACAAATTGTTATTGTCAGTATGTTAACTCTAGTTTTTGGTTTAATTTATGTTGCAGAAGGTACCAAAGCTACCAGTTTTGATTACGAAATTTCCTCGGTTGAATCTGAAATTACTGAAATGACCGCGAAAAAAGAAGATCTCGCGGTTGAGAAAGCACGCTTAAACTCTGTCGCTGCTGCGAAAAACAGTACCGTCGCGGCCGCCATGGAAGACGCAACGGTAACTGGCTATGCTACGGACTAAAATTTTAAAAAATATCGTACTGGTCGCATTGGCAATTATTGCCGTGCGGCTATTTTTTATCCAAATTATCGAGCACGACCATTGGGTTGCTAAAGCCGATGAACAGCACACCATCCTCGAAACCATTTCTGCCAAGCGTGGCGAAATTTACATGGTCGATAAAGGCGACCCGGTCGCTGTAGTTTTAAACCAAACCATGTATCAAATCATCATTGACCCAGCTGCCGTCGACAAAGCAGCCGTCAAAAAGGCGCTCGAGGAAAACGTCAAAGACTATCTTGTCGTCAACCTGGATGAAATTTTTAATCAAGAAGGTCTCCGCTATTCGATTGTCGCGAAAAACGTTCCCCGAAACAATATCGAAAAACTCGCCGCAGAAAATCTTAGCTCCGTTTGGTTCAAAAAAGGGAATCAGCGCGTTTACCCTGAAGGGGAACTCGGCGCAACGATGCTTGGTTTCGTTAACGCTGATGGCTTGGGTCAGTACGGCGTTGAAGGCTCATTGAATGAACAGTTAGCCGGCAAAGATGGTCTTTTAAAATCCACTGCCGATTTTAATAAAGTCGCCCTCTCGATTGGCAACGATAACATCAAAATCCCTGCCGAAGACGGCAAAAACATTGTGCTATCTATCGACCGCGGCCTAGAACGTGGCACCGAAGAACTCCTCCAAAAACATATCGATGGGACTCCCGCCACTCACGCCGCCGCTCTCATCATGGACCCCAACACCGGCGAAGTCATCACCATGGCTAGCCTTCCTGGTTACAACCCAGCAGATTACGGTAAAGTAGAGGACGCTTCTGCCTATATCAACCAAGTCACCGAGGTTCCATACGAACCAGCCTCCGTTTGTAAAAGTTTTGCCTTTTCCGCAGCTATCAACGAAGGTAAAATGACTGCCGACACCACCTATTTCAACCAAGGTTACGAAATTGTTGACGGCTGGAAAATCCAAAACGCCGAGCAGCGTGCTAGTATTTACGGCGTAATTAATATGAAAACTGCTCTTTATTGGTCGCTTAATACCGGCTCGATTCAGGCGCTTAAACTCCTTGGTGATAACCCAAATAGCATCACCCAGCAAGGTCGTGAGCGACTCTATGATTATTACCATAACAAATTCCGCCTAGGCCAAGCCACCGGCATCGAATTAATTGAAGCTGAAGGCTATATTCCTGACCCGAACGAGGGTTGGGGACGTGATTCGGTTTACGCCAATATGACTTTCGGCCAGAACCTTGGTTTAACCATGATTCAAACCGCCACCGCGTACTCCTCAGTCATCAATGGTGGCACTTGGCATACCCCCACCGTCGTGAAAGGATATTATGAGAATGGCGAGATTGTGCCGCTAGATTCTACATCACCCGTCGAGAGAATCAGCGACAAAATCCTCTCTGACGAAACCTCCGCCACCATGCGCGATATGTTCATCAACAACCGTAGCTACAAAGCGCGCGCCGGCATCGATCGCGCCGGCTACGCTATCGGGGGTAAATCCGGTACCGCCCAGGTCATTAAGGACGGCGCCTATGACGATACCATGAGCGAAACCGTTGGTACTTATATTGGCTTCGTTGGCCCCACAAACGACTTGCCAAAATACGTAATAATGGTTAAAATGTGGGGAGAGGGTCATTATCTAGACGGCGGTATCGCCAGCAACCTCTTCGATGATTTAGAAAATTACCTTATCGATTATTTAAAACTAAAACCAGGGAATTAAACTATGAATTTAAACGATGAAATCTTTTATGGCTTACTCCTCGCCCTTGCCGGCTTCCTCTTTTCGATGGTTTTGACGCCATTTTATACCCATTTTGCCTATAAATATAAATTCTGGAAAAAACAGAAAAAAACCACCGTCGACGGCAAGGCGCTTCCTGTCATGACTAAACTACACGCCCATAAATTCAAGCGTGAATTCCCAACCATGGCTGGTCTCGTTGGCGTAATCGCCGTGACGGCTGTGACCTGGCTTTTTAATCTAGACCGCGGCCAAACTTGGCTACCTCTCGTTGGCTTCCTTGGCGGCGCCTTAGTGGGTGTCATCGATGACTGTATTAATATTTTCGGCTCCGGCAGGGGAGCAGCAGGCCTCCGCGGCCCAGTGAAATTCTTCTTAATTACAGTAGTTGGACTAGTGCTCGGCTGGTATTTTGCTGTCAAACTTGGCTGGACCTCCATTCTTATCCCATTCGTTGGCGACCTCCAAATTGGTATTATTGGCATGATATTGGTTTTTGCTTTTGCTGTCGTCGCTACCAGCAACGCCGTTAATATTTCTGATGGGTTAGACGGTCTTTCCGGTGGTCTTGCCATGATGGCGTACGGTGCTTTTGGTATCATCGCCCTATTCCAAGGCCAAATGTTATTATTCGGTTTTTGTCTTACTGTCGTTGGCTGGCTTCTTTCCTATGTTTGGTTCAACGTCCCGCCCGCTCGGTTTATGATGGGGGACACCGGCTCCTTCGCACTTGGCGCCGGGCTCGGCGTTGTCGCCATGATGACCAACTCATTCTTGCTCCTCCCCATTATAGGCTTGCCATTTGTGGTTGAAGCCGGTTCTTCGCTACTTCAACTTGCTAGCAAAAAATTCTTCGGCAAAAAAATCTTCATTTCCGCTCCGCTCCACCATCATTTGGAGGCAAAGGGTTGGGGTGAAGCCAAAATCGTGATGCGTTTTTGGATTATTGCCGGCGTCTGCGCTATCCTCGGCATCTTCATCGCCGCCACCGGGGGAGCTATATGAGTTTAATACCGACGGGTAGCCGAACTTGGGGAAAATGCGAGGACAGGACCCGTCGGGAGGTAACCCTATGAAGAACCGCAAGCATAAGTCTGATTTGGTAATTTTGTTTGCTACATTGGGTCTGATGGCGCTGGGCCTAATTATCATTTACGCCATCGGCCCGATGCGCGCCAACGTCTTAAATAGCACCTATGGTACAGATTACGACCCCAACTATTTTTTCCTCGGTCAGCTACGTTCTGTTGGTTTATCGCTCCTAGCCTTTTTTGCTGCGTTTAAATGGATTCCGTACAAATACATTAAAAAAGCCGCCAAACCCATGATGATTATCGCGCTTGTTTTATCGGCCCTGCTTTGGGTTTTATCACTTATCGGCTCGCCACTCGCTAAATGCGAGCTTGGCGAATGTCGCTGGTTTAATCTTGGTTTTACTAGCATCCAGCCGGCCGAATTTCTAAAACTTGCCCTCGTTATCTACCTCGCTGATTATCTTGCTCGCAAAAAGGAAGAAGGCGTAATTGGCAAATGGCGAGAATTTTGGCTGCCACTACTAGTTGTTTGTGGGTTATCTCTGCTTCTAGTTGTCGTCGCTCAGGGCGACCTTGGCACCGGCGTGGCGCTCATTGCCATCATTTTTGGTATGCTACTAGTTGCCGGGGTCCCCGCCAAACAGTATCTATTAATGCTAGCCATTGTCATAGCCGTCGCTGTTGGTTCTGTCGCCATCTCCAGCCACCGGATGGAACGCGTCAACGCCTGGTTAGACACCTTAACCGGCCAAGAAAGCTCCGATTCCACCTACCACATTGACAACGCCATGCTCGCCATCGGTACTGGTGGGATGACTGGTGTGGGCATTGGCAACTCCGTTCAGGCCACCGGCTATTTGCCGGAGTCCATCAACGACTCTGTTTTTGCTATCATGGGTGAAACCTTTGGTTTTATCGGGCTCTTTACTGTGATTGCGGTTTTTGCCGTAATACTGCTTCGTATGCTCAAAGTCGCCGACCATACTGCCGACACCGAAGAGCGCCTTTATACGGTTGGGGTGTTTTCATGGATGCTCGCTCAGGTGGTGGTAAACATCATGGCCATGACCGGCCTAGTCCCCGTTACCGGTATTACTTTGCCACTCCTCTCTTATGGCGGCACCAGTATGATATTCTTAAGCTTCGCAATCGGATTAGTTTTGCAAATTTCGTGTTATACTAGTAGAGAGGTAATCAAAAATGAAGATATTAATAGTCGGGGGCGGCTCGGGGGGACACATTACACCAGCCGTCGCCGTAGTCCGTGAAATTATTGACAAAAAACCCCGTGCTGAAATTGAATTTTGGACGGATTTTAAATACTACAAAAACGTTACCAAGCTCACCACCGAGCTGGGTGTTGCTTGGGGTGAAGCCGCGCGGGAGCGTAAAACCACTTACATTCGCGTCCGGCGCATTCCGGCTGGCAAATTCCATCGCTACGCCAATTGGCATTTCAAGGATTATTTTGTTCATCTTGGTATTACCATCAGGGAATTAATCACCGGTAACATCCTTGGCTTTTTTGGTTTTCTCGCCGGGCTAATTACTGCTCTCATCCGTCTTATCAAAAAGTCCACCCGCCCAAACGTGATTTTCTTAAAAGGTGGTTACGTTTGTTTGCCGGTCGGTTTAGTTGCTAAACTTTTCAAAATCCCTTACATCATTCACGAATCCGATACCGTTGCTGGCCTTGCTAATCGCTTGCTCATGAAAAAAGCTAAAAAAGTCGCTTTTGGCATGCCCATCCCCGAGGAGTGGCAAGAAACTCACCCTAACTACGTTTGGACTGGCATTCCAGTTGGCGCCGAGTTCAAACCCGTCAGCGAGACCAAGCAGGCTTCCTTAAAAAAAGCCTTTTCCTTCAACCCGGATAAACCTCTCGTTGTGATTACCGGTGGTTCTCAAGGTTCGGAAAACCTCAACGAAGCTACCCGGGCTATTTTGCCGGAGCTTCTTAAGTTTACTTCCGTTGGCCTTGTCGCCGGTCGTAAACATTACGAGAATATGATGGATTTAAAAAAGTATGAAAATTGGGACAAGGCTTCACTTGAATCAGATTTTAGGATGTGGGAGTTTAACACCACGATGGATGAATTGATGGGCGCCGCTGACGTAGTCGTCTCGCGCGCAGGTGCCACCACTATCGCTGAACTAGCCAGCCTGAAAAAGGCCACGATTTTAGTGCCTTTTGCTCGCCTCCCCGGTGGTCATCAGGCTAAAAATGCCGACCGTCTAGCCAAGGCCAAAGCTGTCGCCGTAGTCAACGACCTCAAAATGGTAGAAGATCCAACTATTTTGCTTGACGAAATTCGCCATCTCGTCCGCTCCCCCAAACTTCGCACCGAAATGGCTGAAAATTTCCACGAAGAAGCTCGCGCTGATGCTGCCAAACGTTTGGCTGAGATAATTTTGGAGGAAACTCAAGTTGGGCAAAAATAAATCCAGGATTGTTTCCGGCCGCACCATCGGCGAAAAAAGGGAACGACTTGAAACCAGAAACGAGCGTGCCGCTGCCCGCAAAAAAGATAAGAAAAAAGCTGCTCGTCGCGTTATTTTCACCATCCTTGGCTTCCTAGTTTTAATTGGCATTCTAGTTTTTCTCGCCGTCTATTTTCTAAAAGACAACGAACCGACCATCATCAGCCCCACTGCTGAGCCAGCCCCAGAATATCACCCCACTATCGAATTGATTGATGAAGATTCCTCCGCCGCCGAAGGCAAAATCACCAGTCGCATGGAATCCTATATCGGCAAACTAGAACGTGATTTCAAGGACCTCGGCTATACTCCTACTAAAGCCGTCATCCCCACTGGCTCCATCCGCGAAGTAGACTTTTACCTAGAGGGCCACCCCGGCTTTGTCAAAACTACCATCGATCGCGACTCCGCCGTCACTGCCGAAGACGCCGATCGTCTCATCCGCTACCTCGCGGGGCAGGGCATCACCGACTACCAATATCTCGATGTCCGCCTCCCCGGCCGCGCCTTCTGGAAATAGCTCGGAAATAAAACTCTTCCATTTTGTTTTTAAGCATGGTACAATAAAAGTGCAAATTGTTTGACATGATATAGAATGTGCCAGGAATATTTTATATCATAAGTTAGATTTAAGCAGATAATAACGGCACCGTTTAGGGTCCGAATGTCTGTTTAGGTCTGACGATCTGGCACTCATGTCGAACAATTTGCACCTAACGGTGCCGTTTTTATATGTACGCCTTTCATACTTAAACGGTACCGTTAGGGGGATAAAAGGCAAATTTAAGTGAGGTAGAAAATGAAGATAATATTAAGAATCATAATGTTAACAATCATCACCATATCGTTATTATTTATTGTCAGCAACAATGTGTTTGATAACGCCTCCGCCGAATCATATGAAAGCAACGTCGGCGTATCCTTCACTCTCAACCCTAGCATTTCAGTTACAGTAAGTGGAGATCTCACTATCGCTAATCTCACTCCAGGAGACTATAAGGATAGTAATAACATTACAGTCACAGCTAATAGTAATAGTATAGCAGGCTATACTCTCAGTAGTACAGTAGGTAGTAGTACTAATACATCTACAGAACTCAGAAAAGATGGAGTAGATACTACTAATAAGTTCAGTAGCATTACCACCAATAAAGCCTCTTTGTCTAACTTTGATGATAGTACTAATACTTGGGGCTATAGTTACTCTACAGACTCCGGCTCTACCTGGATCAGTGGCGATATTACCGGTACTCCACTTACTGGCTATAATGGTCTACCACTCTATACTTCATCTAACTCTATCAAACTCATTAACTCTACTACATCAGGTTCTAGTTCAGTCCTATTCAAAATAGGTGCTAGAACTACTACTAACCAAATAGCTGGAGAATATACTAACGTCATTAACTTCATAGGAGTAGCTAATCCTAACCCACCCATTGTCTACATGCAAAACGCTACTCTAGCTGATTGTGGTAAGGATATGGTAGATAGTAGAGATAATACCATCTACACTACAGCCTTACTAGAAAATGGACAATGCTGGATGACGAAGAACCTAGATCTTGCCGGCGGCACAGCCCTCTCCTCAGCTGATACTGATGCTACAGACACCTATATTAATGGCTTTACTACGGGCGGTAACTTAACCAAAGTAGGCAATACCATAGTTCTCCCAACTTCATCTACTACTGGGTTTGATGATGATACTAAAGCCTTTGTTTATAATTCTGGTAGAGCACCTGCTAGTGATTCAGGTTGCACAAATCCAGGTTGTTATTCATATTACTCATGGATAGCGGCTACCCTTGGTGGTAAAGCTAGCGATGGCAGTACTGCCGTAACTGCTGATAATACCGATACTGCAGCTAGCATTTGTCCGAAAGGATGGCACCTACCTAACACTAGGAGTGGCACCAATGATACATCAGATTATAGAAAACTTATGATTATTTTTGGCGGTTCAGCTTCTATTCGGACTTACGATTCTACTACTTCACCTACTGGTGCGGCTATTTTTGAAAATTTATCTGGTGTTTCGCTTAACTTTCTTCGTGGCGGAGATTATAGTTCTGGATTATTCCGTAATGGCGGCACCGTTGGTTGTTATTGGTCGTCTACATCTGGCAGTGATGCAAGCGCCCTCAATTTAGGTTTCCACTCGAGCTACGTAGGTTCTGCTAGTAATGATCGTCGTCAGCTTGGTTTTTCGGTTCGCTGTGTCAAATCATCGTAAAACGTGTCGAATTCGGCACGTTTAATGGCATCGATTCCGATGTCATTCATCCCGCTTAACTTTTACATCCCCCAACCAAACTGCTATAATCAAACCAGTGAGTGTAAGAAATATCAACTAAAATCGGAATTTCTAAATGACACCGAGACGCACTACTGCTGTCAAAAAGAAAAACTACAATGTCATTTACGATCTAAGTGACCCGGACCCGCCCAAGAAACATGAACGCCACGCTGCAAAAATCGTAGCTGAATATTTTGAATCGGACTTGATTTTCATACGAAAAGGATTCGGGACTACACCAGATTTAAAGATCATAAAAACTAATCAGATATGGGAATTGAAGAGTCCACTCGGCAACGGCAAACGTACTATGGCGAATAATTTAAGAGAAGCGTCCGGCCAATCAAAGAACATCATTCTTGACTTAACGCGGTGCAAAATGAACAACCATAAAGCCTTGTCACGTATCAGAAGCTTCTTAAAAAGCGGGGATGCACATATAAAAAAGCTGTTAGTCATAGATAAAAGCGGAAAAATCCTTGATTTTTTATCAAAAAGGAGGTAAAATAAAACCAGGTTAAAAAGCGCGCAAGATACTGAACTGAATCAAGTGCGCTTTTTCCAAACTCTTTTTACGCCTCGCGACAGGGAAGTATTACAGGGGTAGACCCCTGTTAAAAGCTTAATTCCAGTGATACCCTATTCCTGTTCGGTTTTTGTTCTATTTTTTAGAGCATCAATTTAAAACGGGGAACAAAAATATAGAAAATAACAGGGAAAAACACTAAAAAGGGAAATAAAACGGGGAAATGTCAAATTTAAAAATTTGAACTCAGAATCCGACTAAAAATCAGATCCACAGGGGTGGTGGGTAGTAACTAGAATTTAAAACTTTAATAGTTGTGAGTATTTGACGAACCCGATTAGTTTTGACAACTTTTCCTCGTCCGAGACGAGTAAAGTCGCCGAGCGAAGCCAGAGGCTTCGCGAGCTGGCGACTTGATCGAGGCGAGGACTGAGTGAAATGTTGTGAAAACTAACACGGCGTGAGTCAACCACGAACAACATTAAAGTTTTAAATTATAAGCATAATTCCCACTATGCCACTTATACTTATCTATAAAAGACGATAACTTAACCGTCTAAAAACCATAACCGTAATGTCCTAAAATCTATATTGTGCGACGTTAAGACTATCACGAAAAGTCGATCAAACACTCGTCCAAAATCCGCCGGTTTTTGCCCACGCCCGGCGGATTTAGTTTTTAATTCCCGTTTGTTATGTAATTCCCGTTTGGTTTGGCCAATTTAATGCTTGATGGCTAAGAATCCATCTACTGAATTATCTTTCTCAGCGTGCTTGTCGGCTCTCTCAACAGGGGTAGACAGGGGTAGAGAATCATGGTTCGGATGGATCGTGACGGTCGATTTTTCCTGGTATTCTACCTCTGGTTTAACAGAGGGAACTACAGGGGTAGTTTTTGCGGCCTTTTTATTCTCTTTTTTGCTCTTTTTAGCGTGTTTTCGCTTGTTTTTACTACTGTTCTTCCCCTTCGTGGTCTTCAGGCTAGCTTTAAATTCAACTTTCCCCTCCCCCATTTCGCCGGCCAATCTTGCCAAATCTTTTAGCCCCAAGCGCTCTTTACCAGCTACTTCATTCGGGCTCATTTTTGAGCGAATCAAATCACCTTGCGGTGTAGGCGCGACTCTAAAGTTCGGTTTTTGTTCGGTACGGCTCGTAGTGATTTTAGTAGAATTAATTACTAGCGCCGGCTCGGACTGTCGGCCCGAATCCGCTAATTCCCTTTTATACTTTTCCGATTGTTCGATTGCATCGCGAATTTCCGCCTCTACTTCAAGCCGTGGCCGGCCATAATACTCGCGTGAATGTGCGATAATTGCGTCAAAATTGTCTGCAGGCGACTCAGGAATTGATAAGGTCGTCGCAGAGAACGCCGGCACCTTTTCACCGTTAATAATCATCGAAATCACGAAGTTCCGGTTGTTTAATTGTAGTATATCCGCCTCTTCAAATGTTGGCTCAAACTGCTTTACTAGAATTGGCGCATCATCAGCCGATACCCTAAATGAAATCGTCGTCCCCACGTTGCCAAACACTGCATCTCGCACCGTGTCGGTCATTTGAGCTACGTATTGATTCGCCACGGTTAGATTCAAACCATATTTCCGCGCCTCTGATAAAATTGTCGCAAATGAATCCGTGGCGAAGTTTTGGAACTCATCGACGTATAAGTAAAACGGCCGCCGTTCCATTACGTCCGGAATATCTGATCGCGACATAGCCGCAAGCTGTACCTTTGTCACGATAAAGGCCCCTAGAATCCCCGCATTATCCTCGCCAATCAAACCCTTAGATAGATTCACCACCAAAATCTTCCCTTCGTCCATAATCTTTCGAATGTCAAACGATGATTTAGGCTGGCCTACGATGTTACGAATGATTGGATTTGCCGTAAACGCCCCCACCTTATTTAGCACTGGCGCAATTGACTCATTTACTTGTTTCTCGTTCCACTGGCCAAACTCGTGTTTCCAGAATTGTAGCACCGTTACATCTTTACAATACTCCAAAGTTTCCTTCCGGAAGCCCTTATCCGTCAACAATCTTGAAATGTCTAGGAGCGTTGTTTCTGGTCTATCTAGCAGCGCCAACAAGGTGTATCGCAAAATATGCTCGAGCCTAGGTCCCCATGAATCGCCAAACATACGCTTCAGTACCCCTATAACCTCTGAACAAATGTTCGGTTTCCGAGTCGGGTCAGTTACTTCTAGCGGGTTAAACGCGACAGGGAACGCCGTGTCTGCCGGGTTAAAATATACCACGTCTTCCACTCGGCTAGCAGGAATAAACTTCAAATTATCAATCGCAAAATCCCCGTGCGGGTCAATAATACAATAACCCTGATTGTAAAATATATCTGAAAGCGCGAGCAGTTCCAAAAGCCCACTCTTCCCTGCCCCGGTCTGCCCAATAATATACATGTGCCGTGATCGGTCGCGTCGGAGCAAACCAAACTGATGGTTGATTCCCCGGAAGTTTGTTAACCCAAACGCCGAAATGTTCTCATCATTTGCTACTTCCCCGGTCAATACCGGCAATTTTGCTGGTGGCTCTGCTGTCTTTGAAGAGGCCCACACGATGTTTGGTGTCTCTACTGAAGTATGCGGTAAGTGATACACGCTAGCCAACTCCGATATATTTAGGATAAACCCGCGCGACGAGAATTGTCGCATCTTATAACTATCTAGGTCCGCTTTGTTGAATGTTCCACCCAGTTGCTTAAACCCATTTAAATTAGTCGAATTAAACTGCTTAAACGTCCCAACCAAAGCTTGCATGTTTAGCTTGGCATCTGTTTCGTTTTGTCCGAGATAAGCCAATCTAATTTTTACTTCGTAACCAAGCTTAGTAGCCTTTTCTTCTGCCTTTTCAACTTGGCCTTTGGCACGCTCTGACAACTCTACCTTGGTCTCCGAAGTAGTTCCTCCTGCTGGTGGTCGGAATAATGCTGCAATCGCTTCTACCAGCCAAGTCCAATCAATTCCACCCCCTCCTACAAATATTTTTTTGCCGGATTTCACTCGTTGTACCCACTTGTCCGTAGTGTTTTTGTGCCAATCATCCGGAATCGGCCGTGCTAAAATCTGAATCCACATTTCCTCCGAGCGATCTGGGCTGAGCTTGGCTAAAGTTCCTGTAATCCCCGCCAAGGGGTCTACCTCAAAAGTGTCAAATGTCTTAATCGGCAACGCCTCATCTTCAATCAGCCCTAGTTCCGACATATAACTTACTGGATATTTCGTCCGTTCATCTACATAGTCCTCATTCATTTTGTAAATTTGCACCGTTGGATACTGGGAATAAATTTGCCCCTCTACAAAACTCTGCAATACCTTCGGTGTCCACACATAAAAACGAATCTGACCCGACGTTGATACAATTTCAAATGATAAATGCTCCTGCACCCCACCAGAATTTTTCAATTCCTGCTTATCGCGCAAAATTCCATGTAAGCTCGCAAACAGCTGCTCTGCCGCCAGCTCTTTTTTGTCATTCGTCCGCGGAATCTCGAGCATTAACAGCACCGCGTCCACATTTAACACCTTAATGCGGTTTAGTTTTTTATAATTTCGATACGTCAAAAATGCCAATACTGCCACCACTGGAATCCAAAAGATTGGCATAAGAATAAAATGAATGACCGCTTCCATATTTATATTTTATCATACTTACGCTAACGTGTAGAGGTTTTTATCAACTTTTTTAAACAATTTCTTGTTTTGTAAATTCAACAGAATCGTCGTTTCTTTTACTTTTCGGACCTTCAAAACTCGCTTGACGATTTCTTCCCTGGTCAACGGCTCGTCTGATTTTTCCAGTATCGACTTAATAATATCTGAAATCGTTCCCTTCTTGTACCCCCAAGAAGAAAGCGCATAAATTCCGCGCCCAATCAATACAAATCGCGGGTCTTTAATTAATTCATTATGAATTGCCTGCACAGTTACATTTTTCCGCTTGAAATTAGATTCTTTAATTTCCTTTGCAATTTCTGAAAAATGCATCGGCTCCTTGTGGGATTCTAAAATCACAAAAATCTTATCTCGGATGTTCTTCGGATTCACCGCCGGCCATTTAGCTAGACCCCACAATCCATTCAGGGTCGCGAGCAACTTCGAAATTGACGCTAAGGCTTTAATATGGTCAGGGTGCTCATAATTTAATTTACTGTCAAGCTCGTCCAAAGTCATCGGCTGTTTGTTCTTTTTGATGATGTTGACAATTTCATCTACACGCTCTCGGATCACCCGGCTATCACCATATTCAGAGATGCCAATCGCCGCATGATAGCGGTCGTTTTCCTCAACCACGGTTAAACCTTTTGAGAAGGTAGCGATAAAATAAATACCAGTTTTTTCCGAAGCGGTGGTTGCCCGACCGTAAACCTTGTCAGCTAGGTCAGATAACTTAGCCACCCGCCCCATCTCAGTCAAATTACGAATTAATAGCTTTTCGGCTGGAGCGATTTCGGGGATTTCGTTCTCCTCAGCGGAAATTTGGAGACGAATAAGAATAGCTTTTTCTAGTTGTCGGACACGTTCTCTTGTAATTGATAACATTTCGCCAATCTGTTCAAGAGTTTCTTTGGGTCCGTCTAAGCCGAAACGACGTGACACGATTTCTTTTTCTCGGTCTTGCTCGATAATTTTCAGGCTTCCTGATATTGCATTTTTTAGAATTTCCGCATTCTGGTCCATCAGTACCTTTCTATGTTCCACCCCTATTAATATTGACAACTTTTACTATAATATCATAGTTTCGCTAACCTGTCAACTATGAAATTATCTAATTCTACGTACTATTGTACCATACTTTTTACAAAAATGAAAAAAAGTTTTAAACCATAAACAATAAAGAAAATTCTTGTGGACTCTGCCACCATATGTTACAATGGTGGCAGAGGGTAAGCTCTAGAAACTTACCTGTTTGGGCGTTGTTACTGTTCAGCTTCTAGTTGGACAGTAACTTTTTTTGTTTTCGGCTTGCGCTTCAGTTTGAAATAAAAGTAACACTCTATTTCCATAGCGCACCTCCTTCCTGTTTGTTTTCACACTCATTGGGAGGATGGCAACCGAGATTTATCTAGAACATCAACGGGGTAAATCCCCCCTTTGTGGAGCGGATCCACCACACCTATAATGCCAGTAATCCGCTCCTCCGGAAGGGAGATCTAACAGCACCCGTAAACTCAAAGTCCGCCCAAACCTGACACCCTTTTAGCATAGTAAAAATAAATGTCAACCCCCTACTAAACTCAAACCTACCAGTTTTTTAGTGGGGGGTTGTAAAACCCTGACACCTATGCTACAATCCCCCACCCCATTTCTCTTGCAGGACTCTAGATTTTATAAACAAGCTGTTTGTTCTAGGCAACCTTCTTTTGTGCAACCTTCTTCTTCGTCGCTTTCCGCTTGCCACGAGCACCGCGCCGCGTCTTAGTTTTTGGTTTGTTTTCTAACATTTCCCGCGCCTTAGCTTCGGTAATCGACTTCGGATCCATTTCTTTCGGGATCTTTACATTATTTCGCCGCCCTGGCCCCTTCACATATGGCCCATAGGCCCCATTAACAATCATGATTTCGCCCCAATCCGCGATAATCGAATCTATCTTAGCCTGGTATAGCGGCAGCGCTTCCTCAAACGTCACCGTATATGGATCATAATCCTTCATCGGTATGTTATATTTACCGCCCTTAAGATACGGCCCAAACGGTCCACTCGCCGCCACTAACAGTGAACCGTCCGGCGCCTTGCCTAATTCTCTTGGCAAAGCCGGCAAATCTAATTGTTTCAAGGCCTGCTCTAAACTCACCGTTTTCACAGATTTTCGCTTTGGTAAGGGCGCAAACCGGGGCTTTTTGCCCGAGGATTTTTCATTATCACCCAACTGAATAAACCCGCCGTTTTTCCCTACTTTTGCAAAAATCGGCTGCCCCGTTTCCGGATGATGCCCCAGAAGCCTGGCATTATTATACCGTTCTACCCCATCCGCTGCGAGCACCGTATCATGAAACGGCCCATAAAAATCGCGCAACATCTTTACGCGTTCCAATTTCGCATCCGCCACGAGGTCTAAATCCTTCTCAATATTTGCCGTGAACTTATAGTCTACGATATTTTTGAAGTTATCTGTCAAAAATCCTGAAACCAACTCTCCGATCGGGGTTGGCACCAACTTCCCCTTATTCGCGCCAAACTTCTCTTTCACCAATTTCCGCGTTACCTTACCATTGACAGCATGTAATTCCATCACTTCCCGCTCTTCCCCCTCGGATTCACCTTTTTCCACGTACTTGCGCGCCTGAATCGCGGTCATAATCGAAGCATAAGTAGATGGCCTTCCAATTCCCAGCTCCTCTAGTTTTTTGACCAAAGAACCCTCAGTATAACGAGCTGGCGGTTTGCCATAAACCTGCCGCGCCACCAGTTCCGTGCAGTTCACCGCGTCGCCCTTTTTCAGCTTCGGCAACTCCAAATCCTTAGCTTTGCCGTATACCTTTAAGAATCCATCGAAAATTACCACCTCACCCTTCGCTACGAAGTCGTGACTAAGGCGAATAGTGGTTTTGGCGACTTTAGCGTTCGCCATCTGTGTCGCCACTGTGCGTGACCAAATCAATTTATAAAGCTTTTTCTCGTAATCATTCTTCCCCGCTGCCGTCCGGAATACATCGGTCGGGCGGATTGCTTCGTGCGCCTCTTGCGCCCCCGCCGATTTGGTCTTAAACGCTCGCGTCTTCAAATATTTATCACCAAATTCTCCCTTAATATATTGTGCAATCGCACCAACAGCCTGTGAAGACAAATTCAACGAATCGGTTCTATGGTAAGTAATCAAACCAGCCTGATATAGCCCCTGCGCCGCGCTCATCGTGGTGCGGGAGGAAAAACCTAATTTTGAGTTTGCCTCAATCTGCAAGGCCGCAGTAGTAAGCGGTACCGGATTAGCCTTCGACCCCTCCGCCTCAGTAATCTCCTCAACCTTAAAAGTTTCTTTGGAGAGTTTTTCTAATAATTCTCGATTCTTATCTTCATTTTCCGGTGTATTACCGTTAAAAACGGCCGGAAATGTTTGACTCGGGACCGTAGGCTTGGCCGAACGGCCTTGAGTGTGTCCCGAGCCAAGCATTTCGGACGTCTTTGGAGTGAAATTTCCTGAAATTTTATAGGTAAATTTCGACTCGTATTTCTCGATTTCTCGTTCCCTTTCCACAATCAAGCGCAATGCTGGCGACTGTACTCGTCCCGCCGACACCGCTCCCGGTACTTTCCGCCGTACCATATCAGACAAATCATACCCCACTAACATATCTAGGGTTTGCCGCGCCTGTTGCGACGACACCATATCCATATCCACAGTCCGCGGATTTTTAATTGCGGCATCAAGCGCCGGTTTTGTAATCTCGTGAAAAGTAATCCGCGCGGTATTTTTCGGTAAATCCAGTACCTCGCATAGATGCCACGAAATTGACTCGCCCTCGCGGTCTTCATCGGTTGCGAGCCAGATTTTATCGGCTTTTTTCGCTTCACGTTTTAATTCAGCAATAATTTTCGTATGTTCCGGGTCAATTTCATAAGTCACATCAAAAGTAGCCTTATCTACCTTCGTATCTTTGCGAATATGTCCTACCGAGGCCAGCACCTTAAAATCAGAACCTAAATATTTCTCAATCGTATGCGCCTTTGCCGGGCTCTCTACAATCACTAAATTTTTTGCCATATTTATATCATAGCACACTAATGCAAGCATAAGAACAAAAAACCTCTTCAAACTACACCATAACCTTGACTTTTCCGCCATTCTGTGCTATAATATAGGCAAGAAGGGGGTGAACTTTATGAGAAGCAGAAGAAGGATGAGAACGCTCATTCAGAGTATGTTAGATAAAGCATACGAAGAAGCCTTAATCGAAGAGATTGGTAATCTGAACAACAAAGAAAAAAGAATCGGTCTCGATGAAAGAAAAAGGCTTTATTCCCAAGAAGTCTTTGCCGCACGAGCACAGGTGGCATTTGTTAAACCCCAAGTAATGGAAGAAATCCTAAAAAAGAATTACTTAAGGGGGGTGAACAGATGACAGCAGCAGAGATAAGAAAAATCCTCAAAAATGATATAGTCAAGAAATACGAAAGGCTAAAATTCAAAGAAGCCAGGCTATATCATAACAAGGAGATTTCATCAGAGGACCTCAGAATGAGAAAGAAGTTTCTCGAACGCGAGAAAAAAATCCGTCTTGCCGAAATCGATGACATGAATGCTTTTCAGGTTAGGAAAAGGTATGAAGAGATGATTTCACCAATCGATTCTGAAACCGGTCTTAACCACGAAACTAAGCATATCATTGACGATTTTATGGCAAAACATTAGGCCCCGGCCCTGCCGGGGTTTTTCCTAACTCAAATAAAAACCACCAAAAAGGCCTCAGGTAAGGGTGGGCATCACCTGAGGCCTTTTTGGCCCTCTAACGCTTCTCACTATACCGGGTGAAGCCCCGGAAGCGTAACCCACCTCACACTAGTCATGGGGCCCGCCGGTTAGAGGGGTTGCTAAGCCTTCGAAATGATCCTTTCAAAGTGGAGGTAATACTTATAAGCAATTAAACCATGAAGAAATTTAATGCCCGAAAGGGTTTCAAAAGCTCGCAACTTCTGTTATACTGGAAGTAGTATAACCGAAATTATAACTTATTTAGGTGCGGTGTGGCACGCTTTTTTGCGTACCAACTGCTATAATTATATCACAGGAGAAATAATATGTCAACACTTTTTACCAACTTTTTTGAAAAAATCAACCAAATCTCACCCCTAGAACACGATTTTACAGAGGTGTTGGAAGCTATTGCGCTTAAGCCTAAAACATTGTATTTTCGTGGTAAATTGCCAGAAAATATGGTCAAAAAGCCCAAAAACAAAACCGAACAAACCCGAACAGAACGCAGAAAAACCGTCGCCATTGTGGGCAGTCGTCATAATACCAGATACGGCGAAGAAATCGCCTATAAATTAGCTTACGAACTTGCTAAAAAAGGCGTTGTGATTGTTTCCGGCCTTGCTTACGGCATCGACAGCATCGGCCATAAAGGTTGCCTCGCCGCTGGTGGCACCACTGTCGCCGTCCTCGGCACCCCAATCAACCGGATTTACCCCCAAAATCACTTGCCACTTGCCAAGGAAATTATAGAAAAAGACGGTGCCATCATCTCGGAATACGCTCCCGGAAGCGAGGTTTTTCCGAAAACCAGTTTCCTTGAACGCAACCGCCTCATCTCTGGCTTATCCGATATTGTCGTCGTAGTTGAAGCTGCTGAAAAATCTGGTTCTCTTAATACCGCCACCCATGCCCTGGAGCAAGGCAAAACCGTTTTTGCCGTCCCCGGTAACATCACAAATCCTTATTCTCAAGGGTGCAACAAACTGATCAAACAGGGCGCAATTCCCTACACTGAGCCAAGAGATATCTTGGAACTTCTCTTCCCCGAAGATTATGTTAAAAAACATAAGAAACTAAAACAGCAAAACCTTATCGGTGACACCGATGTTGAAACCCTCATTCTACAAGCCCTAGCCAGCGGCCTTCGTTCCGGCGAAGAAATCATGAAAGCTACCAACCTCCCACCCGAAGTATTCAACCAAACCGTCACCCTCCTCGAAATCAAAGGCCGCCTCCGCTCTCTCGGCATGAACCACTGGGGGTTAGTCTAAAAACTTATTGCAAACGCTAAAAATCCGTGTTAAAATGGTAATGCAACATACAATTTATTTAAAGCACCGAATTTTAATATATTAGTATTCGAGAGTAAAATGGCGCCGCAAGGTAGTACCGCTTTCGAATGCTACGGTGTTTGATAAGTTGTATGTTGCACCCCTTGCGGTGCCATTTTTATACCCTCACAAAATGCTTCATGTAGGAGTAAAGATGGTGCCGTAAGGGGGAGTAAATAAACTAAGTGAGGTAACAATGAAGCATCAGAAGCATCAACTATTTAATTATCTAGCGGTGGGCACGCCCCTGCTCTTAACAATCTTAGCCGGTACCATACTAACCGACTCATCGGTAAAAGCAGACACCCAAAAGACCGAAACCAGCAACGTCTCCGTCACGGTTAATTCTGCCTGTACTCTGTATGGTGGTCCTAATGGTACAGATACTAGTGGCAGTAGTATTTATAGTGCTACTATAGACCCAGGTACCTCAGCTGAAATCAATGGTAGCAAACTCACTACCATTTGTAATGATCCTAATGGTTACTCACTTTATGCTATTGGCTATTCTAATGATGCTTATACTACACCTACTAACACTCAAATGATAGGAAGTGGTGGTATTGGTAATATCAATACTGGTACTAGTGGCACTAGTGCTTCTTGGTGGGCTATGAAGATTAATCCAGTATCCGGTAGTAATCCTACCATCATGAATAACTTCAATAACTACCATGTAGTACCACAAACCTACACTCAAATCGCTCACTATAACTCCTCTACCTCATCAGCTTCATCTACTGGTGCCCAAGCCCAAGTTAAATACAATGTCTATATTAGTAGCGGCCAAACTGCCGGTACCTATACTGGTAAAGTAAAGTATACTATGGTTCACCCAAACAATGCCGCTGCACCTACTACGAAGGACATTTCCAACTCTACTTATATGCAAGAAGTAGGCTCCTGCCCATCCACGCTTACTACCGGCATGGTCTACGAACTTACCGATAATCGTGATAACCAAAAATACTTAGTTGCCAGGCTCAAAGACGGCAACTGTTGGATGCTCCAGAACTTGAAACTCGGCCGTAGCACATCTACCCTCACTCTCACACCAACTAACTCTGATGTAGGCAGCAACTACACCTTAAATAACAAACTCCCCTCCCCAGGCAAATTCCACGCTTATACTATTGATGGTGTAGCAGCCCAGAACAACAGCACCGAATACTACTGTACTGGTGATGGCACCTCATCTGACTGGGAATCCTGCTACTATAACTGGTACACCGCCACTGCTAGTACTGGTACTACCTACATCGCCGCTGATGGCCAAAACGTTAACAATAGTATCTGCCCAGCTGGCTGGACTCTGCCTACTCAACCTCAGTTCCAACAACTCTACAACCAATATCCATCCGCCGCTCAGATGGAGGTAGCAAACCCAACTACCACTAAAGAGAATACTCCAACTGTAGGTCAGGTTACTAATACCCCGGGTTTCCTCCTTAGCGGCGGCTACGGCAATGGCGGCGCCTACGGTTTAGGCTCTCGCGGCATCTACTGGTCTCGTACCGCGGGTAGCGCGCAGTACGCGTATCTCCTGTACATGAATACTTCTAGCGTCTACCCTGCGAGCAGCGACAGCAAGTACGGCGGGTTCGCCGTACGCTGCGTGGCTAATTCCTAGCGCCAAAACTCTAGCACTACTTAGCCAGCACCTCTTCCATCCGCTCTATCGCCGCATCCAACACCTCGGGCAAAGCCGCCTTTTCCTCCGGCGTGAATTTCGACAGTACAAAATCCGTATCCCCGAGCTTACTTCGCAATTCATCGTTCCCTGTTCCCACCCGAATTCTGGGGAATTCATGATGCCCTAGTTCCGCAATAATCGATTTTAATCCGTTATTCCCTGCTGCTCGCCCGGAAACGCGGTATCTCACCTTCCCAAACTCCAGGTTAAAATCATCCAAAATCACCAAAACATCATTTTCCGGTATTTTATAATAATCCATGTAAGCACTCACCGCTCGCCCCGAATTATTATAATACCCCTGTGGCTTAATAAAAATCACATCACCGTCTTTTGCCCACATAGCATTCAGGTGTGGCTTGGTTTTCCATTCTAGTCCTTTCACCTTAAAATAATAATCCAGCACCAAAAACCCCGTATTATGTCGTGTCCACAAATATCTCGTTTCTGGATTACCTAAACCTATAACTAGTTTCATATCGCAATTATATCATAAGGTAAAGAAAAACTCCGCAAATGAGCGGAGTTTTATTAGAGTTAGGAAGGAGTAAAACTTAAAATCCAGCAACTCTCGCATAGGCTTCTTCGTAGTCTTCGGTCTCGTATTCTGATCCGCCACCACGCATGTTTTCAGTTAGGCAAATACAAGCGGTGTTCACAATGTCATAATATCGCGCCTTGGCATAAGTTATACCATTATTCTTCAGCTTTTCTTCTGTTACCTGACGAATCTGTTTGGTGTCACCACAAAGCACCATTTTAGAGGTCCCAGCCGAACGTGTCAAAATAGTAAGAAGTGCTTCCGGATCGTGAATTCTTTGAATTTCATCTACGATGATAAAAGCATCGTGGAATGTCAAACCGTCAACTTCTTCGCGCGGATAGCATACGAAATAGCGACCAAAGATATAGTTCACCTGGTTTCTCAAAAACTCTGCGTAAGTCATCTTTGGAGAGCGATTGTTGGAATGAGTTTTATGCGAAGAATCTGCTACGTCAGCGCCTTCCTTTGCTTTTTTTGCCTTATTCTTGGTTGATTTAGGGTATCTCTCAAATCCGCCCACATCATAATCTTCGTCAAAATCGTCAAATTTAATTTTTTTGCGTTTGGAAACCTTTTGGGTGGGTTCTACTTGACGCTCAGCATCCTCATCGTGGCTACTATTATTATTAGCATCTACGTCTCCAAATTTTCTGAGCATTTCACGTTTTTTCTTAAACTCAGGTGTGCTGATAAGATAAGCTTCAATTGCACTTTTGCAAGTTGCTACTAGCGGTTCCATTTTCTCTTCTTTTTTGCCAGGTAGAGCCCCCAACAAGTTTTTACTACTCGCTGAAGGTATCAACACTATTCTAGCCTTCTTGCCAGCAATCACTTCCCGAATAGCATGGATCACTGCTTGATAGGTTTTACCCGTGCCACGTTCGCCCTCAACTGTGATGACTTTAATTTTGTCATCGTTTAAGGCATCATAATAGGCAGCAATTCCTGCATTCGCCGGGCTTACTCCCTCAGATTTCATAAACCTCAGTGGGTAAAGCATGCCGTTCTCCTTATGAAACCTCGCGATATTAGCAAAAGATTTGGCCGAGGCAAAATACGAGCGTGGGTATTCATCGTCTTCCGGTTCCATGATGATATATTCATTAGCAACCAGCGGCGGCTCGTCCGGAAAAAATTCTTCGAAATCTTCTCGTGACAAATATTCCTCGTTGTAAAACTTTTCAAACATTTCCGCCGGTACCACCAGCTCACGACAACCAGTATACGGCCGCCTTAGTTCAAAACTATACGAAGCCGAAGAAACAGCATAACGATCTGCTTTCTCTAACAAATCATTATCTTTCGTAAGTAGTATAACATCGTCATCCCCACTGTGAAAACGCATTACATCTTCCATACTCACGGAACCATCCACCGACATACCTTCATGAATCATCTTTGCAGCCAAAGCAGTAGCCGCAATCCATCCATCATTATCATCCTGTTTAGGCACCCACGGCAAGCTTCTCGCAAAATTTTTGTGAAGCGGCAAGACGGAAATCGTCTGCGTCTCAATCCCAGTGGACACCGGCTTTCTTAGGTATAAGATTTCGTTCAAATCTCTCCCTGAGTTAGGAAACAGTTTTGCCAATCTTCTCAGCGCCGTCTTTGCTGCCATACCTCTAAAAGTGTTTTCTTCTTTCAGATGATTCAACTCATCTTTGACCACTTCTGGTATAATCAGATGAGCATTACTCAAATCTGGCTTAAAACTCAGTGGCATCCTCCAATGTTCATCATCAGGATCATAAAGCACATTCACACACGACAAAAGCAAATTTGTATCCAGCACATACCATTTCTGCTCGGTCCGTGACGTTATCCCTTCCGCCGCCGCTTCTTCGTCTAATTCTATCGCCTCCTTTGGTGCAATTGTTCTAATCTTTCCATTCATCTCGTTCCAAAACTCATCTCTCATCTCGCGTTCCTGTATCCTATCTTCAAGGTCGGCACGCGCTTGGTTGTGATAACGTTTCTTGCTTCTTTTTGACATAATAAAGCCTCCTTCTTGTAAAAGTACAGGGTATCAGGATGATTTCGCACACCCTCGAGAGCTACCCAAATAAAATACGGGCTCATCTGCCCACATATCTATTATACCATATTCTAAGCCACAAAAAAGCCCCCTATCCCCTCATTATATCGCACTTATGCTTTTTTGTCAATTTTGCCCTTGTTGTCGTTGCGATAAGAAAACATGATTGGTGTACCTACAAATGGGTACTTCTCGCGGATTTTACGTTCCAAAAACCTTTTCCACGACCAATGAAGTAAACCTAAATCATGTCCATGTACTACGAACCACGGCGGGCAAACATCAGTTTGCACAAGATATTTTGGCTTCGGACGAGTGTTTTTTAGCCCCGCCGGCGGGTGACTAATAATCGCCTCGTTTAAAATCTTATTTAGTTCTGAAGTTTTCACTTCCGTATGCCGACTCTCATCAATCTCCAGTGCGAGTTCAAATAATTGCGTCACATTCTCCCCGGTTTCTGAACTAGTCAACACCACCGGCGCATACGGCAAAAAGTTAAAATCGTATTCGAGTTTATCAAGCAAATCGTCAAAATCGCTCGTCTGTATCTTCTTCGACCCCGCTCGCTCGCTCCCGTCGTCACGGGGCTCGCTCGCTTCGCTCGGGTCGTAACCCTCGCGGGACACGGTCTCAGAAGTTACAGACCTCGCTTTTAACAAATCTGTTTTGGTAACCACTACGATTATACCTTTTCCCGCATCGACGATTTGCCCGGCTAGTGCCTGATCCAGCTTGGCATGTGGCTCAGTTGAATCAACGAGTAAACAACAAATATCAGCCTCTTCAATTGCAGCCAACGTCCGAATCGCGGAAAACTTTTCAATCCCCACTTCCCGCTTGCCAGGTTTGCGAAGCCCCGCAGTATCTAAAATCTCTAGCTCCCTGCCTTTATATTTCACCAAAACTCGGTTTACATCACGTGTCGTCCCCTGTCTTGAACTCACCACCGCCTGTTGTTTTTTAGATAGCGTATTAAATAACGACGACTTCCCCACATTCGGCCGCCCAATCAGCGCTATCTTAAGAGGAGCTTGGAAATCCTTTTTTCGGGGGCTTCCGGAGGTTACGACCGAGGATGAGGGCGCGAGCCCCGTGACGACGGGAGCGAGCGACCCGTCCCCCGAAAAAATGGATTTCAAGCTCCCTTTAAGCTTAGCAATGCCTTGTCCGGTCGTAGCGGAAGTGTAGTAGATTTTCTCTGGCGCTACGCCAAGAGCACGAAATTCGTTAATAGGCAATGATTCACCCAGGTCACACTTATTCAATACTAGATACACTGGTTTTTTAGAGCGCAACGCATCTTTTGCAATTTTCGCATCCTTATGGTCAAAATATTTAGCAGAATCAAGCGTCACCAGTATCACATCTGCCGATTCGATTGCGTCCTGAATTTGCTCCTGAATCGAAGCCTCAAAATCATCCGTCGGGTCTTTCAAGCCCGCCGTGTCAACCAAAACAAACGCATCATCAATCGTTGCAACCACATTATCGCGTGTCGTTCCCTCTTCACGCGCCACAATAGCGATATTTTTATGCGCCATTCGGTTGAGGAGCGATGATTTACCCGCGTTTGTTTGCCCAATTAGTGCTACAATCGGCAATCTTTTCATAATCATATTATACCACAAAAAACGACCCCCGAAAAGGTCTTGGTGATCTCGGCGGGAGTCGAACCCGCGATTTTCTGGATGAGAACCAGACGTCCTAGACCACTAGACGACGAGACCATAATCCCCACATACCAAAGTGTGCACCCAAGGGGGGTTAGGTGCACACTCTTATTATAGCACAGCCAATTTAAAAGTCAACACTTCCATAGTCTGGTACTGCCGACAAAATAGTTTGCCCTGGTGCCAGTTTAATTTCGTTGCCGTCTTCGTCAGTGAATTTGATTTGGTCCGCGCGCGATGGCTTGCTCCAAGTTCCGGTGATCGCCATTCCGTTTTGGAAAATAAAGGCTTTTCCCGAGCCAGTTGCCTTGATGTCTTCATGATAATTGTCAGAAGCCCGATGTTCAGACACCAACATTGCCACCACCACCGACGGTGCCATTTGCGTTAAAGAACACACATCCTCTGGGTTTTTCTCCCCCAAATCTTCCGCCGGGCAACCATACACTTCGTGCGCCGCTCCACTTTGATAAAATCTCAGATATTTATTAGAGTTTGCGTCATAAGTATAGTCCACGTTGTAGTTTGGTAGTCCACCAAACCTTAGTCCTACCGCCGTGGCTACTGGTGTCATCGCCGAAGTGTCGCCTTTTGCCGGTTTGGTAATGATTAATTTTTCGTTAACCGTTCCATCGACCCGTGCTTTTTCGGATTCTTCTGGCGTCATTCGTGCAAATCCATTAATCTCCGACGAAGCGTTCCCGCTATCACTGCTGTATTGCCGAAGCAAGCTCGAGGTAGTGAATAAATTATTCCATCGCCTGCCGCCAAAGGTCCCACGATACATATATGTATAGTTTTCAGTTAAATCTTTATAACCACCCGAGGCCACCGCAGCCAAAGCATCACCCGAACCACCGGCGTGTACAATCGTACAGTCAAATGGCGTATCCCATTCTAAATAATAAATTCGAAGCGACCGAATCGGTCCAATCACCGCCGAAGTTGGATTTTGGTAAATCGCCGCGAATCGCGTAATTCCCGCCTCTGCAATTGCTTCAAAGATTACTCCGGCGTCAGTCAACCCAGCCTGTGGCCGCGCTCCGTCCGTGCCGTTGGGGGTTTGAATACAATAAGTTGGCGCTGTCACTAAAGCCTTATCTGTCAACTTTTCTCCCGTCAATGCACTATAGTATTTTTCCTCTTTCTCATCGCTACTAAGCTCCGGATAATCTGTGGTCGGGCCACTCGCAGTTAATTTCAAAAGCCCCACCGTCAGCATTACACCACCGCCCACAAGGGCAATTAGCCCAATAACCAAAAACGTCATCAGCTTTTTGTTTGTCAGGGGACGCTTTACCTTATCATTCGTAGCCATTTTAGGGGTCTTTTTTGCGCTCTCGCCCTCAAAAGCTACTTTTAATTCCTCGCTATTTACTGTTAAATTTGTGTTGTTTTCCATTAAGTTACTCCACTTTATAATTCCATTATAACAAAACATAACTATTTTTCCACAATTTTTTCAAAAAAACCATAAAAGTCTTTATTTTTTTACTTCTTATGTTAAGATAGCCTCATAAAGGTCTAAAATATACATGAAAAATCAAATTTTTAGCATAAAAACATTGCATAAAACAAAGCGTTTGTGCTATAATGGGATTATGCTTAAGACAAAAACGAAGGTCAAAATAAGCGTAGCGGGATTAATGCTCGCTGTTTCTGCGTTTTTGTTTAATTTTCCTGAGGAAAATGCTCTTGCTGAGCCATGTACCACCTCTCCTTGTAATACGACTTTCGAAGTAAATGTTGTGGAATCTCTGTCCGTGTCTATCACCACACCCACAGAATGGGCCTCCGGCGATATTGATGAGTTCCTTCGCAACAAAATTACCCTTGCCGTCAGCACTAACAGCGCGAGCGGCTTTAGCGCTTATATGCGCTCTAAAACTAGCACTAATCTCACCAATGCTGTCAGTAGCTCAATTCTTCTCCCTACTCTAGCTAACAGCAGCACCAAAACCAACTTCGCCGCTAACCACTGGGGATATACACTCGGCACTCCTTCATATAACGGTATCACCTATGGCGAGACCGCAGACATTACTTCTAACGGCACCTATTATCCCATGTCTACCAGCGATATCAAAATCCTCAACAATGGCGTAGATAATAACACGCGCGATGTTTATTTTGGTGCCAAGGCCAATAGCAGCCAGGCTTCCGGTACTTATTTAGGTACGGTAATCTTTAGCGTAACAACAACTACACCTCCAGCACCAACACCAACCCCGCCACCTGTCAACCCAGACGACGACACGCCAAACGATGGCGATGCTACCTATGACAATGCCAATGACCGCACCGTTTACACGACCATCGCTTCCAGTGGCTCTACTACCACTACTACTACCCAGGTCAGCTCTGGTAACACCACCAACATGTATCAAGATCCTCATGGCGAAATTCGCCGCACCGAAGCTAACGTTAGCGATGGCTCGCAAGTTGCTACCGGCCTTGCTATAGCCGCTTCCACAGCCGCTGCTGGCGGTATGGTCTTCTTCATCTTGGCAAAGCGCCGCGAGGACGAAGAAGAAGACGAAGAAGAACTTCAGTAAGCCCCTAAATATGCTATAATATAA
>JAFRKK010000004.1 GCA_017431745.1 Candidatus Saccharimonadota bacterium
CAGATATTCTAAATTATCCCACGTAGGATTGCCCTTGGTAAAATATGGCACGGAATGGAAAAAATATGGTCCGCTAATTCTAACAGCATACCTACCCCATACATTACCAACTAAATACAACGCCTCGTAGCGATCTGATACCGTATAAATGCCTAGCGGGGTTTCTGAGCCCACTTTGCCAGTAGAGGCTACAAATGTTTTGGCTAAGTTTGTATATTCACCTTTGCTGTCTTTGGCGTAAACCATCACTACATTTTGCAAACGATTAACTTTGATATAATATTCGTTTTGAGAAATTTGAGTTCGTGGTGCTACAACTGGTTTTGCCTGAACATTTAATACAATATCTTTTACCGTTTCGTTATTTGATTGATCTTTTGCAATAATTTTTAAATTATATTTGCCGGGCACCGCTACATCATAGTCCCCTTCAACTTTTGTTTCTATATCTTGGTTGGAATTATCGCTGAACTTAAATTTGCTAATAAGGTCAATGGATTCGTCTACGTAAATTGAAAATTCGGCATCGCCCTCAATTGCTGGCTTGGTCGTATCTACTACTTCATACTCTATTTCGATAGGTTCCTCATTGCCAAGACGAGTTTTAATAATAGCAGTTTTAGTGCTTCTACCTAAATTTGAAGTCTCTATCAAGTCTTCACCATTAATCAACTCGCCAGACGAAATACTCTCAAATAATTCACTAGTTTTTGGCTCGGTATTAATCTCAAAAACACGCGAATCTTTTAGACGATAGTCTATTCTGTTTAATAAGATTAACGTGACCACCACAGCTACCGCAATTAAGATTGTAGCAACCACTGAAATAATAACGATTAATTTCTTATGTTTTTTCATTCCTTATCCTAGCGTTTTGATTTTGGAAAAATCTACCGCTTCTACGGCCTGGCGAAGTTTCTGCTCGTTGCCATAATGAGTTCTCTGCCCGGGGCTGTCACTTAACATATGCTGTGCATAAGGAAAACTAGCAGCGCGTTCCAATACTCCGCCGACTTTACCGACACTGCAAAATACATCGGCTCTTCTAACATCTTTTAGTGGTACTTCTAGGGCTTGTTTCATTTCTTCTGGGAAGAAAGTGAGCGAGAACAAATCGCCATCTGCCTGACCCGAAGTGCGCCCGTAAGCAATAGAAGTATTACCTTCTATCCAAAGGCGCTGGTTTAGAGGTTTCATTTTGGCGTTTAATAAACTCATTCCGCATTTAGCGTATTTGGTTTTTTCGGCGTTTTCTGTGTCGCAGACAAAATCGCCTTCGCAAGTGGTGGTCATTACGGTGCCTTTGGCGTCCGGCGATTTCAGGCCGTGCTTTTCGTCATAAGAAATGGTATCGCTAATGTAGTCGCACATAATCCAAGAAAGTAGGCCGGTGTTTTTGTTTTCTGCGACTAAATAGAACTCAGTTCTGGCACCCCAAAACACGCTAGTATGAATGCGAAACATCGTAACAATACCGTAGTATTTCTCGGGGCCATTTTCAAATACGGCAGTTTTGGCTGGCTCAAAACCTTCGGGTAGGTATTTTTGGATTTTGGCCGGTTCTTTGATTTCGTAAAATAAAAATGTGCAATACGGCTCTACCACGAACGGCATTTTGCTGGCTTTTTCGGAAGCTTTAGTAACAATTTTGCGCTGCGCCCAAATTGGCAAATGCTTCATTTTGGTTTGCAGATAATGTACTTTACCTACCGCCATCGGATCAACGAGCTTTTCTACATTTTTGGCGTAATCTAAGATTTTGCTAGTCATATATATTATTATAGTCCTTATTTTCGCATTTTGCGTAAAGTAGCTTTATCTTCTTCTAATACGCGGTAAGAATCGCAGATTTTGGAAATGGTTTTATTAAAAGTCCATTTGGGAAGCTTGGTGGCTTTTAGATAAGCAAAAGTTTCTTCTAGATATTTAGTAAAACATTCCGCGATCAGTCAAGCGGAGGCCATTTTGATATAGTATTCTTCTCTACCGCGCAGACTTTCAACGCGGTCAAAAATTAGATTTAGGTAGTCAAAATCCATATAGGCACATTTTAACAAAACTAGGCCAGTGCGGACAGCAAATTCACGCGAGTCAGTAAGTAGGTTTTCGATTTTTTGATCTAAAAATTCGGCGCGGTGATTTTTGATCTGTTTAGCTACGCCAGAACAAAATGTATCACAAGTACACCAGTTATCGATAATATCGATTTGGGAATCGAAATATGATTTGTTATTAAAAGCCTTTTGCGGTGCTAATAGTTTTTCATACGGCAGTCGACAAATCACCATCCCGCGCGCTAGAACTTCTTCGATTGCGACTGGTTCAGTCTTTAAAAAACTGTCATAGAATTTAGGCGAAATATTATTTACGATTTCACGAATCTGCGGAATCCTCACGCCAATAAACGGCCGCTCGGTCGGAATGCCTTTTTGAGAAAATTCGCGATAACTATCGTCCGCATAGTAGGCTAGTTTCTCCCGAAAATCACTGTAATTTTCTATCATATATATATTATATATGATTTACGGACAGATCTTCTGGCTTTTAATCTTAGTTTAAGGATGAATGTATATAATACCAGTATAAAATTAAATGGAGAAATATATGAACGATAAAATCATAGATACCAAAAACGAGAAAGAAGTGAAGAAGAAGTTTTTCACCAAAGATCGACTCTGTTGGCTAGCGGTGGGCTTAATTGTAGGGGCAGCCATTGCATCGGCGGGTTTTCTGATATATATTAATATGTCTGGAAATCAATCCGGTATGGGGCCGGGTAACCCGCCAGAAATGTCGGAAGATGGTTCACGACCAGCAATGCCAAATGGCGGAACCCCACCAGAGATGGGCGATGGCGAGACTCCACCAGAGCTACCCGATGGCGAGACTCCGCCAGAAATGCCAGCAGGTGAAACTCCCGAAAGTGATACCTCGTCAGGCACAAATGAAAGTAGCTCCGATTCTAGCACAGAGAGCAACGCTAGCTCCAAAAAATCTAAAACCAAATCCGCAGAGTAAATAGCTATCTTTTACTTTTGATTTCCTGCAGCTCAAAGCGATATTTTTGCTCGACATCTGGATACTTTTCTTTGTCTACTGGACTTAAAAACATTTCGAGTGGGCGAACATATAGTTGATTATTGCCGTAAAGTGCGCGGTAAATTACCATAATTTCATTAGTTTCCGAATGCCTGGCTAAATCTTCGACAATATATAGGTCGCCCTTGAAATGTTTATATACGCCGTGGACTACAATTTCGTGATTCATATCCCATATTATAACCTATTTAGGTTAAATATTCCCATCCTAGCGAACGGTAGAATTCCATTGCGTCTGGCCAGTTGAAGAATTTTGATGCTAGCAGGTTGTATATTTCGTCTGTCATTACGATCGTAAATGCCGTTATTGCTAGAATTAAAAATGCGCGTTTAGACATTCTTTGCGACAGCCAGATGATTGCTGGAACTATTGCATACATTAGAAATAGCGCTGATATTCCAAAGAATAATACCGACCTTAGACACACGAACCCTTCAATATTGCCGAAATTTAGAATTTCTGTATTATAGTCCCAATAACGCGTTCCGTTTCCTATGGTATATACCAGCCACCCGCCGACGAATTCTACTATTCCGGAAATCGCTATCGCGAGCAAAAACACTACCCACGGGTATTGCCTTATTTTCCAGCAGCCAAGCACGATTAACACTGCACCAATTGCGTAGATATTGATCCAGGGCAGGAAATTCCCGCCTTGCATATAGAATTCACCGGTTCCGCCGTCAAAATAGTAAAAGATAAATTCATAAACCCAACCAAAAAATCCGGCAAATACCGTTATGAGCATTATTAGTCCCGCCCATTGCCAACGCTCTAGTTTTATTTTTTCTTTCAGGTATTCGTGAAATAGTTCTTTGAATGGTTTTTGCTGGTGGGTTTTGTTTTGTTCATATGCTTATTATAGCACTTGTGCTAAAGTCTTCCCTTCGTGTGACGACGAACGCGAAGCCTATGAAATGGGCTATGGTATCGGCGCCGAAGACCATAATCTTAGCGATGATAATTAACAGAACTCTTGACTGGACCCTGCTACCATTGCTATAATGGTAGCAGGAGGCATGAGAGTCTAGAATCATGCCTGGGTTATTGAATGTTACTGTTCGTCTACGACGACAGTAACTTTTTGTTTCGCATAAATCCCCCCTTTATGGAACGGACGCACCGCACCGCGTCGTAGCCTCACATCTCTAGCTCACATCCGCCATTTGTCGCCCGTTCCCTTGTAGGGGAATCCATATTACTCGCAAAAAAAAACTTCTCCAACCCACCCTCCTTATAGCACACCGATTCGCACATTACAACCCCCAATCACCGCAATATCGAGCATAACTGTTTTCACCCCAATTATTCCATCCATCTCGCTTCTGCTAAAATCCCATTCCGCTCTGCTTAACCTCCAGATTTTTCAATATTACATTACCCCCACCAATCATCCTGGCACTACTTAAGATATTTCCTATAGTTCAACTGCGCACTATTCTCGCCTATTTCTAGTAAATCCTCAAATGTTACTTGCAATTCATCTTCAAGAATCTTCACTTGCGATACTGTCAACTCTTTTAAGCCCTTTTCAATATTGATGTAGGTTTGTCGCGCCACACCAAGTTTCTCTGCCATGTAAACCTGCGTAAGTCCTCGCATGCGACGAAGCATAGCAATATTGTTTTTGTATTTCGTGGCATCTTCCTCATTTTCTCTTTTAGCAAAATCCTTACTTTGAGTTTTGTCCTCTAAAGATTCCAACATCTGAGTATTACCTTCTGGAATTTTTTGACGTCGAATCTCGCCAGCATTCAGTTCGGATACGATCTTTTCGCCCGTCCTTACCTCAAGCTGTTCCCTTGCAACCTTCGCAATATTTCCGCCCTCCTTAGCACAATCCACATTTTCGCTATACGATTGCGGATTTTTTGCATTAGTAATGCTGGTCGTAGAATACTCGGCTAGCATGTTCATAAGAAGCTCGCCATTAGTCATATTATCACGAAGATTCTCTTTTTTAAGGCCTTTGTGTTGCTTATACTCTTTAGCCGTTTTACCAGCCCAAATCTTATAAATAATATCAGTCAGTGAAGCAAATTGCCCACCAGTAACGCCGTGTTCTACCCAAGCATCCGTCAAATCTTTTCGGATTTCGATACTCTTCAGTCTCTGATCTATCCAACTATCCGAATAACCGAGTCGTTTATAATCGCACAACGCTTGATGAATCGACCTCTCTGGATCAGCCATTTGGTCTAATCTTTCTGAACCAACTTCAGCCAGCCAACGCTTAAACGGCTCCGCTTTTTTCGATGGAATGGACTGAATAATACGCAAGAGTTGGGTCTGGTCAGCGACATCAGTGAGGCGCATTTTACCATCTGAAGCTCTCATTTTCAAACCGTGACAATTTGTCACGGGTTCAGCACCCTCCTCTTTCAATCTCTGTTTTAGTTTACGCCAATATGCCGATGAATCGGCACTATCAGTCAAAGCCCCAATCACATCCACCACTGAGAACCACCATTTTTCTTCCTCCGCATCCCACTCCCGCCGAATACTCTGTTCACCGAAAAGTGCCATCGATTTATTATTACTATCTGCCGCCATAAATACCTCCCATTTGTTTAGTATTACTCCTATAGTAGCATACAAAAATCCGCATTTCAAGACATTTTGTCTAAAATAATTACATATTACTTCGGAAAACTCTTCAAAAACTCCAACGCTTTCTTCGCCATCTCTGGCTCTCGCGGGTCCATTTTGAAGAACCCGTCTAGCACATAGTTTTGCTCCAGCACGACCTTTTCCACCTCGAACAAATTATCATCAAACCACACAAAATCCGAGTCCATATCAATCGCATCGGTTTTCAGCGCTCCCCAATCCGTCGGCAAAACCTTAGCGTATAACTCATCCACCAATTCATCCGGAAACTCACCCCGTAGCGCATAATCCGTATGATTTTCTCCACCCCGACAATGCGTCGTCAGCCAATAAACCGCCCCCGGATAATTATCCAAGCAATACCGAAGCAGAGCCATAACGTCCTCCTTCGGCGACGCCACACCCCGAATCACCCCATCGATACCGAAATATATCTTGTCAATCTTCTGCATGATTACCTTTATACTCTAACATAAACAAAATTCAAAATCTCAGCCACCTTTCAAATTTCCCCAACTCATCCAGTAGCGCTCTCCGATTTTTATACTCACCTCTCCATTTTTCGACTAATTCTATCGCGACTTTTTCACCGCCTTCGACCTCGCATAGCGATTTCAAATATTTTACTATTCTCTGATAATCCATCCTTCCCATACTTCTAAGCATCTCGTATTCCAACAGCTCCTTATATAATTCCGTTATTCTTTCCGAATACTTTTCATCAAGTTTTTTGGCATATTTCTTCAACAAATCTAAACTTTTCGCCTCTCTAAACAATCCAAACAACTCCTCATCCATTTTTTCTAACGCATAATAATATGCCTTGTCAAAATGCCACGACATTCCACGAATCACTTCACCCCTCACATTATACCATTCATTTTTCTCGTATAGCCCTTTTAGTTCTTTATATAAATCCCTATCATCATCCAGGCTTTCATTTATCATTTTAAGCAAAATCTTCTTTCTTGCCTCCGTATCTCCAGTCATCTCATAAATTACGTCTAATTTCCGTCCACAAGTATCAATATAGTAACACAAATCGCTTTTCTTTATTATTTCTTCCAAAATATCTCTCGCCTCCCCATACTCTCCGTTTTTCACCAACCAATCCGCTAACGATATCCGCACCCCAGCTTCGCCAGACCATTCATCATAAAACTTCCTAATCTCCGCATCCGAAAGCCCTAGTTGTTTCATAATCTTCACCTTGTATAACACCCATCGTATCCCACCAGTTTCTATTTCATCAGTATTGTACTTTTCTATCATTTTTTCACAGTATGCCATCTTTTTAAGCAGTTCAGACTTCCCATCAAACTCCGCCATTACAAACTCTTCCACTACCTGCACCACAAACTCATTCTTACCTGCGTCCATTTTTTTCATCATCCAATCAAACATCTTCTTTCTCATCTCGCCATCTGCTTTCTCATAAATCTCATGCCACACCAGACTGACAGAATCCATCGTATCCATTATTTCACCATCATCATCCATCGGTGTTTTACACATAGTTTCCAAAATAAAACTCGAAAGCTCAAATGCGTCCTCCAGCTCCCCTTGCCCAATCAAAATATGAACCTCCCTGTCCAAATATCCCAACACTTCAGCCGCAAATTTCATCGCCTTCCAATATTCGATATACCCATATCTACCTAGGTATCTTCTCCTTAAATACCGTATCTCGTCCTTCACATTTTTTATATCTATCCTAGCATCAAGATTAACTTTCTCTCTATCATGCCTCTTATCGTATTCAAATAATACCGCCGCCATATGTTTGCAATTCCACCCAGAGTCGGCATAAGGACAATCACAAGCCGTCTTTCTTATCTCGCCATGCTCACCAATTTTTATCAAAACCTCATACTCATGAGTCCCAGAAACAACAGCAGAGACATACCCACCATCTTCATGATAGTCTTTCACCAAACCCGCACGAAAATACTTCCGCCCCCGCTCAACGACTTCAGCTTCAAACAGTCTCCGCCATTCCATACCTACATTATACTTCACCTCTATATAATTACAAAATACTCATGTTTAAAAGGATAATACTAACATATCCACCGTAAATCCTGCCCCTAACACCAATATCGTATCATTTACTTCCTAAATTCAAACCAAAAAAATGCTATAATATACTCAGGAATAAACCCATGGGACTATTTTCAAAAAGTACACCAAAAGAACCACAATTGCCATCCACGCCTCAAACTCCCGAGATTCTCGATAATGTCAACAAAAAAGTCGTGGACGATTTAAAACGAACTATCAAAAAAGGTAGCAGAATTTCCATTGCTGCAGCCTCTTTTTCCATCTATGCCTTTGAAGCACTTAAAAAAGAGCTAAATCAAATCGACGAATTCCGTTTTCTCTTCACTGGCGAAACTTTCACCAAAGAAAAAGCCAAAAAAGAAGCCCGCGAATTCTACATTCCCCGTTTAAACCGCGAGCGTTCACTATACGGTACCGACTTTGAAGTACGCCTCAGAAACGAACTTAATCAGCAAGCCATCGCCAAAGAATGTGCCGACTGGATTCGCAAAAAAGCCCACTTCCGCTCCAACATTTCAGGCGAAGCCATGTCTCCGTTTATGAATGTCGAAAACCCAGAAACACCCTCAAATAATAACAACCAAAAATCCGAAAGCATCACCTACAACCCCTTCCCTAACTTCACAACCGCCGAACTCGGCGAAGACCGCGGCAATAACGCCTATTCCATCATCACTAAACTTTACGCCCCATTTACCGAGCAATACCTTAATACTTTCAACCAAATCTGGAACGATGACGACCGCCTTGATGATGTAACCGACACGGTCTTAGAAAACATCACCGCCGCCTACAAGGAAAACTCCCCCGAATTCATCTACTACGTCGCACTATATAATATATTCAACGAATTCCTCGAAGACATCAACGAAGACACTCTCCCCAACGTCCAAACCGGCTTCAAAAATTCCAAAATCTGGGAAATGCTCTACAATTTCCAAAAAGATGCTGTCGTCGGCTGTATCTCCAAACTCGAAAAACACGGCGGTTGCATCCTTGCTGACTCCGTCGGCCTCGGTAAAACCTTCTCCGCACTCGGCGTCATTAAGTATTACGAATGTAGAAACAAATCCGTCTTAGTTCTCTGCCCTAAGCGTCTCCAAGCCAACTGGAACACTTTCAAACATAATTACAAAAACAACCCCATCGCATCCGACCGCCTAAACTACGACGTTCTCTTCCACACCGATCTCGACCGCAAGCGTGGCATGTCCGGCGAAACTGATCTCAGCATGATTAACTGGGGCAACTACGACCTAGTTGTCATCGACGAATCTCATAACTTCAGAAATGGCGAACGCTCCACTCACAAAGCCGAAGAAGACTATCTCAATCGCTATCAAAAACTCATGAAAAAAGTCATCAAAGCTGGCGTCAAAACCAAAGTTCTCATGCTCTCGGCCACCCCAGTTAATATCAACTTCACTGACCTTAAAAACCAGCTTATGATTGCTTGCGAAGGCGATTCCGAAAATCTAGACAGAACTCTCAAGACCAAAAATCCATTAGACAAAGTTTTCCAAGACGCCAATTCCGCCTTTAATACTTGGTCTGCTCTAGAACCAGAAGACCGCACTACCGACAAGCTTCTCGAAATGCTCAGTTTCGATTTCTTCGATTTGCTCGACAGCGTCACCATCGCTCGCTCACGCAAACACATCGAAAAATACTACAACGAAACCAACCTCGGTACTTTCCCAGAGCGTCGCAAGCCAATCGGCCACCGTCCTGATCTTACTGACATTGAAGGCATCAACTTCGACATGATTTTTGAGCATATCGACGCACTCAATCTCGACATTTACACCCCTCTCAAGTTCGTCCATGCCTCCAAACTAAATAAATATGTAGACACCGAAAGCGCCAGTGGTAAAACCTGGGCCAACCGCGAAGAAGGTCGCAATGTCCTCATGATTACAAATCTCCTCAAACGCGCGGAGAGTTCCATTTATGCCTTCCGCATGACCACTGAAAGACTTTACGATTCAATCTGTCGAACAATAGAGAGCATTAATCGTTTTGAGACGCACCGCACCGAGCATCTCGATTTCACAGACATAGCCGAACAAATAAAAGATGTCGACGAAGACGATATTGACGACGATTTTTCCATCGGTAAAGATCTCAAAATCAAATTTGAAGATATGGACTATGTCTCTTGGCGTAATCAGCTAGAAAAAGACAAAGCTACTCTCGAGGATTTACTAGCACAAATCAATCTCGTCACTCCAGAACACGACCTCAAACTCCAAGAGCTCGAAACTACTATAGCAAATAAAATCACTCACCCTATCAACGGCAACAACAAAAAAATTCTCATTTTCACCGCCTTCGCCGACACTGCCGATTATTTATACGAAGAGCTAAAAGACAAAATCCTCGAGAACCACAATCTTCACACTGCTATAGTTACTGGCAATCATGCACCAGACACCACCTTAAAAGGTGTCGCCAAAGATTTCAACGAAATCCTTACCTATTTCAGCCCCATATCCAAAAACCGCAATGCCCTAGGTCGTACCAACACTACCGACATCGACATTCTTATCGCCACCGACTGTATCTCTGAAGGTCAAAACCTTCAAGATTGTGATTATCTTATCAATTACGACATCCACTGGAACCCAGTTCGCATTATCCAGCGCTTCGGTCGTATCGACCGTATCGGCTCCGAAAACAAAACCATCCAACTCGTTAATTTCTGGCCGAACATTTCTCTTGACGCTTACATCAATCTCAAAGCTCGTGTCGAGAACCGCACCAAACTCGTCAGTATCACCAGTGCCGGCGAAGATGTACTAGAAAACATGGACCCGGATCTCGAATATCGTAAAAACCAGCTCAAGCGCCTCCAAGAAGAAGTTGTCGACCTCGAAGAAATCAATGGTGGCATCAATATAATGGATCTCGGCCTCAACGAATTTCACCTAGATGTCAAAGAGCTCCGTGACAAATACGGCGATGCCGACTATGTACCATTTGGTATCAATGCCACCGCCGCTTCTACCGAAGACGCTCCCGCCGGTATCATCTATATTCTCAAGAACATCAATTCCAATGTCAACATTGATAAACAAAACCGCCTTCATCCATTCTATCTAGTTTACATCAAAGATAATGGTGAAGTGTTTGTAAATCACCTAAATCCCAAAAACCTTCTCGATAAAATGCGCCTCCTAGCTAAAGGCAAAGACAAACCCGAACGTGAGCTCGTCCGTATCTTTAACGAAGAGACAAATAATGGTAAAAACATGGCGCAATATTCCGAGTTGCTATCAAATTCCATCCGCAGTATCATCACCGTCAAATCCGAACGCGATGTCGACAGTCTATTCCACGCTGGCGGCACCACTGCTCTTACTAACCAAATCTCCGGCCTCGACGATTTTGAACTAATAACTTTCCTGGTGGTTAAATAATGATAGACTTACCAGAAAGCGCCAAAGTCGGTCGCATCATCGCCAAAGAAAAGTTCTACGGCAAAACCGACACCGCCACCAAAAACCTCTTCCAAAACGAAATCGCCCGTATCACCTGGGAATACAAACTTGCCCCCGAAACTATCAATCTCCCAGCCAAACACTGGCCCGAAATTGAAGTCTTTCGTATCACGCTCAAAAACTACGAGCTCCCCACCAAAGTCCTAAAGGTTATTGATTCTGCCATTCCCTATCCCATCCTCTTCTTCATCGAAAAAGGTACCGCAGAAAAAGCCGTCATCTGTTATAAAGAGCAGAATCAAAAAAACGAAAACACAGCGAAAGTTGATACCTATTTTGAAACCGAATGGAACGATGAAAAACTCTCAAGCATCAAAATCGACGGCCTAGATATTGATACGGTGTTTGGTAATTTTGTCCGTCAAATTGCCGGCGAACGCTACACCAGCATTAATACTACTACGGACAACAATGCCTCAACTACCATTAAAGAAGATGTTGAAAAAATCAAGGAACGCGAAAAAATCCAGAAGCAAATCGAAGCCCTCACTCGCAAAATCAAATCCGAACCATCCATGGGCAAAAAGCAAGCTCTCGCTGAGGAGCGCTATAAACTAAAACAACTATTATGAAATAACATAAGCACAATAGTCAACCGAACAATTTAACCAGAGGCATCAGAACAAAAAGTCAGAATAACAGGGATAGGAAATCCTTATGAGTTCTTGACTAAATCAACAAAGTGATGTATAATCTCAAATTGAGAGATGGAGGTAAATCCCGCGAACCATCTCTTAGCGGGAATAGTACAAAAGATAAGCCGTCAGTGGTGAGACCAACGGCGAATCCTCATAGCATACTGTTTTTCACGAATGTGTTTCTATTGTACTTCAAAATACAAAATTGGTCAAATGAGGATGACGCATAATTTAAGAAAGGAGGTCTTCTATGTATGAAGATTTCGTCAACGCCATTCGTGGTAAAAATAAAGTAAAATTAACCTTCTATTCAAAGGAGGACAAAGGAATTTTAAGACGTATTTGTGCTCCAATGGACTATGGCCCAAGTCGTAGATCGCATGACAAGTCCGACAGGTACCATTTATGGGATTACGATAGTGATCAGAATTGGCATACATTATCGCTATTACCAGAGCAGATCATCAGTATAGAAGTTCTTGACGAGACCTTTGACCCTGCGGATTTTATTACATGGGATACTGAGTGGTTTATTGAGCGCGATTGGGGCAATTATAGTTAAGTCGGCTACTAGCTAGTAAAAGAGTGGCTTACACCACTCTTTTTTATCCTAGTTTATGGTATAATTATAGCAAGAATATTTGTAATCATATGTGGAGGAAATCTTATGGATAATAATGTCGAGAAAATCGACCTAGATAAAATCGACTGGCGGAGCAGTCGTGAATTCTTTGAATCACTTGGTGAAGAGCTAGATAAACTAGACGAAAAAGACGAATCATATAATTTTACCTGGGTCGGCAAGCGTAAAAGTATCATCGAAGCAGGTGCTCCCATCAACAAAACCCTCCGTCCCGATATGGACGCCTCCAAAGATTTTGATAACACTAAAAATATGCTCATCGTCGGCGACAACCTAGATGCTTTAAAACTCCTCCAAGAATCCTATCTCGGCCAAATCAAAATGATTTACATTGACCCTCCCTACAATACTGGCCACGATTTTGTCTACCATGATAACTTCACAATTAAGAAAGACGACTACGAAGATAACACCACCGACTACGAAGGCAACAAAATCATCTCCGAAGATGAATTCACCGAAAACTCCAAATCCAACGGCCGCTTCCACTCCGACTGGCTCTCCATGATGTATCCCCGACTTAAACTCGCCCGTAGTCTTCTAACCGATGACGGAGTAATCTTTATTTCAATAGATGAGAATGAAGTTCAAAATTTACGAAAATTAGGCGATGAAGTCTTTGGCGAAGACAATCTCATCAATAACTTTCTTTATCTTCACGGAAAAGGTAAAAAAGACAGCTGGTCCAGAACGGCCCAACAATATATTGTCGCATATGCCAGAGATAAAGCCAGTCTACCGGAATGGTCAGATCAACAATTAGCAAAAGGGACCTTCACGAATCCAGACAACGACCCCCGCGGTCCATGGTTTTCTGGGAGCATTTCCTTTAGTGAAGAAAGAAGCAATAAAAACAATGTAAAATACTATACTATCGAATCCCCATCAGGAATCAAATGGACCAGACAGTTCATGGTTACGCGTCAAGAAATGGATGAGTTACTGGCTAATGATTTAATTTATTTTGGTCCTGCTCCAGATTATAACAACACGCCCCGTCTAAAAGTATTCCCCACTGATACTAATGAGATTATCCCCAGCAATTTGCTCAGTGAATTCGACTCAACCAGAAAAGCACAAAGCGATCTTGACAATCTAATAGGAGATCATGTATTTGACAATCCTAAACCCGTCAACCTTATAGAACACCTAATAAAAATATGTGGGGCAAAAAACGATGATATAATCGCAGATTTTTCGCCGGATCTGGCACAACTGGGCAATCTGTACTAAACAGAAAGAAAGAGGATAGCGAGTTCAGCGGGAATTATATCTTAGTTCAATATCCAGAGAATCTCGACGAAAGTATCAAGACGGCAAACAGTTTTGCGAAAAAGACTATCGAAAACTGTATAAAACATCTCAATAAATCCGAAAAACCGCACGAAATATCAGAAATCACGATTGAAAGATTGCAAAAAGCAAGTGATATCTACTCTAAAGACGACATTGATAACGGTTTCCGCGTCTTCCGTATCGACAGTGAAAACGAAAACACCGATATCAGAAAACCTCTCAAAGATGTCAATCAAACCGACCTATTTAATTCCATTGACAATATCAAGAAAGACCGCACCCCGCTCGACCTCCTATTCGGTGTAATTTACGCCTCCGCTCTTCCATTTGACCTCAAACTAGAAACTAAGAAAATCGGCGACAACATCGTTTACCTCTACGGCTACCTAGACGAAGATTCCGGCCTAGTTGCTTGTTTTGACGACAACATCTCCGAAGATGTCATTAAAGAAATCGCCAAGCTAAAACCATTGACCGCCGCCTTCAAGGACTCCTCTTTCCAGGATTCCGCCGCCAAAATCAATCTCTCCGAGCAATTCCGCGTCATCACACCTGATACGAAAGTAAAGGTAATCTAATATGGATAATCATGATTTAATAATCTTCGAGCAAATTAAACACAGCGATGATAAAATTGACGAATTTTGGAGTGCACGAGAACTCTACAAAGCGCTAGGCTACTCTAGGTGGGAAGGCTTTTTAGTTGTAATTGAAAAAGCAAAAACATCATTCAGCAATAGTGAATTTACCAAAAATTACGACATAAACGACCATTTTCGTCAAGTGGTGAAAATGGTCCCTACAGGGAGTGGAGCCGAACGCCCAATAGACGATTATCAACTTTCCAAATACGCCTGCTATTTAATCGCCCAAAACGGCGATTCCCGC
>JAFRKK010000005.1 GCA_017431745.1 Candidatus Saccharimonadota bacterium
AAATCTCTTTCGAATTACCCAAACCGACGATAAATTACAGAGCAAAATCCAAAACGGCGAACAAATCGGAGACGAAGCAGCAGCGGATACACATTACAATGTAGGCAAAATTGTCCGAAAGACCATCAAAGAAATCGGTGGTACCATGCCAGAAGATTTACCGCCAGAGCCAGAACACATCAAACAACTAGAAAAAAGGAAGCAGAAGTCCGCCTTAACTAACCACGACCAAACTAAACAAATCACCGGAGGTGAAAATGAAGCTTAGATTCAAACATCAAAAATTTCAAGAAGATGCCGTCAAGGCTACTTGCGATGTTTTCACTGGCCAGCCCAACATTAAACATCAATTTCTTACCGATCAAGGCGATATTTCAAACACACTCCTAGCTCAAACTGAACAAATTGGCTATGGCAATACCGAGCTCTACCTTCAAGATGCTCAATTAATCAAGAATCTTCACGAAATCCAAAGTATCCAAAATATCCCTCAAAATAACCAAATTGAGCGTCTCAACAATCGCCCAGTGTTTACTATTGAGATGGAAACTGGTACCGGCAAAACCTATACCTACATTAAAACTATGTACGAATTAAATAAGCAATACGGCTGGTGCAAATTTATTATCGTAGTTCCCAGCATTGCTATCCGTGAAGGCGTTTATAAAAGCTTTCAAACTACCGCCGACCACTTCGCCGAAGACTACGGTGAAAAAATCAGATTCTTTATTTACAATTCTTCCAAATTAAATGAATTAGAACAATTTGCCGACAGCCCCAACATTAATGCTATGATTATCAATACTCAGGCCTTTAATTCTCGTGGCGCCGAAAGCAAACGCATTCGCATGAAACTTGATTCCTTCCGCTCGCGCAAGCCAATTGATGTTGTCGCCGCTACTAGACCAATTGTTATCGTAGATGAACCACAAAGTGTGCTAGGTACTGACAAGAATTCCAACATCACTCGCGAAACCATTGCAGACTTTAATCCTCTTTTCTATCTCAACTATTCCGCTACACACCGTGAAGATTTCAATAAAATTTATCGGTTAGACGCAGTCGACGCCTACCAAAGACAACTCGTTAAAAAAATCACCGTTAAAGGCATTACGATTAAAGGTGGCACAACTACTAATGGTTATCTCTATCTTCAAAAAATCAACACCTACCCCAATCGCAAACCGACTGCCACTGTAGTGTTTGAATTCGATGCCAAAGATAAAGGCGGTATCCGCCGTAAAACCAAGACTCTCGTACTCGGTGATGATATTTATGTACATTCTGGAGAACTAGAAGAGTATCGTAATGGTTATAGAATTTCAGAAATCAATGCTCGCGAAGAAGAGGGCTTTGTAGATTTCGTGAATGGCATCCGTATCCATGAAGGCGAAGTCATCGGCCAAACCAATGAAGACGACATTCGCCGAATCCAAATCCGCGAAACCATTATGTCGCACCTAGAAACCGAACGCCGCCTTTTCAATAAGGGTATAAAAGTCCTCAGTCTCTTCTTTATAGACGAAGTCGCAAAATACAAATACTACGATGAAGATGGCGAGAAAAAAGGACCGTACGCTAAAATTTTTGAAGAAGAATTCGCCAAAGCTGTGGATATTTATCTGAATCAGCAGCTACAATTTGAAGAAGAATCTGCATTTCGTAAGTATCTAGAAAAATTCACCCCATCCGAAATCCACTCCGGCTATTTCTCAATCGACAAGAAAACCAAACGCGCCGTTAACACCAAAGAAGGTGATTCCAAGGATAGTGTCCCATATGAATTAATTATGAAAGACAAGGAACGGTTACTGAGTTTTGAAGAGCCAGTTCGTTTTATCTTCTCACATTCCGCCCTGCGTGAAGGTTGGGATAATCCAAATGTTTTTCAAATCTGCACCTTACGTGAATCCGACGCTACCATTAAGAAGCGCCAAGAAATTGGTCGTGGCCTTCGCTTATGTGTTGACCAAAACGGCATAAGACAAGACGCTGAAACTCTTGGAGAAAACCTAGTCCACGACACCAACATTCTGACGGTCATCGCCAACGAAAGTTATGAAACTTTTGCCAGCAACCTACAAAACGAATTTGACGAAATTATCGCCAAACGTCCAAAAGATGCTTCTGCTTCCCTCTTCAATGGCAAAACCATTCGTGATGATAGCGGAGCAAAGCCGATTGTCATCGATGATATAATCGCTGGCGATATTTTTGCTGGTCTAGTAAAGGCTGAACTAGTGGATATTCAGACAAAACAACTTACCGAAACATATCGCACGCTCAGCGATGATCAAAAGGTTCAAGCAATTCGTGAGGCGGTTCTAGACATCTATGCTCCATATGCAGAAAATATCAAAAACATTCTCGCTACAGTTTATGATGCAAATGCAGAAAGGATGATAACCAATGCTCGCCGTTCAGAAAAACTCAATCTTAATCAAGAAAAATATGCTTCCGCCAAGTTCCGCGAACTTTGGAATCATATTAATGATAAAACCTGCTATACTGTAGAATTTGACGAACAAGAGCTTATCAACCGTTGCATCGATGCACTTAATAAAAACCTTCGTGTCACCAAAACCGAAATCGTCATTACTGAGGGCGTATTAAAAACTCTCGGTCGCGATAAAGTAGAAATGTACAAAGATAAAATCGGCAAACCAATTCCAATTTCCGAAATTACAGCCGACAATGTGGAGTACGATTTGCTCTCCGAGCTCGCAAAATCTCAAAGCGATGGTGGTACTAGCTTAACTCGCAAAGCCATCGCGGAAATCCTAGGTCGCATCAACCCAGATATCTTTGCTCAGTTCAAAACCAATCCCGAAGAATTCATTCACAATACCATTCAATTAATCAATGGGCAAAAAGCCTCTACGGTTGTTGAGCATATAGAATATAATAAAATGAACGAAAAATGGGACGGCGGTGAAATATTCATCAATAATGATATATTGGGCGACTATAGTCGTAATCTCATTGACACTCCAAATCATCACCTCTACGACAAGCTTCGTTACGACTCCAATGTTGAAAAAGATTTCGCCGAAGAACTTGATAAAAATGAAATGGTAGAAATCTTCGTCAAACTTCCGAAACAGTTTTATATTGACACACCAATGGGCCATTATAATCCAGATTGGGCTATAGCCTTTCATGATGATGTTGGTGTCAAACATATCTACTTCGTAGCTGAAACAAAGGGCGTTTCTGAAGGCCAACTCGATGTCGGCGTCAAAGGAATTGAAAAAGCTAAAATCGAATGCGCCAAAAAACACTTCGCAAAAATAAGCAACGGCGACTGCATTTACGGCGTCTGCAACTCCTATTCAGAATTATTAAAATTAGTACAATAAAGAATAGCAGCTAACCCTTTTCCAGCCAAATCTCCTCCCCATCCTTCACCACCATCTTATTCATCCCCGTAAACCTCTCCGCAATCTCAGCATCAAACAACTTCTCCGGATTCATGTGGTACGGAATACTATGTCGCGCCTGAATCTCATCCGCCACCTGCGACGCCTCCTCCACCGTCATCGTATAAATCCCATCCGCCGTTGTAATCATGAGGCTCGCATGCCCAAGATAAAGCAATCGGTCTTTCTTATCATTATTCATCATATCCGACCTTTCGCCCATATTTACTATCGCTTTTCTAAAGGAATATTCATATTCCCCGGCTCATTCACCGTCGCTTCGTAACTCTCATCCACCCATCGACACAAATCTTCAAACGGCACCGTCCCATCCAGCAGAGCCGACACCCAGCCCCAACCCGAGCTAGGATAGCCCCTCAAATATCCAGCCTGCCGATACAAATCCTCCGCCAATTCTTTGTCGCGAATCTTAAAACTCACCACATCCACCAGACTATCTCCGCCCAACCCAAACTCGCTATATGGTTTCACAAAAAACACCGCGAACCACTTCCCACTCACCTGTCTAAACACTGCATAATCTTCATGATTAAACGGCAACTGCTCCTCACGAATCTTATATTTCTTTTCGATATAACCTTCTAGTTGTTCTCGAATTGGTTTGTCGCTGGGCATAAGCAAGTCCTTTGTTAACTTATTACCATTATACCACTAAACCTAAACCCCCAACCCCTCCAGTCATTCATCTAACTTCCGAATACCATCTTCTGTACGCGCGGTGGAGCCAGTCATGTTGAAACCGTCTCCTTCTAAAGTAGCGCCAGGCATTAGTTCAGCAAATTTCTCATAAGTACTAGCATTGCCGGAGCCTTCGTGAGTGTTAAACGGAATCACCGTCTTCCCGTCAAAATTATGCTTCTCGATAAAACTATACACCACCATCGGCAAATCACCCCACCAAATCGGGTAGCCAAAGAAAATCGTATCATAACCAGCAATGTTCACATCACCAATATACTCTGGGCGAGCGCCAGACTTTCGTTCCTCGGTTGCGCGCTCACTTGCTTCTTGGTAAACGGCCGGATATTTATCTTTTGGTTCGATTTTAAATTCATCAGCGCCAGTTTTTGCTACAATTTCTTTAGCTAGCAATTCCGTATTGCCAACCTCTACTATACCCACGTTATAATTCTCGTCCGCTCGCGAGAAGTAAACCACTAAAGTTTTCAAATCAATAATCTCCTTTCCTCTATTATACACCCGAGTATCACCACTATTTATCCGTCAACAAATAACTCTTCCTTTCGTGCATTTTTAATCCTACCGGAACATTGGTATTATTTAGTCCCACATCGCAAAACACTAAATCGCCACAAAACAACGTTTAGTTTAGTATTGCAATCCCACAGTTGAGATAAGCCGCGAAAGTACACCATATTATATATGGTAGCAACATCCAAAATGCAGGACGCGAAATTCTATACGCCTTCATCATCAGAACGATGATTAGCGCCCACATAACCAAAAGCCAAGCAAATGCAGGCCAGTACCAGCCAAGACTAAAGAATAGCGGAGTCCAAACAAAATTAAATACTAATTGAATTCCATAGATGATAAGGGCAGTCTTACTAGCGGATTTGTCGGCAGCCTTTCTAGAATCGTAACCCTTCTTCCAAATAAAATAACTAGCCAGGCCCATCAAGACATAGAGTACTGTCCAAGCTACCGGAAACAGCCAAGCCGGTGGCGCTAGAGACGGCTGATTGAAACTGCCGAATTTGCTCATAGCATCGCGTGTGAAAAGTGAAATAATGAACCCACCACACAGTGGCACGGCGATAGCAAGCGCAATCCGCCATATTTTACCCCAAGTTGATAATTTTTGATTGTTCTTTTTGTTTGGCATTTTAGTTTTCCTGTTTAGTTAGCTCTATTATAACATATAGTTTACACTTAGCATAAGGTTTCACAAAGCCCTATTTCCCGTCTTCTCTAACTATTCACCTGCAAATTTCACAACCACATCCCCCGCCCCAACTCCGGTAGCCCATCGATATGCCCAATCTTCGTATAACTATACTCCGTATCAAACGACTTATAAAAAACCGCCAAGCAATCATCACCGTAAAGCATTACATCCCCAGCTTCAACTCGCCCAGGCTCATACGAATCTTCCTATATTATTTTATTGGCATTTGTAATATTTTCAATAGCAAGCGTTTCGTCTTTTTGTGTTTTAGAATAATATCAAAAACCGCCCCACTCGGAGCGGTTTCATAAATGCGACACTCTAAAATCTAAGCATCCTCGTTTTCTTCACTTTTCTTTTTATGATTCTCTAACCATTCTTGTTTTTCTTCCTCCGTCATACTCTGCAGTTTTTCCTCCATCTTAGCCTTCCGCTCCGCTTTCTTCTCTTCCCACTCCTCGTCAGTCATTCCCTCCGGTTTTTCATGCTGATGCTCCGCCCTCTTCTTTCAAGCAGATTTCAAAAAGAAAATTCATTCAAAATCTATAAGCCACAACCATTTTGTGTTATAATCAAAATAAGCACAAGGCCAAACAAAAACAATAAAGGAGCCTCAATGAGTAAACAAAAAACCAAATTTCTAAAAATCGCAGCATGCCTCATGCTAGGAGTTTTGATAGCTTCAAACATTTACGTCCCACATACTCACGCCGCCGAAAGTTATTTCACCGCAGAAGGTGGCACGCTCAATCTTGACGAAATTGACCCGTCCGAACCGGACCAGCGCTTAGTCGATGTAAGACTAAAAGCGACACGCGAAATGACCATCCATTCCATGCATGGATACTTCACGCCTATCGGTGAAGATGATGAAGAATTGAATCACTATATGAGCTGGATGGATTATTCATCTGGCATTAGTCATCTCTGTTATTCCACGTCAACCGGTGAATTTGATTGGAACATCCCAGGCTGCATTGATGATGTCGTCGGCGACGAAGGTATCCATGTTCATGCTGGCGACACTCTTATCTATGTTACATTCGAAGTAAAAGATGATGTCGATGTTTTGAAACGACATATGCCAGTCACCCTCGACCTGGCCGTTATAGACGAAGGCAACGAAACCGGCAAAGAAATCCGAGACATCACCATGGACGCCTACGCGCGAGCCGGCCACGAACTTTCCGTGTATCCACGCGTCATAGGCAACGGTATTCTCGATGTGCCAAGCATCGTCATCGGCGGCACTGATGTAGAAGTAAAAATCGTGCCAGAACCCGGCAATGAATTAGTATATCTAGAACTAGACGGCCAAGAAGTCACCGACCAGATAGAAAACAATGTTTTCAAAGTAACACCAGGCACAGAATCTTTGACCTTCTACGCAACCTTCCGCCGAGTTTACGAAGTACTAGAAGGCGACGGTGGTGAGCACGTCATCGGCAGCGACGAACCGTTAGTTTTCAAAATTGACAATGATGTAACAACGTTCTGTGACACAGGCAATCTCATCATTGATGGCGAGTATCATGACATGCGTACAGATTGCGTGGTAGACCCAGACAACCAGACTATCACCCTCCCAGCAACTCTATTAAACACCCTCGCACTAGGCGAACACTCCTTTGAAACATATTTCACAGAACCAGATTCAGGAAGCGCCAAAGCCACCTTCAAAATCGTAGAACCAAAAACCGAAGACGCCGACAACGACGAAGATGAGGACATCGTAATCCCTAACACCGGTGCATTTACTAGTGAAGGTGGCAGCGCAAAAGCAACAGACTGCACTGCTCTTGTTACTATAATCATCGGATTCACCATTATAGTATGGTCTCTATCTAGAAAAGCCGAAGAAAAATAAAAAACCAGGCATATATTTCACTATCTAGTCTAGTATCTCGTTCCTACTTATTTCCTCATTTTCCTCAAAACAGCTTTGTCTTCTGACTCTACCCTGTATGAATCGCAAATCTTTGAAATAGTTTTATTATAAGTCCATTTTGGTAGTTTAGATACTTTTAGATACGCAAAGGTATCTTCTGGATATTTAATGAAACACTCCGCTACGAGCCACGCTATCGCCATTCGTACATAATATTCCTCTCTTTTCGCCAGCATCTCGACCTTGTCAAAAATCAAGTTCAAATAGTCGAAATCGACGTAATGACTCTTTAATAAAACCAACCCAACCCTAGTAGAAAATTCTGAACTATCTCTAAGTAGCGGCTCAATCTTAAGTTCTAGAAATTCCTGACGATGTTTCTTAATCAAACCTCGAAGTTCCGTACAGAAAATATCGCAACAACACCAATTATCGATATATCTAATCTGGGAATCGAACCAATCCAGCATCTTTTCGTATGAC
>JAFRKK010000006.1 GCA_017431745.1 Candidatus Saccharimonadota bacterium
AAATAGCGAATAGAACGGTTTGATGTTTGATATGAAATTGGTGCTTTGTTGTCATTAGATTACCTCACTTATTAGCTTGCTCCCAGCGGTACCATTTAGCGTATAATGAAGCACAATGAGGCTATACAAAAATGGCACCGCTAGGTGCAACAGTCTGACATATTAGCTGAACTCAACTAAACGCAAACATCCTAACGATGCCATTTTATGCGTCTAGTTTAGTTTCAACATAAAATACGTTGGGCCTTAAACTAATATTTCAAACTGTTGCACTTTAATTGTATCACGCTAATGTGGTGGTGCGCAAGATTGTTTTTTGGAAAAAATATGTTGTAATAATTCTTTCGAAAGATTTCTGGGGGTGGGGGGATTGTAGCATAGGTGTCAAGGTTTTACAACCCCCCACTAAAAATATGAATACTTATAATTCAGTAGGGGGTTGACATTTATTTTCACTATGATAGAAAGATGTTGGGTTGGCTGCGGAGTTTAGTGGTTGATAAAATGACCGAGGTAGCCACAAGCGCAAGATGATTTGCTTGTGGGGCAGGAGGCAATCATTAAACGATTGATCTAGGCAATTAGGTTGCCGGGAAGGAGGAAAGATAAAATGACCATAGAGATTAATCTCCTATGTATCATCCTTCGTCAGCGGAAGCGCCGCCACAGTAAAAAATCTAACTAGCAACGCTAGTTAGATAACAACCCTCGATAAGCATCACCTAGAGGTGCTTATCTTTATGTTTTAATTATAACACGGGACATCAAAAAGTGCAATCCAAAAAACAAAGAAGTTATTTTAGAACGGGTGGGTGAGACCGAGACGGGAATTGGATTCGGCGATACGGATAAGCTCATTATATTTGGCGATGCGCTCAGACCGAGATAAGGAGCCGGTTTTGATTTGACCGGTGCCAAGCCCGACAGCGAGGTGGGCGATGGTAACATCTTCAGTCTCGCCGGAGCGGTGCGACATCACAGTTTTGAAACCGGATTTTTTGGCTAATAGTACAGTATCGATGGTTTCGGACAGAGTACCGATTTGATTGGGTTTTATCAAAATAGCGTTGCCGCATTTTTCGGTGATGCCACGTTCTAATAATTTAGTATTGGTGACAAATAAATCATCGCCGACTAATTGGATGCGCGAACCGAGGCGCTCGGTTAAAATTTTCCAATTGACCCAATCGCCTTCGGCGAGGCCGTCTTCGATGGAAACTACTGGGTAATTGTCAACAATCCAAGTGTACCAATTAATCATATCGTCAGCGGATTTCCAGTCGCCGTTAGTCTTTAATACATAGTGGTCTTGATCGTAAAATTCGGAAGCGGCGATATCCATAGCGATCGAAACGTCTTCGCCGAATTTATAGCCGGCTTTTTCGACGGCATATTTAATACATTCGAGTGGTTCGTTATCGCCATCGCGCATTTTGGGTGCGTAACCGCCTTCATCGCCAACGGTGGTGGGGTAGTCGCGCTCTTTTAATACGTCGCTGAGAGCATGAAATACTTCAGCACCGATTTGAATAGCTTCGGCAATATTGCCGCTGGATTGTGGAACAATCATATATTCCTGAAAATCGGTAGACCAAGCAGCGTGAGCGCCACCGTTCATTACGTTCATCATAGGCATCGGGATAGACATCGCGTCTTCGGTGCCAGCGAGTTTTGCTACATATTGATAAAATGGTAATTTGGCGGCCTTAGCGTTGGCCTTAGCGTTGGCGAGAGAAACGGCTAGAATAGCATTGGCGCCGAGTCTGGATTTGTTTTCGGTGCCGTCAAGATCGAGCATCATTTGGTCAACAGTACGCTGATTGGCAGTATTACCAACCAAACAATCACGAATGTTAGAATTAACATTCCAGACAGCTTTAAGCACACTTTTGCCATTGTAGCGCTTAGGGTCGCCATCGCGCAGTTCCAAAGCCTCGCCAGTTCCAGTAGAGGCACCAGAAGGAACAATCGCCCGGCCAAAACCACCATTTTCTAAATAAACTTCGGCTTCTACGGTGGGATTACCGCGCGAATCCAAAACTTGCCTGGCTTTGATATCTTTGATTACAAAATTATCCATAAACTTATTATAACATGATATAATAAGCATAAGCATATTAAAATAAGGAGTTATTTTATGAATGAGAATCCGGGGGAGACAGCAAATCCCTTGAATCCAAATAATAACCCCCTTGACGCAAACCCGGCGGATAGCACACCGCTCGAAGAAATTGTCGAGGAGGTACAAACTGTGAGCGTAACACCAACGCCTCAGCCGACAGTAGACCCAATGGCGCGGCCAATGGAGCAAGCCCCAATGGCAGCACCGGTTGAACCAAAAAAGAAAAAGACTGGTTTGATTATTGGCATTATCATTGCGGTGTTGGTTTTGATTGGCGGTGGCGTTGCGGCAGCGTTAGTTATTATGAATCTGAATCGTGGCGATGCGGTAGCTAGAGCGATTGAAAAAATTGTGACCGGTAACGCGCCGGCAAACGTAGCAATTGACGGAACATTTGTTTTAACACCAAATGATGAAGAATCATTAGTGTCGAGCGTCGAAATCAACTTGGACTCGGAAGCTGCGACCGGTTCGCTGATGAACTCGTCAGCAGCGACTGTGACGGCGAATTTCACAAATGGTAAAAGTACAAATTTTGAATTTGATGAAGTTTATGCCGCGAACGGCGATTTGTATTTTAAACTTTCGGGACTGACTAACGCAATGGAAGATTATTCGACGGCTCTGCAAGATGCGTCTGCTGAATCTGCTGTTAGTGAGACAAATTGTACCCAGGACGAGAACGGTAACACTGTCTGCAACGAAGAAACGGTTGAGGTGGTTGATTGCGAATCGCCAGACGGATGCGCTACGCCAACAACTTTAACAGAATCTTTAGCAGAAGTTTTGGGTGTAGTGGAAACCGTGGACGGTGAGTGGCTGAGAGTTTCAACTGACGATTTGGCGGGCTTAAGTGAGCTAGCACCAACTGAAAGTAATACTAGTTGCTTGGTTAATTTGATGGGCGACATAAAGAATTACAATAATAGTGTTGCGGGGATGTATAGCAAAAACCCGTTCATCACTTCAACTACGGAAGGTGTAACACTAGCTAGTGAGAGCGGTGAGCCAGTTTACAAAGTAATGATTGATGGTGAAAAGTTTGGCGCATTTATTGGTGAATTCCAAAACTCAACTTTGGTTAGCAATTTGTTTAGCTGTATGGGCTATCAAAACACAGAAGTAAATATTGACAATGTTGCAGAAGAAATCAATAATTTGCCGACTTTCTATGTGGAGGTGGACAAAGATTATAACTTCACGCGGCTATATTTCACGACTGATTTAGCGGATGGTGAGATGACTTTGACGACGGATCTTGGTTTTGCTTATCCGACAAATATCAATGTAGCAGAGCCAGTAGAATATAAGGACTTTTCAACCACGATTCAGGAAATCATGACTTCAATGTATGTACTGCCTGGCACAGAAACAGAAGAAACGGTAGTAGAGTAAGAATTGACATTTTAGCGTAAGTATGATATAATTAGATTATGGACGAGCGTTTGAAACAAAAACTCAGTAAACTCCCGGCCCAACCGGGGGTTTATTTTCATAAAAACGCTAGGGGGGAAATTATTTATGTAGGCAAAGCTGCGGTTTTGAAAAGCAGAGTACGGCAGTATTTTCAAAAATCCCAAAAAGACCCGAAAACTGAGGCCTTAGTAAAAGAAATTGCAGATACGGATTGGTTGGTGGTAGATACGGAAATGGACGCACTGTTTCTAGAATCCGAAATGATTAAGCGATATAAGCCAAAGTGGAACATTTTGCTGAGGGATGATAAAACAGTATCATTTGTGCGAATTGATATGAAATCCGAAGTACCCTACGTATCGTTTACACGGACGCCGATGGACGATAAGGCGATATATGTCGGGCCATTTTATGGGAAAAAGGCGGTGGAGCAATCGCTCAGAATACTTCGACGAGTTTTTCCATATTATGTAAAACCTTACACTGGCAGCAAAACCCTAGATACCGACCTAGGTTTAACGCCGGGAATCGAAATCGGCAAAAGTTCGACGAAGGATTATAAACGAAATCTACGTAAATTAATTCGATACTTAGAAGGTGGACGTGAAAAATTGTTGCACGACCTAGAAAGAACTATGAAAAAAGCATCGGCGGCAGGGAATTATGAACTAGCGGCTGAAGCAAGAGACCAACTATTTGGCTTGAAGGAGCTAAAAAAGAAAATCGTTTTTTCGGACAAAGAGTTTTTGGATATTTCGTCGGACCAAGCTTTGAAGGAACTGCAAAAACTATTAGATTTGCCTAAACCACCACGGCGAATTGAAGGTTATGATATATCGCATCAATCGGGTTCGGATACAGTCGGGAGCATGGTAGTATTTATTAACGGTGCGTCGGCGCGCGATGAATATCGTAAATTTAAGATTCGGACTTCGAAAAACGATGACCTTAAAAGTATGGTAGAAGTGATTACACGGCGGCTAAAACATCAGGAATGGGATTATCCGGATTTGATTATTTTAGATGGTGGGAAAACTCAGGTGAATGCTGTGTTGCCGTTGGTCCAACCGCTGGGGATTCCGGTGATCGGCCGCGATAAATCGGGCAATCATTCGCGTAATGCTAAAGTGTGTTTGGTGATTCCAGATAATCAAATTTCGGGGTCGCGTCGCTCGCGCCCGTCGCCACGGGGCGAGCGCGCTAATTCTCGCGCTGCCGCGCTCCGAAATACCCCGAAATCAGATTATCTGGAATACCCTAACAATTCACACATTGCACGATTAATCGCGCGGATTGACGAGGAGGCTCACCGGTTTGCGATTACTTACCATACTTTACTGAAAAGAAAAAGTATGCTAAAATAAGATTGCACAGGAGTTATTTTATGCAAATCGGCAATATTCTAGAAATTACGACATTTATTTCAGCGATTTTGACTATTATATTGATTTTATTGCAACAACGCGGCGCGTCGCTAGGAGCTGGGTTTGGCAGCTCGGGGGAGCTTTACACTACACGACGTGGCCTAGAAAAATCACTTTTTGTAACAACGATTGTGTTTGCAGTAATTTTCGTACTATCAATTATAGGGCTACTAATAATTCCATCATAATATGAAAAATTCTATTCAAAAGCGTGGGCAAAGGTTTGTAAGACGGTTCTCGCGAGCTTCGGTAAAAGCAAGTGAGGAGAGCAAAGAGCATATCAAGGAAAACTTGGTTGAACGAATTTCGCATATTGCGAATATCCGGCTGCTTATTCTGGAATGGTCACTTCTGATTATGGCTTTGATTATGCTCGCGGTAGCGCAAGCTTTTTGGTTTGGTAATTCGTATGCAGAAAATGTCTTTGTAGATGGCGGAGCTTACACCGAAGCGACTTTAGGCGAAGTGAAGTCGATGAACCCACTCTTTGCCACGACGAGTAGTGAAAAAACTTTAAGTCGCTTGATGTTCGCAACGATTTCCGCAATTGATTATTCGGGTCATGCGGGAGCAGGTTTGGCTGAATCAATTAGAGCGGATGAGAGCGGAAAAATTTGGACGGTAAAATTGCGCGATGGATTAAAATGGTCAGACGGAGAACCTATTACGAACGAAGACGTAATTTTTACAGCGGGATTAATTAAAAATCCGGCGGTGAGTTCGATATACGATTCAAGTTTATCCAACGTAAAAGTGGGAGAAAACGAAAATGGCGAAATTGTGTTCGAGCTACCAGTAAGTTACGCTGATTTTATTACGGCGCTAAATTTCCCAGTAGTGCCAAAACATATTTTGGGTGAGGCCGACCCAAAAACTTTAATTGAAAATAACTTTTCTAATGCGCCGGTGACGTCAGGAGCGTTTAGTTATAACGCGACGCAGGTTTCGGCTGATAATGAAAAAGTTTATTATTTGTCGGCGAATCCAAATTATTATGGTGGACGGATAATGCTAAATAGTTTTGCGGCGCACACTTTTAACACCAAGGAGGGAATTGTGAATGCGGTAAATGCCGGCTCGGTGAGCGGCACGGCGGAATTGACTGAAGCTGAAGCAAGCAAAGTAAAGACTGGGCAATTTTTGGTAAAAAACTCGAAGTTGAATTCTGGAGCGTTTATTTTCTTTAATACAGCACGCGACTCGCTAAGCGCCGTTGAAATGCGATCAACAATTCGGCAAGGAATCGATATGGGAAAAATTCGCGCAGCGGCGCCAGATGCAACCCCACTGGATTATCCTTTATTAAAATCGCAAATTGAGCTGACAAACTATCCAGCAATTCCAGAACAAAACTCCGAAGCGGCAAGAGCGAAAATCCTTGAGCTAGCCGGGGATGTAACTTTACATTTAGATGTTGCTACGGTGAATTCTGGATATCTACCTGGCGTGGCTGAAGCGATAAAAACCGAGCTTGAAGGGTTAGGGTTTGAAGTTAATTTAACAGTTTACGAGGAGAATCAAGATTTTATCAACAATGTGGTGTCAAAGCGCAATTATGATGTGTTGGTTTATGAAGTAGAGCTTGGTACGGACCCGGATTTGCTACCTTATTATCACTCTTCACAGGTAAATAACTCTGGGCTAAACTTGTCGAATTACCGAGATGTGTTTGTGGATGATTTGTTGCTTGGTGCGCGCGATGCGATGAACGATGAAGTACGCGTGAAAAAATACGAGATGTTCTTAGAGCGCTGGGTAGCTGGGGTGCCGGCGATTGGATTGTATCAGCCAAATTTGACTTATTATTATAACAAAAACGTCAGGACATTCAATGATGTGCAACTAGTGACAGCACTAGATAGATTTTCAGATATTGATGAGTGGGCGGTCAATAAAAGCACAAAAAATAAAACGCCATAGTTTTCGTGGTAGTTTGGTGAAAGTGTGATATAATTGTTTTATGCGCCTGTGGTGGAATTGGTAGACACGCTACCTTGAGGTGGTAGTGGCCAGATTCACGGCTGTGCTTGTTCGAGTCAAGTCAGGCGCACCAATCACAGAAATTTAAGTGGAGGTAACATGAAGAAAATAACCTATAAATTACTGTCGCTCGCGCTAGTTTTGGGATTTGGCGTGGGTTTTTTGAGTGCTCTTCCGGTATGGGCCGAGGACAGCGAAGAGAATAGTGAGGCTGTAGGCACTAGTATTAGCCTGTCACCAGTGAGTAAAGTTTTAGAGCTTTCCTCAAAATCCACTTATGATGATTCAGTGCAAATAAAAAATGATGGTAAAAATGATTTGGATGTTGAAGTTTATGCCGCTCCATATTCATATGTTTACTCCGAAGATGATGATGTTTATAAACTTGGGTTTAACAAGGAAAATAGTTTTACCCAAATCACTCGTTGGATTACTTTTAAGGATTCGGGCGGTAGCTGGGTAAACAAAGCTACTTTTACGCTCAAACCTGGAGAAACCACCGATGTAGCCTATAGAGTATCTACCCCGGATAATATTCCGGCTGGTGGACAGTATGCAGTAATTTTTGCGCATACTTTATCTGGCGAAACTACAGCTAGTGGCATCAAGACTGAAGCAAGTCCAGGGATGATTATTTATGGTCGGTCAACCGAAGGGGAGACCATAGTTGCGGCTGAGATTTCTAACATGAACGTTGAGCGCAAGATAAACGAAGAGTCAAAGCAAGAGAATTTCTTTGCTTCGGCAAAGGTTAAGAACACCGGAAACGTAGATTTTAGCGCGGTAGGAGTTTTGAAAGTGGATGCGATTATTGGCACAGGGAGCTATGAAACTACTGGGACTGATAACAATGCGAGGATTTCCGTGATCCCTGAGTCTGAATTGGTAGTATCGGACGAGTGGAAAGATTCACCGAGTTTCGGGATTTACAAAGTAACCTGGACCGTAACTGCGGGAGAGGAAACCGAGACTGTGGAAAAGATCGTGTTTGTAAACCCAGTTCCGTTCATAATTTTTAGCATAATCCTATTGACAATTATAATTGTAGTTGTTATAATTGAGGTTAGGAAGCGTAAAGAGCGCCGTTCTAGATTGGCTGTCTAGATGGGCGACCTATAAGCGAGTATAGGTGATCTTTACAAAACCAAAATAAAAATATCAACATAAACAAGAGAGTGTAGAGTATGAAAAAGACACACAAAAAAATATTTGGTCTTTTTGGCCTAGTATTGGTAGTTGCCGTGACTGTTTTTGCGGCATTTTTACCGGCGCCAAAAACACAGGCCGCAGACACCACTACCGTGACTGATACTATATCGGTGCGGGTAGTTGGCTCAACTCCGGTAGTTAATTTATCGGGTATTACTTCGGGGGCAGTGGTAACTTCTGGTAGCCAGGAAGTTAGCATTACCTACGAAAATATCGAGAACTTGCTGGCTGTCTTAAAATTTACTGATGTAAATGGGAACGTTTACGAAAAAACTTTAATAGATAGCTCGATAGGCGATAAACCAGTGAATTATGTAGCGGGAACTTCAGATATTAGCCTAGACCTTGCGAATGGGACTTATAGCTATACTTATCAATATTATGTAGATGGCGGTGGAACTGCGACGGCAACTGGTGGTGGTGATTTGTTGGGGTACGGTTATGGACAGTATGTGCTTACGGCTTCGGGAGATAGTGTTGAAGGTGTACCAGCAGAATCTAGCGTAAATTTCTCCTATGTGCCAGTAGCTGCGAGCGTAACACAAGATGGAAGTAAGGTATCGATTGATCTTGATTACGATGAAACTGGCGGTACGGGAACTGGGCAAGTTGATAAGGTAGTAATTAATATTTATGATGAAAACGGCAACCCAGTAGGGCCTTCACCGGTTACGATGACACCGCTAAACGCGAATTATACATTTGATATGAGTGATTATGGCTTGCCTTCTGGGACTTATACGGTATCGGTGCAGGCTTACGACGTGAATGGAGTAAAGCTTTATAAACCATTTGAAGTACAATTCTACTATGAAGCAAGACAGACCCCAGTGCCAGACACGGGTGGAATTATGGGCGATTTGAATATTTCAAAGACGGATTACATTATTACTGGACTGATAATCTTCTCGGTGGTCGGAATTAGTGGAGCAGTGTTTATCTCAAGGCATGACAAAAAGACGGGGAATCGAAGGAAATAAGATAGACTAAATTATACTCTACGCGCACGAAAAATCGGGCACGCCTACTGCGAGGGTGCCCGATTTAAAGTGGACTTTCTTTTTAAAAAGAAAGTCCAGCAAAGAAAACTTTAGTGTTAAAAATAAACCGGAAGTGAATTCCGGTTTATTTTTCGATTATTACTCTGTGACGCCAAGCTCAATGCGTTTGAATTGGCGAATTGTAATATTTTCGCCAGTCTTAGCGATGGCTTCTTTGATGAATTGCTCTACAGTTTTGGAGTCATCCAAGATGAATGGTTGATTCATGAGCACCTTGTCGGCGAAGGCTTTTTTCATTTGACCTTCTAAGATTTGGTCTTTCATGTTCTCTGGGCCTTTGAAGTTGGCTTCGAGTTCCTTTTTCTTAGCTTCCTTATCGGCTTCAGGGATGTCGGCTTCGGAAACGTAAAGCGGATTCATCGAAGCAATCTGCATAGCCATTTGATGGGCAAGAGTTTTGAATTCGTCGGTTTTGGCGACAAAGCTGGTTTCGCAGTTCACTTCCACAATCGCGCCGAGGCGGCCATCGTGAATGTAAGCATCAACTAGGCCTTCGCGAGTTTCGCGGTCGCCGCGTTTTTCGGCTTTGGTTAAACCTTTCTTGCGCATTGCTTCGAGAGCTTTGTCAAAGTCGCCTTTGGCTTCGACTAGGGCTTGCTTGGCGTCAGTTAAACCGGCACCTGATAATTCTTTTAGTTTTTTGATGTCTTCAATTGATATTTCTGATTTTGCCATTTTGCCTCCTAATTATTTTTACCTTCTTTGATTGCATCTTCAAGGTAGCTTAAAATTAATTTCGTTGCCTTGATTGAATCGTCATTTGCCGGGATAACATAGTCGATGTTGCTTGGGTCGACGTTGCTATCGGTAATCGCAAATACTGGAATTTTTAGCACGTTGGCTTCTTTAATCGCGTTCTTGTCTTCAATCGCATCGACGACGATGATTGCGGCTGGTTGCTCGGTCATATCCTTAATGCCGCCGTAGCGTTCGTTTAGCATATCGATTTCTTCTTGAAATCTTTGGACTTCCAATTTGCTGTAGCGATTCTCGAGTTCGCCAGAGGCCATGCGGCGCTCTAGGTCTTTAAGTTTTTTGATTTGGCGATTGACCGTCTCGACGTTGGTTAAAGTACCACCAACCCAACGCACAGTAACGTAAGGCATTTCGACCGCTTCAGCGGCTTCCTTTACGGTATCTTTCATTTGCTTTTTAGTGCCAACGAAGAGGATTTTTTTGCCATTTTTGGTGATTTCAGTGAGTTTTGGCAAAGCCTTTTCTAGACCATCGACGGTTTTTTCAAGGTTGATAATGTGGGCGCCTTGGCGCTTGCTATGAATATATGGCGCCATCTTGGGGTGCCAGCGACTGGTTTTGTGCCCAAAGTGGGCACCAGCTTCCAGCAAAGCTTTCATATCGACATCTACTGTCATATATGATTTCCTTTCTCTTTGTTTACTGGGCTGTATTATCTTTGGCATGTTTGCCACAGGAAATCTCCCAATAAACTGTTTCGTTAAATTAATATATGGTTTTATTATAGCATAGGTTGTGGAAAAATACAAGGGTCGGCAGTAGGGAATTCTCAAACCCATTTAATTCTTGGCAATAGACTTGACTGATAAGAACTCCAATCACCTACTTTTCAAAACTGGACTTGGGCAGTTGATAATCTTTACAATATATCGTCAGGCGCTCGCGTCTTATGCTGACCTACATTTGTTTCTATAATATCTTACTGGCTCTTACCCATAATATGTGCGAATGAACTATTTGCCTACTCAGGATGGACGCTCACGCACTGGAATATTGTAAAGATTACAACGGGCCAAATCTATTTAATGTTTTGAAAAGTAGTGATGTGGAGTTCTTAAGATGACTTAAGGCAACGGACGCTAAACCCGCCCCGGCGATAGTAGTTGCCCGCGGAATAGACGTACGTAGAATTGAAGTCGAGGCCGCGGGCGCCAGTACTTGAGCCAGAAGTAGAAGACCAGTAGTACCCGCGGCCTCCGCCATCGTAGAACGTACTACCGCGGTAGTAGCCAGCACGCAAGAAACTGAGCGGGGTGCCAGAGAGGTCGTTGAAGATAGTGGCCCCAGTAGGTGTGGTGGTGGAATCGTAGGTTTGAATAGCTGAGCTACCGCCTAGGAGAATCATGAGTTTCCTAAAGTCTGAAGTATCATTGGTGCCACTCCTAGTGTTGGGTAGGTGCCATCCTTTCGGACAAATGCTAGCTGCAGTATCGGTATTATCAGCAGTTACGGCAGTACTGCCGTCGCTAGCTTTACCACCAAGCGTAGCTGCTAGCCATGAGTAATAGGAGAAGCAACCTGGAGCTGAACAACCAGAATCGCTAGTGGCTGTTCTGCCCGAGTTATAGACGAAGGCCTTAGTATCATCATCAAAGCCGGTAGTAGACGAGGCTGGGAGGACTATAGTGTTACCTTCTTTGGTCAGGTTACCGCCGGTAGTGAAACCTTCGATGTAGGTGTCTGTAACGTCTGTATCAGCCGAAGATAACCTTGTCCCGCCAGGTAGATCTAAGTTCTTCGTCATCCAGCATTGTCCATTTTCTAGTAAGGCTGTAGTGTAGATGGTATTATCTCTACTATCTACCATATCCTTACCACAATCAGCCAGAGTGGCGTTTTGCATGTAGACAATGGGTGGGTTAGGGTTGGCTACGCCTATGAAGTTAATGACGTTAGTATATTCACCTGCTATTTGGTTAGTAGTAGTTCTAGCACCTATTTTGAATAGGACTGAACTAGAACCTGAAGTAGTAGAGTTAATGAGTTTGATAGAGCTAGATGAAGTATAGAGTGGTAGGCCGTTATAGCCTGTGGCTGGAGTACCGGTGATGTCTCCACTTTGCCAGGTGGTACCTGAATCGGTAGAATAGGAATAGCCCCAAGTATTGGTACTATCATCAAAGTTAGACAAAGAGGCTTTATTGGTTGTAATGCTACTGAACTTATTAGTAGTATCTACTCCATCTTTTCTGAGTTCAGTAGATGTATTAGTACTACTACCTACTGTACTACTTAGACTATAGCCTGCTATGCTATTACTATTAGCTGTGACTGTAATACTATTACTATCCTTATAGTCGCCTGGAGTGAGATTAGCGATAGTGAGATCTCCACTTACTGTAACTGAAATGCTAGGGTTGAGAGTGAAGGAGATGCCCTGGGAGGATTCGTAGGAGAGAGCGGAAGTGATATGATTAAAGAATAAAAATGGGGAGAGTAGGGCTCCCAGGATTATAATCTTTTTATCTATTATCTTCATTATTTTACCTCACTCGCCTTTAGTTTGCCTTTGATCTCCCCTGGCGGTGCCATATTTTACAAAAGGCGTACATAAAAATGGCACCACCTGGGGTGCAACGTCTAAACATTTAACAATCAGGATTGCTAACACGCTTCGACAACCAAGTGGCGCCATTTTACGTGCTAACACCCGCATATATAAAATATACTGATTGTTTTTACTGAGTATTTAGACGTTGCACTTTCATTGTACCATGCATAAGAATTTCTTGTCAACTGTTGTAGTTTTTACAACAATAAGTGAAGATATCTGGGGGTGGGGGGTAGTGTAGCATAGGTGTCAATAGATTTCAACCCCCTACTAAACTTTGTGGACGTCAGGGGTTGACTTCTGTTTTTTGCTATGCTACAAAAGTGGCGGGTTGGAGAAAGTTTTTATTTTATGAAACTAGATTCCCCTTCCGGAGGGGCGGATTGCTGACATTTAGGTGCGGTGGATCCGCCCCATAATGGGGGGATTTAAAATCATTGATGATTCTAGATAAGTCTTGGTTGCCGTCCTCCCAATGGGTGTGAAAACAAACAGAAAGGAGGTGCGCCATGGAAATAGAATGTTGCTTTTATTTCAGATTAAAGCGCAAGCCAAAAAATAAAAAAGTTACTGTCGTCGTTGAAGACGAACAGTAACTCCCAACCAAAGTAGGTTTCTAGGGCCTACTCCCTACCATTATTGTAGCAATAATGGTAGGGTCCGTCAAGATGGAAATGCCTATGCTTGCGGGGAGGAGGAGGGTTAAGATATAATTTAGAGCAGACAGTTATTTAGAATAGTACTTTAAAAAGGGAGGTGGAGCTATGTTTGGTTTTTCGCGGAGAGGCTCAAACCGTGGATTTGCCGTGAACGCAACTTGTGACATAGGTGAACTAAGGCGGTTAGAAGATATCGAGAAACGAAGACTGCGCCTTTATGGCGAAATTACGCAAACAGACATCGTAGCGAGTTTTTCTGCTGGTGTTTCGGTTTGCACTGATTTGGCACAAAGTATCCTAGAATATAACGAAGAGGACCGGGGCTTAAAGGTAGAAGAGCGTCAGCCGATTTGGCTGTTTATTGACTCGCCCGGAGGTGATCCGACGGCGGGATTTAAGCTGATAGATGCAATCCGACTCAGCAAGACGCCGGTTCTGACGGTCAATATGGGGCAGTGTAGCTCCATGGCTTTCTTGATTGCAATATCTGGACATGCACGTTTTTCGTTACCGATGTCGACATTCTTGATGCATGATGGCTCAATCTTCGTATACGGCACTACCAACAAAGTTAAGGACCAAGTTGCTTTCGAACTAAGGGTTGAGGAGGAGAAAATAAAACCTCTTGTGCTAAAACGTAGCAAAATGTCGGAGGAGGATTATAAGAAAGTTTGTATGAACGAATTTTATATGATGCCCGAAGATGCTTTAAGACTAGGATTCATTGATGGAATTATTGATGACATTGATGTTTTCGCGAATGAAGTAACTGTTAAACTCGTGGCGGACAAGTAGTCCGCCTTTTTCTTTACATTTTTAAAGTTTTCTGATATAATGGGGTGCAGTTATGAGTAAAAAAGAATTACATCCTAAAGATTACCGTTTTGTCGTGTTTTCTGATGAGGCGGCGGGCTTTTCGTTTTTGACTAAGTCCACAGCAAAAAGCGAAGAGACCATCAAGTGGGAAGATGGCAACGAATACCCTTTGGTGAAAGTGCAGATTTCTTCAGCTTCGCATCCGTTCTTTACCGGCGAGGAAAAGATTATCGATACCGAAGGTCGCGTGGATCGCTTTAAGGCAAGAGCAGCGAAAGCGGCTAAGATGAAAGCGGCGCTCGAAAACAAGGCGAAAAAGGCCAAGAAGGAAGCCGAGAAAAAAGCCAAGGCTGACGAAGCTATCGAGGCAAAAGCGGAAAAATAATAAAATCTGGCTTGTAAAGAGCCAGATTTTTTATGCTATAATTAAAGTATAATAAAGGAGTTATTATGTTTGACACTAACGAAGATCGCAAAAAAATGGAGGGGGCATTAGAACGATTTAAAGATGAAATGAAAAAAGTGCGAACCGGTAGAGCACATCCGGATATGCTGGCAGGCATCAAGGTGGAGGCTTACGGACAATATATGCCGCTAAACCAAGTAGCGAACGTGACGGTGGCAGATGCGACTTTGCTAGTGGTGACACCATTTGACCCGACAAATATCCAAGCAATTGCAACAGCGATTCGAGCAGACCAAGCTCTAGGTTTAAACCCTTCGGATGATGGGCGAGTAGTGAGAGTGCCAATCCCGGCTTTGACCGAGGAGCGACGGAAAGAAATCGTCAAAACCGCTTCGACTAAAGTGGAGGACGCGAAAGTGGCTATCCGCAACGCTCGGGAAGATGCCAGGAAAGCAATCAAGGCGGCGGCAGACCTCAGCGAGGACGTGAAAAAGCGCGCCGAGAAGGAAATTGATGATTTAACCAAAGAATTTAACGACAAGATTGATGCCGAATTTAAGGTGAAATCTGATGAGATAATGAAGATATGAGTTTAAAACATTTAGGAGTTATTGCTGATGGGAACCGCCGCTGGGCGAAAGCGCAAGGGTTGCCGAGCATTGAAGGGCATAAAAAGGGACTTGATGTCATTAAAACATTGGTGGAGAGCGCCGCGAAGGCCGGAATCGAGTATATTACTTTTTACGTTTTTAGCACCGAAAACTGGGGGCGGAGTGAAAAAGAAGTTTCGTATATCATGAAACTGGCGGAAACACGAATTGTAAAATATGCGGAAAAACTGAAGAGTAATAACGCAAAATTAGCGATACTTGGTTCTAAGAAAAAAGTTTCGCCAAAACTGGCGAGTTTGATGAAAAAAGCCGAGGAAATTACAGCTGACTCAACTGGAATTACGGTAGGTTTTTGTTTTAATTATGGTGGAGAAGTAGAGATCGCGGACGCGGCAACGATTGCGGCCTCGGAAGGGGAGATTACACCGGAAACTATCCGGAAACACCTGTATCACCCAGGAATTCCGGATGTGGATATGGTGGTCAGGACTTCGGGGGAAGAGCGAATTTCTGGTTTTATGCTGTGGAGAGCGAGCTACGCAGAGTTTATGTTCATAGAAAAGTACTTCCCAGAAATGGGGGCGGAAGACATTGATGACATCATAAAAGAATACGAATCTCGTTCGCGGCGCTTCGGAAAGTGATATAATAGTTGTTATGGATATATTTTTAGGTGTAATTGTTGGTCTTTTGGTTTTAATGTTCCTCGTGACAGCACATGAGTTTGGGCATTTTTTGGCGGCTAGGCGAAATGGAGTGAACGTATTGGAATTTGGAATTGGTTTTCCCCCGCGAGCGATTGCGTGGATAAAGGACCCAAAAACTGGCAAATGGCGAAGGTTGCCGCGCAAAGAATGGGAGCGAGAAAAAAACACTAAGGTAGTGGTGGCAGATAGTAAGAAGAATAATTCACGAATTTCGGCTGATGATAAGAGGCTGTTCCAGCGAGGGATGGTTTTTAGCTTGAACTGGTTGCCGATTGGGGGATTTTGCCAAATGGATGGAGAATCAGATGCGGACACTAGAAAGGGGACTTTTGGTGCGGCAAAATACTGGAGTAAAACGAAGATTTTGTTCGCGGGAGTGGCGGCAAACTGGTTGGTGGCGTTTGTGATTTTTACGATTCTGGCGTGGGTAGGGATGCCAGCATTTTTAGAGGGACAATTTACGGTAGAGGCGGATACGCGGGTTGAGCGGGCGCCAGTACAAATCACCTCAGTGATTGAAGGCTCACCAGCGGAAGCAGCCGGAATTCAGACGGATGATTATATTTTGGCAATTGACGGAACAGAAGTATGGAACTCGAGCGAGATCTCGGAAAACAACAAAGAGCACGCCGACGGAACGGTAAAGTATAAATTGCGCCGTGGTGAGACGGAATATGAAACGGAAGTAAATCTAAACCCGGAAGATGCTGAGTATTTACTGGGTGTAACGATGGCTTCGTCGCAAGCATTGTCTTATTCGACATGGTCGGCACCGATTGTGGGGGCGGGATTAACCGTACAAATTACTGGTGAAACTTTCAAAGGGCTTGGGATTATGCTTTGGAATTTGGTTTCGGGAGTAGGGTCGCTATTTAGCCCAGACGCTAGCGTACGACAAAGTGGACAAGAGGCGATTTCGTCAGTGGGAGATTCAGTGTCGGGGCCGGTAGGAATTATTGGTGTATTATTCCCGGCTTTTACTTCGGCAGGGCCGGCCAATTTGGCGTTTCTGACTGCGCTAATTTCAGTGTCGCTAGCGTGTATGAATGTGCTGCCGATTCCGGCGCTAGACGGAGGAAGGTGGCTACTAATTACTGTTTATAAACTTCGCAAGAAGAAATTAACAAAAGAAACGGAAGAAAAAATCGTCTCGCGGGCGATGATGATACTTTTAGCTTTAATTGCGATTGTAACGGTACTTGATATTGTGAGGATTGCGAGTTAATGACTAAGGAATTAAAGAAGAAGAAAACGAAGCAGGCGCCTAAGGATTTGCCGAAAAAACAGGGGTGGAAAGTGGTTTGGGAGATTTTCCTACTTTTGGTTTGGGTGGGAGTAGCAGTAGTGGCTTCACAGTTCATAGTGGGGATTTTGATAGCCTTAGTAGCAGGGACGGAAGCGTTTGATAAGCCAGTAGTGACGGCGGTTTTTTCGGCGGTTTCTTATAGTTTGGCGATGTTTTTGGTGATTTTTGTGCCACCGAGACTGCTCGCAAAATGGCGTGGGATGGGCAGCGGAACGATTAGTCGCGAAGAGTTAGGACTAAAAGGTTGGCCGACTTGGACGGATGTGGGCTTAGCTCCGGTAGGCTTTGTAGTGTATTTGTTGCTAGCGGCGGGACTGGTGGCGCTGTTTAGTCTATTCCCATGGTTTGACGCAAGCGAAGCTCAAGACGTAGGTTTTAAAACCTTCATTTTTGGCTTTGACCGGCTACTAGCGTTTTTTACGCTGGTAGTGATTGCGCCGATAGCGGAAGAGGTAATTTTTCGGGGATGGTTATATCAAAAAATCCGCTCTAAACTATGGAATGAGGTAGCGCATCCTGCAGCGATTATCATAACAACCCTGCTGGTTTCGGTACTGTTTGGTTTAATCCATGCGCAGTGGAATGTGGGAGTAAATGTGTTCGCGATGTCGCTAGTACTTTGTGCTTTGCGTGAAATAACGGGGACAATTTATGCTGGGATACTGCTACATATGCTAAAAAATGGAGTGGCTTTTTACCTGTTATATGTGCTGGGAATGGGCGCCTAAAAAAGTATTGACTTGAGGGCGGTTTTCGTGTAAACTAGGGTAGGTAAAACTTGGAAAGACTATGATTAAGAAAAGTATTAGTTTAACTGCAGAAGGGAAAAAAGAGTTAGAGGCTGAATTGAAGACTCTGATTGCTGAGCGACCTAAAATCGCTGAGCGAATTGCGACGGCTAGGTCATTTGGAGATTTATCAGAGAACGAAGAGTATAGTTCAGCGCGCAATGAGCAGAAGGTAGCTGAGGGAAGGATTTTGGAGATCCAGGATATTTTGAAAAATGCAAAGGTGATTCGCGGCGGGAAGAAGAGTAAAGTTGACCTTGGAGCCTATGTATCTTTGAGTATGAGCGGGAAAAAGATGGAATATACCTTAGTTGGGCCGACAGAGGCGAACCCACTTGAGGGTAAAATTTCCAATGAATCGCCGATTGGCAAAGCGCTTTTGGGGCATAAAGCTGGTGAATCTTTTGATTTTAATGGCAAAAAAGTTAAGATTATAAATATTAAATAAACACTTTTCTAAGCTTGCCAGAGGTAAAAATCTGAAAAAATAATCTGATGGAATCCTTCCGGTATTTCAGTACCGGCTTTCCATCACTATTTTTTCAGATTTTCAGCCTAGAAACGGCAAGCTTAGAAAAGTGTTTATTATATGATATAATATATCTTATGATACTTGATGACTATAGAAACGAAAGACTTAGAAAATTAGAGGAAATTCGGGCGCGGGGCATAGAGCCGTATCCGTCCAAATCGGAGCGGAACACGCGAATTTTTGATGTAGTAAACCATTTTGACGAGAAACAGGGTCAGGAAGTGTGTATTGCGGGGCGAATTGTAGCGATTCGGTCGTTTGGGAAATTGGTTTTTATTAAACTGCGTGATTATTCGGGCGAAGTGCAGATTTTTATGAAGCAATTAGATAATTCTGACCACTCCGCTCCCCTCGGACACACTCAAGGCCGTTCGGCCGAGCCTACGGTCCTCGGGGAGGGAGTGGCTCAGAATTATATTGGCATCAAGGATATCAAGCTCTTAGACGTCGGGGATTTTATTGAAGCTAAAGGGGTCGTTGACAAGTCTCAGACAGGCGAAATCTCGGTATTCACCGATCATGTTCGATTGCTCACTAAATCGCTTCGGCCTTTACCGGAAAAGTTTACCAACAAAGAAGAGCGCTACCGTCGACGCTATGTAGATATGAACGTGAACCCGGAAGTACGTGAAAGGCTGGTGAGAAGATCAAAATTCTGGCAGGCGACGCGTGATTTTATGAATAAACATGGGTTTATCGAAATTAATATTCCAGTTTTAGAGCACACCACTGGTGGTGCGGACGCAAATCCATTCGTGACTCATATGGACGCTTTGGATGAAGATTTTTATTTACGGATTTCGCATGAGTTGCCTTTGAAGCGTCTGCTCGGTGGTGGATTTGAGAAGGTTTATGATATTGGGCCGAGGTTCCGCAACGAAGGCGTTGACGACGAACATTTGCCAGAGCATATCGCGTTTGAGGCCTATGCGGCATACGAAAACTATGAGGATGGCATGAAGTTTTATGAGGAGATGATGAAGTACGTGGCCAAGGAAACTTGGGGAACTTTGAAATTTAATGTGGGTGGGTTCGAAATTGATTTGGACCAAGAGTGGCCGCGCTATAAATATGCGGATTTGCTCAAGGATAAGTTCGGCGTCGATGTGTTTAATCCGGACCGGGAACAACTAATCAAGATTTTGCTGGAAAATTGGGACGCTAAGGATTTGAAACGGGAGGATTTCGTCAAAAAATTAGAAAACACTACCACGCCACACTTGATTGATGATGTTTGGAAGTTGATTCGCAAAACTTCGGCGGGACCGTATTGGGTGATTGAAGAGCCGCTGAGTTTGTCACCGCTAGCTAAAAAATCAGCCGACAATCCGCTGGTGACAGAAAGATTCCATCCAGTGATTGCCGGGACAGAGATGGGAAATGGGTTTTCGGAATTGAATGATCCGTTGGACCAATTAGGACGTTTCGAAGAGCAACAGGCCGCGCGGGACGCAGGCGACGAAGAAGCTCAGATGATGGACATGGATTTTGTAGAAATGCTAGAATACGGTATGCCACCAGCCTGTGGGTGGGGGAATAGTGAGCGGAACTTTTGGCTGCTTGAGGGTGTGTCGGGGCGTGAAGCGGTACCATTCCCAACAATGCGAAAAATTGATTAATATTCAACTGTTTTGGTTCTTGATTTGGCGCCACGGGTGATTTTGATGGTGGTCTTAGGAACGTTAAAGTGCTTAGAGAGCAGTTTGATCAAGGCAGCATTGGCTTCGCCATCGTGAGGCTTGGCACGGAGATAAATGGTGAGTTCGCCAGGGGCGGTTTCGACGATTTTTTCTTGCGATGAGCCAGGCTTAACGGTGATTTGATATTTCATAATTATATTATACAATAATTTTAATGATATAATAATAGATATGGCTAAGTTCAAGTTAGTGTCAAAATACCAGCCCACGGGCGACCAGCCTTCGGCAATTAAAAAATTGACGGAGGGGATTTTGAATGGCGAACATGAGCAAACCTTGCTTGGCGTAACTGGCTCGGGTAAAACTTTTACGATGGCTAATATCATCGCGAATGTACAGAAGCCGACTTTGGTGCTGGCGCATAATAAAACTTTGGCGGCGCAGCTTTATTCCGAATTTCGGGAGTTTTTCCCGAAGAACCAAGTACACTATTTTGTGTCATATTTTGATTACTATCAACCGGAGGCGTATATTGCCTCGACCGATACTTATATCGAGAAGGATTCGGCGATTAATGATGAAATTGACCGGTTGCGTCATGCGGCGACGGAAGCATTGCTGAGCCGGCGGGATGTGATCGTGGTGGCGTCGGTGTCGTGTATTTACGGCATTGGCTCGCCAGAGCATTACCTTGAGATGTCATTGCCACTAGTGCGGGAAAAAGATGGCTGGGTGATTAGTAATAAAGATTTTGAGGGGCTTTCGGAGGTCACGACCGAGAATGAGGGCGCGAGCCCCGTGACGACGGGAGCGAGCGACCCGTCCCCGAAAAACTTTATTACTAATCACCCATCCCAGCCTTCGTTCATTCGGCAGCTAGTGGCGATGCAATATCATCGGAATGATTTGGCGTTCGAGCGGGGGAATTTTCGGGTGATGGGCGATACGATTGATTTGTACCCGGCGAATGGGGAATATGCGTATAGGTTTGAGTTTGGCTTTGACACGCTAGAAGAGGTGAAGATCGTGGAGCCTTTGACGTTTGAAGTACGCGAGAAACCAGACCAGTTACATATCTTCCCAAGCACGCATTATGCGACGCCGGAGGATTCTTTGGAGGGGGCGCTAGTCGCGATTCGGAAAGAATATGAGGAACGGTTGAAGTATTTTGAAAGGCATGAAAAGTTTTTGGAGGCACAGAGGCTGTCGCAACGCACGAAATATGACCTCGAGATGTTAAAAGAAACTGGGTTCGTGAAGGGGATTGAGAATTATTCTAGACACCTGGAAGGACGCAAGGCAGGGGAACCGCCGTATACACTGCTAGATTTCTTCCCGAAAGATTATCTTTTGATTGTAGATGAGTCGCATATGACTTTGCCGCAGGTGAGGGGAATGTATAATGGTGACCATGCTAGAAAATTGGCTTTGGTAGATTATGGATTTCGCTTGCCCTCGGCGCTGGATAACCGGCCGCTGACTTATGGTGAATTCCAGAAGCGAATTAATCAGGCGATATATGTGTCGGCGACGCCAGGTGAATACGAACTAGAGGTGTCCGATGAGGTAGCTGAGCAAGTAATCCGCCCGACAGGACTACTGGATCCGGAGATTGAAGTGCGCTCTTCGGACGGACAAATTGATAACTTGATGGAAGAAATTGACCGGCGCATCGCAAAGGGGCAAAGGACGTTGATTACGACCCTGACGAAACGGATGGCAGAGGATTTGACGGACCATTTGAAGGAGCGGGGGGTGAAGACGGCGTATATTCATTCAGATATTGATACATTGGAGCGGGGCGATATCTTGAGAGATTTGCGCGAGGGAGTATATGACGTGCTAGTGGGGATTAATCTATTGCGGGAAGGATTGGATTTGCCGGAAGTATCGCTGGTGGCGATACTGGATGCGGATAAGGAAGGGTTTTTGCGCTCCGAGTCAGCGCTGATTCAAACGATTGGCCGGGCGGCCAGGCACGTTGAAGGTAAAGTAATCATGTATGCAGATTATATTACCGAGAGCATGGAAAAAGCCATCTCGGAAACCAACCGGCGGCGCGAGATTCAGAAGGAATATAATGCTAAAAATGGAATTACTCCGCAATCAATCACGAAAGAGGTCGGAAAGGGGTTACGCGCGATTATTCCGGAGAAGGAAAAAGTTGATAAACTGGATATCAAACGGATCCCGAAGGATGAGTTACCCGGGTTGATTAAGTCACTAACTGGCGAAATGCAACTTGCGGCAGCGAATTTGGAGTTTGAAAAAGCGGCAGCACTGCGGGATGAAATTCAGCGAATTAAGGAGTTTGCGGAGAAATAATAACCAGGGTAAGGTAACACAAAAAAAGAAACCTTGCGGTAGGTACCTTCGGCGCCGTGCAAAGTTTCAATACTTGTATTATACTAAACTAGCTTACGAATGTCAATAACTTCATGACGCTTATTGACGAAAAGTATATTCTTTATTGCTTTTCGCTTTTTAATTTGAGATACGAGGAAACGCTGAATTATTTCATCATGAGCACCTTTAAGACGAAGCGAATCGAATATAATATTTGGGCACCTCTTCTTATACAAGGCATCCTTGATTAGCTGCTCCATAGAATTTGTTTTATGCGATTTTGGTGATTTCATTTCATACATTATGCCATCAAGAAGAATATCTGGCGAACTAGAGCTCCTAGGTAAAAACTCAACATAGTGCCCAACTCTCGCCAAAATATCTGCTGTACGCTCTTCGTGTGGCCACGGATCCGTATTTGAAGGTTTAACAACTCTGCCTACTTTTTTCATCTTCCGTCTACCCTAGCATATATTTGGGGTTTTACAACCCCCCACATCCTAGATTAAGCCTAGGCGGGATGAGGTGGCCAGAATTAAGGAGTTTGCGGAGGGGAAGAAATAGGGGCGGATGGGGCTAGGAATTAGCCACGCAACGGACTGCGAATCCGTAGTACTTGCGGTAGTTGTTCGAAGGGTAGACACCGGTAGTATACATGCTCAGAAGGTATCCGTGCTGAGCAGAATTCGCAGTACGCGACCAGTAGCTGCCGTCGGAGCCGAGATCGTTGGCTCCACCAGTGTAGTAGAAGCCGCTAAGCAGGAAGCCAGGAGTGTTTGTGACTTGGCCTACAGTCGGAGTATTTTCCTTCGTGGTAGTTGGGTTTGCTACTTCCATTTGAGCTGCCGATGGGTATTGGTTATAGAGAGCTTGGAATTGGCCACCACTACCGCTAGTTGGAAGAGTCCAGCCAGTAGGACAGATGCTGTTATTGACGTTCTGACCCTGAGTTGCTATGTAGGTAGTACCGGTGCCAGCAGTAGCAGTATACCAGTTATAATAGCAGGATTCCCAGTCAGATGCAGTGCCATCACCAGTACAGTAATACTCAGTGCTGTTGTTTTGGTACTGGACGCCATCAATCGTGTAGGAATGGAATTTACCTGGGGAAGGGAGTTTATTGTTTAATACATAGTTGCTGCCTACGTCAGAATTGGTAGGGGTTAGCGTAAGAGTGGAGGTGCTACGGCCGAGTTTTAAGTTCTGGAGCATCCAACAGTTGCCGTCTTTTAACTTAGCGACACGGTATTTTTGGTTGTCACGACTATCGGTTAACTCGTAGACCATACCGGTGGTGAGAGAAGCTGGACATTCACCTACTTCCTGCATATAGGTGGCATTAGAGATATTTTTAGTGGATGGAGCAGCAGCATTGTTTGGATGAACCATAGTGTACTTTACTTTACCAGTATAGGTACCAGCAGTTTGGCCACTGCTAATATAGACATTGTATTTAACTTGAGCCTGGGCACCAGTAGATGAGGAGCTGGTAGTAGATGATTCGTATTTAGCGATTTGGGTGTAGGTTTGTGGTACTACATGATAGTTATTGAAGTTATTCATGATGGTAGGGTTATTACCTGAGACTGGGTTAATCTTCATAGCCCACCAAGAAGCACTGGTACCACTAGTACCAGTATTGATGTTACCAATACCACCACTTCCTATCATTTGAGTATTGGTTGGAGTAGTATAAGCATCGTTACTATAGCCGATAGCATAGAGTGAATAGCCATTAGGATCATTACAAATGGTAGTGAGTTTGCTACCATTAATTTCAGCTGAGGTACCTGGGTCTATGGTAGCACTGTAAATACTACTGCCACTAGTATCTGTGCCATTTGGACCACCATAGAGAGTACAGGCAGAATTAACCGTGACTGAGACGTTGCTGGTTTCGGTCTTTTGGCTATCGGCCTTGACTGTTGAATTGGTTAATATAGTACCTGTTAATATTGTTAAGAGCAGGGGCGTGCCCACCGCTAGATAATTAAATAGTTGATGCTTCTGATGCTTCATTGTTACCTCACTTAGTTTATTTGCTCCCCCTTACGGCACCATCTTTACTCCTACATGAAGCATATTGTGAGGGTATAAAAATGGCACCGCAAGGGGTGTCATATTCAATCATTCACGCTAGTATTTCATAACACGAACGAATGGGACCCTTACGATGCCATTTTAATTCGCGTTATGAAAACTTTATGAAAAGTGCTAGCGTTAACTTGAATGATTAAATATGACTCTTTTATTATAGCATAATTATTTAGATTTTGGAAAAAAATCATAACCTGGCAAGAAAAAATCATAATCTGCGATTTAACAGGGGAGAGAAAAATCATAATTTTGGTGTTTTATGTTATAATTGTGATATGAATGCGGTGGGCATTAAAGAAATTGAAGAGATTAAAAAGCGCGTGCGGCTGTGCGATTATTTGGTAGTGGCGCAGCTTTTTTTGCAGGATAATTTTTTGCTGGAGAGGGCGCTGACTTTTGATGATATTAAGGCGCGGCTGCTTGGTCACTGGGGGACGTGCCACGGAATTAATGTCGCATATGCAAATTTGAAAGAATATTTTAAAGATGATACGGGATTTAGTTTTGTGCTGGGGCCAGGGCATGGTTTTCCGGCTTTGCAGGCGAATTTGTGGCTAGACGGGGAACTGGAAAAAGTTAACCCGCAGGCCACGCGGAACGTGGATGGGCTAGAATATATTTGTAAGAGTTTTTCTTGGCCGGATGGATTTCCCTCGCACGCTAGCCCTTTTACGCCGGGCGTAATTACAGAAGGCGGAGAGCTGGGTTATGCGCTGGCGAATGCTTATGGCGTAGCGCTAGGGCATCCGGAAAAGACTTTGGCGGTGCTAATCGGGGACGGAGAATTAGAAACCGCGACAGCAATTGATTCGTTGAATCTCCGAAATTTGTTGACGGCGCCTGGGAATGGGCGAATTTTGCCAATTTTGCATTTGAATGGCTATAAGATTTCCGGCCCGACCATCTACGGGCGAAAATCGGGAAGAGAACTTTTTGAATTAATCCGTGGGTTTGGATTTACGCCGGTTTTGATTGATGGCGATGAGCCGGAAACGTTCCAGGAGGCCTTAAGAGAGCAAGTGGATTCGCCATTTTATATCCTAAAAACCGAGAAAGGTGAGGGCGGACCAAATCGCCACCAGGATGCGCACCAAATCCCCTTAAAAAACCCGAAGACCGATGAAGAGGAACTAAGTGTATTAGAAGAGTGGCTAAGATCATATGAAATTGGTGAACTATTTAGTCGTGAGGAGGGAGTGCTGATATGATTGAGCGAGTAGAAAACCCGGGCACAGAATTGTATTCGCCGGCGCGGCGGATTGGGGAAATGCTGACTGAGGAATTTAAAAAGAATCCAAAGTTTTACTTTTTCTCGCCGGATGAAACGACGTCGAATAAGTTGGATGAGATTTTTGAGGTAGAAAAACGAGCGTGGGGTGATATGCCAGTGAAAACTTGGGATTTGCCGGAGGCGGCAAATGGACGCATCGTGGAAATGCTGTCGGAAAATGTGTTGTTTTCTGTGATGACTGGGCATTTGATGAATGGAGAGTCGGCGATGATGGCGAGCTATGAAGCGTTTTTCCCGATTATTACGGCGCAAGTGTTGCAGCAAATGAAGTTTATGAAGCAGAGCAAATTAGTGTCGTGGCGGGAAGCGCTACCGGCAGTGAATTTGCTATCTACTTCGACTTGTTGGCGGCAAGACCATAATGGATTTACGCATCAATCGCCGGCGTTGATTAGTACCTTGCTGGCGGTACCATCCAACCTCGCTAACTGTATCTTTCCGATTGATGATGTGGCGGCGGCGGAAGCGTATAAATTTATGATGGAAACGACTAATGTTGTAAATCTTACAACATTTGATAAAAATGAGCGGCCGCGCTATATTGATTCGCACCACGCAAAATATCAATATGATAATGGGGGGGCATCGGTGTTTGAATTTGCTTCGGACGCGGAGCCAGACGTTGTGCTAACAGCAGCGGGAGATATTGTGGCGCACGAAACTTTGGAAGCGATGAAGATTATACGTGAGGATATGCCAGAGTTGAAGCTACGATTTTTGGGAATTAATGCTTTGTCGTATCGGGCGATTGGCACGACAGAGAATAAGCTCAGCAAAGTAAAGTTTGAAGAACTATTTACGGCCGAGAAACCAATTATTGCGAATTTCCATGGTTATCCGGAAACTTTGGAAACAATTTTAGAAAATTATACTTACCGAGCGAGACTGCGGGTACACGGATTTAACGAAGAAGGTTCAACCACGACGCCGTTTGAAATGCTAAGGCGGAATGCGGCATCGAGATACGATATCGCGATAGATGTGGCTAGGCTCATGAAGCGTGAAGATTTGGTAGGTAAATACGAGGCAGTGCTAGAACAGAACCATTTACATGCTGTTAATTTTGGCGAAGATTTGATAAAATAACTGGTATGGATTTATTTGTTTTAATTATTACGCTAGCGATACTGGCGGAAACCACGGTGTTGGTGGCGCGAAAGGGCAAGCCGATGCGAACCGGCGCGCGGAAAATATATGTGGATACATCGGTGCTGATTGACGGACGAATTATCAATATCGCGCGAACTGGGTTTATTGACGGGGATTTGATTATACTCCGAAGCGTGTTAAGGGAGTTGCAACTGCTCGCAGACAACAGGGACAATGAGCGACGAAACCTAGGGCGACTAGGGTTAGATAACGTGGCGGAACTAGAACGAGTGGTGGAAGTGAACACCGAAATTTACGATGATGGCGAAGGAAAGAAAAAGGTGGATGAAGAACTGCTAAAATTTGCAAAGGAAAATAAGGGGGCGGTGATGACGATTGATTTTAATTTAATTAAAGTGGCGGAGGCGGAAAAAATCCCAACACTGAACCTTAATGACTTGGCGTTGGCAGTGAGGACGGAGTTTATGCCGGGTGAAAAAATGAAACTGAAGATTGCCGAAAAGGGAGCAAATCGCGAACAAGGTGTAGGGCATTTACCGAACGGTACAATGGTGGTGGTAGAGGGGGCCGCTAACAAGATTGGTAAGGAAGTAGAAGTAGAATTCGTGCGTTTTCATGAAACTTCGGCCGGAAAAATGATTTTTGCAAGAATTGTAAAGAAGCGAAAAAAATAGAGCTGGTGCGGTAAAAAACTAGGCGCTTTTTAGCGCCTAGTTTTTGGCTGTTTAGGGGTTAGATGGTGGGTCTTCTTTCTTGCAGCTGTCTGAGTTTATCTTGATTTCGCCAGATGAGACATAGCCTGCGGTATCAGACACATCGAGCCTAGCGGAAGTTTCGGAACCGGTCAAGGTGTAGATTGAGCCACCGCCGAGTGAGACGCCGCCCTTCTCAACGCCATTGATGTAGAGAGTGGCTCCGGCGATGTCGGAAGAGCCGCGGCCGACACTGGCGTAAAGTTTACAATCGCTGGTAGAAAGGGTAACTTGCGGTGGTCGATAATCACAAGTATCACTGACATCACGGTTGTATGGTTCAGGAACGTTATAAACACTGTTGCCGGTCATCGGGTCAGTGGTTTTGGTGACCTCAATTTCAATCTTATATTCTTCTGGCGTACAAGCTGCAGCTAGCAAATGGTTGTAGCGGTTGAAGGTGAGTTTTTCCTTCGCGACACCGGAGTTTTTGGCGGAGTTGTACCAGCTTGGCCAAATGTCGGTCTTACCATTAACGGTGAGGGTTTGGATGCCGGCTGGTTTGGCTGGCTGATCGCCTGGCTTCCAGCGACCGTCAGGCTGGTAGACCTCGGTGTGAACACGTCCCATATATTCCGCAACTGTAAAACGAGCGATATCGTGAGTATTGGAAGTAAGACCGGAGCCGTCGTGATTACCATTCCAGACTAGGGTAGATACAGCGGTGGAATAGCTCTCCATCAAAGAGTCCTTGGTGACGGCAGAGTTTGCCGTAGTGGTGGTACCTGTTTTGGTAGCAGTCCAAACACCCGGAATGACATAGCCGGCGCTTTGTGAACCACCAGGAGCATAAATGCCGAAGCGGGCTGAGCCATCGGCTAGGATGTTGGAAATCATATAAGCAACTTGTTCGTCAACCACTGGAGTAGCTTCGGGATCTTTCCAGGATTCAACAACTTCGCCGGAGGAGTTTTTGAGTTCCATGACATAGGCAAGATCCTTATAGGAACCACCGCGGGCGATTGAAGCGTAGGCATTGGCGTGTTCGACCATGCGGACGTTACAACCAGAACCGATGGCGATAGAAAGGCCGTAGCCTTCGCGGCCGTCACAATAAGTTTTGTCACCTAGAGCGTGGGCGATTTCAAGAGAATTGTCGATGCCGTTAATATAAAGAGCTTTAACGGCGGCGATATTCAAAGAGTGACCAAGCGAGAAACGAATCGTAACGTCGCCATAGAACGAACCGGTGGCGTTAGTCAAAGAACAACTGCCAGAATAACCAGCACAGTATAATTTGTTGATATTTTCATCCTTTAAGATAGAGCCCGGACCATAGTTAATACCTTCGCGTTGCATAAAGAGCGGTGCGTAATCGAGGATTGGCTTAATTGAAGAGCCTGGCTCGATGAGGGAATCAGTGGTGGCGTTAACTTCGCCGAAAGAACCATTAAAGAAATCGGTAGAACCAACCATGGCGACAACCTGTGAAGTTTCCACGTCGACGGAAACTAGACCAATGTCATCTGAGTGGTTTTTGTACATGTGGCTAGCGCCGACGCGAACGGCGTCTTCGGCGATTCTTTGAGCGCGAAGATCCAAAGTGGTTTTAATCGTCCAGCCACCAGAACGCATAGTTTGAATGCCGTATTTTTCTTCGAGTTGTTTTTTGACTTCGAGCACAAAGTGCGGAGCGAGCATATCGGCATACTGAGTGGACTCAGGTTTGATGGTATCTAGAATAGCGATTTCTTTGGCTTCGCCTGCTTCTTGCTCGGTAATATAGCCCATGGAAACCATATCATCTAGCACTTTATGTTGGCGTTCAATCAACATTTCGTGGCCATATTCATTATATGGGTTTAATACGCCAGGGTTATTTGGGATGGCAGCGAGCAAAGATGATTCAGCTAAATTTAATTCTTTGGCGTGTTTACCAAAATAAGTTTGCGCGGCAGATTCTACACCGTTACGTCGACCACCATAAGGCGACTGGTTCAAGTACATGGTAAGGATTTGATCCTTGTTGTACATTTTTTCAAGTTCCAGAGCTAGGATAAGCTCTTTGATTTTACGAGTAAGGCCACCACGGTTAGCCGAGGCCGCTTCATCGGAGAAATAAACTTGCTTGATTAACTGCTGGGTCAAAGTGGAACCACCTTGTACACCGCCGCCACCAAGCGTAGAGAAGGTGGCGCGAATCAAAGCGCCAAAATCTACACCAGCGTGATTGTAGAAATTCTTGTCCTCGATCGCGACGGTGGCTTTGTACATATAGTCGGAAATCTCGTCGGCATCGACTACGAGGCGGTAATCTTCGTTGCCGGTATCCTTCCAAAGTAATTCGCCGTTACGGTCTAGGTAGGTATTGACGGTTTCGGAAATGGTCATTTCGTCGAGGCGAATTTCGTCGAGGTCTTTTTTGTAGTAAAGGAATAGGCCGCCAATAAAAATGATAAAAATCAGGACTGCCGCGGCGCAGAATTTAAGAATGGTTTTTTGACCACGCTTAGAGAACCACCATTTAGCTACCCGTTTTGGGTGAAGCCGGGCAAAGAAGCGCTTGACTGGCTCCTTCGGGAGTTTAGCTAAATCTTCGGCGCGACGACGGGCGTCGGCTTCTTTTTTAGCGTGATGTTTATAACTCAAGCTTGAGTACAAATTCATATTTTTCGCAGTTTTTTTGGATGATTTGCGGGTCAATTTCTTTTTGATGTTAGACTTTGACGGCAAAATCACCACTGATTTCTTTTTTGCCATATACTTATTATACACTAAACTTTAACTTTTTGTATTGAATTTTTATGAAAATTTCGTGTTACAATATATTATAGAATGCGAAAGTTAAGGAAGTTTAAGTTTAAGTCGGTGGTGGCGTTAGCACAGATGCGATTGTCGGTAAAATCGGCAGCGATTGTTTTGGCTTCTTCGACGTTGTTATCGGCACTGCTTGGGCTATTTCGCGATCGGTTGTTGAATTCGTACTATTTAGGAACTTACCCAACCGGGATTGATGCTTATACGGCGGCGTTTACGATTCCGGATTTTATGTTCTTTATTTTGACTTCGGGGGCTTTGTCGGTATCGTTTATTCCGGTGTTTAATCAGCGACTAGCGGCGGGAAATAAAAAATCAGCATGGGAGTTGTCTTCTTCAACGATTAATCTTCTGGCGATTTTGACTTTGATTTCTTCAGTTTTGATTATGGTTTTTGCGGATCCTTTGATTCGGTATGTGGTTTCACCAGGGCTAGATGAAAGTGGGATGATTCTAGCAATTAATATGACGCGAGTGATTGCGATTAACCCGTTCCTCTTTTCAATTGCAACGGTAGTAACGTCGATTCAGCAAGCGGTGGGGCGGTTTGTGTTCTATGCGTTCGCACCAGCAATTTATAATATCGGAATTATTATTGGGATTACCTGGTTTACTGGTGGGATTAATTTATTTGGTGTACAAATTTTTGAAGGTGGGATTATGGGAGTGGCGCTAGGCGTGATACTGGGAGCAGTGATGCAGCTCGTTGTGGCTTTGATTGGGTTATTTGGCCTGGGGATGGATTACGATTTTAAAATCCACTGGAAAAATCAAGGGTTTCGGTCGATTTTGCGCTTGTTACCGGCCAGGTCAATGGACCAGGGAATTGATTACGTAAATGGTATCGTAAACACCAACCTGTCATCGCGAATGGGCGCTGGAGCGGTGAGGTCGTTCAACCAGGCTTCAGCCTTGCATCAGATGCCAGTAAATTTGATTGGGGTGGCGATTTCGACGGCGTTTTTCCCGAAATTGACAGAGGAATTAGGCAATGGTGACAAAAAGGAGTTTAACGAAACTTTCCGACAAGCGCTTCGCACCATTACTTGGATTGCGCTACCGGTATCGGTGATTGCGTTCTTTGGACGAGGTTACGTGACGAGTTTTATTTCAAATATCGGCAACAACGACAGTAACGGGACAATCGCGTCAATACTTGGAACGCTGTGTTTGGCGATTTTTGCGCGGTCGGTGTTTCATATTGCCTCGCGCGGATTTTATGCTTATCAGGATACCAAAACGCCGTTTATCGTGTCAATTTTTGCGATTGGACTAACCATTGGTTTATCGGTGTGGTTCTATTTACTTGGGCTAAGCGTGGAAGGACTGGGCTGGGCGCAATCGGTGGGTGCGATGGTGGAAATCGTGATACTAATGTATATTTTACAACGACGGTCTGGGGGGGTTTTGCTGAACCAGAGTTACTGGCGAGCAACATTTCGAATGATTTTTGCGACGGCGATTGCTGGCTGCGTGGCATTTTCGATGACGAAATTCGTGCCGCTCATGGCAACGGATACCTCACTCGTGATTACGATTCCAAAATTCTTGCTGATTGCTGGGGTGTCGTTTATTGCATATCTCATTGCCAGCTATTTCTTGAACTTGAAAGAGGCGGGGCCGATTTTCCGATATTTTAAGAAAATTCTATTTAGAAACGTGAAATAGTGGTATAATTATTGCTATGGATATAAAACGCGAGGATATCAAGCACTTGGCTGAGCTGTCGGAATTTTCTTTGAGCGACGCGGAAATTGATTCGCTGCAAGGAGATTTACAAGGGATCATTGGCTATATTTCGCAACTAGACGAGCTAGATACTGACAACGTGGAGCCAACTTATCAAGTCTTTGAAATGGAAAATGTGTGGCGAGAAGATGAGATTTTGCCACAGGAAGCGGACAGGGAAGCATTGCTCGCTTTGACTAAAGAAACCAAAGATAATCAAATAAAGGTGCCGAAAGTACTATGAAAATAGCAAACAAAAAAGTAACTGCCGAAAGATTGGTTAAGGATGCTTTAGCGAAGGCAAAGCATTTTGAAGATTATCACATTTTTACGTTTATTGATGAAGAAGGGGCGTTGGAGCGAGCGCGAGAGATTGATAAACGAATTGCCGCTGGTGAGAAAGTGGGGCGGTTGGCGGGTGTGCCATATGCGCTTAAAGATAATTTCTTGTCGCCGCGTGGCGAAACTACAGCTTCAGCGCATATTTTGGAAGGATTTACAGCACCAGTTACAGCGACTGCGGTGAAGCGGCTAGAGGACGAGGGGGCGATTATGATTGGACGAACAAATCTAGATGCGTTCGCGCATGGTTCATCCACGGAAAATTCATACTTTGGCCCGACTTTGAACTCGCATGACCGTGAACGGGTGGCTGGAGGGTCTTCTGGTGGTTCGGCGGTAGCGGTGGCACTAGATATTGTGGAGTTTGCTACTGGGACGGATACTGGCGGTTCGATTCGGCAGCCAGCATCATTTAATGGTATTTATGGCTTAAAGCCGACTTATGGGACTGTTTCGCGTTACGGAGTAGTGGCGATGGCATCTTCTACAGATTGTATCGGATTCTTTACTAAAACTCCGGATGATATGGACCTTCTGATGTCGGTGGCTGCGGGGCGAGACCCGAAAGATATGACTACGTTGCCGGATTATTATAATGAGGACGATTCGCAAACAGATCTTTCCTCGACCTCGCTCACTCGCTCCCGTCTTTACGGGGCTCGTTCGCTTCGGACGGCTAGCGAGCCGTCCGGGACACGGTCTCGAAAAGACTGTTTGCGAATCGGAATCATTAAGGAGTTCGACAACGAGTCAGTGCATCCGGAGATACGAAGAGCGCTGAAGGAGAAGTGTGAGCTTTTGAAGAAAAAGGGCCATGAGATTGTGGAGCTTGAAATGCCAGCTTTGAAATATGGCCTCGCGGCATATTATATTCTAGTGCCAGCGGAAGTGGCTTCGAATCTATCACGACATGATGGAGTGAGGTATGGGTTCCGTTCGGAAAAGGCCGTGGACATGGATTCGATGTATGGTGAAACCAGAAGCGAAGGATTTATGCCAGAAAACAAGCGCCGAATTATGATTGGAAACTTTGTTTTGTCGTCTGGCTTTTATGATGCGTATTTCCTAAAAGCTGCCAAGGCTAGGACTTTGATTGTGGAGGAGTATGCAAAAGCCTTTGAAAAATGTGATTTTATCTTGACACCGGTATCGCCAAATCCAGCATTTAAGCTGGGAGAAAAAGTGAATGACCCGGTGGCAATGTATTTAGAAGACGTGATGAGCGTGTCATTGAATCTTGCTGGAGTACCAGGGCTGGCTATTCCGGCCGGTGAGACTCCGGAAGGGATTTCGCTTGGTTTACAATTGGTTGGACCACGCCGGAGCGACAAGGCACTACTCGAATTTGCAAAGGAGCTTGAATAATGGATGGTGGTGTAATTACATTTATCGTAGCAATCCTGATTGTGGCGGTGCTGGTATTTATAGCGATACTTTTGACTGGCAAACGCGGTTATACGTTTAACAAAGAAGTTTACCAAGCAAAGTTTTTGGAAATTGAGAACAAGTTTAAAAAAGAAAATCCAGCCTCGTACGTGACGACAGTAATAAATGGCGACAAGTTGTTAGACAAGGCGATGATGGAAATGGGGGTGCCGGGTAAAACGATGGGGGAACGATTGAAACGCTGCGGAGATAAATTCACAAATTTGAACGGAGTGTGGCAGGCGCATAAATTACGTAATGCGATAGCCCACGAAACAGATGTAGAAGTAAGTTATAAACGAGCTTATAATGCGCTGGCGATTTATAAGCAAGCATTAAAGGATTTAGGAGCAATATGAAATATACACCGACGATTGGGATTGAATGTCACGTACAGCTATGCACGAAAACGAAATTGTTTTCTGAAGTAGATAATGATGCGCGTGGCAAAGAGCCGAATTCTTGTGTATCGCCAGTGGACTATGCGATGCCGGGGATGTTACCACGATTAAACGGCGAAGCGATTAAGTTCGCAATTCGAGCAGGCCGCGCGATGAATTGCGAAATTAATGCATATTCGCGGTTTGATAGGAAACATTATTTTTACCCAGATTCGCCGAAGGGATATCAGATTTCGCAGTTTTATCATCCAATTATTGGGGCGGGGTATGTGGAACTTCCGTCGAGCACGAAAGTGCGAATTGAACATGCGCACCTTGAGGGTGATGCAGGGAAATTGACACATTTTGACACTTATTCACTTGTGGATTTAAACCGTGTCGATACGCCGCTGATTGAAATTGTGTCAATGCCGGATATTCACTCGTCAAAAGATGTACACGATTATTGTAAAGAACTTTGGCGCTTGATGTGCTATGCTGGGGTGACTTATGGAGATCTTTATAACGGAAATATGCGGTTTGATGTAAACGTATCGGTGGCGCCGGAAGGGTCATCGGAGTCAGGTACGCGCGCGGAAGTGAAGAATTTAAATTCGTTTAGATCAGCTGAAAGAGCAGCGGAATACGAAATTAAGAGGCAGACTAAGCTTCTTGAAAAAGGTGAAAAAGTTGTTCAGGAAACTAGAGGGTGGAATGATGCTACTGGCGTAACGACTGGACAGAGATCTAAGGAGGAAGCGAAGGACTATCGCTATATGCCGGAGCCGGATATTCCACCGATTCATCTTTCGTCAGAGTTTATTGATGAAGAGTCGGCAAAGTTGCCGTTGATGCCGGCGGATTATCGCAAGCTGTTTGATGGTGTCATTAAATCAGATATACTGGAGGTCTTGCTCGACTATCCGCAACTAATGAACAGTCTTCGAGAACTAAGCACTAGAGAAGATGGCTTTCTCGGGGACGGGTCGCTCGCGCCCGTCGTCACGGGGCTCGCGCCCTCATCCTCGGTCGTAACCTCCGGAAGCCCCTCAAAAGCATCTTCTCTAGTGCTTTTGATTTCTAATCTGTTCGCTTCGGTGCTGCTTGCGGAGGAGAAGTCGGCAGAGTATTTGAATGATTTGCCGACAGCAGCTGAACTTAACGAGTTAGCGGAAATGAATATCAAGAAAGAATTGTCTTCGACTGCGACCAAGGAAGTGTTCCTAAGGCTATTTGATCCACAGATGAAAGGTCGCGGCGCAAAGCAAATTGCGAAGGAGCTAGGGTTAATTCAGGAAAATGATTTGGGGGCTTTGGAAAAGATAGTAGATGCAGTGCTAGCGAAGCCAGAAACCCAGAAAGCTCAAGCCGATTTTAAGGCAGGTGAGGAAAAAGTAATTGGTTTTCTGGTAGGACAAGTGATGAAGGAGTCTAAAGGTAAGGCGAACCCTTCAGCCGTACAGGACATTTTGCGAAAGAAATTGGCTTAGGATTTAGTTGACAAAATAGCTATTCTATGATAGAATTGGAGTGTTCAACCGTTTTTGCTTTTGCGGTTGTTGGCTTAATTTGTCCGCAAATACTAATTTATGGTATTTGCGGACAAGCTCCTTAAAATAGAAAGAAGTACACAAGAAATGAGAAATAACGTTAATTTGGGCCGACGGGTCCAAAAAGCAATAAGTATAGCTATGATTTAAATATTCTCATACACCTTTTGAATAAGTAACTGTTCATTAATATTCAAAAACCCTCTAGCTTGTCGTACTTCTATCTATACAGGCCGGTTGCTCATTTGCACCGGCCATTTTTTTAGTCTGGGGTTTTCTTTCGGGAAAGAAAACCCCAACAAAAGAAAGCCAGTTCTAAATTTGAAATGGAAATGAATTCCATTTCAAATTTTGATTTTTATGGTATAATACTCTTAATGAGTCTTTTTTGAGCGTGGAAATCTTAAATTAGACAATTAATAATAAATTATAAAGGAGCATATGGCTGACATAAAAGATTTAAGCAAGCTGCGAAATATCGGGATTATTGCTCATATTGACGCTGGCAAAACTACGACTTCAGAAGCGATTTTGTATCGTACTGGTCTGAAGCACAAAATTGACCTTGTGAAAGGTGGTACTGGTGGTGCTGACACCGACTGGATGGAGCAGGAAAAGGAGCGTGGTATTACGATTACTTCCGCTGCGGTGACTGTTTATTGGAAGAATCATCAAATTAACATTATTGATACCCCGGGGCACATCGACTTTACCGCTGAGGTAGAGCGCTCACTGCGTGTACTTGACGGTGCTGTGGTGGTGTTTGATGGTAAGATGGGTGTAGAAGCGCAGTCTGAAACTGTGTGGCGCCAGGCTACTAAATACGGTGTGCCGCGGATTTGTTTTGTGAACAAAATTAACCAAATTGGTGGCGATTTTTACAAATCGCTCGATTCGATTCACAAACGTCTTTCTAAGAATGCGGTAGCGATTCATCTACCTATTGGTTTCGAAAAAGATATTTGCGGTGTAGTTGACCTCATCGATATGAAAGCTTACACCTACAAAGATTATGCTGACCATGAATTAACTGTGGGTGAAATTCCAGCCGATATGGTAGAAAAAGCCAAAAATGCTCGTTCGATGTTGATTGAGGAAGCCGTACAAGCTGACGAAAAATTGATGGAAAAATTCTTCAACGAAGGTGAGGACGCAATTACTGAAGCTGAGCTTAAAGCTGCTCTTCGTAAGCGCGTGCTTGACGGTGACTTCTTCCTAGTTACCGGTGGTGATGGCCGTGGGGTGATCGTGGAGAAGGTGCTTGACCTGATGACCGACTATTTGCCTTCGCCGCTTGATCGTGACCAGGGCCAAACAGTGGGAGTAGACCCAAAGACCGGTGACCAAATCGTGCGTAAGGCCGACAACTCTGAGCCTTTGACTGCTTTGGCATTTAAGATTGCAACTGACCCATTTGTGGGTAAGTTAATCTTTATCCGCGT
>JAFRKK010000007.1 GCA_017431745.1 Candidatus Saccharimonadota bacterium
ATGGTACCGCTGGGAGCAAGCTAATAAGTGAGGTAATCTAATGACAACAAAGCACCAATTTCATATCAAACATCAAACCGTTCTATTCGCTATTTCAGGACTGCTTTTGTTAACTACTTTACTTGCTGGCCTTATACTAGCCAATTCCTCCAGCCGTGCTACAGACAATGCCAAGCATGGTAGCGCCGTTGCCGTATCGGTCAACTCGTCCTGTACCTTGAAAGGCGGTAGTGACGGCACCAGCACCACGGACAGTGTTTATAGTGCCACCATGAACGCCGGCACCACCGAGGAAATCACCGGCAGCAAGCTCACCGCAGTTTGTAATGATCCTAACGGCTACTCACTCTACGCCATTGGCTACTCAGGCGATAGTTATACTCCACCCACCAACACCCAAATGATTGGCGCAAGCGGCAATATCAATACCGGCACTAGCGGCACCGCCGCCTCCTGGTGGGCCATGAAAATTAACCCCGTATCCGGTAGCAACCCTACCATCATGAATAACTTCAACAACTATCATGTAGTACCACAAACCTACACCCAAATCGCCAAATACGAATCCGCCACCACCAGTCCCACCTCCACTGGCGCTCAAGCGCAAACCAAATACCAAGTCTACATCAGCGAAGTCCAGCCCGCTGGTACTTATGTCGGCAAAGTCAAATACACCATGGTTCATCCGAGTACCGCCGCCGCTCCATCCACCAAGAGTATCGCCGATGCCACCACCATGCAAGAAGTTGGCTCCTGTCCAGCCACTCTTACTACCGGTATGGTCTACGAGTTAACTGATAGTCGCGACAACCAAAAATACCGTGTCGCTAAACTAAAAGACGGCAACTGTTGGATGCTTCAGAACCTTAAACTTGGTCGCTCTACCTCTACCCTCACATTAACTCCTACTAACTCAGACGTAGGCAGCAACTACGTCTTAGATAACAAACTCCCATCCCCAGGCAAATTCCACGCTTACACTATTGATGGTGTACCTAACCAGAACAACAGCACCGAATACTATTGTACTGGTGACGGCACGGCTAGCGACTGGGAATCCTGCTACTATAACTGGTACACCGCTACTGCTGGTACCGGCACTACTTACATAACAACTCAAGGTCAAAACGTCAATAATAGTATCTGCCCAGCCGGCTGGACCTTGCCTACCCAACCTCAGTTCCAAGCTCTCTATGATCAGTATCCATCCGCTGCCGAGATGCTAGTAGCAAATCCAACTACTACAAAGGAAAACACCCCAACCGTAGGCCAAGTAACGAGCACCCCGGGCTTCCTCCTTAGCGGCGACTACTACACTGGCGGCGCCGTCGATTTAGGCTCCGGCGGCCTCTACTGGTCTCGTACCGCGTATAGCGCTCAGCGCGCGTACCGCCTGGTCATGGATACTTCTAGCGTCTACCCTGCGGGCAGCTACAGCAAGTACAACGGGTTCACCGTACGCTGCCTCGTGGCTGACCAGTAACATTTTTGGCGGGTAGCGTCAGGACTCACCAAAGAATAGCATAAAGCAAAGGTTGCGAATAAAATTTAGGTTTGAAGTTATTTATCTATCGTACTTGCCTCACGAAATCCATCATAAAAGTTTTCCGACACTTTCGGATGGCCAATTTTATTTGCCGCTTTTACTACCTCATTTACATCATTAGTGATTTTAAAAATCCCCGTATCTTTTGCGCTAATTAATTTTAGCGCAATCATTTTACCAATCATCTTGTCAAAGCCCTTCCAGTAGTCTTCGCCCACTAAAAACACTGGCATCGTTGGCATCTTTTTTTCCTGCATTAAACATAATATTTCCGACAGCTCATCCATCGTGCCAAATCCGCCCGGGAAAAACACGAATACTTTCGAAGCCATCGCTAGTGATACTTTCCTAGCAAAGAAGTACTCAAACGTCAAACAATCAGTCAGGTACGGATTCGGAAATTGTTCGTGCGCAAGTGTAATATTAAAACCGATTGCTCTGCCGCCAATCTCGTATGCTCCGTGCGATGCCGCTTCCATAATGCCTGGGCCACCTCCGGTTACTACAGCGTGACCATTTTCTGCTAGTAATCTTCCGAGCTTATAGGCCATTTTACAGTATTTCGAATCTTGCGAGAGTCTGGCCGAACCAAAAATTGTTACGCCTTGCGGAAATGAACGTACCGTTCTAAGCCCATGTATTAAATCTTTGGCATAAGCATTAGCTCGTTCTAGATCGGCAATTGAAAGTTTCTCTAAAAGTTCAGCTTGGCTTTTAATCATAAAACTCCTTAACGTTTAAATTTTTTGAATCGGCATCGGATGTAGTTTTTCGCGCCCGGTCAGAATTCCCCGATTTGCCCCGATTTTTGACACGACCGCCGTGGAGTTCGCTGACGCAAAAACTAACGCACTTCTAAACGATTTGCCAGCGGCGATAGAAGCTAAAAATCCTGAACCAAAAGCGTCGCCTGCTCCCGTTGCATCCTTTATCCGCACATCCTCATAAATACCAAACCGGTAAATGTCTGTACCGTCTCCTGCAATTCCTCCCATTGCCCCGTCCGTAATGATGACGGTCGGTACATATCCATTCAAATGATACAAAAGCTCCGTCAACACCACTCCCGGTACTAGTTGCGATGCTTCTGATTTATTTACGTTCAACACGTCCACATATTTCAAAAGCTTCAATAATTCCTTCGGGTTTTCTAGCTCACGTACTCCTGGGTTAAACATCACTTTCACGCCTAATTCTTTCGCCTTCCGGAAAAACTTCGCCAAAGTATCCATATCGCCCCGCAACGTCGTTACATAAAGCCAATCCGGCTGTATAAAATCTAAGTCATTCGCCTCGAAGTTTCCAAATTGTTCACTTGCTCCTCGGCAAGTCAAAATTGTCCTCTCGCCGGATTTAGTGTCAAGCAGCACTACTGAAGTCCCGGTAGTTTTTCGTTCCAAAAATTTCACATAGCTACCGTCCACCCCTTCGCGATCTAATCTCCGAATCACTGCTGCCCCCGCCGGGTCGCGCGATACATTTCCCATAAACACCGCTTCGTGTCCGTGTCTAGCAAAAGTAATCGCTGAATTCACACCCCCACCGCCTACTTCGTACGAAATTCGGTCGATGTCAACTTTCGAGCCTACCAAAACTTTTCCAAAAATTGCCGCATCACCAATCGATGTCGCTACGAGATCATCGTGGTCAATCAAATAAATATCCTGCAAAGCTGAGCCTAAGGATACTATTCTTGCCATTATATTACCACTCCGTTTTTATCGATTTCGGCAACTAACTCTTGGAAAACTTCCGCCGGGTTATCCGCAAGTGCAATTACTGAACCTACGTTGATTACGTCAAGGTCGGCGTGCGCGAGCGCTCGCACGTTACTCATATTTGCACCGCCATCCCAACCAATCTCCACTTCCGGTTTCATGTTTCTGACTAAAGCAATTTTTTCCATTTGCATCAAATCTGCCGGCGAGCCCTGCATCCCTAACTGTCCCGCAAAAATCAGCACATGGTCTGCTGCTTCAATATATTGCTTCACGTTCCCCGGGAAAGTCGACGGTAATAATGCCACGCCAACTTTAATCCCTGCGTCCTTCAAAGCCTGAAATGTCGGCATCAAATCTTCACTTGCTTCCGCATGTAAAATACAAAGCGACGGATTTAACTTTAACACAGTATCGAGATTCTCGGATGGATTCGTCACCATTAAGTGTAAATCTGCCTGCCAATTTTTTGGCCACCACACATTCGTCACGTCCAAAGTTTGCGTTGGCGCAAACTTTCCATCCGTCACGTCAATTTGTACTCGCCTAGTGAATACATTAATCTTTTCTACCTGCGTTCGGTAATCCTGTTTGTTGTCAGTCAAAATTGACGGCACAATTGACACGGTCCTAATCATAATCTTCCCTTTCGTCTAAACGATTAATGCGCCTTACTCGGCGTTCTAAGTTTTCAAAATTAGTTTCAAGAAATGCCTTAGTGATTTCTTGGATTTTATCTTCATCCATAAAATGCGCGGAAAGACACAGTACATTCGCATCATCATGCTCGCGCGCTAATTTTGCTGATTCAGCCGAGCCGCAATGTGCCGCCCGGATACCCTTAAATCGATTTGCCTGAATCGTCATGCCGTGCGCTGAATCGCAAATCAAAATTCCAAACGAGCCTCGGTTTTCACGGACAGCTTTTGCTACTGCTACCGCCGAATCGTTAAAATCGTCACCTTCATTGTATTCATAGGCTCCTAAATCTGTCACTTCAAAATTATTCTTTGCCAAAAACTCTAGCAGTTGGTTTTTCTTTTCGAATCCTCGGTAGTCCGCACCCACGTAAATCATCATAAGCCCTTTCCAAAATCTATCGTAAGTTCCACCAAACGATTTGAATAGCCCCACTCATTGTCGTACCAAGCGACTACTTTTACCATATTCCCGCCTACTACATCGAGCAGCGGCAAATCTACGATACAAGAATGTGGGTCACCAATAAAATCAGACGACACAAGCTCCTCTTCTGTTACGCCAATGATTCCTTCATAATATGGTTCTGCCGCAGCTTTTTTAAATACTTCGGCCAGTTCTTCCTTCGTAGTATTAGCATTTAAAACCGCGGTGATATCAGATAATGATACAACCGGTGTCGGAACGCGTACCGATAACCCATTAAATCTATCCTTTAGCGTTGGAATAGTTAACGCCGCTGCTTTTGAAGCTCCGGTTGAAGTCGGTACAATGTTTTCCGCCGCCGAGCGTGCTTCACGCAGGTCTTTCGCTGGCGCATCCAAAATTCTTTGCGAGCCGGTGTAAGAGTGCACCGTTGTCATCATGGCTTTTTCAATTCCAAATTGGTCTTCTAGAACCTTCATCACCGGCGCGATGCAGTTAGTTGTGCAAGAGGCGTTGGAGATAATTTCATCTTCACCATCCACAACTTCTTCGTTTACGCCAAGCACCACGGTTTTCGCACCTTCGCCTTTCGCTGGCGCTGAAATTACTACTTTTTTAGCACCGGCCTTGATATGCGCCCTTGCGTCTTCCGGTTTGGTAAAGAAACCAGTTGACTCAATTACTACGTCTACACCAAGCTCCCCCCACGGCAATTTGGCCGGGTCTTTTTCTGCGTAAACCGGAATTTCGCGCGAATTAATAATGATGGAATTCTCCCCCGCTGACACTTTTTTATCATAGGTCCCATAGGTCGAATCATGTTTCAAAAGATGCGCCAAAGTCTTCGCGTCGGTAATATCGTTAATCGCTACCACCTGAGCATCACGCCGTTCCAGTAAAATTTTCAAGGCATTACGCCCAATTCTACCAAAACCATTAATCGCAACTTTTACCATTTATACCTCCTAAATATACTTATGTTAATTATACCACGTTTTTGCATTATGCAAGATAAAAAGCCTTTCCGAGGCATAATGAGATTTAGACCAGATTTGTTTGCGTAATTATTACAACTTAACAATGAAAAAATCTCCCCCAGCCCGAAGGGCGAATAAGGAGATTTTTTCTTGACTTATGTTGTAATAATTACAGGCAAACAAGTCCAAGCCTCGGAAAGGCTTTTTATCTTGCAAAGTGTGCAAACGCACGGTTTGCTTCAGCCATCCGGTGACAATCTTCCTTCTTTTTGAAGGCTGCACCAGTTTCGTTGTAAGCATCTACAATTTCCGCTTCTAGCCGCTTAGCATATGGCATACCTTTGCGGGCACGAGCAGATTGTACTAACCACGAAAAGGCAAAATGTAATTGCCGATGGCCCGAAATCGCAAACGGAATCTGGTAGTTTGCACCACCAACCCGGCGAGATTTTACTTCAAAATCCGGCGAAACATTAGCAATGGCTTTTTCCAAAACTTCCACTGGGTTTTCGGAATCTAATTTCTTCGCAGCACCCTCAATCGCGGAATATACTGCGCGCTCTGCTACTTGGCGCTTGCCGTTTAGCATCGATTTATTAATCAAGCGCTGTACCAAGATTGACTGGTATTTGCGATCTGGATTAACTTTTCTGACTAATGATTTAGTAGTCTTACGTGGCATAATTACTTACCCTCCTTCTTCGCGCCGTATTTGGAGCGACCTTGCTTACGCCCTTGTACACCCTGAAGGTCTAAAGTACCCCGCACTACGTGATAACGCACACCAGGAAGATCCGGCACACGACCACCGCGCACTAGCACTACAGCGTGTTCCTGTAGGTTGTGACCTTCACCACCAATATAGGCCCAAACTTCCTGACCGTTAGTGAGGCGCACACGCGCTACTTTCCGCATCGCGGAGTTTGGTTTCTTTGGCGTCTTCGTCGTTACTTTGATACATACACCGCGCTTCAATGGCGCCGGCTTATCGTATTTCTTCGTCTTCAAGGTGTTCACAATGGAACCAAGAGCCGGAGATTTCGATTTTTTCGCAGTCTTCTTACGAGGCTTACGAATCAACTGATTGATAGTTGGCATTAAAATTTCCTTCTTTTACATTACATATAATATATGGTGGACTCACCACGCTATATCTAGCGTTTCAGGCCTCCAAAATCCGCCCAAAACTCCATATCTAGCGTCTGCCACTTTGCCCGGTTTCTTACAGCAATCAAAACCAAGCTGAAACTCTTACCCCATATTATATCACACTACATCCAAAATGTCTACAAAAATGGTTGTGGACTCTGCCACCATATGTTACAATGGTAGCAGAGGGTAAGCTCTAGAAACTTACCTGTTTAAGCGGTGTTACCGTTCGTCTTCTACGACGACGGTAACCTTTTTTGTTTTCGGCTTGCGCTTCAGTTTAAAATAGAAATAACATTCTACTTCCATAGCGCACCTCCTTCCTGTTTGTTTTCACACTCATTGGGAGGATGGCAACCGAGATTTATCTAGAACACCAACGGGGTAAATCCCCCCTTTGTGGAGCGGATCCACCGCACCTAAAAATGCCAGTAATCCGCTCCTCCGGAAGGGAGATCTAACAGTACCCGTAAACTCAAAGTCCGCCCAAACCTGACACCTTTCTAACATGCCCAAAAATAGAAGTCAACCCCCTACTAAGCCCTAAACACTCATATTTTTAGTGGGGGGTTGTAAAACCTTGACGCCTATGCTACAATTCCCCCCACCCCAGGAGTCTTAAATGTTGACACAAAAATCAATCTCATGTTATAATGAAAGTGCTATAGTTAGAAATTTGTTAAACGACACGCAATTTTAGTTGTAGTTGCTAGAACTTATAAATGGCATCGTTAGGATGTTGGAAAGTTCTAGGACTACGTGTCGGCGAATTTCTAGCTATAGCACCTAGCGGTGCCATTTTTGTGAAAGGCCACAGAAGAAGCGTATCGCTTGGGAAAGATAATTAACAAGAGAGGTATACATGAAAAGCATGAAGAAGTGCAAAAGCACTAAACAAAATATCAACCATAAGCGACGTTCCAGCGCCGGTATGTTTTACACTTCTTCTGCCGGCGCTGTGACCTCGCTTATTTTGTGCTTGGTGGCGAGCCTGGTCTTTAGCTCTCTCATGGCTCATAATACTTCCGCCGTAGGCACAGTTAGCCTCACCGTTAGCAGCGATACAATAGGTGTCAATATCGCACCCACTATGCCAAACGGCACCTTTGCTAAGTCAGACAATGTCAATATCAGTGCCTCTACCGATAATAGCACTGGCTACACCCTAATGCTAGCAGCAAATAGTAGTACAGACTATAACAAACTAAAAAACGGCAATGAATACCTCACCTCAGTCACTTCACCTACCACCGAGGAAGCCTTCAAATCTATCAGTGGCACTGCTTATAACAATATGTGGGGTTATCTACCTAGTAAGTATTGCACTAGTGATACAAACAGCGTTGTGTGTTCTACCAACACAGATTTTCTTCCTGCACCTAATACATCCGGCGATATCCTAGATAAAACTTCATCAGCCAATACCACAGCTAATGACTACACCTTAGCCATAGGTGCTAGAGTAGATAACACCACTAAGATGGGAAGCTATACTAATACCTATAATGTCATATTAGTGGCTAATGAAGTACCATATTCCATTACCTACTATGACAGCATTATTAGTAACATGCCAGTAGATGTAGTATCAGCCTCATCATCTCAAACAGTCAATATCTCAAACAATACCCCTACTAGAGATGGCTATACCTTCCTAGGTTGGTGTACAATACAACCTACTACTACAAATGGTGTAGATGCCTGTACTGGCGGCACTACCTACTCTCCAGGACAAGCTTGGACTCTAGGTGCTAGTGATAATAATCTAAGTCTTTATGCTATGTGGGGTCAAGAAACCGGACTATGTAGTAGTAAAGACAACTGTATGCAATTCGTAGATAGATATAGACTAAGTACCCTAATGCCTACCGTAGGCAGTACTACTACCTTATATGATATGCGTGATGGACAAGCCTATACAGTAGCTCTTCTAGCCGATGGTAAATACTGGATGACTAAGAATTTGAATCTACCAGGTGGTACTACCTTACACGATTACGATACTAATATGCCAGCAGGCTATACTCTCCCTACTGCTAATAACTTCCAAAGCGGCAATAGACTTCCTGCTTCATCTACTACAGGGTTTGATGATAAAGCAAAAGCATATGTCTATAATAGTAATAGCACTACTTGTGGGAATAACAGCCCCTGTTATTCATATTACTCTTGGACAGCAGCTACGATTGGTTCTGGTCTAAATATCGCCAGTGAAAACACTGATGCCCCCTATAGCATCTGCCCTAAGGGCTGGAGATTACCCACATCAGGAAATAGCCAGAACAACGGTTGGAAAAGGGGCGACTTCTATCAACTCGCTACTAATTATGGCGTGAACCTAAGCAGCCAACAATATGAGTATTCAGCCACCTTCTATAACAATGCTGGTCCTGGCACTACCCCCAGCTTCCTGCTCGCCGGCGGCTACGCTTCCAGCGCGTTCTACAATGGCGGGACGCGCGGCTACTATTGGTCGTCTACTTCGTACGACAATAATAGTCGCGTTCGTCGCATGTATTTCTATTCAGGCGGCGTCGAATCAGCCGATAACACCAAACGCGACGACGGCGGTAGCGTCCGTTGTGTGTTCGCCGGCTAGAACTTCAAACTAGATTTTTCTAGCATTTCGCAAGCCCAGTTAATTTTCACAACCTTTCCTCATCCGAGACGAGTAAAGTCGCCGAGCGAGGCTCAAGGCCGAAGGCCGGCCTCGCGAGCTGGCGACTTGATCGAGGCGAGGATTGAGTGAAATGTTGTAAAAATTAACATGGCGCGAAGCGAATCGCGAAGAAAAATTTCAGTTTGGAGTTCTAATTAACTACGAGTTCGCTTTCACCAAATAATCCAACGTCTTTTCAATCGTCATCCGGTTTTTGATATCCATCTTTACATTTGGGTCTTTGAGTTGTTTTAATGCATCCGGCGATTTTTTATAAACATCACGCAGCTCTGCAATTTTCGCACCAACCTCATCGTCCGACACGGTAATTTTTTCAGCTAACGCCACATTCTGCAAAGCCAAGGATGCTTTTACTCGTTGCTCGGCAATCTTCCGGGCTTCTTTTTCCCAATTTTCCAAAGTTTCATTATTCGCTTCCAGGAAATCTTCAAAACTCAGTCCTTGCGCTGCAGCATTCCGCGTCATATCTTCACGAATCATCCGCACTTGGTCGTCAATCAAAATCTCCGGCGCCGGAATTTTCGATTTTTTCACCAATTCGTTCACCAAGTCATCTTTGTACTTATCTTCTAATTTGTGTTCGTTTTGCGCCTGTAAGTTTTTCTTGATATCCGCCTTTAGCTCCGCCACAGTTTTAAATGGCCCACATTTCGCGGCGAGTTCATCATCAATCTTCGGTTTCACGATTTCATTAACTTGCTTTACCAAAACTTCAAATACCGTCTTCGCACCAGCAAGGTCCTTAACACCGTAATTCTTTGGAAAAGTTAACGGCAAATCAAATTTATCGCCCGAGGCGTGTCCTACAACTCCCTCCTCAAATCCCGGAATAAAAGTTTTAGAACCCAAAGTCAGTTTATAATCCTTTGCCGAGCCACCATTAAATTCTTTGTCATCCTTTTTTCCGACAAAATCTAATACCACCTCATCGCCCATCTTCGCCGCACGTTTTACTACCTTTTTCTCGCCATACGAAGTCGCAATGTTGTCTAGAATTTCGGAAATTTCTTTTTCGGTTACTTTTACAGTTTCCTTTTTTACGCCAAGTTTTTTATAATCACCAAGTTTTACTTCTGGAATAATATCCGCAGTTGCAGTGTACTCCACTATTTCATCCGGCACGTATTTTGTTACATTCACAGACGGCATCACTAGCGGCGATTTTTCAACTTCTTGGAACGCCGGTACCACGGTCGTGCGTACGGCATAGTCTACTACCTCCGCATTTAAATCATTTTCTGGAATAAACTTCTTAGCAACTTCCGCTGGCACTTTTCCCTTGCGGAATCCTTCGACTTTCAATTCTTTCGCAAGTTTTGCCAAAGCCTTTTCCTTTGCCGGTTTTAAATCTTTCGCGTCCAAAGTCACGGTAAGTTCCACGCGCGAATCAGACAGTTTTTTCAACTTGGTTTTCATAAAAATAACTCCTATAAATTTAATATATTATATCATAATCTTCGGTTGATTAACAGACCGAAAATGCGTCAAGGTGTATTTAGAATTCGCACCTAGTTTTGCATCCGGGTTTAAAATCCCGTTTTTATCAAACAATTTTTTGATATCTTCGTACAGCTTTTTTTCTGGCTCCAGCATCGTGGTGTTTGATACCACTGCTTTCAGCCGCCCTTCCGGCGAGCCACCAGTTAGTTCTCCGCCTTGCCGGTTAATGATAAACGCTCCCGCTCTAAGAAACATCGTAGCTTTTTTGTTAAAATCTTCATCTTCCAAATTAAACTTCGGCCGCAGGCTATAAACTGACGAACTAAGCGACCCAAATAATTCCAGCTTCAAATCCAACTTCGCCTCCAAAACTTTCAAATCCTTTAGGAATCCTTCCAGGTTTTCGCGCGGTAAATAAAAATCCGTCAAAATCGGCACTCGCTCGCCGTTTTTTACATGATTCAAATAACTTGGCAACGCATTTTCAAATTCATTCAAAGTCGGGCGCTCGTTGACGCTCTCAAAAATAAACTTTGCAGTGCGCGGGAATTTTTCGCGCATATTCATTAATTTTTTAATTGCTACATTCGGCCGCTCGTCAAAATTGGCAAACACCACAAAACCATCTTCCAATTTTTTAATCACGCCGTCTAGGTTTTTACCAGTCTCGCGCGCCTCCATGATAATTTTAAGATCGAACAAATTCAACTTTCGCGGCTTCAAGGTGCTAACTATTTCCGCGTATTTTACCGCGTGCTCAATTTCCTTAAATGTCGCCACTACGCGCTCCGGATGTTTACGAATCGGCACAGCCTTTAAAATCACTTCCGAAATAATCCCGAGCGTCCCTTCCGCGCCAAAGAAAATCGGCAAAAGATCCAAAGTTTCTTTTCGCGGGGCTTTAGCAATTCCTGGATAACCTGCCAAGCTCTTGTTTTCAGATTCAATTTTTTCCAGCAACTGACTGTTATTTTTTACAATGCCAGCAGTTTTCCGATAAATTTCACCTTCATAAGTTTTTTCCGCCGCCTGTTTAGCCAGAGCATATTTTTTAAATCGCTCGGTCTGTAATACCTCGCCGTTTGCTAACACCACCTCCAACCGTGCTACGTAGTTCGATATTCCGCCATACTTGCCAGCGCATTCGTCCACAATGTTTTTAGAAATCAAGCCACCAATCGTTTCTTCGTCACGACCATCCACCGGCACCGTTAAACCCGAAACCGACAAAGCCGTATTCAGCTCGCGCAAAGTAATTCCGGACTGCACTCGCACCAATCTTTCGCGTGTATCAATCTCCAGCAACTTATTCAATTTCTCCGTCGAAATCACTACGCCGTTCGTCAGGTCCGCACCGGTATCACTAGTTCCAGCCCCCCGCGCCGTCACGGCAACTTTAATATCTTTCGTGGCGAGTTGATTAAAAAACCGCATTAACTTACGGATATCATCGGTAGATTCTGGGAACGCCACAAACTTTGGTTTAATTTTCAGTGCAGAACGATCCGTCGCGTATTCTTCCAGAATCTCTGGTGTATCAAAAACATTTCCAACCGTCAATTGATTCAAATACTTCGCAATTTTCCCCATACTGCTTATTATTATATCACAAAATCACTAACCCTACGTGACTATTTTTTGCTGATTCAGTTTTTCTTGCCTTCCGGTTTTTTGAAAATCAAATCAATTTCTAAAGTTTTGCCACTTGGCCCAAACAGCACGGGAATAAATCCAACATATTCCATGCCTTTTTTCTCGACATACTCATCGATCACGTCGCGGTGTTCTTTAATGTCGGCATTGATTAATTTGTTGTTGGCATATTTTAGTCTGACAAATTCCATTAGACCTCCTTTTCATTAATTATACCATAGTTAGGTCAAATACTTCCAACCGATTGACCGGTAAAACTCCATCGCGTCCGGCCAACCAAACACTTTCGACGCAAGCAAATTATAAACTTCGTCCGCCATAAATATTGCAAAGAGTGATATCGACAACATCAAAAACGCCCGTTTTGACATCCTCTTTGCGAGGAATATACAAAACGGCACCATCACGTAAGTTAGAAATAGTGCTGACACACCAAAGAACAGCACGCTCCTTAAGCACACAAACCCGCCGATGTTGCCAAAGTTTAATATTTCAGTATTGTAATCCCAGTACCTTGCGCCATCAAACATAGTGTAAACTAGCCATCCACCGATAAGTTCCACCAGCCCGGCTACTACCATCGCCACTAAAAATACCGCCCACGGGTAACGTTTAATCTTTTGCGTCGCAATAATAATTAACACCGCACCAATCGCGTAAATATTAATCCACGGCAAAAAGTTCCCACCCTGCATATAAAATTCACCCGTCCCACCATCAAAATAATAAAAAATAAACTCATAAACCCAACCAAAAATCCCAGACAAAACAATCACGAGAAACAGCACGCCAAGCTTCTGGTATTTTTCTAGTTTTAATTCCCCACTTAAGTACTTACGAAAAAGTGTTTTATATGATAGTTTTTTATCCTTAACCATAACCTCATTATATCATAGACAAAAAAACCCTCCAAAAATCGGGTCATTGGTGCCCGGGACAGGATTTGAACCTGCACGCTAGAAGCATATGCTCCTAAGGCATACGTGTCTACCAATTCCACCACCCGGGCTTAGAGAAATTATAACACATCGGAATCAAAAAAGCGAGGCCAACCGCCTCGCTTTTCTGTTTTTAAGCTTCCTTTTTAGCTAGTTTGCGTGAACCAAGGTAGGTTACCAACATCCCAACCATCAAGGCAACTGGCAAGAAATCTTCCGGACCGGTTGACGGCATCGAGGCGGTACTTTTGGCTGCGGCTTCCCGCGCAGCATTAGCCTCTGCTGCCCTTCTTTCAGCCTCGGCCTTTTCCTCGGCAGCCTTTTTTTCTTCAGCGGCCTTTTTCTCCTCCGCGGCCTTCTTCTCAGCCTCAGCCTTCTCTGCCTCAGCAGCATTGTTTCCGTCGTTGTCGTCCTTGTTTGCGACCTCAGAGCTTGTTGAATCGTTGTTTAAATTCTTAGAGGTTTTCTTCGTTGCCACTACCACAATCGCAGCAACCAAAACCAAAATAATTGCAACTGCAATCGTTGCTACAGCAATGATTTTTCGACGCTCTTTCTTTTCAGCTTCTATCTGATTATACATAATAAAACTCCTTATCTTTTAATTATACCACACTCACGTAAAAAAATCAAGCTTACCCCTTAAGATAAACCGAAATCCCTGCTCCAGCGTATTTTCGCGATTTCAAAAGCGTCATACCAGCAAATTCTGGCGCCTCACCCGGATGCGACAAAACAAAAATACCGCTTCCCCGTAAAAATTGCAACAAATGTGTCACTTCTGAAATTTCAAAATTATCGTACGGTGGGTCTGCCAAGATCAATTGGAATTTATTTTCAGTAGTAAATTTTTTAACATCACCTCGCCAAACTTCGGCCGCCAAATCCAAGTTTTGCAAATTTTCCCGAATCACTCGGCAAGCTTCAGCGCTTTTCTCTATAAAAATCGCTTCCGCCGCTCCGCGCGATAGTGCTTCAATTCCTAGCGCTCCCGAGCCAGCAAAAGCATCCAAAATTTTCGCTCCAGGAACGTAGTTAACAATCATATTAAATAGCGCTAATCTCTCCCGTTCTCCCATTGGATGCGTAGCTCCACCAGGAGTGGCGATTTTTCGCCCCCTGTATTTACCAGCCGTAATTCTCAAACTATTCATTTAATTCAAAGTCGTTAATTGTTGATATTTAGTGATCCCCTCCATCAGTTCTTTATATTTTACCATATTTTCAGGGTTTTGCAAGAAACTCAAAACATCGGCCTGTGCTCGTGCAATGAGTCGGGTATCAGATAAAGAAGCAATTCTTAGGTCTAATGCGCCATGTTGCAGAGCTCCATAAATCTCACCCGGCCCTCGTAATTTCAAATCTACTTCCGCAAGGTAAAATCCGTCTGAAGATTTTTCCAATTCTCTTAACCTGCGTGATGGTTGTAAATCTCCAGAGGTAAGCAAGTAACAATACGAAGCCGCCTGTCCTCGCCCCACACGCCCCCTTAATTGATGTAGTTGCGCGAGGCCGTACGATTCGGCGTTTTCTATCGTCATCAGCGTTGCGTTTGGCACGTCCACCCCCACTTCCACCACCGTGGTCGAAACTAAGATTTTAGTTTCACCTTTAGAAAACCGCTCCATTATCGCATCCTTCTCAGCCGGCTTCATCCGTCCGTGCAAAAATTCAATTTGTATACCTGGAAAATCTCTGGTCAACTTCGCCGCCCGCGATTTCACCGAGGTAGTTTCGGTGCGCGGGTCGTCATCAATCGCTTTGCACACCCAATAAACCTGTTGGCCTAGACTTACAGTTTCGCGAATTTTCGGATATAGTTTTTCACGCGTTTCTACCTCCGTCAAAATTGTCGTCGTAATTGGTTGCCTGCCCTTTGGCATTTCATCAAGCACCGAAGCGTCGAGGTCCCCAAACACCGTTAACTGCAAGGAACGCGGAATTGGTGTCGCCGTCATTGTAAGTAAATGTGGTGCCTTGCCGCTCGGCGATTTCAAAACTAATTTTTGCCTTTGTTCTACCCCAAATCGGTGTTGTTCATCAATCACCACCAGCGCCAAATTTTTAAACTCCGTATCGTCGGTGAGGAGCGCATGCGTACCAATCACCAAATCTATCGCCCCCTCCCGAATCAGGTCCTTCAGTTCGCTTTTTCTCTTTGTCGCCCCTGTTAAAAGCGCTACTTTTATACCCAAAGGTTCCAAGATTCGTTTTAAATTATCGTAATGTTGCACCGCCAAAATCGCTGTCGGGGCAAGTAGAGCCACCTGCTGCTTAGCTAGTGCCACCTCATAAGCCGCTAGCGCCGCCACCATAGTTTTGCCCGACCCCACATCGCCTTGCAGTAGTCGATTCATCGGTTGTCCTTTTTCCATGTCCTGAAAAATTTGCCACGCCGCTTTTTTTTGTGCTCCAGTTAATTTAAACGGCAAACTTGCTACAAATTCTCGAATCTTGGTCACCTCAAAGGGTATTTTCACTGCTTTTAACTTTTCGTTTTCCTGCCGATTAAGTCGCGCCGCTAAAATTAGTTCAAACAATTCCTCATACGCCAAATAATCCCGCGCGTTTTTTATAGATTTCAAAGAATGCGGAAAATGCGCTTGGAATAGCGCCTCCTTCCTCACTCCCGATTTTACCGTGGGCAGCAAATCAGAAATCAAAACAAATTTATCTTTCGAAGCTGTCATTAGTCGCCGGAAATCATGCGACTTCAATTTGCCGTGCGCTACGTAAATCGGGTTTAGTCCGGTGGAAAGGTCAATTTCCGACACTTCCGCTGCCGAAGGCGAAATTAAACTGTACCGCCCATTTTTAAATTCATAATTTCCGGAAAAATAGTATTCCTTCTCTGGCGAAAACTGCCTCAAGCGATAAGATTGATTAAACCACACCACCTTTACTGCGCCCGTATTATCTCTCACTACCCCCTCAGTTACCGATAAATTTCGCCGTCTCGCCCGCCGTGAAGTCAAAGCATCAATGCGCCCGCGTATCACGACTTTTCCTGGTCGCATCTCAGCAATCGAAGTTGGCGTTTCGTAGTTCTCGTAATCCCGCGGTAAATTATAGAAAAAGTCTCGCACCGTTTTAATCCCGTAGCGCCTGAGAGTCTCCGCTGTTTTTGGCCCAACTCCCTTCAGTACCTCCACATCATCGAACAAATCCATAGCAAAATTATAACATTTTTTTAAAAAAAGTGCTTGACAAGTTAGTGCTTATGATTTATTATAAACATAAGCTGGTACGCTTCACAGGGGTTCCACTGGATGCAAAGTGGAGTGTGGAGACTTAACAAAAACAAACAGCGGATTAAAACAAACCAATGTGCCCCAAGGGTGGGCGCGCATCAGCGCGGAAACCGACCGTTCAGGTCGGTTTTCTTAAGGCGCATTTTATGGTATAATATGCACATGATTAAATTCACGATTATCACACTGTTTAAGGACGCAATCGAACCCTATCTCAAAACTTCCATGATGTGGAAAGCCACCGAAAAGGGTTTGGCCGAGTTTGATTTTGTGGATTTACGCGAATTTGGGCTTGGCCCTCATAAGTCTGTTGACGACACTCCCTACGGTGGCGGTGACGGTATGCTGCTCCGCTGTGAGCCAGTTTTTGCCGCGACTGAATCCGTTAAAGCCAAAGACCCTACCGCTAAGGTTATTCTTCCTACGCCGGTTGGCGAAACCTGGAATCAAGAGATGGCTCGAGAATTTGCCAAAGATGCGCACTATATTATTCTTTGCCCACACTATGAAGGCTATGATGAAAGAATTCTAAGCATCGTAGATTATAAAATATCACTCGGTCATTATGTTCTCACTGGCGGCGAACTTCCCGCTCTCATTATTATTGATTCCATCACCCGCCTCATTCCCGGCGTACTCGGTGGTGAACAATCCGCGGCTATCGAATCGTTTTCTGATGGCGACAATCTCGAATACCCCCAGTACACCAAACCTTCCGACTTTCGCGGTATGGCCGTCCCGGACGTCCTGCTATCCGGCAACCATGGCGAAATAGCCAAATGGCGCGAAGCCCATTCCAAAAAAGCTAAATAAAGCCCCGGCTACCTTTTGGTTTAAAGCCGGGGTTTCTTGGGAAAAATGTTAGAACACTAGTTTATTTCATCGTAGCCCTTTGGCAAACCGAAGGATAATCCATAGCAAGTATTAACCTTTTTGGTCGTCTTTTTCTGCTTTTGTTTGGCCATTCTAGCTAGCTCATCCGCAGTAAAAGTTTTCATTGCCTCCTTCCGAAGCCATTTTTTCTGAGCAGCCGGTCCTCCCGCGAGCTCACTAGACACTTTCTTGTTCTGATCCATTATACACCTCCCTATTAAGATACTCGCTCCTCTACTGGAGCGCCTAGACATATAACTAAATTATATCACAAAACTTGCAAACTGTCAACAATATGCTATAATGTAGTTATGTTTGTAGATATTGCCAAAGTTCATCTAAAAGCCGGTAAAGGCGGCAACGGCGCCGTTTCTTTTCGCCATGAAATTTATATCCCGAAGGGTGGTCCCGATGGTGGTGACGGCGGTCGTGGTGGCAGCATTATTTTTCACGCCGATAAGGACACTAATACTTTAATCGACTTTCGTTTTACCCCGATTCTCGAAGCCGAAAATGGCAAAAACGGCTCAGGTCAGCGTTCCGCTGGCCGTTCCGGCAAGGATCTAATCGTCGACGTCCCCATCGGCACTTGTGTTTATCGGTTGGAACACGAGGAAACACCTCGTTCGAGGAGCATATTTTCCGACGTGGAAAATACGGAGCGACCGAGCCCCGTAACGACGGGCGCGAGGGAGCGTTCCGAGAACGATGGTGTTTCTCGTGTTCTGATGGCTGATTTAACAAAGGATGGGGACGAAGCGGTCATCGCCAAGGGCGGCGACGGCGGCTTTGGTAACGCTCACTTCAAATCCAGCACTCGCCAAGCCCCAGTCATCGCTGAGGTCGGCGAACCCGGCGAGGAATTTGATGCCGAGTTAGAGCTAAAGTCCATGGCCGACGTTGGCCTAGTTGGTCTCCCTAACGCCGGCAAATCTACTTTCCTTTCAGTCGTCAGTAACGCCAAGCCCGAAATCGCTGATTACCCTTTCACTACCATCACTCCCAATCTTGGCGTCGCTACTATTGACGATACAGATTTGTTAATCGCCGATATTCCAGGATTAATCGAGGGCGCCTCTGAGGGCAAGGGTCTAGGCCATGACTTTCTCCGCCACGTCGACCGCACCGCCGTTTTGCTACATCTGATTGACGTTTACAATGACGATGCCGGCGAGGCGTATCAAACTATCCGTAATGAGCTGAACAAATATTCTGATCTCAAAAACCGCCCCGAAATCGTCGCTCTTACCAAATGCGAAGGCGTCGATGAAGATATCATCAAAATGCAAATGGCTTCCATCCTCGCCAAAAACCCCGACGCGAAAATCTATACTATCAGCAGCTCCGCCCACCAAGGCCTCACTGAGCTATTGCGGGAACTGGTTGCGATTGTTAAGGATAATCAAGGATATGCTTCTCGGGGGCTTTCGGAGGTTACGACCGAGAATGAGGGCGCGAGCCCCGTGACGACGGGAGCGAGCGACCCGTCCCCCGAGAAGTCGTATCCTGATTATCCTACCATCTCTCTTAGTGACAAAGCCTTGGATGACACTTGGAAAGTCGAAAAATTAGACGACGGTTCTTTTCTGGTCACCGGCGCAAAAATCGAAAAATTCGCCCGCCGCACCGACATGGATAATTATGCTAGTGTCAACCGCCTCCGTGACATCATGAAAAAACTCGGCATCCGCGCCGAATTAACTTCAAAAGGCGCCGAGCCCGATTCCATTATCGAAATCTCCGGCAAACGTTTCCCCCTCGTTGAAGACTGGTAAACCTACCCCTTAATGGATATAATTAAACTTCCCCACCTCACTGGCCGGGATGGTTGAAAACATCACACCATAACAACCGGCGTAGTTTCGTTCAGAAACATTAATTGAGCCATCCGAATTTACTGACTCCACATAACCTACGTGCCCATACCAACCGGAATCAGTCTGGAAAATCGCCCCCGCCGAAGGCGAACGGTTGACTAATATGCCATTGGCCCGCGCCACGTCATCCCAACGGTTAGCATTTGCCTTGATGATACCAAGATCTGGGCGCTTGAGCCAAGCCCAAGTAGTACATTGTCCGGCCCCTAAACTACGATTACAGGAGGCACTGGAACGATTTGCTGTATCACCGAGGTAAGTATACGATGCGTAGGTATTATATCGCCTAGTTGGTGCCACATACTCTGGCCGCTCTGTTACCGGTAAGGCCCCATCCTTAATCAAAATCCGAGTTCCCTCTACAATCCCCGACACTTCTAGGTCGTTTAAAGCAATAATCTCCTCCGCCGAAGACCCATAACGCGAAACGATGGATTCAATTGTATCTCCAGATTTCACCAAATATACAATTCCTGAGGAACTTGGCACATAAATCAACGTCCCCGCCGGCACATCAGAGGTCTTTAACCCGTTAGACCACCGGATTTGATCCGGCGATACTCCGTAACGCGCAGCAATAATATCAATGTTTTCGCCTTCTTGCACTGTATATTCAATTATCCCTCGTGAGGCGTCTACATCTGTTAAGCTGGGTTTTTCAAGTTTGCCGTTAGTAAAAGTTTGACCAGCGTCGTACATGGCATTCACCATCACGTAATTCGAGCCCACATCCGAGGCTGAAGCAAGCCCTAGAGTATCAGATAAGCCCGCCACAGTGTATAGTTCTGACATCTGGTCTACCGACACTTCATCGCTGTTATCCGTCGCAAACGAACTAAGGCTAAGGCTGTTTTCTCCTCTCTGTTTGTCTAGAGAGCCCACAAAAACTAAGCCTAAAACCACTACCCCTGTTAAGAGGTACGGCAAAATTCGCTTTAAACCGTTCCAAAACTGTTGTTTTTTCTTTGTCATAATGATACTGTACAGAGGTTCTGGCAATGGGCTGCCGCATTCTGGAGATGCTCAGACTCTGTATAACTATAATACATCAAACCATCGTCTCCTGTCAAGAAGTAAAGATAAGCTGTATCTGATGGCTCTGCCACCGCAGTTAGGGCCGCTAACCCCGGATTAGAGATTGGCCCACAGGGGAGACCGGCGTGTAAACGCGTATTATAGCACGAATCGACGCTGAGAGCCGCTTGATTATCGGCATATGTCTGTCTATCAGGATCAATAGTATCAAGCGCGTAAGATACCGTTACGTCGCTTCCAAGGGGTATTCCATACGCCAAACGGCTCAAAAACACCTGTGCTACCGTAGGCATTTCAGCGTCAGCTGATTCTTTTTGGACTACCGAAGCCAGTGTTATTCCCTGATAAAGCGATAAGCCCTTTGCTGCGTAGCGCTCTTCCAAGTTATTACTAGTGATTACCTGCCCCATTCCCTCTAGATACTTCGTCAAAATATCCTTTACGCTATCTGTTTTGTAAAATTCGTAAGTTTCGCCGTATAAATACCCCTCCAAAGTCGCCCCCTCTGGTCGCCCCTGTAAAAAGTCAAAATCGTATGGAGCCTTGAAAGCCTCTTCTACCTCTGTAGCATCATAGCCCACCTCTATTAGATTTTTCTTAATCTCATAGATATTTTCCCCTGGGCGCACCGTAAAACTAAACACGCTGTCTGCGTTTTGCTGAGCTTCTAATTCGGCAAAATACCGCGCTCGTTCCTCGTCGCGTTGATGTTTGTACCAGAGTACACCCCCTGTAGCTGCCGCAGCTACTAGTACCGCTACTGCTATAATTGATACGGATTTCACCGCTGTTTTAGCCTTATGCTTGGTTTTTTTGGCTTTCAGCTTCATTTTATCAGCCTCCTTCTTGATTGAATCTGCTATTTCTTGAGGGCGCTCGGAACCTTCTTTCGAGGGCTGTAGGTTTGGGTGAGCGCTCTTAAGCGTATCCGATGAAGAAGGCTCCGAAGAATCTCCTGAATTAGGGCCTGAGCCGTCGGCCGAGAGTGGATTCGCCGTAGATCTCTTTCCCCCAAAGCTTTCAATAAAATCCTGCAAAATAATTGCCGCTGCTTCCGCATCAATCTCCCCTTTACCATAAGTCCGCCGCCTAGCCTTCAGTCTCTCCTCTGCCACTACAGAGGTCAACGATTCATCCTGAAACCGTACTTTTGCCCCCGGTATCTTTTCCACTAACACCTTTGCAAAATTCCTGACATATGCTGATTGCTTAGTCTCGTTGCCCTCGTTGCTTCGTGGTAACCCTACTACAAAGTAAGTAGTACTGTGCATATTAGAGAGTCGAGCGATTTCCTGCCATTCTGAGCCGTTTACTTCAATAAACCCTACTGGCACCGCAATTCTAGTGCTTGAATCAGCCCGCGCCACGCCAATACGTTTCTCGCCAACATCTAGTCCTAAAATCTTCATTTTCTAAGCCTTAAAACCTTCCCCACCCCTATTAAGATTTTTTCTTCTCGTCAGATTCTTTGTTTTCTGATTTGTTGTCTTTGTTTTCTTCGGTGTTATTGTTCTCTTCGGAATTTTCGTCTTTTTCCTTAATCTCGTGACCATCTTGGTCTTTTACTTCAAATTTAACACTGACTTTGTTCGAATCGCCCGGGATTGACATCACCCAAGGATAAGACGTAATAATTTTAACATCCGAAACCCCATAAATATCGCGGATTTCGCGCTGCGCATCACCCAGTCCTTTACCCTTGATTTTATCTACTACCTCTGATTCAGTAATCTTTGGCCCCAGGAAGTACTGTGCTTTCAGCTTTGTCGTCGAGCCATCCTTAATCTCAGAAATATTCTCGATATAAATGTCCCTTACGTCGTAAATCTTTTGGTCATCAGCAAGGTCGGCCTTTTCTCGAATAAACTCCTCAAGTTTCACCTTATCTATTACGTATACAGTCGCTGTAGTGGTGGCTTTGAGTACTGGCTGAGTACCGCTCTTAACCTCTTCATCTACGCCCGGAGTAGCCGTTGCGGAATCAGTTTTAGCTTCAAAAGTTGAATCAATGACGTAGTAATTATCATCGATTGTCTCGTACAGCTTCTCTTTGTATTCGTCTTCCTTTGCGGAGGTCAACTCATTCTTCGCCTTTTCCACGTCAGCTTGCTGAACCACCGTAATTATATCGTCCGTACCGCCCCCCATCGCCTTGTCGGAATAAATTACGACATCCGCTATCGAACTCCAAGCGTTAGAGGCGCCAATATTGTATTTTGTTCCTCCTTCAACAGCCGCTACGGATATTTTTGTAGAAACCTGGCAGCCAGAGCGCACCAAGCTAGATGGTTGATTGGCGTTATCGCAAGCGTCGTCTGTTTCTCCGTCCCAAGATAGTGTAGCATTTTCTGACGTAGTAAATGACAAACCGTTCACAGTAAGAACGGTGCCAGAATTAATAGCCACGCTTCCAGCACCCTTAAAGAAGGTGTACGCGACTACCTGCCCCGAAGCCTTGTTCCCACGGTTTTTCTGCCCCGTTGCTTCAAAATTCACTTCCTGAGTGTTCTCGACTTTCTTCTGCTCCAAATAGAACTTGCCTTCCTTTGCATTTTCGTTGGCTAAATTATCAGTAAAAGAAATGTTTTCAGAGAAATTTTTCTGGTCAGTCTTAATCGCTACGGTGATATCTACCGCCGGGGCAAACCCAAACGCCCAAATCAAGAATCCAATCAAGCCTACAATAGCCACTCCAGCAAAAATCGATAATTTCTTATGTACCTTAATCCAATCTAGCACCTTATTGCCAGATAATTTCATGGATTTTTTGGGTTTTTTCTGCTTTTTTTCTTCCTCTTCCTCAGCGTCTTCCTCCTCAGCTTCTTCAGCCTCTTCTTCGGCTTCCTTTGCGGCGGCCTTTTCAGCTTTCGAAGGTTTCAAATCTTTCACGTCCTCCTCAGTTTCCACAGTGCCATCTTCTTCCTCAACTAATTCTTCCTCAATGGTGTCATCTTCTGGTTCAATTGGCTCAGCAACTTCTGGTACTGCTGGCGCCGATTGTAAATCTTTTGTTACCGGAAGTTTTGCGGTTGCAGCTAGTTTTACGATTGAAGGATCCACAGTCACCAGTACGACTGTTTTTTCCGACGAAACTCCTGCCTTTGCTATCAGTTTAATGTTTACAATACTCCGGAACACGCCGGCCTTTTTCGGCGGCACCAAAGCCACGATTTTTTCTTTTGAGTTTTCGATTTTGAGGATGACGTCAGTAATGTCATCTTCAGGCTCAATATAAATCACGTCTTTATTCATATTTAAATTTTAACACATTTTTCTATTTTTGTGTTAAAATAAACATAAATGGAATCGATTAAAGATATGTTTGCCAAAATAAAGCAACCGATTGGCCAGTCCAAAGCTGCCAGTTCTGCTACGCCTGCCAAAAAACCTGCCGAAGACCAATCTGCGCTTGCCGAAATGGCTTTGAAGGCTATCCACGATGGAGTCGTGATAACCGACCGGGCTGGAACAGTGCGTTTTATTAACCCTGCCGCCGTTACTATGACCGAAGTCGGCTCGCCAGACCAAGCTATTGGCCTAGATTATGGTTTAATCATTAAACTAGAGTCTAAAGAAGGCCGCGAGCTGCCCGAAGCGGAGAACCCTTTAATTCAAGCCATGAAGTCTAACCAGCCATTAGAACGCGCCGAAGTGATACTAATTCCTACCAAATCCGCCAAACGTATTCCGATTGCGCTTTCTATGCTCCCAGCCGAAGGGCTTTCTGGCAATCGCATTATCACCTTCCGCAATATCACGGCCGAGCTTGAAGAAGAAGGCGAACAAACTGAATTTATCTCTACCGCCTCGCACGAAATGCGCACACCTGTTGCTACCATTGATGGCTATTTGACTTTAGCTTTGAATCCACAAACTGCCACCATCGATGAGCGTGCTCGGGGTTACCTCACTGCCGCCGAGAAGGCCTCCAAGCATCTTGGCAAATTATTCCAAGATCTACTTGATGTCACCAAGCTAGACGATGGCAAAATTCGTCCAAATCTCGAACCAGTCGAAATGACCGAGCTAGTCAGGTCTATCGCAAATGACTATATTACTCGCGCTCAGGCCGCTAAACTGACTTTTACCTTTGGTTCCACCGAACCAGTCGGTTTTGATCCCGACCGTCGCCTCGACCAAGTGGTTTACGGCTTTGTCGATGTCAACTTTATGCGCGAAATTATGGACAACCTAATTGAAAACGCTCTTAAATATACACCGGCTGGCGGCTCCGTTTATGTCAATGTGCGTGGCGATGGCGACCGTGTCTTGATTAATGTCACCGATACCGGCATCGGGATTTCAGCTGACGATCTAACGCATATTTTCCAAAAATTCTACCGCGCCGACAATTCCGATACTCGCGAAATTGGTGGTACTGGTCTAGGATTATACCTGGTTAAACAACGCGTTGAATCGATGGATGGGCGCGTTTGGGCCGAATCTGGTTTTGGTGAAGGCTCGACCTTCTTTGTGTCTTTGCCGCGTATTTCCCAGGAAGAATATGAAAAACGTATGATAGCGGTTAATAATCAAAAACTTCAGCCTAACCCGGTAGTTCAGCCTGTAGCGCCAACACCAGCGCAGCCCGTAGCTCCAGCACCAGTTCAGTCTGTTGTGCCAGCACCAGTTCAGCCTACCCCCCAACCCCAACCTCAACCTGTAACACCAACGCAACCTACGATGCAACCTGTGGCACCAATTAGACCTACTGGCGAGTCGGCTCAAAGTCCTCCTGAGGGAGTAAGACTTGGCCTAGCGGCCCGGAGCGCTCCCGAAGGAGGACCTTTGAGCGGCTCGCCACAGACACAAACAGCGCCCGTGGCGCCCGCACCTAGCACACCAACAATTAATAATAATTTAAACGGAGAAGCAAAATGAGCAAAATAATGGTAGTCGAAGACGATGCAGCGCTTCGCGAAATCTACAGTATCCGCATTACCGCCGAAGGCTACGATGTAGTCTCTGCTGGTGACGGTGAGGAGGCCCTCGCGGTAGCCGTCCGTGAAAAACCCGATTTAATACTATCTGACGTTATGATGCCAAAAATCTCTGGTTTTGACATGCTAGATATTCTGCGTTCTACCCCCGAAACTGCCAATATTAAAGTCATCATGATGACCGCTCTTTCTGCCGACGACCAACGTGAACGCGGCGAACGCCTCGGCGCCGACCGCTATCTTGTTAAATCTCAAGTTGGCATTGAGGATGTCGTTAATGCAATTCACGAAGTTTTAGGTGACAAACCAGCTGCCGCACCTGCTCCCGCAACAGAAGCACCTGCTCCTGCACCAGAAACTCCCACCCCTGCGCCAGAAGCACCAGCACCAGCTCCGGAAGCACCCACTGAAACATCTGCTTCGGAAACTCCAGTTCCCGCCCCAGGAGCCCCAGCTGAAGCTCCTGCTCCAATCCCCGAAACTCCAGCCGAACCGCAGCCAACTCCACAGGTTGAAAATGAACCAGCAGCTCCGGCTCAATAAATTTCTTGCCGAACGCCTGGGCGTATCCCGCCGTGAGGCCGACGAGCTAATCGCTACCGGCAAAGTCACTATCGACGGCCAACCCGCTGTAATAGGCAATAAAATTGACAGTAAGTCAAAGATATGTTATAACAATAAAACTATCCCTTTCAACATAGAGTTTATCTACCTCGCTTTCAATAAGCCAGTGGGCTATGTGTGTTCCCGTCACGCTCAAGGTTCAGCCCCCACTATTTATGAAATACTACCAAAAAAATACCACAAATTAAAAACCGTCGGCCGCCTAGACAAGGATTCCTCTGGCCTTATTTTGCTGACCAACGATGGCGATTTTGCTTACCAAATGACTCACCCAAAATTCCATAAAGAAAAAGTTTACGAAGTTGAACTCGACAAACCCCTCGAACCTCTCCACCAGCAAATGATTTCCGACTACGGCGTGATGCTCGACGACGGCCCCAGTAAGTTCACTGTGATAAAGAGCGAGCTTGCAAAACCGTCTTCCTCGGGACGCTCCTCGCGCCCGTCTTCACGGGGCTCGTCGCTGAGTCCTCGTAGCGACTGCGGATTCCCCTCGAAAGAGGTTTCGCAAGCTCGCTACACCGTAATTCTTACCGAAGGTCGCAATCGCCAAATCCGCCGCACCTTCGCAGCGTTAGGCTATAAAGTGACCAAACTACACCGCACCAATTTCGGAAAATATGAACTAAATGGATTAGAATCTGGGAAGACAACAGAGTTTAAAATATGATTTTTATGAGCATTGAACGAACCAAGTAATTTTTGGTGATTTTTAGGAAATTTACGAGCGAGACCCCCATCCGGCGTGAGACGAGTAAATTTCCGTTAAGAAAATCGCTAAAAATTACTTGACGTGAGTGAATCGCGAATAAAAACCATATTTTAAATACTTATGTTATAATAATCCTATGAGTACTATTTTAGGACTTGATATTGGTACTGAATTCGTAAAGGCTGTCCTCGCGAGACCTACTCGAAAAGGCGATCTCGAAATCCTCGGCGTCGGCAAAGCCAAACAGGTTGATGGCAATATGCATGCTGGCGCGGTAGCCGATATTCCCGCCGTGGTTAATGTATGCGAGGAGGCTTTGGTCCAGGTAGAAGAGCAGGCCGGCGAACGCGCAAGCCTTACCGTAGTTGGTATCGCCGGTGAATTGATTAAGGGCAACACCACTACCGTGAATTACAACCGCAAAAATCCCAACAAACCCATCACCGAGTCCGAAATGGAAGAAATTATCAAAAAGGTCCAGCAAAAATCCGGCGAAGTCGCCAAAAAAACCGTTGCTATTGAAACTGACAACAAGAACGTCGAAGTCCGTTTAATTAATTCCGCCATTGTTTCCCTCACCATCGACGGTTACAAAATATCAAACCCTATCGGTTTCAAGGGCTCTGATGTCGTCATTCAGTTTTACACGGCCTTTGCCCCATTGATTCACGTTGCTGCGATTGAAAAAGTCTGCGCCGAACTGAATTTAGACCTACTCACTGTGGCAGTTGAACCATTTGCTGTTTGCCGCGCTTGCCTTGGTGATGATTTAAGTTCTAATTTTTCCGGCATTGTCATGGATATTGGCGGTGGCACCACTGATATCGCAGTCGTTGAGGATGGCGGCGTCGAAGGCACCAAGATGTTTAGTATTGGTGGCAAAAGTTTCACTCACCAAATCGCTAGCTCCCTTGGCGTAGATTTTGATACCGCCGAACAGTACAAACTAGATTACGACACCACCAAACTAGACGACCGCGTCAAAGCCAAAGTCGAATCCGCCATTTCTCGCAATCTGTCCGTCTGGCTCACCGGCGTCGAAGTCGCACTCGAAGATTTTAACAATGCCGGCAGTTTGCCACGCAACGTTTTACTATGCGGCGGTGGCGCTAGCTTATCATTATTGCAAGAAGAACTCGCCATTTCCGATTGGTATAAAGATTTGCCATTCTCGCGTCGTCCAGTGATTCATCTAATTGACGTCGCCGAACTGCCCGATCTTGACACTGCCAAATTAAACGTCGAAGGCGCTAGTCTTCTCGATCATTCTTTTGCTACTGCTCTTGGTCTGCTCCGAGTCGGCACCGACACTCTTGCCGGCGCTCCGGAGGAAAACAAACTCCGCGCTCGGATCAGCAAACTCCTCCAAAAATAACTAATATTTATTTGACTTATTCATTTTAGTCGTGCTATAATGAAAGAGTCTTACGTTATTTATATGAACCGCAATTTTTAATAAATCGAATATTAAATCGACAAAAATCGGCACCGTGCGTGTACGATTGCTGTCGATTTGATATGCGGTTGTATAAATGGCGTAAGACACCAGCACGGTGTCGATTTTTATATTCGCCACCTCTAACAAAACTAAGAGAGGTACACATGAAAAGCATGAAGAAGTGCATAGTCACTAAAGAAATAATAAGCAAAAGCATTAAGCTGGATAAACGACGAAGCAATAAGCGACGTTCCAGCGCCGGTATGTTTTACACTTCTTCTGCCGGCGCTGTGACCTCGCTTATTTTGATCACTACGCTTTCTTTTCTCACTTCTGCATTTCTGAATCTTACTGGGACTAGCCAGGCCCACGCCACCGCCTCCACCATCAACATCAGCGTAGTAGATAATGTATCACTGAGTATTCTACCAACTAGTACTTCTGGTACCTTTGCTACTTCAGACACTAGTACTAATAACATTAGTGTTAGTACTACTAATGGTACTGGCTACACACTAGGCATTAAAGCAAGTGCAGAAGGCAGTAACGCCCTAAATGGAGCAAATAGTACTAGCATCCCATCCCACACAGTATCAGCTGGTATTAGTGAAGCTACCTATAGTACAGATTCTACTTACAACAACACTTGGGGCTATAGACCAAGTAAACTAAACTCCACAGCAAACTCTAACTATCTCCCAGGCCCTACTAGTGCAAGTACAGCTATCACTCTAGATAAGACTACTTCAGCTAACCCTACTTCTTCTAACAACTATAACCTAGCTATTGGCGTCAGAGTTGATGGTAATACTGCTGCAGGAGCTTACTCTAATACTTTTATCATAACTGTAGTAGCTAACCCATCAGTCTATTCCATCACTTACAACAAGAACACTACAGACACAGTATCTAACATGCCAACTAACGTAGTAAACCAAGAAACATCTAGTGAAACAGTTACCCTAGCAAATAACACCCCCACCAGAACCGGTTATAATCTCCAAGACTGGTGTACAGTACAAGTAGCAGACGGTGCAGCCTGTACTGGTACATCCTACTCACCTGGAAGTACCTGGACCATTGATCAGACAGCTTCAACCAACTCCTTAACCCTTTATGCTAGGTGGAAATTAGACAAGGTATACATTCAAGACTTCACTAAAGCCAACTGCCAAGCCCAAGCATCTTCTGCTGACTTTAAAGTATACGATAAACGTGATGAAAATGATTATACCGTGCATTATATCAATGGTGAATGTTGGATGACTCAGAACCTCCGCTTCACCGGCGCTTCACTCAAAGTAGGCGAGACCAACGTTACTTCAAATAGAACAATTTCTCCTTATGGCGCCCTTACTTCCGGTGATAGCTATACTGAAGCTCGTAAGCAATATAATAACAACACTAACTATGGTGCCTACTATAACTTCTGTGCTGCTTCAGCTAAGACAGTATGTGATTACAATACTCAAGCCGATGCCACCCAAGACATCTGCCCAGCTGGTTGGAAACTCCCAACCCAAGCCCAAATTCAGACTATTGCTGACAACAAAGGTGCTAATTGGAACGCAGTCGTCGCCGGGTACTACAGCGGTGGGTCGCTAAGCGGCGCTGGCACGTACGGTTACTGGTGGGCTTCTACTGCAAATAGCGCTACGGCTCAGTATAACCTATACTACAGCAACCTCTACGGCTTCGACTTCTGGAACGTCAGCAGCTACGGCAAGGCCCGCGGGTTTTCCGTCCGTTGCGTTAGGGCTTCTTAGCTTGAACTATCCCCTTAAAAGTAGACACCTTTTTCCACTGTACCCAAAAAACAAACAACAACCCCCGACCCCAAACGTGCTATAATATAACAAAGGAGCTTTCATGAAGATTTTGACGACAAAAGTCACAAACCAAGAATTGGCAAAATCAAACAACGTTTTTGACGGCCCCATGACGAAGGGTGTCGTGGATGTCAGCAGGCGCCTCCTTGCTATTGATGCCCCAATGCACGCTGATCTTGAAAAAACAAGGAGGTAGTTGCCGAATGGATGGCGTGATTCAGCACAAAGACCTCTTTGAACGTTGGTGTGAAATGTCAATTGCCGAGCAGATGGGCAATATCGGTAGTGAAGTTTCGCGTTCGCTCAAGAACCAAAACAAACCAACTAGATTCCAAGGCGCTTTTGACCGCGCACTGGAACTATTTGACTTTACGATTGAATCACTGCAACGTCGCAAAGCCTCAGCTGAACTAGGCGAAGTCTGTCGCGCCCGCGAGGAGTTTTGCGATTATTTCAATGGCAACTCCATGAACACCGACCCAGCCAAAATGCAAAAGTACTACGACGAGTTCGCAATACTCGCCCGAAATTAATAGAAAGGATAAAATGAACAAGCAAGAAACTTACGATTATCTCAAAACCCACAATATCAAATTCGAAATCACCGAGCACGAAGCGGTCTTTAATATGGACGAGCTCGGCCGTGTCGACGTTCCCTATCCTGGCCGTGACGCCAAGAATCTCTTCGTCCGTGACGACAAAAAACAAAACTACTACATGATTACGGTAAAAGGCGCCAAACGCGTAGACCTCAAGCAATTCAAAAAAGACCACGGCACCAGGCACCTAAGTTTCGCTTCCGCTGATGACTTGCAAAACATTTTGAAACTGATTCCAGGTGCCGTCACACCGCTCGGTCTTTTAAACACTGATGATAAAAGTATTGCCTTTTTCCTCGACGAAGATTTCGAAAAAGACGGTGGCGTTATCGGCGTCCACCCCTGCGACAACACCGCCACCGTCTGGCTTCAAACCAAGGACCTAGTAAAGCTCATCAAAGACCACGGTAACCCAGTTACTCTAATATCGCTTTAATCCGACGTACTCCTGCCGAGGACGATTCTTCTTTCTTGATCTTGAATTTGCCTAGCACGCCAGTATGCTCCACATGTGGCCCACCACACACCTCGCGTGATACCGGGTTATCAAAATCGCCAATCGTGTAAACCTTCAAAACCTCCGGGTATTTATCCCAGAATTCACCGTGAGCCTTCAACGTATCCCGCGCATATTCTTTATCATACTCATCAAATACCACAGGGAGATCCGCCTCAATCCATTCATTCACCTGCTTTTCAACTGCAGCTTTTTCCTCGTCGGTTAATTTATGGTCGCAGTTAAAGTCAAAACGCACTCTCTCCGAAGTGATATTCGAACCTTTCTGGCAAGTGCCAGGATCAACAATCTTCTGTAAAGCCGCAAGCAACAAATGGCACGAAGTGTGATATTTCACAGTTTGTTCGCCGTGATCTTCAAGACCACCCTTGAACATTCCTTTCGAAGCTGTCTGTGAACGCTCGCGTTGCTCCTTCAAAGCCGCCTCAAATTCCTTTACGTAATCCTTCGACAATTCAATTCCTTGCCTATAACACTCCTCGACAGATAATTCCATCGGAAAACCGTAAGTATCCTGGAGCTTAAAGAGATCGTGCCCTGATAAGATGGCATTTTCGTCTCGACTCGGCGCATTTCGGAGCGCGGCAGCGCGAGAGTTAGCGCGCTCGCCCCGTGGCGACGGGCGCGAGCGACGCGGCGCCGAGTGAGATGAAAATGCCATCTTCCGGAGCTCTTTAAGCCCACGATTCAAAGTTTTCCGAAAAGCACTTTCTTCGCGTAGCATTACATCAAGCGCATCTTCTCGATGTGTCAAAATCGAATCTGGCAAGTCCTTGTAATTATCCGCCACAATCGGCACAATCTCGGCTAAGAAATTCGACGAAATACCAAGGTCCAAAGCCCGCAAGATAGCACGGCGAAGTAATCGTCTCATCGCATAACCTTGTGCCTTATTAGATGGCGCCAAGCCTTGTGCAGCAAGCAAATACGCGCCCCGAATATGGTCCGCGATTACCCGCATTTCATCGGTGTTATTATCGTAAGACTTCCCTGAAATCTCCTCCAAATGGTCAATAATCGGCTTCATCAGCGAAATCTTAAACACATCAAACGACCCGATAGATGCCGCCGCAATTCGCTCCAAACCTCCGCCAAAGTCTACGTTCTTTTTTTCAAGCGGCTCAAACGAACCATCCTCAAGCCGTCTATATTGCATAAAGACCGAATTTCCGATTTCCATAAAGCGCGCTCCATCCGAAGCTGGATGCGATTTGCCATATTTCTTGACATCTTGTTTATCTTCACCAAAGTCATAAAACACCTCGGAATCCGGTCCGCACGGGTCGCCAATTGGCGTAGATTCACAGCCACCCCCGCGTGACCACCAGTTTTCGTGGTCGCCATAGAAGAAAATCCTCTCACCTGGCTTGATTCCACGCTTGTCGCCCTCGGCCGCCGTACCAATTTCCGCAACCTTTGCCTCGATTCCAGCCTCCTTAAATACTTTTTTCCAAATTTCTGCCGCTTCCTCATCCTTCGGAATACCATATTTTTCATTTCCTATAAAACAAGTCACATAAATTTTCTCTGGGTCTAACCCCACAATTTCCGTCAAAAACTTAAAGAAATTCCGAATCTGCTCTTCCTTAAAATAATCACCTAGCGACCAGTTGCCCAGCATCTCAAACACCGTGGTATGGCGTGGGTCACCCACATCTTCAATGTCTTGCATCCGCATCGAAGGTTGCGAATCGCAAAGCCTCGTCCCATCCGGATGATCCTTGCCTAGTAGATATGGCAAAAGTGGCTGCATCCCCGAACCGGTAAACAGTGTGGTCGGATCACCTTCTAAAACTAGCGGTGCCGGCTGAATCACCTTGTGGCCATTTTTAACTTGAAACTCTAAAAATTTTTTTCTAATCTCGTTTGTATCCATTTGTTAATTATACCATACTTGACGACCTCGTGCCAACGTGCTATGATAATCATAAGTATAATAAAGGAATTTTTATGGCTCAAGCAAAAAAGAAAACTGCAACTAAAACTGCGAAAAAAACCACTGCAAAATCCGGTGCCCGCAAAAAAACAGCAACTCGCACTACCAAAGCTAAAGGCATCAGTAATCGCGAGCGTGCACACATCTATATTGTCACTATCATGAGTATGATCGTCGCCATGTTGCTTTGTGCCGATGTTGCAATGATGGTTGTTCGCTAATTACGCAATAATTCCACCACCTAGGCAAATTTCACCATCATATAACACAGCGCTCTGTCCCGAAGCAGGGCGCTTTACTTCATGCTCAAACTTTAATGTATTTCCATCAAGAATTGCCGGAATCAATGGTGCCCGGTGACGCAAACGCACTAGCACATTCAAAGCTCTTCCGCTTCGTTCGGGGCCGCGTCCGGCCGGCCCGTCGCCACGGGCGGCCGGCGCTAATTCTCGCGCTGTCGCGCTCCGAAATGCCCCGAACCGAAGCAGAAGATCTTTTAACTCTAGTTCCTTAGTCCACAGTTCCTTATTATTTAAATTCTTTGATATATACACAATGTTTTTGGCGATATCCTTTTTCACGACATAATACGGCACTTCGGCAGCAATGTATAAACCGTGTCTTTGCCCAATCGTATAAAACACCGCACCTTCGTGGTAGCCTAACACTTTTTCGGTCTCAATTTCTCGTATTTCACCCGGCTCCGCCTCCACATATTTTTTCAAAAAATCTTTCATCCCCACTTCGCCCACAAAACACACCCCCATCGATTCTTTCTTATAGGCATTATGTAATCCATGCTTTTCCGCCAACTTTTTCACCTCCGGCTTCATCATTCCCCCAATCGGGAACAAGGTGTGCCGTAATGCTTCCTCCGAAATCCGGTATAAAAAATACGTCTGATCTTTATTCTCATCAACCGCCCGCATTAGGCAAGCTGAGGACGATTCAGAACATACTTCTCGGGGGCTTTCGGAGGTTACGACCGAGAATGAGGGCGCTTCGCCCGTAACGACGGGCCGAAGCGACCCGTCCCCCGAGAAGTCATGTTCGAATCGTCCTATTCTTGCATAGTGCCCGGTAGCAATAAAGTCAGCCCCTTCCTCCATCGCTTTCTCGTAGAATAATTTAAATTTGATCTCTTGATTACACATGATGTCCGGATTCGGCGTATTACCTTTGCGAAACTCCTCAAGCATATATTCAACCACTTTTTCTCGATACGAATCTTCAAAATCCCACACCTTAAAATCAATCCCCAGTTTCACTGCCACCCGCTTTGCATCGGCGAGGTCTTCCGCCCAAGGACACTTCATTCCTGGCAAATCCTCAGACCAGTTTTTCATGTACACCCCCACCACTTTGTATCCTTGCTCCTGCAAAATTAGCGCCGATACCGACGAATCCACCCCTCCGCTCATCCCTACATACACCGTTTTAGCCATTTATTCGCGCCCTTTCCTTAGTCACAACCTCATTAATAATCTTTGCGGCTTCACGAATTTTTGCCTCATCATTGGTTTCACCAAACGTAATTCGCAAAGACCCAGCAATCGCTTCGTCTGTCAGCCCAATCGCCTTCAAAACATGCGACTTTTCACCTTTTGAGGCCGCACAGGCTGCGCCAGTCGCCACATAAACACCTTTTTCTTCCAACGCAAAAATCAGCCTCTCCGCATCAAGTCCCGGAAAACTCACCACCACAAAATTATCCAAAGCATGTTTTTTGTTAATCAGTTCGTAATCTTTTAACTCGTCCAACAATATCTTTCGCCAGGCCGCATATTTTTTGCGATTACCATTCGTATGTTCTTTGGCTAGAGAAAGAGCTTTAGCAAAACCAATCACGCCCGGCACGTTTTCTGTACCAGACCTTAGCCCGCGTTCCTGCCCTCCGCCACAAGTAAGCGGTAAAAGCTCGGCATCATGCGACACATATAAAGCTCCTACTCCCTTCGGTCCATATACTTTCGCGGCGTTCAAAGTCAACAAATCGACCCCCAGCCGCGCCACATTAATATCTAATAGATTCATAGCCTGCGACGCATCCGAATGTAATAATAATTGCGTCTTAACTCCCCGCTTCATTCGGTCCAGTTTTACCTCCCTCAAAATTCTGGCAATTTCCGCAAGCGGCTGAATCGTCCCCAGCTCATTATTCGCAAGGCTAACCGAAACCAACTGCACCTCATCTGTAATTTTATTCTTCAAATCCTCAAGATTAATCACTCCATTCGCCAGCACCTTAATCGCTTCACCCCCATACTGCTCCGCCACCCGCCGCACCGAATCATGCTCCGTCTCCAGATAAAGAACAGAACATATGCTTTGGCTCGGGGTATTTCGGAGCGCGGCAGCGCGAGAATTAGCGCGCTCGCCCCGTGGCGACGGGCGCGAGCGACGCGACCCCGAGCGAAGCATATGTTCTGTGTCTATAGCTGTAAACGCCAAATTATTCGCTTCGGTCGCCCCAGCAGTAATCACAAGGTCCGATTGCTTAGCTCCTATTGTGTGCGCAATCTCCCCCTTCGCCGCTTCATACTCGGCCGCAACTTGCTTCGCTGGCAAATACGCCGCTGACGGATTAAAGAACTGGACATCAAAATACGGCTTCATGGCCTTCAAAACTCGCGCATCAACCGGCGTCGCCGCCGCATGGTCCAGATATATCATACAATATATTATAACA
>JAFRKK010000008.1 GCA_017431745.1 Candidatus Saccharimonadota bacterium
GCCCCCTTCCTGCTACTAGACCGACACTCGCAAATTTCAGCATTTCCGGCAAAATATCCCTTACTGCTTCATTGATGTGTTGCGCACCCTGGCTCCCGCCAGTAATTACCACTAGCGGTTTGTCCTCATCAAACCCAAATGCCTTTTTAAGCTGCTTCTGCTTTGTCTCGCTCACCTTCTTAAACTCCGGTGCCACCGGCACACCTGTGACTATGGTTTTTGAGGCGGTTTTATCGCCCTCAGACGATGGAATCGCCCTTGCAATCACGTTTGCATGTTTCATGAGTAGTCGATTTGCTAGCCCCGGCGTCGCATCACTCTCATGTATCACATACGGAATCCTAAAAAACCTCGCCACAATCCCTACTGGCAAACCCACGAACCCACCCTTCAAAAACACCACATCTGGTCGGTTCTTCTTTAGAAGCATCCTCCAAAAACTTTGAAAAATACCACTGATAAATCCAATTAGCCCGCAGAAATTACCTACGATCAAGTCTTTTAACGTAGTATCCCAATTCTTGAGATAATCAGAAACGGTCCATCCTGCGTATCTTCGGAATTTCCCTGCTGCAATTTTGCGCACCCTGACATACTGACGCCGCCCTGACAACCTCTCTTCATCACCCCAAGCCACCCCTATTTCTGTTGTAATTTTTACAACATTTTTGTAATACTTCCTATCGGTCCAGAACTCGACTCTGGCTCTTGGCTTCTCTTCTAAAATCTCACGGACGACCGCGACGGCTGGCGTAATGTGTCCCCCCGAGCCCCCGCCTACTACTAATACTTTCATTCTTTACCTCTCTTCCAGTATAACACGAAAGTTGTAAAACCAAGCCAAGCGAAAAGGCAATGAAAATCATACTCGTCCCACTATACGAAAGCAACGGCAGGGTTATCCCGGTTAGCGGCACCAGTCCAGTCATTGACGCAATATTTACTACCACCTGCGCCGCAATCCATGCAAAAACTCCCACTGCCACCAAACTCGCTTCTGTATCCAGCTTTTGCGACACCTTCAGAATTCTAAGTAGTAAAACCGTGAATAACATTATAATTAAGAATAGCCCCCGAAATCCATACGTCTCCCCCATCACCGCAAACACTGAGTCATTGATTGATTCCGGCAAATAGCCAGTCGCCTGCACACTATTTCCAATTCCTACCCCCATAAATCCACCTGTACCGATCGCCATTTTTGCGTTATCAATGTGGTAGTTTTCATCCGCATCTCCGCTTCCAGAAAATGTTGTCATACGTTCCAAACGATGCGGTGAGCTCACAATCGCAAGCACTCCTCCTGCTAGCACCAACGCCAAAATCACCACGAATACACTTGTTTTAATTCCCCCCATGTATAAAATCGCCAAAATAATTGCCACCATCGCCAGCCCCGTCCCCAAATCTTTCTGTAAAATCACTACGAAAAACAATGCTATCGCCGCAACAATGGCGTACGGTTGTAAATAGTCTCGCGATTCTAGCTTCTTCTCTTTTTTCCATTTTGCCGTTAATTGCGCCAAATACAAAACCAGCCCCAGCTTCAGAAATTCCGCCGGCTGAAAACTCACCGACCCTAGATTAAACCACCTACATCCACCCAACTCACACTTAGCAAGGGGTAATCCAATCAAGGAAAATAACGCTAACGCCGCACAAAGTCCCAACCCCACAAAGACTAAAATTTTTGAATAAGTTTTTAATTTCTCGAATGGAAATTTGAACGCTACGATAAAAGCCGCCACTGATAGCCCCACCGAAAGCAACTGATGCAAAAAGAAATAGTTTGAACTATAATTCGTGCCATAGGCCGAGTTCATAAAATTTGCCCTCTGTGGTCCAATCGCATAAATCACCACCAGCCCCACCGCCAGCAAAACAAAAGTAATACCCGCAATCAGCCTATCGCTCTTATGCTTTCTCATACACCATATTATACCACGGAATCGCTTAGCAAAGATGCTATACGATGAAGCGGGAGTAGCGGAGCGAGCCGTACTTCAAGTACGGCGAGCGAGCAACGCATCCGCTGAAGAAGTAGAGCGCTTTGCTAAGCGATTCCGCTCGCTGCGGCGATAAAGATTCCTACTAACGCCAGCACTCCCGCAATCACCCAGAACCGCATCACAATCTTTGGCTCCCCCCAGCCCTTCGCTTCCAAATGATGATGAATCGGCGCAGAAATAAACAATTTATGTTTGAAAACTTTTTTCCAAATAATCTGAAGCAGTGAAGACCCTGCTTCTATCACCAAAAGGCCGCCAATTATCGGCAAAAGCAAGAAAGAATCTGTCATCATCGCCACTACACCAAGACCCGCACCTAGTGCAAAAGACCCAACATCCCCCATCATAAATCTTGCCGGTGGTACATTAAACCACACGTACGAAAGCAGCCAACCTACCACCGTCAGACAGAATCCAAACAGCATCCAGTTTCCCTGGAAAAGCGCAATCACGCCAAATGCCGCATAGGCAATCATCGAAAGACCACCTGCTAGCCCATCTAGCCCATCAGAAATATTCACCGCGTTTGATGTTGCTACCACCGCAAAAGCGAATACCGCCGTCATCAACCACCACGGCAATTCCCATACCCCTACAAACGGTATCCGGATTGCACTCCAGCCGAGTTTTACCGAGAAGAACCAACCGAGCAGCAACCCCACCGCCGTAATCATTGCAAATTTTACTGGCGCCCGGAGTCCTGCTGCACCATGCCCATCACCGAATACATTAATCATGTCGTCAATTAAACCTACCAAACTTCCGCCCAGGAACCCAAATAACGGCAACCAAGTTTGCCCTCTATCCCAGTTGCAAGCGAAAGTCACTACACCGACCGTAATCACGCCAATAATTCCAGCCATCGTCGGAAAATGTCGCCCGTTCGCAAACTTATGCGCGTGCAATTTCGTCATTACTGGCAAAGCCTTACCATCTACCGCCGTCTTTTTCTGCTTTTTCCAAAACTTATACTTATAGGCAAAATGTGTATAAATCGGTGTCAAAAACATCGCTAGCAAAAACGAACCCAGCGAAAGTAAAAGTCCATAGAACATTTCTTCACTGATGCGAAATTCCATATTTGTTTATTCTCCAGGTTTAATTTTTAGATAATCGATCATATAACTACTGATTTCATTGAAGATTGGCATGGCGTCTTTTTCGCCTTCCATCTTCAGCCCCTCTCCCCATATTTTAACCATTATTACGTATTCTGGCAACTCCCCATTCGCTCCACCAAAGCCGATATAGTTGCCAACAGTTTCGTCAAACGTGTACGCACCATCTTTAATTCCCTGGCTTGTACCAGTTTTTCCACCGATATAATATCCCGCCGGGTCTACCCCACTATTTCTATACCACACCCTCGTACCATACAACATCTGTCGCATAGTCGCCGAGGTTTCCTTTGTTATTACCTGTTGTCTAACCGCCTCTGGCGAATCTTGATACAAAAATTCTCCATTTTCCGTCACTTCCCCAGCCACAATCGTCGGTTTATAAAAATCACCGCCATTAATCACAGAAGAAAACGCCGCCGCCATTTGCATCATCGTCACGTTCATACCCTGACCAAAGGTCATGTTTGCAAAACGCGAGTCATAGGCATCTTCATCATCCGGCTTCGTCACATAGCCAGGCGATTCAAATAATTCTATGCCTGTATATTGGCCAAGTCCAAACCTATCATGGTAGTATTCATACAAAAGCTCTTTTCCGTGTTGCGTAATCCTACTCGCATCCCCACCAAGCAACATTAAAGCGGTCATCGAGCTTGTATTAAGTGAATAGTCTAGCCCCGTCTGCATCGTAATTACACCAAGCTGTCCTTTATATGCGTTGGAAATCGTCCAATTATCAATCACCAGAGACCCTGTGTTATTATAGGTCGTTTCCGGCGTCATTTTTCCCTGGTCTATCGCCGCCGCAAAAGAAAAAGTCTTACACATCGAACCCGGCTCATAGGCCGATTCTAGTGGCACGTTCACAAACACCGAAGCATCTTCCACTTCTGCATAGTTTGTCGCATCATAAGTCGGCAAATTTGCCATCGCCCAGACTTCACCATTATTTGGGTTCATCACAATTCCCGCCGCGTGCACCGTACCCGACCTCTCCAAACCATGTTGTAAGGCTTTCTCTAAATAGTATTGAATATTTTTGTCAATCGAAAGCACCACATTCTTACCATTCTTCGCCGGCACGCGCACATTATCGTTTCCAATCGAAAGTGCCACGTTATTTACGTCTGTCACCGTTTTTAGCACACCGTCTTCGCCTGCCAGTTCCTTATCAAGCGCACCTTCTACCCCATACTGGCCTTCCCCATCTGCATTCACAAAGCCAAGCAAACTTGAAGCCATCTGCCCCTCAGCATACACCCTTGCATTATTTCTGCTTACCCATACCCCCGTAAGTTCTGCATCTTTAATTTTTTCTATCGCATCACGTTTTACACCCTTTGCCACCACATAGTATCTCCGCGTTTTATCCGCAAAGACATCCTTCCATTCCGCCACTTTTTTATCTTTCGCTACCGCGTCTATCGCTTGCGAAACTTTTTCCTCATCCGCCACCATCGGATCGACTACTACCGTCCACACCGTCTCATTCATCACCGCAATGCTTGGCTCATCTCCGTCCATCATGTAGATTTCACCCCGCGTTGCTTTGATTTTACTCTGCACAATATGTTCTTCTTCTGCTCGCGCTACCCACGCATCATGTTCAATAATCTGAATCACAAAAAGCCGCGCCAAAATTACGGTCACGGCCACCAGTAGTCCGATCCTCAAAAATTTAGCGCGTTTATTCATAGCTCAATTATAGCATTAATTATTAGCATAGCCAGAAACGGATGCTTCGGCCATTGTGGATGCCACCTGCGAATTTTCGCTCGCTGCAATCGAAGTCAGTCTTGCTCGTTCTACAGCCAAATCTTCCTTTTTGGCCTGCAAATCGGAAATTTCATTTTCAATGTTAGAAAGTTCATAATCATACCCAGTCGCTTTTACGCCTTGAGTAGCATAAATCAAGCCCACAATTAAGACCATCAAACCAAAAATCGCCGTCAGACTAAGATTTCCTAGTTTTCTGCTAGAATGTCTTACCGTATTTTGATTACGCGACCAGGAATTCGTCACTGTTCCTCGCCTAGTTACGTATTCGTTTCGCATTATTTCCTTTCGTTTTTTATCTTTATTTTTTGGTTCAAAATGGTTAGCCCCACAAGATTTCCCTTGCACGACTCACATAGATTAGAGCGGCCACCAGTTGCAGAGCAATAAGTGCAAAAAGCTCCGCTCTAAGAAGGTCATATATTTTTTATAAACACCAACCCAGGATTCTCCACAACCTGGGACGGAGGTTTCCCTCCATATTAGCCCCGAAGGGCTGACGAGTTAGGCTCGTCACACCAAAACAAACACGTCTCTTAGCGGAAGTTGACTTTGATCTTCTGTGCGCGAGATTTGTTCATGATAGTGATTTGACGTGGCATATTGTGCCTCCTTTTTATTTGTTGTTTTTATTTTTAACAACCACGTCTATTTTTTGCTTCATTGCAGCGCGCAATTTCGCAGAACGAGAGCGTGGGTTGTTAACTAGCTCCAAGCTCTCCGCAACGATTGGTTTTTTATTGATTAGTTTTAGTTCTGATTCTTCGCCAAGGTGTGACATTCTGACAAAATAATCTTTTACTAACCGATCTTCTAGACTATGAAAAGTGATGATTGCGACTCTTCCACCCGGATTGAGTAGCTTCGAAAGAAGCGGCAAAGTTTTTTCAATCAATGATAATTCTTGATTCACCTCAATCCTTATCGCCTGAAAAACTTGTGCTCTTTTTTCTCGGGCAATTAGTTCCGCGAGTTCCCTGGTAGTTTCAAGTCGTTTCTGCTTTCTAGAAGAAACGATTAAACTAGCTACTTTTCTTGCCGATCCTGGACTTAACTCTCCATATCGTTCAAACAGTTCCGTAAGTTCACGTTCTGAATAGCTGTTCACAATATCAGCCGCATCTCTGCCCTGACTTCTATCCATACGCATATCTAGCGGACCGTCCGACGAGAAAGAAAATCCCCGACACGGCTGGTCTAGTTGCGGAGAAGACACCCCAAAATCCGCAAGTATCAAATCAAAAGTTTTTCCACACTGTAAAATTTGTAGCGCCGCATTATAAAAATCCATATGCAAAATCTCCACCGATTCACTTTTGTACTTCTCGGTTAAAATTTTCACCGCATAATCGTCGCGATCAACAAGTACCGCGTTTTTATAATTCTGCGTTACATCCAAAATCGCATTAGCATGCCCCGCATATCCCGCCGTGAGATCTAAATACTTCTCACCCGGTTTTGGGTCAAGCACCTGCAAAACTTCCGATAATAACACTGGTTTGTGGTGTTCTTCCATGTATATATTTTAACATATATACATAGCGACGTTTGAGATCGCCCAACTAGAAATTTTCGCGTGTTTGTTTTTGTATAGTTTTTGTTATACACACTTTATGTTTCACCACGGACTTGAGTCCGTAGTCGTTGAGAGACTTAATGTGTGATTGGTTGTTTCAATTAGAGTTAATTGGGAGGTGTTTATTTAGATGTACCCATGGTTTTGATTTCGCGTATCCTAAACGCGCGCCAAAACTCCTAGTTGGCCAATCTCAAACTTTATTAATGTACTTTTTTATTTGGTGGTTTTTGTTTTGTATTCCACTTGTCCTTAGTTTAGACAATAATTCTGAAAAAATCAAGACCTTTTTTGGCCAATTTTTGCCATTTTTAGTTTTCCACCGCCTCTGTGGAAAACTGTTCCTTGACATACTACCACAATCATTGCACATTATCCGAACAGATCCCGAAAATCTTGTGTCCATTTCTGTTCGGTTTTCCCTACTTGACTTTTTGTAAAAACATTGTCATTAAAAATATTGTTCAGTTCCCTTTTGTGCTATAATATTTACCAGTTACAGCTAACAATAAAAAGGAGTTATATGGCTGATTTTAATAAAATTTTGACCCCCGGCGATTACGAGAACGGCGA
>JAFRKK010000009.1 GCA_017431745.1 Candidatus Saccharimonadota bacterium
ATTCGCAAGTATATCAACCCTAATATTGGCAAAATCAAGCTGTCCAGTCTTAGTGGTGAGCAAGTTCAATATATGCTTGATAAAATCGTAAACGAGGGGGCTTCGTTGCGAACTGCCCACATCGTTAAAACCATCCTCTCAAAAGCGTTAAAAAAGGCTGTGAGCCGAAACATGGCTATGCCTGGAATTATGAAAGACATAGAGTTAGACGCATACGAACCCAAAGAAAGGGTTGTCTGGAGCGAAGAAGAGGGACGAGCATTTCTAGAAGCTACTAAAGGTCATAAATACTATTTTCTATTCTTACTATATATGACTTACGGATTGCGTAGAGGTGAAGCAATTCCCCTAACATGGGACGACATCGACCTAGACAATAAGACCATTCGCGTTAATAAACAATATACTTACCACGGTCGTGAATTGGTGATTTGCCCTCCAAAAACCAAAAAGAGCACTAGGTATTTGCCAATTTTACCCCACATCGAAATTGAGTTGCGAAATTTGATGGAAAGTCAAAATCTCGCAGGGTCTAATAAACTGTTAGTATCTAATGACGGCGAATTAGTAAAGCCATCAAGCATTGAGTATGAGTTCAAGAAAATTGTTAAGAAGCACAATTTACCAGAGGTAGTATTGCACAGTCAAAGACATTTTGTCGCTACTATGCTTAAGGAGGCTGGGGTCACCGTAAAAGAGGCTCAGGAAATTCTAGGGCATTCATCTCCGGTCACGACCATGCAGTTTTACCAACACAGCAATATGGAAAGCAAAACCAAAGCGCTCGCTAAATATGCCGAGAAAATGCAGTTTTAAGCCCAAAGCGGCATAGGTATTGGCATAGTAAAGTAAAAATAACGGCTCGCAGGAGTCGTTATTTTTTAGCCAATTTTAGCATTTTATAGATACAAATTTGGCGGAAGCGAGAGGATTCGAACCTCCGAGACGCTTAAAACGCCTACACGATTTCGAGTCGTGCGCCTTCAACCACTCGGCCACGCTTCCACCACTAATTATACCATATCCCACCCCAAAATAAACCACAAGTGCTATAATAAAATTATGGACAACGTTTTCAATTTCTGGCTCAGCATCATCTTCATCAGCACCATCGGCACCCTCGCCCATTTCCTCTACGAATGGGCACACCATAATCGCACTATCGGCCTTTTCACTGCCGTCAACGAATCCACCTGGGAGCACATCAAAATCGCCCTCACCGGTGCTTTCCTCTGGGGTCTTTATGACGGTTTCGCCTACGGCTACTACTCTAATTATTTCCTCGCAAAACTAGCCAGCCTTCTCATTATCACTTTCACCATCCCCGCCATTTTTTATTTCTATCGCCAATTCACCAAAAAGTCCATTCTCCCCATCGATATCACCCTCTTTTTTATTGCTATCATTCTCGGTCAGCTTTCCTTCTTCGGCATTCTCGCCGCGCCGGCCGTTCCCTATGCCATCGAATATCTCGCTGCCATCGGCCTCTTCATTTTTTTCGGCGCCTACATGACCCTCACCTTAAAACCCCTTAAAACCATCATCTTCAAAGACCCCATCACCGGCAAATACGGCTTCCGCGCTCACACCCACCTCGTCAAAAAACTGGCGAACGCCCGTAAAAAATCTCGCACTAAAAAGTAATTTTTACAACAAAAACTCCAAAAATATGTTATAATAATAACGTCACCTCTATGGTGATGCTCATTTAATTTCTAGGTGGATGTCGCGATAATAATCAAAACATCCACATTTGCGCCCGTAGCTCAGCTGGATAGAGCGTTTGCTTGCGGAGCAAAAGGTCGTAGGTTCAAATCCTGTCGGGCGTACCAAATCAAAATAAGACCCTTGTGGTTTTATTTTTTATGCTATAATAAAAATATTATGTGGGAAACAATTACAAATATCATCTTAGTATTAGCAATTTTAACTTTTTGTGCCTTTGCCGCACTTGGTTTATATCAATGGGCCAAACGCAAAGATTTCGCCAAAATCGACCCTGAAATCGCCTGGATGACTGTGCCGGCTGTTCTCATGGCCATCACCTACATCATTTTTGACAAATTCATCGTTCTCGCCACTCGTCCGAATGGCTCCGGTGAACCGTCTTGGCCTTCCACTCACGTTATGGTTGTCGCCACAATTTTCTTTATCGTTACCATCATCCTTCCGCACTACATCAAGGACCGGACCACTCGCATCGTCCTTGAGGTTCTGATGGTTATCGCAATTTCTCTTACCTGCACCGGTCGCATCCTCTCCAATATGCATTCACTGGGCGACGTTATCGGTGGACTTGTTTTCGCTTTCATCTTTAGCGAAATATACTACCAAATCATCAAAAGGAGCAAGAAAAATGCCAAGCATCTTCACAAAAATCATAAACGGTGAAATCCCCTGTTACAAAATCTACGAGGATGACAAAACCCTTGCTTTCCTCGATATCAACCCCGAGACCAAAGGCCACACTCTCGTAGTTCCCAAGAACGAAGTAGACAAAATCTATGAACTTCCTGACGACGACTACAATGCTCTCATGGCTACCGTCAAGAAACTGTCCAAAAACATGGAGGAGAAACTCGGCAAACGTACCCTTTGGAAAGTTATCGGTACCGATGTTCCTCACGCTCATGTTCATCTCCTTCCATTTGACGAGACCTGGGAGCACGGCAGAACCCTCACTCTCACCCCCGAAGAATTCGAACAAATCCGTACCACCCTCGAACTAAAATAAAAAATAGCCCCCTTCACGGGGAATACTTTTTAATCTTGACATTTTTAATACTTTCTGCTACAATTTTAATTAAGAACAATTTAAAATAATATTATAATTTAAAGCAACAGAAAGGATTAAAATGTACCCAGAAACTCTCACCCTAAGCTCCGTCGGACAACTTACTTTGCCGAAGAGCGTTCGTAACCTCCTCGGTCTTTCATCTGGTGATAAAGTCAAAATCAAAGTCAACCAAAAAGCCGGCACCATCACGCTTAAAAAACAACCCACCACTCAGGAAATATTTGCCGAGCTTAAACGCCAAGCCAAGAACCGCCCTGCGCCAGATCCACGCGCCAAACATATGACCGTTGGTGAAATGTCGCTCGAGCAAGCCAAGAAACTCAAGGGGGACACATGGGTGTAAAAACTAATATTGCACATATTGATACCAATATTATCGTCCGCCTCATCACTCAGGACAACTCTGCGGAAGTAAAAAAAGCAGAAAAACTCATCGAGGATAAACATAACATATACGTTCTCGAAGACGCTGCGCTGATGGAAGTGGTCTTTGTGTTGATGGGTGATTTCTATCATTTTTCTCGCCAAGACGTCGCTGACAGTATTAAAACAGTCATGGCTATCGACAATATCTATCTCAACAAAAGCGTCATCTCAGCCGCGCTCGATCTGTTCGTTGCTCAACCTAAACTTTCATTTGTTGATTGCTACCTCGCAATCATGGCAGAAACCAGCGGCGAAACCCCCCTTTGGACGCTAGACAAAAAGCTCGCTACTCAAGTGCCCACCGCCAAACTCGTAGCCTGATACATCACTTCAAGCTAAATCAGCTCCAACTGTTGCTTTAATCGCTCAATCAGCGCTTCTTTTTCTGAAATTGCATCCCTAGTCTCCTTCACCAAATGCTCCGGCGCTTTTTCTACATAATTCGGATTCATCATCCGCATATTGAGCGCATCTAGTTCTCTTCCTACAGCCATAATCCTCTCAGTCAAAGCATCCTTATATTCAGACACCACTTTCTCCGGTACATCGAGATACAATTCATGATTAGCCAGCGCCAACCTCAGCCCACGTGGCGCTCCATTGAGAGAATTAATTTCTGGCACCTTCGTGAGAATCTTAATCAAGAACTCATTATCCCGCACCAAGCTGTCATTGTCATATAACAGCCCATATTTTTTCGCGTTTCCGGTGCCTGGCAGGGCCTGTAAGGTGCCTCTGACTTCAGACACGACAACCATAAGCTTTTCGAATTCCTCGGCTGAAATCGGGTCATATTTAAGCCTGGCGGGCCATTTAGCAGTAGCGATAAACCCTTCAGTCCACGACAAATTCTGCCAAATCGCTTCCGTTACAAACGGCGCAAACGGATGAATTGCAATCAACAGCGTCTTCAAAGTTTCCTTCAAAAGCCCCACATTCTTAAACAGTTTTTGGCTCTCAAGGAACCAATCCGCGTACTTATCCCAAATCGTCGAATATAAAATCTCCACTGCCTCCGCAAACCGATATTCTGCCATATCATGTTCCACCGCCTCAATACATTCACTAATCTCCCGACAAATCCAATCCTCGCCCATGTTGAGTGTGGTTAAAGAAGGTGATTCGGAAGTTTCCGAAGAGTATAAGCGTAGTGCAGCCGGAGAGTCGTCAGACTCCCCGCGCGAAACGCTCGAGGAAACTTCCGAATCGCCTTCACTATCTACTATCCCTTGGATGAATCTGGATATATTCCAGAGCTTATTACAAAGATTACGTCCGGCAATCACCGAGTTTTCCGAAAACGCCTGGTTCATCCCTGCCGACCTACCACGCAGAATCCCTAGCCTAAAAGCATCAGACCCAAAGCGCGCAACCAAATCCATCGGGTTAATCACATTTCCTTTAGATTTAGACATTTTTTGCCCATGCTCATCTAATACCAACCCGTGCAAATACACCTCTTTAAACGGCACTTCGCCAGTTACATAAAGCCCCATCATAATCATCCGTGCCACCCAGGCAAACAGGATATCCGCCCCCGTCTCCATCACATTCAAAGGATAATACGGGTTAAAGTTCTCCTCGGTCCAGTTAGTACACACGATCGGCCAGTGGGCGGAAGAAAACCAAGTATCAAACGTATCCTCATCTCGCACATACCTTACACCACCTTTTTCAATCTCTGTAAGATGCGTTCTTCGGTCAAAAACCCAATCCGGCTCATCCGTCGCCGCTTCGTCAATTTTCCTAAACATCGGAATTGCAATTCCCCAAGGAATCTGCCGTGATATATTCCAGTCCTTTAGTCCCCGCAAATAATTAATCAACACTCTTCCCTTATTTTCAGGATAAAACTTAATCTCGCCTTTCTCAAGATGCGAAATCGCCGTCGTTGCGAGTTTTTCAACGTCCACAAACCACTGCTCCTTCAGCATCGGCTCCAGCACTGTGCCACACTTATAGCAATGAGCCACCGAGTGCTCGATTTTCTTTTCGCCAAGGAGTAGCCCTTGTTCTTTCAAATCTTTCAAAACTTTCTTTCGGCATTCAGTTGTAGTCAAACCTTCATATTTCTCGGGCACATTAATCATCTTCCCGTCTTCCGAAATCACCTGCACGCGCGGCAATGAATGCCTCTCGCCTACTTCAAAATCATCAAAATCATGTGCCGGTGTAATCTTCACCGCCCCTGTTCCGTACTCCGGATCCGCATGCTCATCGGCAATTATTGGAATTAACTTATCAGTAAGAGGCAACTTCACGAACTTCCCCACCAAATCCTTATATCGCTTATCTTTCGGATTCACCGCCACCGCCACATCCCCAAAAAGGGTCTCTGGCCGTGTAGTGGATACGATGATGGTATTGGAGGAATCTGAAGCAAGTTTCTTCTCGGGCATTTCGGAGCGCGGCAGCGCGAGAGTTAGCGCGTTTTCCCCTGTGGCGACAGGGGAAAACGACGCGGCCCGAGAAGAAGCTTCTTCAGATTCCTCCACCACCTCATAGGCAATATCCCACAGAGACCCTTTTTCGTCCTTGTGCTCTACCTCAATATCCGCAAACGCCGTTTGATGCTTCGGGCAAAAATTCACTAACTTCTCGCCCCTATAAATCATCCCATCATTCCACATTTTCTCAAAGGTAGTATACACTCTGTCAACCACGTTTTCATCAAGCGTAAAAGTCAAGTCATCCCAGGCACAAGATGCCCCCAGAGCACGCAGCTGCAATTCCATATTTCCCCTCTGTTCAGCTACAAAATCCCATACTCTAGCATAAAGCTCGTCTCGCGAAAATTCAAACCTCGTATGACCCTGTTTTTCCAAGAATCGCTCATATACCACCCAAGTCTCAAACCCAGCATGATCCGCCCCTGGAATATACCAAGACGACAACCCCCGAAGCCGATAATACCTCGTCAACGAATCCTCAAGCGCCACGGTAAGCCCATGCCCTATATGCAGATCTCCATTCGCATTCGGTGGCGGCATGACGATTGAATAGGTAGAACGACCTGGAAGACCCTCTTCCTCTCTATCATCCTTGCCATCCCCATCATTATCAACGGGATACTTTGGCACAGTCGGCTCGAATACCCCATCCGCCTCCCACGCCGCATAAATATCTGATTCAAATTCCCCTGGTTCGTAACTTTTCGCAAATGTCATGCCACTATTATACCACACTAATTTAATCAAAAACCCTCACTAAATAAATTGACAAAATATCAATAATATGCTAATATATTATGAGAAGTTATAACTTATTTACTTTTTCAAAAAGAGGTGCACCATGGAGAAAAAGTACATTTTAACAGAGGAAAGGAGGGTGATCCACGCTTGGTATGGCAGAGAAATCACACTGTACAGAATCGTTGCAGTCAAGGATTTCGAAGTAAAAGCTCTACAAAACGTAAGAGTATTTGTAGGGAATGAGCCACGGTTAAAGAAAAAAATAGTGGCAAAACATATCAAAGCAGGAGACCACGGAGGATGGATCGAGTCAGAGGCAAATCTGTCTCAACTAGGCGATGCATGGGTCGACAAAGGCGCAGTAGTCTTCGACAAGGCCATTATCAAGGATAATGCTTGGGTTGGAGGCAAAAAAACTGCCGTTGCCGGCAGAGTAATCGTCGCCGATAATTCCATAATCTTTAGCGATGATAGAGATGCAAATATAACACATTGCACTAACGTCGCTGGAGATATCAAAATTATCGGATACTCTAAAATCACCTCATCGCTAGCAGGTGAAGGTATCGTGAGAAACCAATTCATCAACAAGCCAACCGAAGTGAGATTAAAAAAACCTTCTAAAACCAAAGTGAAGTTTGAGTGTAGCGTGGGTGATAAAAAAATCGCCCGCGAATACGAGCTCTAAGCTTCTCCGCCCCAAAAGGGGCGGATTTTTATTTGACAAATTTATCAAGATTAAAAAGCGGCTTTTTCCCTTCATCAATAATTCCCTGCGCCTCTCGCATCAATTTATCAATCCCCTGTTCCGAAGTAGCCGACCCAACGTGTACTGTTCGAATTACCTTGTTCCCCTGTTTAAAGCAAACCTGTACGCCAGTCGCCCCTGAAGTCGTCTTAAATTTTCTGATATAAGCCATATCTTAATTGTATCACTGGAGCCGCAAAATTTCCACCAAAAATCCCCTATACTTTTCCACCAAAAGCGTAAGCGAAATTGAAGAAAACAGGGTAACCCTAGCAACCGCGACGCCTAGCAACCGCACTTGACAAGAAAAAACGCTTGCGCTAAAATTGAACCAACAACTAACGCCGCCTGGCGTAGTTGGGAGTAGTTTTAGCAACCGAGTACGTTGAGGAAATCGTTGAATTTAATTGCTAAAACAGAGAACAACAAACTTTAAACCGACAAAACAACCCTTTAGCCGGTAAATTTTGCATAAGCATAAAATAAAATGCTTATGTAGTCAATATAATTCACGAAAACATATGGTATAATTAGTCAAATGAAGGTTCCAATTACTCAAAGTAAAGAATGGCAAAAACTCCAGGATGATTTAGGAGAAAAATCCTTTTACAAAATGGAAGACAACTACCAGTATCTTGCAATCCTTAAATCCACCCCAGTAGGGAACTACATTTATTGTCCTTATGGCCCAATCGCAAACGATAAAGCAGCCTTTAAACAAGCAATTGAATCCCTAAAAAATTTAGCAAAAGAACAAACCGCAGTTTTTATAAGAGTTGAACCATTTAATAGGGAAGAAGCAAAATGCTTACCAGAAAACACCAAAAAATCCACGGATTTAAACCCGGCCGAAACTTGGCTTCTAGACTTGACCGGCAGTGACGACGACTTAAAAGCCAAACTCCCTTCCCGCCTTCTCCGTTATTACAGGCAGGCTGAAAAGAAGGGAATTACCATCGAACAAAGCCACGACGTGAGCGACATCCATTATCTCTTAGATCTTCAAAAGGCTCTTGCCAGCAAAAAGGGAATTAGCACCTTCCCCGAAGAATACCTAAAAACTGAATTAAAACAACCCTTCGCCACTCTATATCTTTTGAAAAAAGACGACAAAATAGAAGCTGCTGGTTTAGTTTTTGACGATAAAGACATCCGCTATAATCTCCAAGGTGCCCAAACCAACGAAGGCAGAAACCTTCACGCTACCGGCATCCTCACTATCCAATTAATTCTTGATGCTAAGAAAAAAGCTCTCAAAATCTTCGATTTTTGGGGTATCGCCCCTGAGGGAGCACCCAAGAATCACCCCTGGGCCGGCTTTACCAATTTCAAGAAAACCTTCGGCGGCTACGAATTTGATCACGCTGGCACCTACGACATAGTACTAAAACCGTTCAAATACAAGTTCTATCAACTCACGCGCAAACTTAACAGAATAATGAGGAAATAATATGAGATTTATTACATTGGATCCGGAAACTTTTGACGAATTTGCCAGGAAATCACCTTATAAATCTTTCACTCAAACGCCAGAAATTGCTAAGTTGCGCGAAGAAAATGGCTGGACTGCCTACTACTTCGGTGTGGAAGCTGAAAGACCCTCTTCCGCGGACCGTAAGCTAATTGCCGCCGCCATGCTGGTCGCGAAACCCACCTTTCTAGGAAAAGCAACCTATTATTGCCCCGGCGGTCCACTACTAGATTTCGAAGATACCGAACTCACCAATTTCTTCTTCAAAAACCTAAAAAAATACGCCAAATCCCACAACGGCTACGTCCTTAATATCGACCCCTACTATGAACTCATCGAACGCACCAGAGATGGCGAAGTCAAACCAGGCGGTTTTAATCATGAAAAGGGAATCAAAAACCTCAAAAACCTCGGTTTCAGAACTATTAAATCATCCATGCCAAAATATCTTTTTGCCCTAGATCTCAAAAACCGCACCGAAGAGGAACTTCTCGCCGATATGAAAAGAAATACCAGAAATCACATCCGAAAAGCCGAAAAAATGGGCGTCAAAGTCCGTGAGCTAAAGAGGGAAGAACTCGGCGTATTCAAGCAAATCACCGAATCAACCTCCGCCCGCCGCCATTTTGAAGACCGCCCCTTAAGTTACTACGAGAACATGTACGACCTCTTCCATAGAAAAGGCGAAATAAAGTTCATGGTTGCAGAGGTCCCAGAGGCTGAACTTGGAAATGACACTACTCGAGGGCTTTCGGAGGCTGCTGCCGAGAATGAGGGCGCGAGCCCCGTGAAGACGGGCGCGAGCGACCCGTCCCGAGAGAGTGTCATTTCAAGTTCAGCCATGGTACCTTTGTCCGTGGCTATGTTTATGCTCTACGGCGACGAGGTCATCTACCTCTATTCCGGCAGCGACGAAAAGTACATGAAAGACTACAACGCCCAATATCTCATTCAATGGCACATGATCAAATACGCCGCGAAGCACAAATTTACAACCTATAACTTCTACGGTATCCAAGGCCTCCCTGATAAATCTAAAAAAGATTACGGCATCTACGATTTTAAAAAAGGCTTCACCAGTGACGACACCGGCCGCGTCGTCGAACTCATCGGCGCTTACGAGCTCCCAGTCAATCAACCTTTCTACCATCTCCACCACCTCCTCTCTAACCTCAAACGCCACTAACACTCTTTGTGAAAGTATAAATATTCGTCTGTAACAGGAGTAATTTCACCCTTGCATTTATTATGGAGACCGTGCTATAATTAAAATGTCTTAAATCATTTTATGCAATCTGCACTTTTTAATAATAGCATAAACGTAGAGCTTCGGCACCGTACGTCGATTTGTGTTTATGCTAGCGCGAAATGCAGATTGTAAAATGGTTTAAGACACCTGTACGGTGTCGATTTTTATATTCGCCACCTCTAACAAAACTAAGAGAGGTACACATGAAAAGCATGAAGAAGTGCATAGTCACTAAAGAAAAAATAAGCAAAAGGATTAAGCGATGTTCCAGCGCCGGTATGTTTTACACTTCTTCTGCCGGCGCTGTGACCTCGCTTATTTTGTGTGGTAAAAAAGGCTACAGGGCTATAACCTCACTGGTTATGGTCATCATGCTATCATTCCTCTCTTCCGCATTCTTTAATCTCACAGGCCTTACTAGTACTAACACCTATGCAGATAGCATCAGTATGACAGTCAGTACAGACAATCTAACCATCAATATGGCTCCTATGTCCTCATCCGGTGAATTCGCTAAATCAGGTAATATGAATATCGCAGTCTCTACCACTAGCTCTAGTGGCTATAACCTAAGCATTGCCTCATCTACTGGCAATACAAACCTAACAAGTGGTTCTAACTCCATTACTTCCATTAGCTCAGCTATTTCTGAATCTACCTTCTCCTCTAGCTCTACTTATAATAACAAATGGGGCTATAAACCAAGCAATCTATACAACTCCTCCACTGAACAAATCATCACTAACACTGATTTTCGCCCTCTTCCGGGCACAGCTGGCGAAATCATCGCTAAAACCAAGTGTGCTAACGGCACATCTCCTTGTACTAATCCTGTAGATAACTACACCTTGTCTATTGGTACCAGAACCGCCAACACCACACCTAAAGGCGACTATGTTAGCGATACTTTCATCATCGCAGCAGTATCCAATCAAACTATCATTCAATGTGACTCTTCTAAACTCTGTGTACAGTATGACGGTAACGGCCTATCCTATCCAGAAACTAGCTCACAACTACTAAGAACCGTTAATAATGTGAACTATAACTCTACCACTACGCATTTTTCTACAACCAAATACTCCCATACCCCCAACGTCAGTGATGCAGGTATAGCGAGCGGTACCTATTCTAGTAGTATGAATACCACCGACACAGTCACGATAGATGGTGCTACCCCACTAAACGTCACTATCTATTACGATGCAGAATCTACTAGCTATGACTGGGTAAGCGTTTATCAGAGCCCCTTTGATATATCAAATACCAATGATGCTACAGTCTCAACTACTACTGGTAATCTTTCCGGCAAACTATCAGGTAGAAAAAGCGGTAGAACCACAACATATTCTTCTTGGTACACCAAGTCTTACACAGTATCAGGTGATACCGTAAAGTTCCATTTTAAGTCAGACGGTAGCGCAAATTATTACGGCTACTACGCCATCATCACCGGTACTGGTACAGTCTATGAACGTTCTGCCTCCTCCGGTGAATACGCCACCCCTACCGGCACTAATTCTGTCTTCCATGGCTGGTCTACCTCTCAAACTACTCCAGGTAGTGGCCTCCCTAGTGACGTAGAATACACTAATGAATCTGAAATTCTCGCCAAAATGCCAGGCGATGAAGGCGAAACCAAAACTCTCTATGCCGTCTGGCAACAAGGTCAAGACATCACCTTTACTTATGATAGTAACGTCACCAAGATTGATGTCCTAGATGCTAGTGGTGCTACTGTAGGCACTATTACCAGCAGTGGTCAATCTCTCACCCTTGCTCAAGGCGACACCTACACCATTAAACCCACTCATGCTACAGGCTACACTACCAACACCATTACCAAGACTTCCGGTGCCGGTACTTTAAACGGCAAGCAGTTCACTGTAGGTGCTGGTTCCGCCACCCTTAGCGTCACCAGTAAAGCTCTCTCTCCTATCCAAAATTTCAACTGCTCTTCTCTTGCCAGTGGTGATACAGAATCGGTCTACGACACCCGTGACAACGAAGTCTACCTCATCGGCAAACTAGCAGACGGCAACTGCTGGATGCTAGACAACCTAAGGCTAGATCTCACTAACTCCACTATCATAAATGGCCTCACTACGACAAACACTCACGTAGACTCAGCCTCCCTCACTTCTCTCAAATTCGGTAATCGTAGTGCTGGTGCTAAGTATGCCAGCAGTGGCTTCGTCAAATGGGATTCTAGTAGTAGCCCTAGTGTCTACAACCAAGCCAAAGCCAATGCAGACTACAAAGACACTACTACCACATCATATGGTGAAGGTAGCGGTAAAATCGGCGTTTATTACAACTACTGTGCTGCCTCTGCTGGCTCTTATTGCTACGACGAAGGCAGTGATGCCGGAACTAATGCCTCATATGATCTTTGCCCAGCTGGCTGGCGCATGCCTACAAGTGGCTCCTCCGGCGAATACCGGGCCCTTTACACAGCCTATAGTAGTGATGCCACAAGCTTCAGAAATGCCCTCTCTACGCCTCTCTCTGGCTACTTCAGCGTTGGCTCGGCGAGCAATCAGGGCACGGAGGGCGGCTTCTGGTCTTCTACTTACTACGATGATAAATTTATGACCCTCCTCCTCGTCTATTCTAGCAGTGCGAGTCCGTCCAGTCGCGGCTATCGCTACGTCGGTCGCTCTGTTAGGTGCTTACTGGGTTCTTAGTTGTGTAGGGCCTGCGTTTTCTTGCGCTTTCCCCGCTCTCCATTTCATGACAAATGTGCTATAATCAACCTATGAACTTAACCGGCCTAACAGAGGAGCAAGTCCAGTCCCGCATCAAACAGGGAAAGGCCAACAAGTCTCCCAAAAGCACCAAAAATACCATCACAAGAATCATCCTGAAAAACACCCTCACGATTTTTAACCTCGTAAACCTCATCCTTGCCCTCATGATTATCTCCGTTGGCGCCTACAAGAACCTTCTCTTCATCCTCGTCGCCGTGGCAAACACATTAATCAGCATCATCAACGGCATCCGCGCCAAGAAAACCGTCGACAAAATGCGCCTCCTCGCCGAGAAACGCCCCACAGTAATTAGGGAAGGCAAACAGCGCCAAATCGACCAAAACCAAATCGTCGAAGGCGACCTCCTCATCTTCAGCCTCGGCGACCAAGTCATCGTTGACTCAAAAATCGAACAAGGCCAAGTCGAAGTCAACGAATCCTTCATCACCGGCGAACAAAAGAGCATCGTCAAATCACAGGGCGATCAGCTCACTTCTGGCAGTTTCATCGTTTCTGGCACCTGTAAAGCCACCGCCACCGCTGTCGGCGCTGACAATTTCTTAAGCAAACTCGAACAAAACGCCCACGACATCAAAACCGCCGACTCCAAGCTCTTCACCATCATCAACAACATCGTCAAATACATCAGCTACGCCCTTATCCCTATCGGCCTTCTACTCCTTTGGAGCAGGTTTCGCGTCGCCGGCACTACTCCCGAAGTCGCCGTTACCAGCACTGTCGCCGGGCTCATCAGTATGATTCCCGAAGGACTCGTCCTTCTCACCAGCTCCGTCCTTGCCCTCGCCACAATAAGGCTAAGCTCCAAAAAAGTCCTCGTTCAGGACCTCTATTCCGTCGAGACTCTCGCCCGCGTCGACGCCATCGCTCTCGACAAAACCGGCACCCTCACTACCGGCCAAATGACAGTCCATGACTTCACCCCACTTGAAAAATCCTTTGAGAGCGCTCTAAATGCCATTCTAAGCCACCAAACCAGCGAAAACGCAACCATAACCGCTTTGAAGCAAAAATTCCTCACAGGTGCCAATACGCACGAAATAAAGGGCATTACCGACATCATCAGCTTCTCCTCCGAACGCAAACACTCCGGCATCAAAACCAAAAACGCCACCTACCTCCTCGGCGCCATCGATTTCATCACCGACGACAAATCCCTCATCAAACAGGTCAAATCCGCCTCCGAAGGCTATCGCACCCTAGCAGTCGTGAAGGACAAACAGCTCCTAGGCTACATCCGCCTCGAAGACGAAATCCGCCGTGATGCGAAAGATATCATCAACTACTTCTATGATAACAACATCGATGTCAGAATCATCTCCGGCGACGACCTCGACGCCGTCACCAAAATTGCGGGGCGCGTCGGCGTAAGAAACCCCAAAGGTTTCAATCTAGCTTCCGAAAAATCCCACAATTATGCCAAACTCGTCAAAGAATATAACATCTTCACTCGCGTCACCCCTACGGAGAAAAAACACCTCATTAATGCCTTGAAAAAACAGGGCAAAACCGTTGCCATGACCGGCGACGGCGTGAATGATATCCTTGCCATGAAGGAGGCTGACTGTTCCATCGCCATCGGTGAAGGCTCCGACGCCGCCCGTCGCTCCGCTAAGCTTGTTCTCTTAAACAACGATTTTGCCTCTGTCCCCTCCATCATCAACGAAGGCCGCCAATCCATCAACAACCTCGAGCGCTCCGCCACCCTCTTCCTTAGCAAAAACACCTACGCCGCCATCCTCGCCGTTCTCTTTATCCTCATCCCGATTGAATACCCCTACGCCCCTATCGAAATGAGTTTGCTTAACGCTCTCTGCATCGGCATCCCTGGCCTCATCCTCGCCCTCGAGCCTAACACCGCCCGCATCAAGGACCAATTTGTCAAAAACATCAAAAAATACTCCATCCCCACCGGCATTACTGTTGCTGTATCCATGCTCATCCTCTCCATTATCGCCACCATCATCCACCTTGAACGCCCTTACCTCCTAACTCTCTCCGCCATTATCACCTTCACTATCGATATGATCCTAATCTATCGCATCTCTCGACCGCTTAATCTCTTCCGCCGAGCTCTCATCATCGCTCTTATCATCATTTTCATCCTAGTTCTAACGCTCCCATTCACCCGCGCTCTCTTCGACTTCGCCCCTCTATTCTAAAACTATTCGTGATGGTACTTCCCACCTACTGCTATCTGTGAAGCCCTATAAATTTGTTCCACCACCATACATCTAAACAACTGATGCGGGAATACTAATTTCGAAAAACTCCACACAAAATCCGCCTTCTCTCGCACCAAATCCGAAAATCCATACGCTCCACCAATCAAAATCACCACATCTCGGCCTCCCACAAACGCCCCTGTTAAAATCATCGAATATTCATCTGATGATATATTTTTACCGCGTTCATCGCAACAAATCACATATTCCGAACCTTTATCAAACGGCCATTCTGCTAGCTTCCGCATCAATTTTTCTTCCTCGTAAAACTCCCACTTCACCTCATATGGCTTCCGGAGCCGCTTCTCATATTCAGCAATAATCTCTAAAAACGCCCCCACATTTTTCTTGCCGCCACAAATTATTCGTATCATGATATAATTTTACCATCAATCCGGCAGAATTCCAATACTCTGATGAGCGCTCCACCTTGATAATCCCCATACAATCTGGTATAATTTAATGCGAAATCTAGGTGAGGTAGATAGAACATTAAAAGCTGATTTTTCTGTTAGAAGGGGGGTACTTTAATGATAAAAACAGGTTATCCATCAATAGATAAAACTCATCTTCAAGGCGTCCCTGAGGAAAAATTGCACCCAGAGATACTACCAGTATCGATGTTTGCTACTTTCTTACAGGTTAACGAGGAGCACCTCGATGAGCCTGCAGTCGAAACAGACGGGAAAGTCTACACTAAAGAAATGTTGAAGAACGACATCATAAAATTCTCCGGTTGGCTCTTAGAAAAAGGGTTAAAACCTGGAGAAAAGATTATGATTGTCACTCCTAACTCCTATGAAGGCATAGTTGCGACTTTCGGCGCCAATGCTATTGGCGTCAAAGTAGTCGTCGTCAAGCCTATCACAAAAAAGGAGCTAGACCCATTTTTCGAAGAGGTAAAAATACATCAACCAAAGATGATTCTGTTCCATGATGATGAGCTTGTAGACGAAGCTCTTGCTAGGCATACCAAGATTTGGTTAGTCGCAAAACCAACCCATTCAGCCGCTCAGCAAGATTTTAGGAATGCTGTTGAATCTATCTCAATTTCACTAGAAGACATCATGAAAGAGATAAAACAAAATAGCATTTCTGCGACTGATGAACCGATGCTGTACCTAAAGACATCTGGCTCATCCTCAAAACCTAAGACATTACCGTTCTCAAACCGTGCTATCTTTGCTGCGTTGATTTACGCGGCAAACTCTACCGGCACCGACACTAGAGACAAAAATGTCAAAAAGGCTCTTTGCCAGGCTTCTTACTATCATGGTTATGGTTGGATGCCTCTGTTCGTCAATATCATGGGCGGGAATCCGGTTGTCTTAGCCGGTGCCTCTCCAGAAGATGTCGCAAACTATTACAAATTAAAGCCAAGCTATATCTATGGTTCGCCTTTAACTCTGAAGCAGTTCATGGAATTGACGCCTAAAGATGCCGATATCTCTACGCTAGTCGCATTTTTCTGCGCCGGCGCAGCGCTTCACGAGAGGGATTACGAGGAGGGCATTAAGTATTTCAGAGCACGAGGTTCTCAGGCAGAAATCCGTAACAACTACGGCATTTCCGAAGGCCTCTGCATCGGTACATTCAACGATGGCATTCCTCATGTCCCTAACACTTCCGGTAAGTTTTATATCGGTCCGGAATGGCTGATAGTCGATGAAAACGGCAACGAAGTCAAATACGGCGAGGAAGGCGAGGTTATTGTTTCGTCCGCTTCACTCTGCCAAGGCTACTTTGGCGACGAAAATCTCACCAAAAAACACTTCATCAAAAGGGACGGCAAAACCTTCTTCAAGACTGGAGATTCTCTCAAGTTGTACGAGAATGGTTACGTTAGCTTCATCGGAAGAGAACGCCGTTTCTTCATTGCCGATGAGATTTTCGAAAAAGTTAACTGCGAAACCATCGAAGAAGCCATCTCTAAACTAGACTGCGTTTACCAAAACGCCGTCATAGTCACACCAGATGAGACAGGAGCCAGAGCCTTCGTGGTCCTAAACCCCGAGTTTTCGGTGGCTGAGGACTTCAACGAAGACAAATTTCGCGGCGCCTTGTCAGAATTCCTAGCTAGCTATCAGATGCCTAGAGAAATTATCTTCGTCGATAAAATTCCTATGATGGAAAGCGGCAAGATAAATTATAAGTTACTTCAAACAATGTAAAGAAAAATCAGCTGACAAATTACCGCCCGATAAATTCGGGTGGTATTTTTTAAGTGCCTATGTTATAATCAAAATAGATAATCTAAGGAGGTCTATGCAGCTTATTCGAGCGTTGCTAATAGCGGCTATCATCGTAGTCATATTGTCTGGCGTCTCTATTTTCTTCGGGAGCCGGAAGCAAGAAAAAAGAATTTCAATCTATTTTTTGATTGCCACCATCGGTGCCGCCCTTTGGACTGCTGCCATCGCTGTTGCGTTAAAAATGCCGGACGCCTCCCCTGAATTTGTCCACGCAACCGTAACCTGTATTATTGCTGGCGTTACTCTTTGTGACGTCGGACTACTAGCATTTCTTGGCTGGAGATATAAGGGTGGCAAACTCTCGACATTCATTTTCTCAGCCGTTGGCATTTTGCTTGTTGCTCTGCTTGCTTTTGACTCATCTCTATTCTACAGCTCATACGACTTATCCCAGGGGTACGTCCAGATCTTCATCAATTATAGTTGGTATTACTTCACGCTAATTGCTTATTTCTTCTTAATCTCCATTACTTTTTCCGGATTCCTTCGAAAACGCATCAAAGAAACTACTAATTCCAGCCTAAAAACCGGTCTAAAAGTTTTCTACGTGGGGCTTTCCATCGGCGGGATTCTAGCCTTAATTTTTGACCTGGTTCTAATCACTTCCTTGCCGAACCTCATCTGGATTGGTCCTATGGCCACAATTATCTCTATTATGTCGTTCTATTATTCAGTCGTAAAATTCCGCACTCTCAACGTCTCTGCCAAATGGATGAAAATCATGTCTTATACCATCCTTGTCGCCACGGCAGTGATCATCTACTCACTTGTCTTTTATGTTGTCTTTGCTGCTCTGTTTAAAACCCCTAATCCGTCTGCGCAAGTGTTGATTTTGAACGCCATCATGGCAGCCTTCCTAATCGCTATCATGCCCGCCCTATCAGAATTAACCAACTTCATGAAAGCTAGCTTCTTGTCTGACAGGGTTCAGCTCGGCTATATCACCAAAAAAATCGACAACATCAAACCCAAGGATTTTGACCCCAAAGAGCTAGCTCAGTTTCTTGCCGACACCTTGCATTATGAAGAATGTGCCCTGATCCTAACTAAACATACCTATGTCACTAACAATATGCGTTTTCCTAGCGATGAGGCCGAAAGTATCATGCGACTAAAACCCACTGATGGCTCAGTTTGGGTTAAAACTCCCGAGAAAGTTTTAAATAACGGCTTCTGCATCTCTGAGATTGCCGCTCTAAGAAACAGCGAAGGGAAGGAAATAGGTCGAATTGTATTTGGGAAAAGAATTGGCGCAAGAAGCCTCCCCAGAAGAGAACTCGTCAAAGTCGAAGCCGTCGTTAACATGGTGGCGGTTCTCGCCGAAGAAAGCCATAAGGTGTAACGCGAATGACGGCAGCTCTCAAGCAAACCAGAATGACCATGCTATTATCGTTCAACGCGGCAGCCATTTTAATAGCTGGAGTGTTAATTGCAGGAGCTATTTTGCTAAAGGGCGGAATGAATTTTAGAGTGGTGGACGAACGTAGCGACGATAACGGTGGCGAAATACAGACCGCTGATCTTGTCGACGCCGAGAGTAATACCGCTAATCAACTCACGGACGCTCAAAAAGCCTACCAAACCTCTGTTCATACTTCTAATGGCGTCGATTCTGCCCCTGTCCCTGACGGGGAACTATGGGGCGAGGATTCCATCACTATCTATCAGACCGCTGACTATGATATTTGTGTTGGGGGCGGCCTTTCTAACCTTGGCGATATGTATTGGCAGACCAGCAACACCGATGTTATCTCTGGTTTTTATTCTGGTGCCCGCACATGGCTTGGCTACTCCTCCGACACCTGTCGTTTCCCGATGATTGCGGGCACAGGTACTACCACCATCACCGCTGGTACCTATGACGGTACGCGTCGCGACTCCATTGATGTTACTGTGGTCGAGGTACCCAAAGTCCGGTGGGAATATGAAGTCCTCTCCCTGGTCAACCAAGAACGTGTCAGGAACGGTCTTGAAAAACTCAGTTGGGGCAACACTTGCTCTGACGCTGCTGAAACTCGTGCTAAAGAGCTCGTCCAGCTCTATTCCCACACTCGTCCCGATGGCACTCCATGGAGTACGGCTTGTGACAACCCCGACAAAGGTACTGAACAAGTCGAAGGAGAAAACCTTGTCGTTGGTAGCTCTGCTGTTTCTCCTGAAACTACCGTTGCCGCTTGGATGAATTCCGAAGCTCACCGCGCAAACATTCTAAATCCAGACTACACTAAGCTCTCCGTTGGTTTCCACTTTGACCCCAATTCTGAATACAAAACCCACTGGTCTCAATACTTCTCCAACTTTTAATTCTCAATCGAAATTCTCGGATAAATGTTTAAGCTATATGGGTCCGTTGGTTCTACCCCAGCTTGAATCTCATAATACGCCGCAGCTGCCACCATCGCCCCGTTGTCCCCGGAAAGTTTCGGCTCAGGAAAATATACAGAAGAAACTGAAAAATTTTCTGGAGGGAGTAAGACTTGGGCTAGCGCCCCGGAGCGCTCCCGACAGAAAAGCTTTTCAGCTTCTCCTCTTAATAGGCTGTTAGCCGACACTCCTCCGGCCACAACGACCGATTGCGTCTCAGGGTATTGCTGGAGCGCCAACTGCATTTTTTCGAGTAAAATCTCCACCGCTGTCTTCTGAAACGATGCCGCAAAATCACGCACTTGCTCAGGACTGAGCAGCTCCTTAAGCTTATGCGACGGATAGGAAATCGGTACTCCTACCTCTTTTTGTACGGCACGCAACACCGCTGTTTTAAGTCCCGAAAACGAAAAATCCAACCCATCAATCTTCGGATGCGGGAGTCGATACCGATTGGGGTCGCCAGGAAGGCAATTTAAGCTTTGGCTCGGGGCATTTCGGAGCGCGGCAGCGCGAGAGTTAGCGCGCTCGCCCCGTGGCGACGGGCGCGAGCGACGCGGCCCCGAGCAAAGCTCAAATTGCCCTTCAGCGGCCTTCGCAATTGACGGCCCCCCCGGATACGGCAAACCCAGTATTTTCGCTACTTTATCAAAGCACTCCCCCACCGCATCATCTCGCGTCGTCCCGATTATCTCGAACTGATTATGCGCCGGCATATACAAAATCTGCGTATGTCCACCTGAAACGACTAAAGCTAGTATAGGGAAAGATGGACAATCAGGAATAGTGTTTCCGAGACCGTTCGCGACTAACGAGGAGCGAGAGAGCGAAGTCCCGCCCGTGACGACGGGCCGGGACGAGCGCGTCGAGGAAACACTATTCTGGTTGTCCGTTATTAGCCAATTCGCATAAACATGCGATTTTAAATGATGCACCGCATATAGCGGCTTATCGTGCAGAATCGCAAGAGTCCTTGCCGTTAACGTCCCAATTAAAAGCGACCCCAGTAGCCCTGGTGCATGTGTCACCGCAATCGCATCAATTTCATCCCAGGAAACACTCGCATCAGCCAAAGCTTTATCAACTACCGGCATCATCACCTCAAGATGACTTCTCGCCGCCACCTCAGGAATCACCCCTCCATATTCCGCAAAAATATCAATTTGCGAAACTACTACATTCGACAAAATCCGCTCGCCATCCTCAACCACAGCGGCGGCTGTCTCATCACAGCTCGTCTCAATTCCCAGAATTTTCACCCCTTAATTATACCATAAATATATCACCAGATGAATATTCGCTTTAATAAAAATCTTATGCTATAATGAATCCATGCAGTATAAGTTATTCAGGCATCTCTTTGTACTGGTTGTTCTAGCACTCACCCTTACAATTTCTTCCGCATCAGTCTCTGCCATTTCTCTTAATGGGAAAACCGTCCTTATCGATGGGGATTCACTAGCTCGAGGTTCACACGCTACCGTCAACAACGGTAGATACAGTTATGGTGACTATCTAGGCTCCCTAGGGGCCGACGTCACAAACGTTGCAGTTAGTGGCGCTAGGTTTTACTATCCGGGTGGCGGAGAACTGGAAATCGCCAACCATCTTTCAGGTTCCGTTACGAGCACCCCATTCGACTACATCGTTTTACAGGGCGGCGATAACGATGTCGACCACTACGGCAATCTTGATAACACTTACGCAGCGATTGAATCATATTTCCAAACCGTCAAGAGCGTTTCCGCATGGCAAAATTCTCAAATCTTTTTTGTTATTACTCCTCATATGGACCGTAGTGCCGGAGTATTGGACAAGGCAAACGACCTCTGGAAAAAAACCAAAAGACTCTGCACCAAATACCACATTAAATGTATCAATTTCTTCAAAACCAGCAAAGACGATGGTAACACCACTCCAGTAGGGTTCAAATACAATCTAATGAGCAACAGAATCTCTTATGATGAAAATGATACCGTAGAAGGCTCAGTTGACGGCAGTCACCCTTCACAAAAAGCTCATATGTCAATGGGCCAAATTATCGCCAAAAAGTTTAAAAGCTCCGCCAACACTTCAACAAACCCCTCAAGTCAGAACACATCAAATAGCGGAACTCAAACTTATACTCCATCCGTTTCAACCTACGATGGCACCGTTGAGACCAACTTCTTTGGCAACATGCAAGACGATGGTCAAGGATGCGGTGTTTACACCGTGCTAACTCTAGTCATAGACACTCTTTCTATCGGCGTAGGCGTATTGGCCGTCATTGGCATCACCCTAGTCGGCATCAAATACCTCAACGCCAAAAGCGATGTAGAGCAAGCCAAAAAAGCCCGGCGCAGATTATACCAAATTCTCATTGGCTTAGTGGCATATGTTCTTCTTTACGCCGGTGTTCAATGGTTACTCCCTGGCGGCCACTTCAACAGCGATCAGTCTTGCTCAAGCTCGTCAACATCGGCCCAATCCTAAACCATTTGAAACTTGCCTTTTCACCAAAAACCATGCTACAATAAACTTATGGATAACAACAGTAATTTTGAACAACAATTCGCCCAAAGCGTAAAAGCTACAACTGTGCCCCCAACAATGGCCACAGCCGCAGCTACCACTAACACTAACAAACTACCCCTGATTATTGCTATTGTGCTTGCCGTCATTACCCTAATAGAGTCAATCGCCCTCATCATCACCTCAAGCAATTACTCCGCTCTTTTAAATAGAGAAAGCAACGAGGAATACGAAGCCCCCGTCGAAAACGACTTTGTCGATGAAGCCTACGCCTACGACGACGATTATAATCTCACCGCCCTAAGTTTTGTTTGTACTGCCGAAGATGGTTCTCGTTATATCCTAGGCATTGACAACAAATATGAACAATATAACGGTGGCGACTCTCTTGTCAGCTCCGGCTCGTATACCATCTCTAACGACGCTCTGATTTCTCTATCCGATAACAACAAAGTGCTCTACTACGATGGCATTAACATAGCCGATGGCCTTACTGTCTATAATTGCGAAGAAGTCGCCGCGGAGGCTGGTGCCGATGATGTTGACACGGAATAATTATCGCCGGATTATCACTCTGGGGATTGTTTTTCTGTGCCTTGCCGTCAATATTATTGCCTCTCACTCCACCTCTGCCGTCAACTATCAAACCATAGATTCCAGTCAGTTGACAGAGCTTTTTTCGGACTCACTCAGCCGCTCTCTTCAAGGAGCTACTATCACCAAAAACTACTATATCTATACAGATTGGAGTTGTGATGGCTGTAAAACGAATCTCATCGCTTGCAAACGCTCTCAACCAAGCAGCTGCAAAACTCTAGCCAGTGGCTACTGGGGGCACGCCTCCACAGTTTATCACAAATGGGGCAGCAACACCGTAACCGTTGTAGGGAACGGCAACCAAGGATACGCGAACCATTGTATCAACCTTAACACTGGAAAAGAAGTAAGTGGTTGCGAGGAAATTACGCCTAGCGGATTAGGCGCAGATGGCGGTGATGCTTCTGATTGGCTTCAGGGTTATACCTGGTATGGCGACTACGCATTGCGTGGTTGGGGTTATTCTCCAAGTACCGGCGGAGTTAACAAGCTCCTCGTGTACAAAGACGGCCTCGATACGGTCTATACTCTTCCCAGCTTTATTTACGAAATGGAAGGGGTCGGTGTTGACGGCAGTACGGGCGAAGTTGTGATAGTCGCCAAAGCGCCCGGCCGTGGCACAGTCAAATTTTATAAAATATCTGGCTCAGTGCTCAATCTTGGCAGCGGCGCTACTAACGAAAAACGTGAAGCCAAAAAATCTGCCGCCAAGAAAAAAGACCCCGCCGACTATCAGAACACTTACGTTCCATCTGTTTCAGTCTACGATGGTTCTGTCGACACCAACTTCTTCGGCACTCTTCAAGACGACAGCGAAGGCTGCGGTGTTTATACCGTGCTCGATCTCGTCATGACCATCCTCACTATCGGTATTGGCATCGCCGCGACCATCGGTATCGCCGTGTCTGGCATCATCTATCTCACCGCTAAAGGCGACGTGGCCAAAACCACCAAAGCCAAACGCCGTATCCTCGAAATCGTCATCGGCCTCGCTGCCTATGCAGCTATTTGGGCCTTCCTCACCTTCCTCCTCCCTGAGTTTAACCCCGAACTCAAAGCTTGCAAAACGCTCACTACCGAGGAAATCGCCGCTCGCGATGCCGCCCGGGAAGCCAAACGCGCTGCAATCAGAGCCGCAAGAGCCAAAGCCAATATCACCACTAATAATTCATCATCCGCATCAACCGAGAAATGCATGAAATCTGCCGCCAAAGTCGTCAGAAACCAGGTTTGCAAGTTAAAGACTCCTGCCGAGCGCATCTCTACCACCGCAGTGCTGTTAGCCGGTAGCGCATCAAGACCTAGCAAAAAATATATTGCCGCCATGAATGAAACCAAAACTAACCGGGGTGAATCCGGTTGTCGTGCCGATGGCCAAGCTTGCGGTATGTTTGTTGGTACTACTGTCCGTGCCGCCGGCATCGACCCCAAATTCCCGACCATGGCATCTCGCATTTACCCCTATGTCAAAAAATCTAAGTATTGGAAAGAGGTTTCTACAAAGAATCCTAAACCTGGCGATGTCAGCCTTAGCTACTTCGACGGAGGTAGTGCTGGTCACGTTTCCGTTTACGTCAAGAACAAAAACGGCAAGACCGTCACCGCTCAAGCTAGCCTCTGCGATTTCTACGGTGTTGTTGAGGACAGAGCTCAATATACCGGTGGAGGCAACAAGACTTACCGTTACGTCGGCAAATAAAAACACAAAAATGGCTGGGATGGCAGGGATCGAACCTGCGAAGGACGGGACCAAAACCCGCTGCCTTACCACTGGGCGACATCCCAGTGTGCCCCGATTATATCACAAACTCAGCCAAAATTCCACCATGAAAAAGCCACCTAGCTCTAGGTGGCCTCTCGAAGCAAAACGAATTATTTTGTTGGTGTCGGATTGATGGTGTCATATGCAGCTTCCATCTCGCTGTTGTCAAATGCAATCTCAAAACCGTGCGCGCCACCATCATTTTCGATGATAGCCAGCATCTTTGAAATCGCAGTAACTTCGCGCATTCTCAGCTCCTGACATTCTGTGCGATGTGGGTCCGACAGGTTAGTAAAGTGAGCCTCCCAGCCCTCGTCATTCAAACTCACATCAGTAGTATCAGGCTCCATCAAAGCAACTGTGCCATCGGCATAGACTCCGACCGCGATTCTAGAGAGCCTTTCTCGCTCTTGGCGTTTCTCTTCGAGGACCGCCTCCGCCTTCTGCCTCTCCCCTAGAAAATAGTTTGCTTTTTCGGTGATTTTCTGCCTACGTTCCGCGATACAATTATATTTTTCTTTGAGCTTCACCAGTTCATCTCTTAAATTGGTAAGTCTTTCTTCCAACTTACCCATTTGTTTCGTAGAATCACGGTGTTGCCCTAGCCAGTTGTTGTATTGCTTCTCGTTTTTTATCACCTCGTCTTCGAGCTGACGGATTTCGTCCTCCAATATCACCTCTCTCGAAATTTTTGGCTCTTCACCCTGAGTTGCCCCTTTTTCGATTTCCATGAAATCATCCATTGACATATTCATGAATTCCTCAATTGGCACGCCCTTATACTCTTTTACCGGCTCTTTCTCGCGCTCTTTCTCGCGTTTCTTCTCGTTCTTTGTTATTTCACGTAGTAAATCCTCCGCTGTGTCCTTATTGCGCTTATAAAGCACCATCACAGCGTCAGACAAACCTTGTTTATCTAGCCCATATTTTTCCTCGAAGTCTGAAAAGCCAAACCCGTTTTTGATGCCAACTTTCAAGCCTTTTCGATCGATTGTCATTAGCTCCATACTAAGCCTCCCCTAAAAGTTTCTTATCTTCAGCAATAATTTCCTTCATTTCACCTATCAACTTATCGATTTCAGCAATTGCCAAGTCGCAGTGCAGATTAAACGTTTCCGAATCCATTGCTTTAAGCGGTATACTTTGTGCCCGTTCAAACGGCGCATGTTCCTTGTGTATCCTCTGAAGCAGTGATTCTCGCGTTACCCCATTTGCCTCTGCAATCAGGTTTAGACTACCATACACGCTTGTAGTTGATAACCCAAACTTCTCAGCAATTTCCGGAATGCTGAGTCCCGAATAATGGAGCTCCATAAATTCGTTCCGCATTCTTAAAGTGCGTTCGTTCGTTTTTCCCATTCTAAAACCCCCTTTCTGGTAACTAATCGGGAAAATAACTAACTACTATAATTATAGCACAAAACATACAAAATGTCAATCGTCCACCCCTATTCCAAACCTCTTGTGTTTTTCCCTAAAGTGTGCTATAATAATCACATGGCTAAGAAGCGAAAATCAACAAAAAACACCAAAAAACGCTCCGTCAAGAAGGAGGCCCCTGTCGAGCATGAGCTTCCCGGTGGTTTTTGGCGCCAAGTTGTCGCTATTTTGATGATCGCTCTAGCGCTATTCTTTGTCGTCACCTGGTTCGGCCAAGGGGGAACAGTCCTCAACGAGGTTCACAAATTTATTCTAAACGCTCTCGGCTTTGCCACTTATTTCATCCCTGCCATCCTCGTTTACCTCGGCATCAAAAAACTCCGTGTCGACGACAACCGCATCGCCATCCCAGTTTACATCGCTAGCATCTTAATGATTCTCTGGATTTCCGGCATCGCCGCCATTTGGCAAAACGGCGGTATCGTTGGCAATTGGCTTAACTCCCTCATGCTCAATGTCTTATCTCAAGGCGTTGTCATCTTTATTTACGTTGTTTTAATTTTCATTACCGGACTTTTCATTCTCCAATTGTCACCCGTCACCTTCTTCAAGGGCACCAAAAACCTGGCTAAGCGTGATAAATCTAAAGTCAAAGCCGAATCCGACGACGAGCCAAAGAAGAAAAAACTCGGCCAACTCGAAATCAAAGTCAACTCCGGTCTCAACGCTACCACCGACCAACCCGCTAAAAACACTCTCAGCAAATCCGCCATCAAAAAACCATCCGAGCCCGAACCATCTAAGGAGCCTGCAGCCCTTGTCGCCCTTTCCGACCCAGACTGGAAAATGCCCTCAGTTGACTTACTCGAAAAGAAACAATCGCCAGCCGATGCTGGTAATATTCAACAAAACGCCTATATCATTAAATCTACTCTCGCCGAATTCGGCATCGACGTGGAAATGGAAGGCGCCAACGTTGGTCCGCGCGTCACTCAGTACACCATGAAACCGCCTGCCGGTGTCAACCTCAGCAAGATTCTCGCCCGTGATAAGGAGCTAGCTTTGAACCTCGCTGTCGACAAAATCCGTATCGAAGCCCCCATTCCCGGCACTCGCAGTGTTGGCGTGGAAATTCCTAACGCTCGCAGCGCTGATGTTCGCATGCGTGGCGTCCTCGAATCACCAGAATGGAAAAAATCCAGCGACCCACTAGCTTTTGCAGTAGGGAAAGACATTTCCGGTAAAGCCGTAGTTGCAAACCTCGCCAAAATGCCTCACCTCCTCATCGCCGGTACCACTGGTTCTGGTAAATCAGTTATGACTAACACCCTCATCAGCTCACTGCTTTATCGTAACGCCCCAAGCGACATGAAGCTCATCATTGTCGACCCTAAGCAAGTTGAAATGGCTCAGTACCAGGACATCCCACACCTCCTCACCCCTATTATCACGCAAACAGATAAGGCATTAAGCGCCATGAAATGGGCCGTCGGCGAAATGGAACGCCGCTACACCCTCATGGCCAAAGAAAAAGTCAAAAACATCGCCGACTACAACGCCAAAATCGCCAAATCAGCAGATGCCGAAAACGGCAGCAAAATGCCTTACATTGTTATCGTGATTGACGAGATGGCCGACCTCATGATGATGGCAGGGAAGGACTTAGAGATGCTTATCGTCCGCATCGCTCAGAAGGGCCGTGCCGCCGGTATTCATCTAGTGCTTGCCACCCAGCGTCCTGAAGTCAAAGTTATCACCGGTCTTATCAAAGCTAACATCCCAGGCCGCATCGCCTTCGCCGTTGGCTCTCGTATTGATTCTCAAATCATGCTCGACCAAGGTGGTGCTGAAAAGCTTCTTGGTAAGGGCGACATGCTCCTTCTTACCACTGAAATGATGGGCAAACCTCGCCGCTTGCAGGGCGCCTTTGCTTCTGACGAAGACATCGCCAAAGTCACCGACTTCCTCCGCGAACAACGTCCACCCGAGTATAATGATGAAGTCATCGCTCAGCCCGTCGCTATCAAGGGCATGCCAGGCAGTGGCGGCGCCAGTGACCTTGGTCGTCGCTATGATCCAAACGACCCCATCGTCAGAAAAGCCGTCGAAATCACCTTAAAACAAGGCAAATTCAGCACAGCCTCTCTCCAAACCTGGCTTGGCAAAGGCCACGGCTTTGTTGCCGGTCTTGCTATCTGGCTCGAAGAAATCGGCGTCATCGGTCCCCAAAACGGCAACAAACCTCGCGAAGTCCTCATCTCCTCTATGGACGAATTTGACGAACTAGCAGGCGCTTAATTCCAAGCCCAATTTCGGGCTTGCTTTTTTATGTAGATGCTTTATAATAGTAAGTGCAATAACTTACTATTTTGTAAACCAGCACATTTTTATAACCAGATTAATTATCCAAGTGTAATAATGGCACCACAAGGTTCCATACGCTTGGACAGTTAATGCTGGTTAAGTAGTAGGTTA